>NZ_CP157199.1:686249-1372499 GCF_039954625.1 Pontimicrobium sp. SW4
AATTTGGAATTGATGAGGATGATAGCGAAACAGGTGAAAAATCTACCGAAACAACTGATGTGAAATGGAATAACGCCACAGCTACTTTACGATGGAATCATATATTTTCTAATAAGTTGTTTATGAATCTTTCAGCAGTTTATGGTAGATATAATTACAATTTAGAAAGTAGTGATGGAGGACCGTTGGACTCTTTCTATAGTATAAAATGGAGATCTTCTATAGATAACATTCTATTAAAACCAGATTTCACATATTATATAAATCCTAATGTAAAAATGAGGTTTGGAGCGAACACTACTTTATACAAATTTATACCTGCTAAAATTACAAGTGAAGATGAAGGAATCAATACAGTAAATATTGAGGCAGAAAGAGGATTAGAGCTGGCTCCATATATAGAATATGAAATGAAGAAAAATAGGTTTTCATTAAATGCAGGCTTGAGATATTCTTGGTTTGGTAATTTTGGAGCAAATAGTGTGTATAGCTATAATCCTAACTTTCCTAAAAATCCTAATTCTGTTATTAATACTAAAATGTATGACAAAGGAGAACTTATTAAAAGCTACGAAGGATTTGAACCTCGTATTTCTTTAAAATATAACCTAAAAGATAATGCTGCAATAAAACTGGGTTATAATAAAATGTTTCAATACATACATTATTTATCAAATACCACAGCTTCTTTTCCTTTTGATGTGTGGAAAATATCTGGGGAACATATAAAGCCCTTAGAAGTACATCAAATATCTGCTGGATATGCTTATGATACTCCAAACAACGACTATAATTTTAATGTGGAAGGTTACTATAAAACTTTTAAAAATATTATAGAGTATAAAAATGGCGCAGATTTATTTATAAATAAGTATGTCGAGACACAATTGTTACCTGCTGAAGGGTATTCTTACGGGGCTGAATTTAGCGTTTACAAAAATATTGGAAAACTAAAAGGAAATGCAAATTACACCTATTCTGTAACTAGGCGAAAAACCAATAGTGAATTTCTTACAGAAAATATAAATGATGGAAATTATTATCCTTCAAATTATGATAGACCACATGTTTTAAATGTAACAACAAACTATAGTTTAAATAAAAAATGGAATATGGATGTATTTTTTACTTACCAAACTGGTAGACCGACTACCGAGGCTACAGGACGTTTAATATTTGATGGTAGTCCTTACTTAACATATTCCGATAGAAATGCTTATAGATTGCCAGATACACATAGAATGGACGTTTCGTTTACTTATACTCCTACACCTAAATTAGATAAAAAATGGCGAGGAAGCTGGTCTTTTGGAGTGTATAATGTGTATGCACGAAAAAATGCATTTACTTCTTTTTCAATCTTTAGGAATAACAAATTAAAGAATTATAATTTTTATTTAATTGGAGCGCCAGTTCCTTTTATAACCTACAACTTTAAATTTTAATCACATGAAACAATCATATAATATAATAGTTACTCTAGTTTGTCTTTTCTTTTTTTCTGGATGTTTAAAAGAAGCTGATATAGAAGCAGAGTTTGAACCACAAGTGTTTATTTATGGGTATTTAATTGATAACACAGATTATATAAAAGTAACTGTACAACGTACAGTTCCTGTAAATGTAACCACAGTAGATGCTATAGAAGATGCTACAATATCTTTATATACTGAAGATGTAAATAGTAACATTACTTTAGTTACAGATGATTTTGTTTACGCAAACGAAGGTGATTATTATAGTAACGACACCGTTACAGGTATAGTAGGGAATAAATATTGGATAGAAGTGGTTTTAACAGATGGTACTACTTATGAATCTGAACACGAAACATTAAAGCCTCCAGTTGAAATAATAGACATTAGAAAAGAAGGTAATTTTTCGCAGGTAGTATTTAGTGACCCTCCAGGAGAATCTAATTTCTATATAGTAGATTATAATTTTTACGAAGGTAGTAATCGTATAGCAAGACGTTTTGAATTATCTAATGATAATCTATTTGATGGCAATGGAAATGCTTTTATTGAAACCGAATATATAGAAGGCAATGGTATTGGTATTAGTTTAAATAACCTTAACTATTTAACCTATCAATTCTATGTAACCTCTTTTGATCAATATGACAATCAAGTTGATTTTGGTAGTACAGAAACCGTTGATGCTTTTTTAATATTTAGTAAACCACCTGTAAATTTAATAGGAAATATTAAAAACAAAACAACAAATAGAACAGCATTAGGCTTTTTTGGAGTATTTAGCTCCGATTATGCCGAAGCAATTTTTTAAATTAGCAATATGAAACATCCATAACTATAATTTTGATACCTAAGGAAATGATTAAATGGATGTCGCATGTGACAGTAGAAAAACAATAAATATAAACACATGAAAATAAAAATGATTAAGTTTATAAGTGCTGTAATTCTATTAGTAATATCTTGCTCTAGTGATGACAAACAAGCTGAAGTAGATAAAAAAATCACGATAGATTCTAGCTGGTATAATGTTAAAAACATAAATGCAGAAACATATAGTTTTGAAGAACCAAATAGCTCTCAAGGAAACGTTAGTTATTTGCTTGTTGGAACCAGTAAGGCATTGATGTTTGATACAGGTTCAGGAGAAAATCAACCTGTAAATGGTTATAAAATTAAGACAGTTATAGATCAAATAACCCAACTGCCGACGACACTTTTATTATCACATTTTCATTTTGACCATAACCAGAATATTTCAGAGTTTGACAATGTTGGTTTTCCAGATATACCTTTTTTAAGAGAAGGAGTTGACGAAAATGATATATATACATTTACTAGCGAAGAGTTGTTCTCAGGAGATTATCCGTCCCAAGTACAAGTTGATGAGTGGCTACCTGTTAACACCGATATTGATTTAGGAAACAGAATTATACAATTAGTTAATATACCAGGGCATACAAAAGAGTCTATAGCAATTATAGATAAAACTAATAAGTTAGCATTTTTAGGAGATTATCTCTATAACGGCTCATTGTTTTTATTTGATAATGAGGATGTAGATAAGTATAAAACTTCAATTGACTACCTTATTTCTATTTTAGGAAATGATTATAGGTTATTTGGCGCCCATGGTTTGCCAGAAATAGCTTTTAGCAAACTAAATACACTAAAAAACTTTTTAATATGCATTCAAAACGAAAACTGCGAACCAACAGCGACTACAGTTTGGGGTTATGATGTTTTATTGTACGAATTCGAAAATTTGAATATGGTAGTTTTTCAATAATAAAAATTAAAATTAATAGAAATAGCAGAAAGCCTATAATTATAATTATAGGCTTTCTGCTATAATTGTAGTTACGAGTATTAAATATTATATATTTTCTTATTTCTCTATATAGGAATATAATTAATTAAAGCGAAATAGTCTGTAAATATCTGTAAATAAAGGTTTTTTCGTCTATTAAGTATGATTTTTAAATTATTTAGTTAGCTTAATAGTTTACGAATAAAAGCATTTGCCTTACATTTTATAAGCTAATAACCTTACTTAAAGTAATGTAAAAGCTATTTAATTAGTTGAAAATAGCATTATCTACCTTATAAAAAGAAGCAAAATAGCTTAGTATTTCTAAGTTAAAACCTCACTCAAATCTCAAGATTTCTTCTAAACTTTATAGCTCCTCAAATTGATATTGAAAGATAGGATTAATAGTACCATTCTTCTTCAAACATTTTTATAAACTATTTAAATAGAGCACTCTATGAAAACACGAGCATTTAAACTCCAGAGAATTTTTCTCTATGGAACTATTTTTTTATTAAGCTTTAAGGTAAGTGCCCAAGAGCTACCAAAGATCATCCCGCCATCCCCAACGGCATATGAGATGACAAAACAGGGTTTTATCCCTGTAGGATTGCTAACAGGAACACCAAATGTTAATGTTCCTATTTATACGTTTAGCACACCAAATATTACGGTACCAATTTCTTTAAACTATAGTTCAAGCGGTATTAAAGTAGACCAATTAACATCTAATGTTGGATTAGGTTGGAGCTTAAGTTCTGGTGGCGTAATTTCTAGAATAGTAAGAGGAAAAGAGGATGAGAATTATGTTTTAGAAGAACCCATAGATGAAATAATGAAAGCAGATTTAGGTTCCTTTGGATATTTACAGGATGACTCAACAAGTGGAACACCAACCACATTTCCACAAGACTTAGATCCATATATCGCACAATATTTATACGATTTAGGAAATGATGAAGATGTAGATGGTCAGAGTGATTTGTTTTCTTATAGTTTTCCTGGCTATTCAGGAAAAATAGTAATTAATGCAGAAGGAAAAGTTTATACACTGCCACATTCTAATTTAAAAGTTGAAGCTTATCAAGAGTTTAGTTCAAGTGCAGTTAGTTTAGGAACAGGATTTATTATTACAACGCCAGAAGGTGTAGTCTATAGCTTTTTGGATACTGAAACTTCCATCGGTCGTTCTTATGTATCTGGATCCCCAACAGGTCCCGATGTAGAGCATGTCACGGCATGGTATCTATCAAAGATCGAACATCCAGCAGGGGATATTGTTAATTTTGTTTACGAAAATTTAGCTTCCGGATACCATTATCTATATAGTACAGGGGAATCACACTCTTATGAAATTCCAGAGGGGCATCCTGTATCCCCTCCTGGAAACTTACCTGGGGCAAGTGGCATTATAAAAACTAGGAATGATGTCAGGATTTATCCCAAAAGATTGACAGAGATCAACAGTAATTTTAATAATGGAAAAATAGTATTTGATAATTCAACAGGACATCCAACCATTTCCAATTATAAGTTGGTAAATAAAGTAACAATCAAGGATCCTTCAAATACAACTATTGAAGAATTCGATTTTAATTATTTGACGACCAATAACGACCGAATATTCTTGACAAGTGTTGAATTAAGTGAAGCTACAAACAAGTATACGTTTACATATGATAACCCTAGTAGTTTACCAGAAAGATTAAATTATGGACAAGATTATTGGGGATATTACAATGGAAACAATAATCTATCTTTATTACCAGAGATAGATGGAACAACAGATATTTTCGAACCGTATATTTCTTCCAGTATTGCCGATAGGACTTTGGATGCCACAAAATCCAAGTATGGGTTGTTGACTAAAGTCACCTATCCAACCAAGGGCTTCACTGAAATTGAATATGAGTCCAATTCTTACTACGGCCCTTCTACGTCAAGTTCCACAACCACAGTGACATTGAATATATCTACGAACCATACCGATGACGATACCTTTACAATGCCAAGTTTGGGTGGTCAACCATCGGTTGAAGCAGGGCTTAACTTTGATGTGGAAAAATATGTGGACGTGCCCAATGGCTGTGAGGACTATCCATCCCATAAAGTAGCCGCAAAAATAAAACTCACAGATCTGACTTCCAGTACCGTAGTCTATGAGAATACTTATACCGAAGGCAATGGTTCTACAAATTTCAGCGTCAAGGTGGACCTTTTAGCCAGTCATCAGTATAAGCTTGAACTGTTAAACGATATCCAAGGGAATACTTATGGGGATTGGTGTGTGGATGCCAATGCTCAATTAAAGTATAGTGTGGACACGAATAATTTTACTAATATCCTTACAGGTGGAAATAGGGTGAAATCCATGAAAAACTATACATCCACAGGAAACCTTGCTGGTCATAAGAGATATTATTATGGAAAGAAGGAAAGTGTCAGCACATCCTCTGGAGATGCAAAGAAAGAAGGGGTTGGCTTTGTGTCCCAAAACATCAAACAGGAAATAGGTCCATCACCGACTTACAATTTTTACCAAAAAAAGTACAATGTCCTTAGATCTTCCAGTAATTTCCCAATCGTAAACTCAGGGAGTTCCAATGTGTATTACAAATATGTCACCATCAGTGAAGGAGGCGATAGCTTTGAAAATGGTGGAGAGGAACATGAGTTTACCATCCATAGGGATTACCATGGTGAAATACTCACGGGCCAAGCAGATCTAATTATTCCCAATTTTACCAATTTTGGATGGGATAACGGTTTGGAAAAGAAAGTGACTTATTTTAAAGACAATGGTAGTGTCAAGACCACTTTAAAGGAGGTTATAAACACCTACACTTTAGATTCTATAGTAGGAGAGGTCAATAATTATTATGTAGCTCCTTACTACAATTTAGTGGGCACATTACCGGATCAACCAACTTATAAATGTACTTCAGCAGATACCACAAAGCAAATAGACTTTTGGCAATGCCAAAGCACTAATCATAAACATAGAATTAATGACGGAAGCTTTTTAGGTTATACTAGTTTTTATGGTTCAGGATCTTATGGCCCTTTGATGGTTGGCAACTATAGATGCAGACATAGCAACGCAAATAATCAAAAAGCAATGACCAGGGATCATGCCTGTTATGGACTAAACGCTGACGATATAGTTAGCTACCCAGAGCTCATAGCCAATCTAAACGTGATGAAGTACAAATCCCTATCACATTGGTATTATAAATCACAAAACAAGGATGTGACTTACGATTTGAATGGACAAAACCCAATAGAGACCGTTACGACATATAATTATGACAACTTTGATCATTTGATGCTTACCAGTACTGAAACCACCAATAGTAGTGGCGAGGTACTTAAAACAAAAACCTATTATCCTGATGATGTTTCTGGAGCCACATCTTTAGAGTTTGATAATTTATCTACTCCTGAGTTAACAGCGATCGATTCGTTAAAGGCGCAATACAAGATTGGAGCACCGCTTCAAGTGGAATCTTATAAAGACAATGTATTGCTATCCGCACAGCGGACCAACTATAAAGATTGGGGTGCAAATGCTAGTAGTTCTTGGAATCTTATTTTACCAGAATATGTCCAAACCTTGAAAGGCACAAACAGTTTAGAGAATCGAGTACAATATCATGACTATGATGATTATGGCAAACCACTAAACATTTCCAAAACCCAAGGGACAGAGATCTATTACATATGGGGGTATAACGATACAAAACCCATAGCAAAGATTGAAAACTTCACGGCTTCCCAGGCAAGCTCTATTTCAAGTTTGATTACTGCTGCTGTTAATGCTTCCAATAGTGATAGTGGAGGAACAGGAAGTGACGGAGCATTAAGAACAGCACTGAATAGCATCAGAAATAATTCGGCACTGAACAATGCACTTATGACCTCCTTTACCTATGATCCAATGGTTGGAGTAACCAGTGTTACAGACCCAAGAGGCGATACAGTCTATTATGAATATGACCAGTACAATAGACTTGAGTACATAAAGGATAAGAATGGAAAAATACTAAGTCAAACACAATACAACTATAAACAATAACAATCATGATACTTACATCACTTAAATACATAAAGTACCCAATACTAATACTAAGAACACTTTCCATACTAGTACTATGCATGGGTCTAACAGGAAATGCACAAAACAATAATAATGATGACAAGCTTATTGGGACATGGGTCTTGGATTATAACAAGACCCTCAACAATATAAAACAAGAGGCTAAACAATACTACGACGGTATGACAATTGACAGAAAACAGAGTCTACAGAATTCCTTTAATCAGCGCAAGATGATCTTTGAAGCTGATGGAAACTATACTTTGGTTATCAACTCAGAACGTCAGGTCACTGGAACGTGGGATTTAAAGCAGGATGACATCACCCTTGAATTAGTAGCAGGAGGTAGAACGATTACTCATAGTATTGGGAATCTCAGTAATCAGAATCTGGAGCTCCACTTGGAGAAAAGTACAGAGGCCAAGCAACTATTGGGCACATGGTATTTAGATAAGGTGTCCAACTAAAAACTAGCATAAGATGAAACATATACTAAATAAACAAATAAAATCACTTATTCTAGTGTGCATACTTAGCTGGATGAGTGGAACGATAGACCTACAAGCGCAAACAACAATTTATGGTCCTTCTACAGCTAATGTCAATGATGTGGATTATTATAGTGTGAATATTAATGATGATATTTTCCATTATACTTGGACAGTGTATGGAGGAACCAAATCAAGCATACAGGAACAATCAGTAACTGTGACTTGGACATCTTCAGGTAGTAACTCTGTTGAGTATGATGCAGAGGGAGATTGGGATGCCTATTATGGTTCAAAGACGGTAACAGTAAGTAGTCCTCCAGCCACCCCGCCCATGCCTACAATAACCAATAACTGTGGGAACACAGTACTTACAAGAACCACACCGCCAAGTGGAGAGACCTATTATTGGCAAAGTAGTAGTTCAGGTACCAGTATAGGTAATTCATCCGTCTCAGTGACAAGAACCACTGGAACTGTATACTATTTACGTTCCAAGAAAGGAAGTGTTTGGAGTTCAGCAAGGACAATTACTTATAGTATCACGCAAGGAACTATTTATTATGAAGATGCAGATGGTGATACCTTTGGAGATCCAAATGTTACTACCATTAGTTGTACAGGAACTCCTGCTGGCTATGTTACAAATAGTAGTGATTCATGTCCAGAGAACGCTGGACCAGCGGCCAATAATGGATGTCCACTTGTAAATGCTTCCCCTGATGAAAACTATATATATACAATAGTGCCTCAAATTGAGGTGACAAGCATAAGTAGCATTACAAATGACGACAATGCCATTAGAAATATCCAATATTTTGATGGATTAGGAAGAGCAAAACAAAGTATAGCTATTCAAGCAGGAAATGACCAAAAAGATATTGTCACCCATATCGGTTATGATGCTATAGGAAGACAAAAAAAGGAGTTTCTGCCTTATGCTTCAGATAATTTTGCAGGACGAATAAACCCTAATGCTTCAACCGATACTCAGGAGTATTATGACTTGGCTAAATATGAGAGTGATTTTCCAAGTATAACCCAGAGTAACATCAATGCCTTTTCAGAAGAAGGAATTTGAAGCCTCACCACTTAATAGGGTGTTAAAGCAAGCTGCTCCAGGAAAAGATTGGAAACTAGGAAATGGTCATGAAATAGAGTTTGATTATGGTTCAAATACATCAACAGAAGTACGTAAGTATTCTGTTAGTACAAGTTTTGCTAATAATACCTACACGCCTACCTTAAATGGAGGTACAAGTTATTATGCTGCTGGAAAACTGTTTAAAACAGTGACTAAAGATGAAAATCATGATGGGACAACATCAAAACTAGACACCACTGAAGAGTTTAAAGATAAACAAGGCAGAGTCATTTTAAAACGTACTTATGGGGAATCAGATTTAAACAGGGATGGTGATGTGTTGGATGCTGGTGAAAGTTCAGCGCAACACGATACGTATTACGTCTATGATAATTTTGGAAATCTAACCTATGTGTTGCCACCATTATCAGATGCTAATACCAATAAACCAACCTCTACCGAGTTAAATGATCTATGTTACCAATACAAATACGACCATAGAAACAGGCTTATAGAAAAAAAGATCCCAGGCAAAGGTTGGGAGTATATTGTGTATGATGAATTAGATAGACCAGTTATGACACAGGATGCTGTTCAACAACCAAACAAAGAATGGCTGGTAACCAAATATGATAAGTTGGGAAGAGTTGCATATACTGGGCTGTATACACATAGTTCTACAGTATCAGCGCAACATACCATGCAATCACATTTTAATACGCAGAATAATTTAGACACAGAACTTTATGAAGAAAGAAAAGGAAGTACGGTAGATTATGATGATAGTTATTACTCAAATAATAACTTTCCTAGCTCAGGTTTAGAATTGTTAACCATTAATTATTATGATGACTATAGTTTTGATTTAGCTGGATCTGCTCAACCTGAAAGTATCACACATGCCTACAGTGTATCACTAACTACTAATGTTAAAAGTTTGGCTACTGGATCTAAAGTAAAGGTATTGGATGTCTCACCAGATAAATGGATTTCCTCAGTAATGTATTATGATGATAAGGCACGTCCAGTGTACACATATTCTAAAAATGCGTATTTAAATACAACTGATATTGTACAGAGTGATTTAGATTTTGTTGGAAAAGCATTAGAGGTGAAAACCACCCATAAAAAAACTGGAGAAACAGATTTAGTGACTATGGAAACCTTTACGTATGACCATGCTGGTCGTGTAACTAAACAAACCCATAAAATTAATTCTGGTGCGGAAGAAGTTATTGCAGAAAACATCTATGACGAATTGGGACAATTAACAACCAAAGAAGTTGGGAATACAGTGAGCAATCCACTTCAAACAGTTAATTATACCTATAATGTTAGAGGCTGGTTAAAGCAAATTAATAATCCCGCTTCTTTGGGTACAGACTTGTTTGGGTTTAAAATTAATTACAATACTCAAGATCATGGAGGGACAGTACTCTATAATGGAAATATCTCTGAAACGGAATGGAAAACGGCGAATACCGATAGTAATTTAAAATGGTATAAGTATGATTATGATGCGCTTAATAGACTTACTAGCGCCACTAGTATTTCAAGCAATTATCATTTAGACAAAGTAGTCTATGATCTTAATGGAAATATTACCAAATTAAAAAGACAAGGGCATATTGTTGCTAACCCAGTAGCTACAAATAGTTCCCATTTTAATACTATGGATGATCTGGTGTATACTTATAATACCAATAGCAACCAGCTTAAAAAAGTACTTGATAATGGAAATGATACATATGGGTTTAAAGATGGTAGTGATACTACCACAGAGTACACGTATGACGCCAATGGCAACATGCTAACTGATGCTAATAAGGGTATTTCATCGAATATTTCCTATAACCACTTAAATTTACCAACACTTGTGACCTTATCTTCAGGGAATATTTCTTACATTTATGATGCCACTGGCGTAAAATTAAAGAAAACGGTGAGTACTGGTGCTACAACTAAATATGCTGGAAACTATATCTATGAGGATAGTGGTAGCGGTGATGTGTTAAAATTCTTTAACCACTCAGAAGGCTATGTAGAACCTGATGGCTCTGGTGGGTATAACTATGTATACCAATATAAAGACCATTTAGGGAATATTAGATTGAGTTATAAGGAAGATACTTCGGTTACTGAAGTGTCTGTGAATGAGGATTTTGCTTCAAGTACTAGTGGTTGGTCAACTCCTACTTCAAGTGGAGCTGGTATAAACAATACTAATGAAGAGCTAAACCTTACTTTAGTAAATAGATGGACTAGTACTAGTAAATATTTGACTATTACCCCTAATGTTCCTATTCATATAGAATTTGATTTTAAAAATGGTACAATGGACAAACCTGTATTTCTTGTGAGAGAACAGATTAATGGGGTTTGGGAACCTGGTGGAGACAGAGATATAATATGGGATGTCCAAGATGGACATCACGTATTAGACTTAACGCTCACAGGAGATTTTATTAGATTGTATTTTGAGAAAGGTACTGGGAATGACAATGGAACTGCTACCTCCTGTTATATAGATAACTTTAAGGTTACTCAAAATGGTCTTGAAATACAAGAAGAAAACAACTACTATCCTTTTGGGCTCAAACACAAAGGTTACAATAACGTAATAAATGGCACAGAACATCCTTATAAGTATAATGGTGTTGAGTTAAATGAGAATTTAGGGCTTAATATTTATGAAACTTATGCAAGAGGTTATGACCCTGCTATTGGGAGATTTTTACAAATAGACCCTTTGGGAGAGTTAATTAATCAAATAGATAAAACACCCTATAATTTTGCTTGGAACAATCCTATTGCTTTTAATGACCCTGATGGTTTATGTCCAGATTGTCCAGACCCAGCTAATGCGACAGAGGGTCAAATTTACACTATTGATAATGGCAGTGAATATATATTTAACGGTACAGAATGGGAAAGGCATACTGTTGAAGAATTAGATGAAGTGGTAGTAGTTGCACCTTCTGGGAGTTCAGAAGAAGATTCTTCTAACACCACAAGTGAAGCAAATGCAGGAACAGTTAGTGCAGTTGTTGCTACTGGAATTATTTTAAGTGAAGTGTCGACATCTGTAACACTTCCATCTGCTACAGCCGTAGGAGGTGCTGCTGCAACAGGAGGTGTTGTTACTGGGTTTTTAGGAGTTACTGTTGGGCCACTTTTATATATGTCGTATATGTATCCTAATGGAATTACTGGACCAACTTACGATCAATTAAGGGCTGATCCATTTTTTCCAATAACAACACAAGATCCAAAAAATTATCCATCTCAACCTTCAAGTATCACAGCTCCTCCAAATTTAACTCCTCCAGCTTATCAACCATTGACAGCGGAAGAGTTATTGACAGTCTCTGCTTATATTAATCAAATGGCAGCGGAGCATAGAAAAAGGAGAGGCAGTAAGAAGAAGACAAATGACAAGCACACAAAAAGACGACCAGGAGGGGATGAAAAAAAGAAAAAACCAAGAAAAAGAGGCAAAAAATGGAAACCTCGCAAATAAAAAAGATAAAAATGGAAAACAATTTATTAAAAAAAATATTTTCTGATTCAAAGAAACAGAAAACATTTATAAGTATATATTCTAACGAAGAAGATACTGACGTGTTTTCAATAGGAATAATTTGCAATTTTGATGATGACTTTGTTTTAATTAAGAAAGTAAGCCCTGAAGGTAATTTTGATGGCTTTTCAATATTATTGATAGAAGATATATATTCCATAGAATATGGAGATAAATATTTAAAAAAGATGCAACTTTCTATTAAAGAAGATATCATTAACATTAGTGATGACATACAAGATTTATTATTGTCTAATTTTAGATTTGATGATTTATTAAAACTTTGCTCTAAAAAACGATTTTTAGTATCTATAAATTCAGTTTACAATAGAAACTTTATAGGATATATAGAGGATTTTGACGGGGAAAATGTAATTATAAATAACGTAGATGAGTATAATGAAAATGATGGTTTTTCTTTTTTCAGAATTTTGGAGATTGAAAGAATTAGTCTTTTTGAGACAGAGTTAAAAACAATTACGAATATAAAGAAAGTAATAAATCAATAAGAAATCATAAAGCATTAAAAGCCACAGCGAAAGTTGTGGTTTTTTTATGCGTAAGTATTACGAGCTTTAGCGTCTCGAATTAATGCATTAATCGTAGTGAAAATATGCTCTCTATCTTCATTGTTCAGTTTTTGTAAACTCGTAACAACATCAACAATAGTTTTATCAAGTTCCAAATCAGATAAGCCAGTTAAATAATCCAAAGATACTTCGAGCGCTTTAGCAATCTTAAATGCCGTCTCAATAGACGGTTTTACTTCATCACGTTCGTAACGTCCAATTACAGGAGCGTGCACACCAATCTGTTTGGCAAGTTCATCTTGCGACATCTTCCTTTTTTTACGAGTGATTAATAAGCGTTCACCAAACAACATAAGTTCTAAATATATCAGTTAAATAAAGTAATACGTAAATATATAAAACATAAAGTATCTATCTGAATATTAAATTGTTTGATAAATAAGAACATATTTTATACTTTTGAACAATATATGTTCTAAAAAATATTTTTCAACAATGTTAGATACTACCAACGCAAACAACTACGCATACATCACAAAACATCTTGAAATCCACATCTTGGGCGGACTAAAGACCAATAAACTGGAGAGTTTACGAATTACATTATCTATACAAAAGCCGAAATCACATAACATCTTACGGCACAGCTTAGATTTATACAATGATAATCAAGCAGAAAAATTTACAAGAACAGTAGCAGAACGATTAGAAATAGGAACAAGTGTAGCACGTAAAACATTACAAGAGTTAACCAAAGAATTAGAGAATTACAGATTTTTATTAATAGAAAAGCATACACAAAATAACCAACCATACTCAAAAGAACTTAATGCAACTGAAATCAAATCAGCAGAAACCTTTTTAAAGAAGAAAGATTTACTAATTAAAACTAATGAACTTATTGGAAAGTCTGGAGTTATTGGAGAACAGAATAATAGACTATTAATGTACTTGATATTTACGAGCAGAAAAACCAACAGTCCTTTACATTGTATCAGCTTGGGAAGTTCTGGAGTTGGTAAGACACATTTACAATCTAAAGTAGCAGAACTCATACCAGAAGAAGATAAAATAGAAATTACAGTATTATCTGCAAATGCTTTTTATTACTTTAACAGAACAGAACTACAGCATAAATTAATATTGATTGAGGACTTGGACGGCGCAGAATCTGTACTCTATCCACTGCGAGAACTGCAATCCAAAAAGCGCATTACAAAAACAGTCGTCCATAAAGACACCAAAGGCAATACCAAAACAATCCATTTAACGGTTGAAGGTCCTGTAAGTGTTGCTGGTTGCACCACACAGGAAAGTATTTACGAAGATAACTCAAACCGTTCGTTCCTACTCTACATTGATGAAAGTGCAGAACAAGACCAAAGAATTATGAACCACCAACGTTTTATGAGTGCTGGAAAAATCAACATACAAGAACAACACGCATCACGTGATTTATTATGCAATGTGCAACGTGTATTAAAACCGATTAGAGTAATCAATCCTTATGCAGAATACTTGGAACTGCCACAATCTGTATTTAAACCAAGACGTACAAACTCACACTATTTACAGTTTATTGAAGCGATTACATTTTATAAGCAATACCAAAGAGAAAAGAAATATGACGAACAAACAGGCGAAGAATTTATAGAAACCACAATCGAAGATATACAAGAAGCTAACGAACTGATTACAGAAGTATTATTACGAAAATCTGATACCATAAACGGAGCAACAAGAAATCATTTAGAGAAGCTGAAAGACTACTTAAAAACCAATAACCAAACGACTTTTACCAACGCAGAAATTAGAAGAAACTTACGTATAAAAGAAACCACTTTAAGGCGTTACAACTCACAATTGTTAGCCGAAAATTATATACAAAGAGTTAAGAAAGTAAAGACTAAAAGTTACTGTTTTGAAATAGTTGATGTTCAAGAATATGACACACTTAAAGAGCAGATAAACAAAGCATTGAAAAGCTGTATTGCAAAAATAGAACTCGCCATATCGCCACAAAGTCGCCACCAACAAAATGGCGAAGTTAAAACAAAGAAAGTCAGTTAATTAAATCCAACTCGCCACACAATCTTAAAAAACATCAAGAGATGAAAAAATTAAAGCTACAAAACCACAGCTACAAACTCTTTGTTGCCAATTTTAAAGAGTGGTTAGACATACTTGGATATGCAGAAACAACAGTCTATTACTTGCCAAACCACCTAAAAGAGTTCTTCCATTATTTAGAAAACAAGAACATTAATAATATCAATTTTATCACAGCAGAAACCGTAAAGACCTATTACAAACAACTGCAACAGCGTAGCAATACCAAAACAAGCGGAGCATTAAGCAAAAGCTACTTAAACAAACACCAACAAGCTCTAAAAAAGTTTAAGGAATATTTACAGAACCATAATCACAAAGGCATACAAATACATCTAAAATCCGAGACCAATCCAACCGAAGAACGAGTAAATATATTAACCATATCAGAAGTTAAAGAACTCTTTGAAGCTACTGAATTTAGCCATACAGAAAGTAGATTTAAGTTAAGAGACAAAGCCATTTTAACGATTTTATATAGTTGTGGATTACGCAGAAACGAAGCAGTACATTTAGATACGAGCGATATCCTTTTTGATAAAGAACGAGTGTACGTGAGAAAAGGAAAAAACTACAAAGAACGATTTGTGCCAATCAATCGAAAAAACGCAGAAATATTAGAAGATTACATTTACGAATCTCGACCAGAATTTTACCAAAGTAATTTAAGTGAAGCCTTGTTTATCAATAAAAACGGAACACGATTACAAGGAATGAGTTATGCCAACAGATTAAAGACAATCGTAAAAGCAACCAATAATAAATCGATACAAAATAAGCAGATTACACTTCATACATTAAGACACTCGATAGCAACACACTTGTTGCAATACAACGTCGATTTAGAAAGCATAAAAACCTTTTTAGGCCATAGTTCTTTGGAATCTACACAAATCTATACGCACTTACTTAAAACGATAGAAAATGATAACATATAGCAATTATTTAGAACAACAGAACTATAGCAAAACAACCATAGAAAGCTACACAAAATCAATCGAAACCTTTTTAAAATGGTGCAAACGAAATCATACCAAAGCTGAATTAGTTGATTATAAAACTATCCTAAAATATATCAAGTATTTACAGCGGAAGAACAGAAGCAAAAGAACCGTAAAACATCAAATAGGAATTACCAAAAGTTACTTTAAATATCTACTATCAGAGAATTACAGAATAGACAATCCAATCGAAGATGTAAACATAAAAGGCGTAAAAAGAACAATCAATTACAATCTTTTAGAAGCTGACGAATTAGAGGATTTATATTACTCTTTTGAAACCGAAAACATTAAAGACAAGTATCACAAACTAACAGCAAAACGAAATAAAGTTATTGTTGGCTTAATCGTCTATCAAGGTTTACGAACCACAGATTTAGGCAACTTAAAGTTAGAACATTTACAACTCTCAAAAGGTAAAATCTATGTTCCAAGTACCAGGAAAAGCAACGCAAGAGAACTGGAGCTAAAACCTTGGCAAATAATGGAATTTATAGAATATACCAACGAAGTTAGAACAGCAATACAAAAGCGAACCAACAATTATACAGAACAGCTTTTTCCTCTCAATACAAGATTTAGTACAATCACGTATCACATCAACAAACGATTGAAGACATATAACCATAAAGTAAAAGACTTGAAACAGATTAGAGCAAGTGTAATCACAAATTGGTTAGGGCAATATAACTTGCGGAAAGTTCAATATTTAGCTGGACATCGTTATATAAGTTCCACCGAAAAATATGTACAAGACGATTTAGAAAACCTGCACGAAATCGTAAACAACTTCCATCCAATAAACTGAATAAATCCACGCAAAGTAAATCCAGTATTCTCGTTCTACTTCGACAAGCTCAGCAACCACTCAAAAGCCTCTGTATTTACTTTGCTTCCTCGCCAACGCTCGGAAATCAACCGCCTAAATCTTCATCTTTTTAAAACGTTTGCTTCCTCTGAAAACGTTTTAAAAGTTGATGTAACAGAGGTTGGAAATGCGGTGGAGTTGCATCAGCTTTTAAAATGAAACAAACGAAGTGCGTTAGCTATCCGCAAACTTGCTCAAAAAAGCGTCGGAAGTCAGGCGTGAAACGGAAGTATTTTACATAGTGTGCTTATGTTACAGAAACCGAATGAATGCTGACATAAGAGCACATTATGTAAACATATCGTGGCAAAGGAAGCCGATAAAAGACAGAGGATTTTTGCAGACAAAAAACTGGGTTTTATTGGCGTGGAAATAGTCAGAAAAACCTATCTTTACGATACGTTCTTTTAAATTTTTTGAGCAGTTTTTTTGGAATGATACCGAATGAAAGTGCGCCAAAGCTGGATTTTTTGCATAAAGTTTTAACCCTTTGGGCTCAAACACAAAGGTTACAATAACGTAATAAATGGCACAGAACATCCTTATAAGTATAATGGTGTTGAGTTAAATGAGAATTTAGGGCTTAATATTTATGAAACTTATGCAAGAGGTTATGACCCTGCTATTGGGAGATTTTTACAAATAGACCCTTTGGGAGAGTTAATTAATCAAATAGATAAAACACCCTATAATTTTGCTTGGAACAATCCTATTGCTTTTAATGACCCTGATGGTTTATGTCCAGATTGTCCAGACCCAGCTAATGCGACAGAGGGTCAAATTTACACTATTGATAATGGCAGTGAATATATATTTAACGGTACAGAATGGGAAAGGCATACTGTTGAAGAATTAGATGAAGTGGTAGTAGTTGCACCTTCTGGGAGTTCAGAAGAAGATTCTTCTAACACCACAAGTGAAGCAAATGCAGGAACAGTTAGTGCAGTTGTTGCTACTGGAATTATTTTAAGTGAAGTGTCGACATCTGTAACACTTCCATCTGCTACAGCCGTAGGAGGTGCTGCTGCAACAGGAGGTGTTGTTACTGGGTTTTTAGGAGTTACTGTTGGGCCACTTTTATATATGTCGTATATGTATCCTAATGGAATTACTGGACCAACTTACGATCAATTAAGGGCTGATCCATTTTTTCCAATAACAACACAAGATCCAAAAAATTATCCATCTCAACCTTCAAGTATCACAGCTCCTCCAAATTTAACTCCTCCAGCTTATCAACCATTGACAGCGGAAGAGTTATTGACAGTCTCTGCTTATATTAATCAAATGGCAGCGGAGCATAGAAAAAGGAGAGGCAGTAAGAAGAAGACAAATGACAAGCACACAAAAAGACGACCAGGAGGGGATGAAAAAAAGAAAAAACCAAGAAAAAGAGGCAAAAAATGGAAACCTCGCAAATAAAAAAGATAAAAATGGAAAACAATTTATTAAAAAAAATATTTTCTGATTCAAAGAAACAGAAAACATTTATAAGTATATATTCTAACGAAGAAGATACTGACGTGTTTTCAATAGGAATAATTTGCAATTTTGATGATGACTTTGTTTTAATTAAGAAAGTAAGCCCTGAAGGTAATTTTGATGGCTTTTCAATATTATTGATAGAAGATATATATTCCATAGAATATGGAGATAAATATTTAAAAAAGATGCAACTTTCTATTAAAGAAGATATCATTAACATTAGTGATGACATACAAGATTTATTATTGTCTAATTTTAGATTTGATGATTTATTAAAACTTTGCTCTAAAAAACGATTTTTAGTATCTATAAATTCAGTTTACAATAGAAACTTTATAGGATATATAGAGGATTTTGACGGGGAAAATGTAATTATAAATAACGTAGATGAGTATAATGAAAATGATGGTTTTTCTTTTTTCAGAATTTTGGAGATTGAAAGAATTAGTCTTTTTGAGACAGAGTTAAAAACAATTACGAATATAAAGAAAGTAATAAATCAATAAGAAATCATAAAGCATTAAAAGCCACAGCGAAAGTTGTGGTTTTTTTATGCGTAAGTATTACGAGCTTTAGCGTCTCGAATTAATGCATTAATCGTAGTGAAAATATGCTCTCTATCTTCATTGTTCAGTTTTTGTAAACTCGTAACAACATCAACAATAGTTTTATCAAGTTCCAAATCAGATAAGCCAGTTAAATAATCCAAAGATACTTCGAGCGCTTTAGCAATCTTAAATGCCGTCTCAATAGACGGTTTTACTTCATCACGTTCGTAACGTCCAATTACAGGAGCGTGCACACCAATCTGTTTGGCAAGTTCATCTTGCGACATCTTCCTTTTTTTACGAGTGATTAATAAGCGTTCACCAAACAACATAAGTTCTAAATATATCAGTTAAATAAAGTAATACGTAAATATATAAAACATAAAGTATCTATCTGAATATTAAATTGTTTGATAAATAAGAACATATTTTATACTTTTGAACAATATATGTTCTAAAAAATATTTTTCAACAATGTTAGATACTACCAACGCAAACAACTACGCATACATCACAAAACATCTTGAAATCCACATCTTGGGCGGACTAAAGACCAATAAACTGGAGAGTTTACGAATTACATTATCTATACAAAAGCCGAAATCACATAACATCTTACGGCACAGCTTAGATTTATACAATGATAATCAAGCAGAAAAATTTACAAGAACAGTAGCAGAACGATTAGAAATAGGAACAAGTGTAGCACGTAAAACATTACAAGAGTTAACCAAAGAATTAGAGAATTACAGATTTTTATTAATAGAAAAGCATACACAAAATAACCAACCATACTCAAAAGAACTTAATGCAACTGAAATCAAATCAGCAGAAACCTTTTTAAAGAAGAAAGATTTACTAATTAAAACTAATGAACTTATTGGAAAGTCTGGAGTTATTGGAGAACAGAATAATAGACTATTAATGTACTTGATATTTACGAGCAGAAAAACCAACAGTCCTTTACATTGTATCAGCTTGGGAAGTTCTGGAGTTGGTAAGACACATTTACAATCTAAAGTAGCAGAACTCATACCAGAAGAAGATAAAATAGAAATTACAGTATTATCTGCAAATGCTTTTTATTACTTTAACAGAACAGAACTACAGCATAAATTAATATTGATTGAGGACTTGGACGGCGCAGAATCTGTACTCTATCCACTGCGAGAACTGCAATCCAAAAAGCGCATTACAAAAACAGTCGTCCATAAAGACACCAAAGGCAATACCAAAACAATCCATTTAACGGTTGAAGGTCCTGTAAGTGTTGCTGGTTGCACCACACAGGAAAGTATTTACGAAGATAACTCAAACCGTTCGTTCCTACTCTACATTGATGAAAGTGCAGAACAAGACCAAAGAATTATGAACCACCAACGTTTTATGAGTGCTGGAAAAATCAACATACAAGAACAACACGCATCACGTGATTTATTATGCAATGTGCAACGTGTATTAAAACCGATTAGAGTAATCAATCCTTATGCAGAATACTTGGAACTGCCACAATCTGTATTTAAACCAAGACGTACAAACTCACACTATTTACAGTTTATTGAAGCGATTACATTTTATAAGCAATACCAAAGAGAAAAGAAATATGACGAACAAACAGGCGAAGAATTTATAGAAACCACAATCGAAGATATACAAGAAGCTAACGAACTGATTACAGAAGTATTATTACGAAAATCTGATACCATAAACGGAGCAACAAGAAATCATTTAGAGAAGCTGAAAGACTACTTAAAAACCAATAACCAAACGACTTTTACCAACGCAGAAATTAGAAGAAACTTACGTATAAAAGAAACCACTTTAAGGCGTTACAACTCACAATTGTTAGCCGAAAATTATATACAAAGAGTTAAGAAAGTAAAGACTAAAAGTTACTGTTTTGAAATAGTTGATGTTCAAGAATATGACACACTTAAAGAGCAGATAAACAAAGCATTGAAAAGCTGTATTGCAAAAATAGAACTCGCCATATCGCCACAAAGTCGCCACCAACAAAATGGCGAAGTTAAAACAAAGAAAGTCAGTTAATTAAATCCAACTCGCCACACAATCTTAAAAAACATCAAGAGATGAAAAAATTAAAGCTACAAAACCACAGCTACAAACTCTTTGTTGCCAATTTTAAAGAGTGGTTAGACATACTTGGATATGCAGAAACAACAGTCTATTACTTGCCAAACCACCTAAAAGAGTTCTTCCATTATTTAGAAAACAAGAACATTAATAATATCAATTTTATCACAGCAGAAACCGTAAAGACCTATTACAAACAACTGCAACAGCGTAGCAATACCAAAACAAGCGGAGCATTAAGCAAAAGCTACTTAAACAAACACCAACAAGCTCTAAAAAAGTTTAAGGAATATTTACAGAACCATAATCACAAAGGCATACAAATACATCTAAAATCCGAGACCAATCCAACCGAAGAACGAGTAAATATATTAACCATATCAGAAGTTAAAGAACTCTTTGAAGCTACTGAATTTAGCCATACAGAAAGTAGATTTAAGTTAAGAGACAAAGCCATTTTAACGATTTTATATAGTTGTGGATTACGCAGAAACGAAGCAGTACATTTAGATACGAGCGATATCCTTTTTGATAAAGAACGAGTGTACGTGAGAAAAGGAAAAAACTACAAAGAACGATTTGTGCCAATCAATCGAAAAAACGCAGAAATATTAGAAGATTACATTTACGAATCTCGACCAGAATTTTACCAAAGTAATTTAAGTGAAGCCTTGTTTATCAATAAAAACGGAACACGATTACAAGGAATGAGTTATGCCAACAGATTAAAGACAATCGTAAAAGCAACCAATAATAAATCGATACAAAATAAGCAGATTACACTTCATACATTAAGACACTCGATAGCAACACACTTGTTGCAATACAACGTCGATTTAGAAAGCATAAAAACCTTTTTAGGCCATAGTTCTTTGGAATCTACACAAATCTATACGCACTTACTTAAAACGATAGAAAATGATAACATATAGCAATTATTTAGAACAACAGAACTATAGCAAAACAACCATAGAAAGCTACACAAAATCAATCGAAACCTTTTTAAAATGGTGCAAACGAAATCATACCAAAGCTGAATTAGTTGATTATAAAACTATCCTAAAATATATCAAGTATTTACAGCGGAAGAACAGAAGCAAAAGAACCGTAAAACATCAAATAGGAATTACCAAAAGTTACTTTAAATATCTACTATCAGAGAATTACAGAATAGACAATCCAATCGAAGATGTAAACATAAAAGGCGTAAAAAGAACAATCAATTACAATCTTTTAGAAGCTGACGAATTAGAGGATTTATATTACTCTTTTGAAACCGAAAACATTAAAGACAAGTATCACAAACTAACAGCAAAACGAAATAAAGTTATTGTTGGCTTAATCGTCTATCAAGGTTTACGAACCACAGATTTAGGCAACTTAAAGTTAGAACATTTACAACTCTCAAAAGGTAAAATCTATGTTCCAAGTACCAGGAAAAGCAACGCAAGAGAACTGGAGCTAAAACCTTGGCAAATAATGGAATTTATAGAATATACCAACGAAGTTAGAACAGCAATACAAAAGCGAACCAACAATTATACAGAACAGCTTTTTCCTCTCAATACAAGATTTAGTACAATCACGTATCACATCAACAAACGATTGAAGACATATAACCATAAAGTAAAAGACTTGAAACAGATTAGAGCAAGTGTAATCACAAATTGGTTAGGGCAATATAACTTGCGGAAAGTTCAATATTTAGCTGGACATCGTTATATAAGTTCCACCGAAAAATATGTACAAGACGATTTAGAAAACCTGCACGAAATCGTAAACAACTTCCATCCAATAAACTGAATAAATCCACGCAAAGTAAATCCAGTATTCTCGTTCTACTTCGACAAGCTCAGCAACCACTCAAAAGCCTCTGTATTTACTTTGCTTCCTCGCCAACGCTCGGAAATCAACCGCCTAAATCTTCATCTTTTTAAAACGTTTGCTTCCTCTGAAAACGTTTTAAAAGTTGATGTAACAGAGGTTGGAAATGCGGTGGAGTTGCATCAGCTTTTAAAATGAAACAAACGAAGTGCGTTAGCTATCCGCAAACTTGCTCAAAAAAGCGTCGGAAGTCAGGCGTGAAACGGAAGTATTTTACATAGTGTGCTTATGTTACAGAAACCGAATGAATGCTGACATAAGAGCACATTATGTAAACATATCGTGGCAAAGGAAGCCGATAAAAGACAGAGGATTTTTGCAGACAAAAAACTGGGTTTTATTGGCGTGGAAATAGTCAGAAAAACCTATCTTTACGATACGTTCTTTTAAATTTTTTGAGCAGTTTTTTTGGAATGATACCGAATGAAAGTGCGCCAAAGCTGGATTTTTTGCATAAAGTTTTAACCCTTTGGCTTAAAACATAAAGGGTATAATGGGAATGTAAATAGTACTAATGTTGCCCTTGACTTCACATATAATGGCAAGGAATTTGATGAAAGTCTTAATCTAAACACATTTGATTTAGGAGCAAGACATATGGATCCAGCACTAGGAAGATTTATGACTATAGACCCAATGGCAGATTTTGTTAATTATCAATCACCATATGCGGTAGCGGATAATAATCCTGTACTGCATGTTGATGAATATGGTTTAGGAATTATTAATTGGTTTGGAGCTCTAGGTAGAAAAGTAAAAAAGGGTATTAAAAAACTTTTTAATGGGAGAAATTGTGATTGTAGTAGTAGTGGAGAGTCTTTAAGTCAAGCATGGAGAAGGCCAGATAATATATTTGGGAAAAAGAAGAAAAAAATAAAAAAACGTAAAGTTAAAAAAGGTGACGATGGTAATGAGGTTGAAGAGACTGAAGGATCGGAAAGACAACAATTATCATCTTTAAATATAAATCCTATGGGAATTGTCCCTTTTGATGGAGGACCAGTAAACGGTAAGATAGAGCCGATTAATCATATAACCCCACCTGATTCTCCAGTACCACCTGGTGGTAGAATTAGCTTCAACAAAGATGTTATATTTAATAAAAATAGTTCTACTTTTAAGGATACTGAACATGTTGAAAGAACTCTTTTAAATTTAATAAAAACGCTAAGAGAATATCCACAACTAGAAGTTTTGATTTTAGGAAATTTTTCAAACCCTAATCCAAATGCAAATCAAAACTCTCCAACTAAGGTTAATGGTAAACGAGGAACTGTTGGGGCTCTTCAATTGGAGAGAGCAAAAGCTGTGGAACAGTTTTTGATTAGTAAAGGTATAAATTGGAGGAGATTAAGAGTTGGGAATGGTGTTATTAAGAATGGCAGTATGAATTCAACCTTTATAATAAATAATCCAGATAATTAAATAAAATGTTGAAGAAGTTTTTTATTATAACTATTTTAATTTTCACAGATATAAGTCCTATTATAATTGACCATTCTCTTGACTTATTTGAGAGACAAGATTTAAAAGATGAAATATTATGGTCTTCAAATAAGAAATTGACTTGGAATGATTTTTTAGGTGAACCCAATAATTATAAAGAGAATTTATTAGCTGAAACTCAATGTGAAATAAAAATAATAGGTACTTACCGAAGTGGAGGTATTCCTAAATATATTATTGCTTCCTATTTTATTAAATCAAAATCTTGGACAAAAGTTAACGATTCATTAACATTGAAGCATGAGCAAGTACATTTTGATATTTATGAATTATTTACGAGAAAAATTAGAAAAGAATTTGATAAATTAAATAAGAAGAAGGTTAGAGACACAAAGATGTATGATGAAATCTATTATAAATTAGTAAATGAATCCATTAATTTAAATGATAGATATGATAACGAAGTTTATTTTAATAATGAAAAACAGCAAATATGGATAGAAGAAATTGCAGTAGAATTAGAAAATTTGAAGGAATATTCGTTTGATAATCACTCAAATTAGTAATGTTCCAAATTGGCACTTAAGTCAATTATTAAATTATAATTACTGAAAATCAATGATATAAAACAAGAATAGACTTCGTAATCGAAATCGGTAATGTAGTAAACAAGGTCATAGATTAAACATATATAATCAATAAAAGCAGGTATATTTAGGTATATCTGCTTTGTTTTGTCTATTAATTAGTTGGGAGAAAAAGACTTTTTCTACACTTATTTAACTGATTTTAAAGATATTAATATAAGTCTATTTAGCCTGTCTTTTACTTTATCTAGTTAAAAAGATTTAAATGATTAAAAGAGTGCCTTAGGAGTGATTATTTAAGCTGTAAATACTCATGTTTATAGAGTTAATTAAGAAATACAAACATATATCTTTATATGGCAGAAACAATACCAAAGCTAAGTTTCATAATGCGTAGTTATAGTACAGCAGGTAATTATTTATCATCACAAATGGAGAAAACCAGTATTCAATTTGCGAAAATTGTATCAGTCGTTGTTTTACTGTTCTATTTATTAATAATACTGGTTCTCCTTTTTGCTAAATTTCTAAGGGATTTTAATAATTTTACTTAGATTTTATCTAAGTAAATTAAAAGCAAAAAAGAGAGACAGATTTGTCAAAAAACGTCAAAGTTAAGCGTGTAAGAAAATAATGAAAGTGTGAAATTACTATATTATTTCAATGCTAGAATTGTTTTTAATTTCTGAAGGATTTAAACCAAATTCATTTTTAAAAACTTTGCTAAAATGCCCTAAATCTTCAAACCCACATTCTATACATATATCACTAACATATTTGTTTGTACTAAGCAATAAATCATGAGCTAATTGTAAGCGCTTTTTTAATATCCATTGATGTGGTGTGGTATCAAAAATGAGTTTAAACTCTCTTTCAAAAGTAGACAAACTTCTTCCAGACAATTCGGCTAATTCCTTTAAAGTCTTTTTAGGCATAAAACTAAGATCCATAAATAATTTAAGGTCCACTCTTTTAGCCAATGTAAATTCTTTAAATAGTATAGCTAGTTTAGGGTTTGAGTTAATAATTGCCTTTAAAGATTTAACAAGATTTGTTTCTAATTCTACAGTATTTAAATACTGTTTATTATCTACAGCGTATTTAATACTAGCAATAATGTCAAGCAAATTTTTAGTAGGTGCTAATTCTAAAATACGTTCACCTATAGGTTGTAGGTCTTTTTTAAATTTAAAATTTGTAATAACGTTTCTTAAAAATTTATCACGCATCATAAATGCATAGGTTTTTGCCTGTTTTTCTTCTTTAGCAAATCGTTTAGACAATTTAACATGCGTGTATTTTCTAACCAAACAAATTTGTCCTTTAGTAAATAGATAACGCTTATTATCAAGCTCTATTTCTAGGGAGCCTTGTTCTACATAAACTAAAACGTTAGAGGGATGGTAAAATTCTGATTCGGTACATTCGCCTTCATCAAAATGCGCTTCACAAGAAGCCGCTATTTCTAAGTTTTCGCATTCAATAAGTTTATAGCCTTTTGCTAGATGTTTAAATTCCATATGTAGAGGGATAGTTTTATGAAACTAAGATATGAAAGTTGATAAGAGTTTTCTAAATATTTAAGCAAAAAAAGCTGAATAACTTTTTGTGGTTGTTATTCAGCTTTTTATAGGTTTCATTGCTATTAAATCAGCTATAAGTGAAATTTTTAAAGTTTGGTATACGTAACAACAATAATATAATCGTTTGTATTGAAGCCTCCAGAACCAGCAATATTTACATTACCAGTTGCACGTTTTATTAATGCTACGTCATCAGTACTTGTAGTACCCGAGTACCAATCAGAAGAACCATTATATCTAACACTAATGTTAGAAGTTATAATTTTATCTACACCTGTTAAAATATTGATCGAAGCATTGTAATTACCAGCAAAAGATCTTTCGTAAATTGGTTTCCCATCTATCCAAGTACGCCCTGTAAGTTGTTCTGCTGTTGAATAGGCAGTACTTGTATGAGAATCAACATAAGCCTTTACACTCTCTGCGCTTGGTACGTTACTACTAGAAGCCGTAGCAAAAGTATCGTCGTCTATTACGGTTGTTAAAGAAGGGTCTAATACTGTTTTTTGGGCTTTGATACCAACAATTCTCCATGTAGCTGTACCACTACAATTTATTGTTAGACTTGTACCGGATGCATTTATATCTGCATGAAGATAATATACCGTGTCCGCATAAATTAAAATCCTTTTACTTGCCATGTCTGATACTAATACCGTACCATGAACAGCGTGTAAATTAGAAGCTATATCCCAATTATCTGTTTCAAGTCTAATGTATTCATAATCAATTACATTGGCTGGAATGGCAATACTTGTTCCACTGCCACCAGTGGCACTTCCAAGAATTACCTCTACGTCTTCTGTAGCTCCGCCACTTTGCCATTCTGGAGCTGTTGCTCCACTGTTCATTACTAAAGATTGGTTGGCTGTTCCTTTTGGTAAGCGTATCCAGTCAGTCCCATTAAAATAGGCCATATCTCCAGCGGCTTCACCAGTTAAAGAAATATCGGTGCCATCTATGGCATTGTCTGCAATGGTAAGTGTGCCATCGTTTGCTAAAGTGGCATCGCCACTTACGGCTACAGCTGTTGCTTCGTTGCTACCATTACCTACTAGTATGTTAGTATCGGCTAAAGTATTTGCTAGCTTGCTATTCCAATTGGTAATATCTGTATTTGTAATTCCGTTTGCTGGAGATGCTCCAAAAATAGGATCGCTTTCCGTAATAGAAGCTACAGTTTCAGCAGTTTTTGCATGCAACGCATAAGGCACACTCATTAATTGACTCGTGCCTGTAATGGTATAACTTGTTCCTCCAGCAGTATCAACTTCCGTTTTAATATAATAAGTGTCACTAGACCAACCTATAGTTGCAAAATTACCACTCACAACAGAGCCAGATCCAATCTCGATAGAGATTAACCCATTAGCATTGGTTGTAGGGTTTTGGGTTTCTACATATACTGCAGAACCTGTAGGGCTTGTTTGTAAAATACTAATTTGAATACCAATAGCTTGATTAGCAACTACCATATCGCTTGAGTTTCTAATCACTGCTTGATAATTCATTTTTTGAGGTGTTTGTGCAAATAGGCTTATTGTACACAAAAAGAAAGTAAGTAATAAGTATATTTTTTTCATAATAATTTAGTTTTTAATGATTTTATAAGTTTTTGACGTATTGTTACCATTGTTTATTTTTAGGAGGTAAGTAGCCGATGGTAAATGGCTAATATTAATTTCTGTAATAGTGTTTTTAATAGCTCCTGTATTAATTAATTTACCTTGCAGATTAATGAGACTATATGACAAGATATTTTCATGCTTACCATCAATTTTTAAATTTAAAATTGAAGTTGTAGGGTTTGGGTACGTTGCAATATTGATATTGCTCTTTGGATCTATGATTGACAATGTAGACGACGGGAAAAAAAACTGAACGCCTTCTAATACTGTACCTCCAGTACCACTAGTTGTTTTTTGAACGAGTTGACCCACAGAATAGCTAACAATGGCGTCATCTCCATAGGCGTTTCCTCCAGATGCTGTTATTGCTTCTTGTGCATTTGTTATACTAAAAATTGAGCATAATAAAAGCGTTAAAACTGATTTAAGGGATTTTTGTTTCATATATAAAGATTTAGTTTGTAATATTTTAAGAGTATGTGTTTACTTTATTAAGTAGTTGTACGATAGACAATAATTACCATGTGAATGTGAAAATTCTTTAATGTCTGTTTTTAAGTAATTATTGTATAGGGTGATTTTTCTGAAATTCGATAGAATTACAGATAATAACATATAAATAAGATTGTAAGAGAAACGAAGTTTAGAAACTAAAAAACAAGTTATTTTTTTAGTTTTATTTAAGATTTGGGATGTCATATTTACCATTATGGTTATATGACTGATAATAATTTTCGCAGGTCAAATATATATAATATTCTCTTATCCTAAAACAAATTTGTTGTAAAATTATAGATTAAGTGTATTTAAATCCAGTTTAAATGTATAAAATAGGATGTTTTTGAATACTTAATGTAAAAAATAAAACCCTCATAAATCATTACATTTATAAGGGTTTTTTTTAGTGGAGTCGCCGAGAATCGAACTCGGGTCCAAACAAGTAACCAAAGAGCTTTCTACACGCTTATTCTATTCTTGTTTTTTCGATTGTAAGCTGACAAAAGACAATCTACTTACAACTTAGCTTTTTAATCTCGAAAGTGCATCAAAGCGCTACACCATCTTAGTTAATTTTTACGATGTCTCAAAATGGAACGCCATTAACCAAGGCTTTCCGGAGACATAAAGCTTTCCTACCTAGTAGGACAAGGCTAATCTTACTATAATTCAGATTAAGCAGCTAAAGCGTAGTTATTCTCGCCGTTTAAAAGTTGGTCTAGCCTTTTACGTGTTTCAATGCCATTACACGACGTGCTTACTGTTTAATTAATCTCGCTGTCAAAACCAGTCGACCCCCAAATTAATTCTATTTCCAATAGGTGGAAAAGGATTGCGAAGTTACAAAAAAAGTTGTGCAACAGCGTAAATCCTCTTATTTTCGTGCAAAATTTATACCAATTCGTTTATATGAAGTTTGCAATCATAAAAGAACGTAAAAACCCACCAGATAGACGTGTGGTTTTTTCTCCAGAAAAACTTGCAGAAGCTAGAGAGCAGTTTCCTCATGCTGAGTTTGTTGTAGAATCAAGCGACATACGTATATTTCCAGATGCTGCATACAAAGCGTTAGGTTTTAAGGTAACTGAAGATGTGTCAGATTGTGATGTCATGATTGGTGTAAAAGAGTTGCCAATAGAAAGCTTAATTTCTAATAAAAAATATTTTTTCTTTTCGCATACCATTAAAAAGCAACCTTATAATAGAAAGTTGTTAAAAGCAATGCTGGAAAAGAATATTGATATGTTTGACCATGAAACAATCGTTAAAAAGAGTGGTGCACGCCTTATTGGATTTGGTCGTTATGCAGGATTAGTTGGAGCATATAATGGTTTTAGAGCTTTAGGTTTGCGAGATAATTTATTCAATTTACCAAAAGTTGAAACACTTGCAGATTTAGATGAGGTAAAAGTAGAACTAGATAAAATTACACTTCCAAATATTAAAATATTACTTACAGGAACTGGAAAAGTCGCTTTAGGGGCTAAAGAAATTTTAGACCATTTAAAGATAAAAGAAATTAGTGATGCTTTATACTTAACATCTAAGTTTACCGAGCCTGTTTATGTGATGGCAGATGTTATGGAATATGCAAAGCGAAAAAATGGTAAAGTAGGAGATAAGTGGGAATTTTACAAAGACCCATCTGGTTATGAAAGTAATTTTATGCCTTATGCTAAAGAAACAGATGTCTTTATAGCTGGACATTTTTATGGAAATAATGCTCCTTACTTATTTACGCGAGAAGACGCTAAACATAAAGATTTTAATATTAATCTTGTAGCAGATATTTCGTGTGATGTGGATGGTCCAGTAGCTTCAACATTAAGAGCATCTACCATTGCGGAACCATTTTATGGATATAACCCTCAAACCGAAACCGAAGTTGCTTTTGATGCTAAAGGAGCAATTACGGTAATGGCTGTCGATAATTTGCCTTGTGAATTACCTAAAGATGCTAGTGAAGGTTTTGGCGAGATGTTTTTAGAGCACGTGATTCCTGCATTTTTTAATGAGGATGAAAGAGGTGTTTTAAAACGTGCTAAAATTACAGAAGGAGGAAAGCTTACAGAGCGTTTTAGTTACCTTCAAGATTATGTTGATGGGAAGGAGTAATTAAATATCTTGTACAAAGAATATAGTATTTTTGTTTAAGTCAAAAAAACCAAATTCATGAGTGTTCCAAGGTGTGTTTAAACGCAATTTATCTTTTACGACCGTGTCTCTTTGTATCATTTCTTCAAAAATAGGATTGATATCATCTACAAAAATTTTGATAACCGAACCATATACAGGATCTTCATCGTTATCATGATGCCATTGTAAATGAATCCAAATATTTTCTCTGTTTAATACAGCGTAACCTTCTTCTTGGTATGTAAGATTAAAGCCTATATGCTTTTTATACCAAGCAATATCACGCTCAATATCTGCTGTAGATAAAACAGGTATTATTGTCTGAATATTAGTCTTTTGATCCATGTTTAAATGTGATAAAAGTAATCAAAAAAGCCTATCAGGTTTTGATAGGCTTTTGTAATAAAAGTAAGAATTTATTAGATAACTTTTACGTTTACCGCGTTCATTCCTTTTTTACCTTCTTTTAGTTCAAATTCCACATTATCACCTTCGTTCACTTCATCAATTAATCCTGAGACGTGTACAAAGTACTCTGTGCCTGAACCTTCTTCTGTAATAAAACCAAAACCTTTGGTACTATTGAAGAATTTTACTGTTCCTGTATTCACTATTATATAATTAAGTAATTTGTACGAAGTTAATATTTATAAATTAGTTTTTTAAAATTTTCTCATATTAATTTAATGTAAAGTTTTAATAATTAAGGTTTTGGTATTCTAATTTATTAAAAATAAAGGTTAGTTATATGCTTTTACAGTACTATTCTTCTTCTAACCTAGCTTTAATGCGTTTTAATATTTCTGTAGCTTGTACTTTATAATTTTTAATCATGGCTAAATGATTGTTTGAAGCCAACATATTGTGTAATGCAACACGTTTTCTGTAATCTTCACTTTCTGTAAAATAAATAACCATTTCTTCATTAAACTGTCCTAATGTTAAATCGACAAACCAAGGATATTCTTTAAGTTGATTAAGATTTTTCATTACTTCATTTTCTAAGCGTTCATTATTTTTTTCAATTATTGGCTTATAAAGAGCATACAATTGAACGATATTTATAACTAAGCTATCTTTTTGATTTGTACTTTCATTTGAAACATTTTTTAATAGTTCAAAACCCTTAGTTTGAATATTAAAAGGTGAGTAGAATGTGGTCAATGAAGTACATTGAATGCATTCTTGGTAGTTATCTCTGTTAAGTTCTTTGTTGATTATAAGATTGCTATATTTTTGAAGCGAATCGTACAATCTCCCAACTTGACTAGCCACTAAGGTGTCAGTTTCCATATCATAAGATATGGTTCTTAAAATGTTATTTAGATTGTCTTTCTGTTTTCTGTTTTCATTCCAGTTGTTTACTTGTAAAGCTAGAAGTATACCAATCATTACAAGTATAATCTCTCCAATTGCATATAAAACATAGGAGGTTATTTTATTGTTTTTTATCATGTTATGTCTAATCTTTCGAAATATTTTAAGCATCAGACTCTTCGTTTTCGTCTTTAGTTTCCTTTTTTATTTTAATATAACCAGTTACCAAGCGTATACCTAATCTAGCAAAAAGGATAATGGCGATAACCATTACAATATTAAATCCGTTCATTAAACTAATCTTTAATCACACGAATTCCAACATGCTTGCTATTTATCATACTATCATCATTTGCGTCATAAAAATCATACGCACTATAGCCATATACACCTCCGTCATAGTACTCAGCAATGTTTCCACCTAAATCATACACTTCGGCTTCACCAATTTTGGTAGATTTCTTTTTACCTACTTTTTTATATAAAATAGTATTTAGTTCTTTAAGTTTTTCATTTAGCATAGGCACTTCTGCCTTTGTAATGGAGTAACCAGCCCAATAATTTAAAGTGAGTTCTTTTGCTCCAATTTTATGTGCTTGTTTATGCAAATTTTTAGCTTCGTTTGCATTTGGTAATCGATACGTTTCACCTGTTTTACTAGATAACCATTTAACATAGTCTTTTGCGTCTTGCATGCTTACTTCCGCTGGATAATTATCAATACCAGCTTCATAACTAAAACTTGGTTTAAACGCTTTAAACTGCGCATTGGTTACTTCAAAACGACCAATTGATGTAGAATCTTTTTTAATGAGCAAGGTTTCAGGAATTAAGATGCCATTTTTTATTTCGCCAAATAAGCCATCAACACTTTTAGCTTTTTGAATTTTAAGTAACTCAGCTAGAGGACTACTTGCTTTAAAGGCCTCATTTTCGGTAGAAGGTTTATTAAAAAGATATGTATCAATCCATTGTATTTCCTCTTTCATTTTACGTAATTGATGTGTAATTTTTCCTAAACCATGAGGTTGTCCTGGAAACCATAAAAAACGTACTGGTGTATTTCCTGATTGTTGTAAGCCTCTAAAATACTCCCAACCTTGATCTCTTGGAACAGCGCGATCTTCACTACCATGAAAAATAATAGTTGGTGTTTTTATTTTTTCAATTTCGAATAATGGCGATTTAATAATGTAGTTTTCATTATAGAATTTACCATTTACATCGTCCCAAGGATTACCACCAAAATATTGTCTATCAAAACTAACTCCAAAACTACAAGTCCCAAAGTCCGATGTCCAGTTAACATCACCAGCTCCTGGTGCTGCAACTTTAAACATATTAGGGTAGCGAACGGTTAACATAGTTGTAATAATTGCACCATTGGACCAACCCATTGTACCGAGTTGATTTCTATCTACCATTCCTTTGTTTACTAAAATATCAATAGCTTTGGTAATATCTTCCATTTCTGGTTCGTAGTAATTACCCTTTATACTTTCTACATAAGATAAGCCGTGATTTCCAGAACCATGATAATTAGGTTTTAGAATGAACATTCCTTTTTGAGATAGTAAGTTTGGGTACGTACTCCAACGTTCACTCCATAAATCTAAGTCTGCAGCTGCTGGTCCACCATGAATAGAAAGCATTAAAGGATAGCTTTTTCCCTCTTCATAATTTTCTGGATAGTAAAGTATACCTGTGGTCTCTTCTCCTTTATAACCTTTCCAAGTCATTACTTCACTTTTTGTAATGGTTTTTTTGCTTAAATTTTTGTTTAACGTTATTAGCGTTTGTTCATTTGATATTTTATTGTCGTTTAAATTTGCCACATGGAAGCTTGGTAACTTTGATGCAGTAGAGTAATTGTAAGCTATTTTAGATCCATCTTCTGAAACAGCCATAATAGACACGTGGTCATTTTTGTCACCAAAATCAATCTTAGATTTACTCCATGTATTACCATTGTTTTTATAGTAAGCTAATCTTATTGTAGTTTTATTGGCTAATGAAGCGATAAGATTGTTTCCAACGACTTGATAGCCTCTTGCTAAACCCATTTCCCATTTTAAATCTACTTTTTTAAATGTATGATTTGCTAAATTATAATAATATAGTAAGCCTATACCTGAGCCATTCCATTGTGGATCGGAGGCGTAAGTAGCTCTAAAATAAAACCCTTTATTATCATCAGTAAATGCTATACTACCCATTGGAAAACCTAAATTGGTTTTAATTTGAGTGACTTTTCCAGTTTCTAAGTTTTTAATATATGAATCTGGATCTTGATCAGAATCACTTGCGTAACTACGACTTAGTTGCATACCATAATAGAGCCATTTTCCATCTTTTGATATTTGATAGCCACTCAAAGGTTTTTTATTATTAGTTAAACGCTTTGTAGACTTGTTTTTTAAATTGAATGAATACACATGATTAGGACGCCAGTGCATCGAATCTTCAACGACTATAACATTATCTTTCTTTTCTGAAAGTTCCTGTTCGTATAGCGTTTTTCCATCATGAGATTGAAAAATCAAGGTATTATTGTCCATCCATTGCAATCCAGATATTCCGTTTTCAAATTCTTTAACCTTGGAAGGTTCTCCTCCATAAATACTCATTTTCCAAAGTTTGTTCCCTTTATCACGAGACGATAAGAAGTAAATGGTTTCACCGTCTTTTGAAAAGATTGGACTATAATCATTCTCTACGTTATTGGTAAGTTGAAAAGTTCGAAACTTCCCATCTTTTTTTATATCTAATCGCGTTAGATATAAATCTGAAACAAAACGGTCTTTTTCTTTAACGCCTTTTCTTTTCGTCCAAACGATCATGTTACTGTTTGGTGAAAATGACACAGAGCCCATAGATTCTGTATTTATAATATCTTCAGGAGTCCATCTGGTTGGATCTTTCTTTGCATCTGTTTGTGCATTCGATACAAAACATAATAGACAAATTAATAGAATTGAAGTGGTATATCGTTTTTTCATCTTTTTTGAATTACTAATTTTTATTTGATTTTGCTGGTGTAGAATAAGGAGGAGGTACTGCTTTTTTACTACCTTGAGTTTTAAGCATTTCAAGAACTTCTTTAACAGCACGTTCTAATTGAGGGTCTTTACCTTTTGATAATGCTATGGCATCTTGCCTTACAGCAATATCTGGAGCAACCCCTTCATTTTCGGCGACCCATTTATTATTTATTGGATCAAAAACCGCATTGTCAGGAGCTGTTAATGCACCTCCATCAATTAAACGATAATGTGTTGATGATTTCACTAATCCTCCCCAAGTTGTAGCACCAATTAATGGACCAACGTTTTGTTGTCTAAATACCCAAGGAAAGAAATCGCCTCCTGAACCAGAAAGCTCATTAATAAGTAATACTTTTGGACCTAAAATTCCTGCTGGAAGTCGCATAGCTTTACCATTCGGAACTTCATTAGTTAATCCAGCTCTTAGTGTTCTTGTCATTAAATCTACCATATAGTCATCAAGTAAACCACCACCATTAAATCGTTCGTCAATAATCGCACCTTCTTTGTCTTGTTGTGCAAAGTAATAACGGTTAAATGATACAAAACCAGCGCCGCTTGTATTAGGTACCCAAACGTAAGCTAAACGACCATTTGAAAGCTTGTCAACTAATCGTCTATTATCTTCAACCCAAGCACGTTGTCGTAGGCCATTTTCGCTTCTTATTGGTTCAACAACTTCTTTCCATGCACCATTAAATTCAGGTTTATCATTAATATGCAAAGTTGTTTGCATATTTAACGTACCATCTAATAATTGAAATGGATTGTCATTTGCAGTTAATGGTTTTCCATTTATACCTACAATATAATGACCTTCTTTTATGTTTAATCCTGGTTGGTCTAAAGGACTACTTAACCCAGGATTCCAACTCTCAGTCGTATAAATGCGAGTGATTTGCCAACGGTTATTTTTTGCATATAAATCTGCTCCTAAAAGTCCAACTTTTGAATTGTCAACATCTGGGTAATCACCACCAAACACAAAGCTATGCCCAACAGATAACTCGCCATTTACTTGATCTAGAATATAAGTTAAATCTGCTCTATGTTTTATGTAAGGTACTAAAGGAGCATAACGTTTATAAACTTCATTCCAATCACGACCATGCATATTTGGATCGTAAAAATAATCACGCTCATAACGCCATGCTTCTTCAAACATTTGCTTCCATTCAGAGGATTTGTTTAGATTCATTTGAAGGTCAACTTTCACGCTTTTCCCTTTACCTGATGATGCAGATGCGTCTACAATTTGCCATCCTCCCATTGCACTTGCTAAAATCTTTTTTCTATCAGACGACATAGTAAATTGTCCAACACCAGTCATAAACTCTTCCGCTTTATTATCGTCGAGCTTGTATTTTTGGACCGTTAATCCTCTGCCATTTGGCACACGCTCCATGATAAAAATAGAGCCTTTTGGACCAGCTGTTATTTTAGAATAGTTACGAACAGGTATGTCTAGTGCTAGAGTTCGTCTTGAAATATTTTCAAAATCAATTTTCATTGAAGCGTCTTCTTTCTTTTCATCAGCTTTTGTTTTGTCATCGATTTTTTTATCATCTTTCTTTTCAGCTTCTTCTTCATCGCTTTTTGGTTTGAATGGTGAAGCATCACCATTTTGTAAGTTAATTACATAAGCAGCATATTCCGGATTGGCCGTCATAGCACTTGTATTTGCCCAACCAGAACCTAATGCCACGTCAGTACTTGCTAAAAAGTAAAGATGCTTTTTATCGTCATCCCAAGCTGGTGAAAAAGAATCGGCAAAAGGATTAGTAATAGTTTGAATTTTACCTGAATTTAAAGACCAAAGCATGATTTGTCTAAAATTATTTGAACCAGCTTTGGAGTAAGCCAACCATTGAGAGTCTGGTGACCAAGTTAAACCTAAACGACCACGTTCCAAATTATTACCACCAACATCAATGGTTTTTATAGTGCCATCAGGAACGTTAACAATTCTAATTCTTACATCATCATCTGTAAAAGCAATGTGTTTACCGTCAGGAGACCATGTTGGTTCCCAACCTAATTTTGATTCACCAATTGAGATACTTCGTGGTGTTGACATACCATCTTGATTAGCAATTAACAATTCATATCCTTTACCACTCTTGTCTGAAAACCAAGCGACCTCATTTCCTTTTGGAGACCAAATAGGTGTTCTGTCTGCGACACCAGAACTTTCTGTTATATTTCTAGAATCTCCATTTTCAATTGGGACTGTAAAAATTTCACCTCTCGATTCCATAATAGCACGTTTTCCAGTTGGGGATAACGACACAGAACGAGCAGATCTGCTTACATTTTCCCATTTAGTAGCTGCCCAAGGGAAATCGCCAACAACATTGATGTTTAGTTGTTTAGTTGTATTTGAGCTAAGATCTAATGTATGTAAGTATCCATCACGTTCAAATACAAGTGTATTATTGTGACCAGATAAGGATTTAATATCTGACCCTTTATATGTTGTGACTTGATTTAAATTAGAAGTCTTAGTGTTGAAAGACCAAATATTTGCAACATAATCTCTATCGGAAAGGAAGTAAATATTGTCCCCAATCCAAATAGGCTTTATATCTGTTGTTTTGTTATTTGGAAGTAAGGTTTCTTGAGAGTTATTAAGATTTAAAATAACCAATGGCGTGTTTTGACCACCTCTGTATGCTCTCCATTCTTCATCCCAGCGACTCATTCTATCAATAATCATATGTTTTCCATCTTCTGAATATGCTCCGCTTGTACTCCATTGAGAGGTGACTAATGTTGAAGGGCCACCTTTTAGAGAAACTGTCCATAATCTATCAAAACCGCTAGGTGCAGTATCGCGACTTGATGCATATAATATATGTTTTCCATCATTTGTCCAACCACGAACTTGAGCACCACTTGGATGCCAAGTGAGTCGAGTAGCATCTCCACCTTCAACGGAAACAACATAAACAGCATTAGACCCAAAACGATTTGAAGTAAAGGCTACCCATTTTCCATCAGGTGAAAAATATGGATTCTGTTCTACAGCAGCTGTACTAGTTAATCTTTTTACGTTTGTCCCATTGATATTTGCTATCCAAATATCGCTTCCGTAACAGAATGTAATTTGCGAATCATTAATATCTGGTTGACGCAAAAGCCTAGTGCTTTGAGTAAAAGCTGATATGCTAAATAGAAGAATAAAGACCTTGATTATGTGTTTCATGATTTTGTTATTTAATTTTTTGTGATTCTATAAATATTTTTGATTTCAATTGGGTTTAGTAGCTGTTGATTCTTATTGTCGCCAGATTGAATTTTTAAAACGATATCCATACCTTTTGTTACTTTGCCAAAAGCTGCAAACCCTAAGTCATCGCTATGGCGTTTACCAGCAAAATCTAATTCTGGTTGATCGTTGATGCAAATAAAAAAGCTACTCGTTGCTGTATTTGCACTAGATCTTGCCATAGATATGGTTCCGTTTTTGTGAAGAAGTTTTGTGTCGTTAGTAGTTTCTAAAACTATTGGATCGAAAGATTTAGAGTTGTCAATAAAACCTCCTTGAATGACTTGAATTTTAATATCTCTTTTTGCTTCATTTTCTGGTGTACAGACTCTGAAAAATGTAGAATTTTCATAAAGATTATTGTCAACATACTTCATGAAATTAGAGACTGTAATTGGAGCTTTTTCAGGATAGAGTTCTACTATTATATCACCTAAAGATGTTTCTATTTTACATTGAATGTTATTTTGTGAGTTGGCATAGAATGAAACCAAAAAAAGTATAAATACTATTTTAAAGAGTTTTGGTTGGCTATTTTTCATGTTTTTGATTTCTATAAAGATAAAAAAAGCTTGAGATTTTTTATGAAATTCTTATACAAAGTAAAGTCGCTTAAATTGAAACACAAATTGTTAGCATTTTTCCTTATTTTTAAGAGTTAACAATTAGTGTAATTATGAGTAGTAGTTTTTTTAGTTTGATTAAAAAAAATTTGCAAACGTTTTTTTATTTAAAAGCCAGCGTTTTCTTTCTTGCATTTTTTTTCTTTGGAAATAGTGTTGGAGCAAACAATTTGTTTCAAGAGAGTAAAAATGATTTAAGTTCTGTGCCAATTAAAACTGTTAATAAATATGATTTAATTGCTCAGATTAGAGAGCAAATTATAGGTAGTGTTACTGATGCAAAAACCAACAAAGCCATAGCATATTGTAATATTGGAGTGGAAGGTTTCCAAATAGGAACTTCAAGTAACGAACTGGGAGAATTTGTTTTAGAGGTAGATTCGTTACCTGTTACCATCGTTTTTTCTCATTTAAACTATGAAGAGAAAGTAGTGGAAGTCACAAACACAAGTAATCTAACCATTCAATTAACACCTTTGGTAAATAGCTTGAATGAAGTTGTTCTTTCAGCAAATAGAAAAAGTAATTACCCTTATGAATTAGCTTTAGAAGCATTTTCGAAGACGAGAAAATTAACAGATAAAAGCAATTATGGTCAAGCGTTTTATAGACAAAAATCAAAAAACGGTGACGAATACACAGAGTTTTCAGAGATTATTTATGATACAGAATATACTGTTGATGGTATAAACGATTGGGAAATTTTAGAAGGTAGATATGCCTTAAAACGAGAAAAAATTAATAATAGCAATTTTACGCTTCTCTCTCGTATTCTAAAGGCGATACAGCCAGATACTGATGATATCATTTTTCCATTAAGTTATGAAGTTAAAGAGTATTATGATGTAAAAATTGTGGATATGTTATCCTCCGGAGATGAAGATATAGCCGTGTTGGAATTTAAGCCCTTGCCAGAAGTGAAAACACCAGCTTTTGAAGGGGAAGCTTACATAAATACCAAGACATATGAAGTATTAAAAATTAGTGGTACTGTAATGAATGATCGGTTAGATTTTATAAAATTCAGAGAAAAAAGAACTTATACAAAAAACTACACATTATCTTACGAAATGGCTTTTAAAAAGAGCTCAAAAGATGATTTGTTAATTGATTATATAAAAGTAGATCACTCTTTTGATTATTATAAGGGGGATAGCCTTGTAACTCATGTTTCGTCAACTTCAAATTTGACGTATTTTGAACACTATGATACTGATAGCCCAAGACGGTTTAGAAAAAGTTTCAAGGATTCAAAAAGTGATTGGGAAACACTAAATAAAATAGGTTATAATGAGAAGTTTTGGAAAGATAACCCAATAGTAAAGCGAACTCCAGTTGAAGATGAGGTTATTGCCTCTTTTGAAAAAGATAATGCGTTTGAATCTATATTTCTTAATACTAAAGAGCAAATTGCATTTATGCAAAGTAATTTGGTAGGTGATGTATTTATTGAGAGTTTGGATTCTCAACTTAGAAATTATAATAATAATAATCCAGTAGAGAAGGTATTTCTTCATACAGATAAAGACGTCTATTTTCCAGGAGAAATGATTTGGTACAATGCTTATGCTGTATTAGGTGCGTATCATCATTTTTCAACTGGAAGTATGCAAATACAAGTAGATTTAATAGATGAACACAATGTCATTGTTGAATCAAAAAATCATAAGTTAATTGAAGGTCAAGGAGAAGGAAATATTATTATCCCTGTTGAGTTGCCTGAAGGAACTTACCAATTAAGAGCTTATACCAATTGGATGCGAAATTTTGATAATGCGTTCTTTTTTACAAAAACAATTCAACTTTTAAATGCCAAAAAAACTACTAGAAGACCATTAAATACTGATGATAAAATTGATTTGCAATTTTTCCCAGAAGGTGGCCAAGCAGTGAATGGGTTAAATGGAAAAATATCATTTAAGGCAATAGGCAGTGATGGGTATTCAAGGGAAGTTAAAGGCATTATAAAAAATTCTAAAGGAGAAACCGTTGTACCTATAAATACTTTATATCAAGGAATGGGATTTTTTACTTTAAATCCTCAGCCTAATGAAACCTATACGGCCATATTAGATAATGGTTCTATATATAAACTTCCAGAAGCACAAAATGAAGGATATTCAATGTTAATTGATAACCTAGATACCAATAATATTAAGGTAAAAGTTCAAGCAAGTAATACACTTAGATCAAAGCCATTCTACATTATTGGAACTATAAATAATGAGAAGTATTATCAAGGCAAATTTGTTTTTAATGCTCAGTCTTTACTTGATTTTGAAATTCCAAAAAACAAGCTTCCAAGTGGTGTGATGACCCTTACACTTTTTGATGAACAAATGCGACCATGGTCTGAGCGTCCAGTTTTTGTTAATAATAAGGAAGAACTAATAATAGAAACAAAACTAGAAAATTCTAGCTTTGAAAAAAGAGAGAAAATTGAATTAAAAGTAAATGTGAAAGATGTTTACGGTACACCATTATCTACAAATTTTTCAATTGCTATTACTGATGTAGACAAAGTATATAAAAACAAATTTGACACAAATATTTTAACATACTTTTTATTAGAATCTAATTTGAAAGGACATATTGAAAACCCAGGGTATTTTTTTAGTGATAGTAAGAGATCTACGAGAGCTAAGCTCGATTTAGTTATGTCAACTCATGGATGGCGCAAATTTAACTGGCACGAAATGGATAATATAACTTTTAGCTCACCTAAAGAGTTTCTATTCAAGAAGGGTTATTCAGTTTCAGGCAATGCTACCAATATGGAGGATGTTCCTTTGATGAATAGAGAGTTGAAAATGATTGCCAAATCTAAATCTAGTCAGTTAATGGATTTATATGTTACAAAAACAGATGAAGAAGGTAATTTTAAAATCCAAAATGTTACTAATGCTGGAGATGTTGAATTGACGTTTAACGCTTACCAATCTGACGGTGACCCTATACAAACTAAAGTTGTCTTAATAGATAATAATGATAATCATAATTTACCAAAACCAAACTTTAAGAGTAAATATAAAGATATGCAAGGTGATGTTTTAGATAACTACAACAAAAAAGCGTCTACTTTTTTTATGTATGAAGATGTTGAGAAACTAGATGAAGTATTAGTTACTGCTAAAAAAAAATCAGTTAGCGAGCTTACTAAATATTCAGAGTCATTATATGGGGTGAAACCAGATCATACAATAATAAATGAAGATAAAACGGCTGGTAATATACTATATCACTTAGGTAATATTCCGGGGGTTTCTGTCGATTTATCTTTCAACTGGGTTAATTTTAGAGGGAATCAATATGGACCATTGTGGATTGTAGATGGTATGAGGTTAGATGGTGAGATAGACCCTAGATTTGGTCGGCTAGAAAGAGACGAAGTAGAAGACTCTAAAACGAAAAGACTTTATTATGACAAACCCAAGACTAATAATGTGCCACTAATGGTTCAAAACCTTGATTTTTCAAATGTAGAAAGAATTGAAATTTTAAAACGTGGCTCTCAAACAGCTATTTATGGACCAGTTGGAAGATATGGTGTTATTATTGTGTATACAAAAACCGGAAGACCTAAGGTTGATAAAGTATTTTCGTCTAAACATACTATTCAAGGGTATTCTAAACTTAAAGAATTTTATTCGCCTAAATACAATGTAGAATTAGAATCGCATAAAAATCCAGATAATAGAACAACACTTTATTGGAATCCTTCAGTAAAAACAGATAAAAATGGTAATGTTACTATTATTTTCTATAATTCAGATAGTGCTAAAGCTATTGAAGTAGATATTCAAGTATTGTCACAATATGGAATTCCAGGAGTTTATTTAAATACGTTTAAAAAACAATAGTGTTAGATTTTAATCTAACGCTATTGAAACAAATTGGCAATTTGTTTATTTTTTGATTGTTGATTTTTTTTCACTCAAATCAACCGTAATTTGATTCGCTAATAAATCATCAAATGTTTCACGTTTTCTTATTAAATGTGCTTTATTATTGTACCATAAAACTTCAGCTGGTCTAAACCTAGAGTTATAATTACTAGCCATAGTAAAACAATAGGCACCAGCATTTTTAAAAGCTAAAATATCGCCTTCGTTAATTTCGTTTATACGTCTGTTATTTGCAAATGTATCTGTCTCACATATATAACCAACAACAGAGTAAAAACGTTCTCTACCTTGTGGATTAGAAATATTAGTTATTTCATGTTGAGAACCATATAGCATTGGTCTAATTAAATGATTAAATCCAGAATCTACTTGTGCAAAAACAGTAGAGGTTGTTTGTTTAACGACATTCACTTTTGCTAAAAAGAAACCTGCTTCACTTACTAAGAATTTTCCAGGCTCAAAAGCAAGTGTTAATTCTTTACCATAGCTTTTACAAAACTCATTAAAACGAGAGGTTAATTTTTTTCCAAACTCTTCAATATTTGTTTCTATGTCACCTTTTTTATAAGGGACTTTAAATCCAGAGCCAAAATCAATAAATTCAAGACTTTTAAAATTTTTCGCAGTTTCAAACAGTATTTCACTTGCATATAAAAACACATCAATATCTAAAATGTCACTTCCAGTATGCATATGAATACCATTAATATGCATTTTGGTATTTTCTACAATTCTTATAATATGCGGAATTTGATGAATAGAAATTCCAAATTTAGAGTCAATATGTCCAACAGAAATGTTTGTGTTTCCACCAGCCATCACATGCGGATTAATTCTAATGCACACTGGAATATCTGGATGTTTACTTCCAAATTGTTCTAGTATTGAGAGATTGTCAATATTAATTTGTACACCTAGTTTAGCAACTTCTTCAATTTCTTCTAATGAAACACCATTTGGTGTAAAAATGATGTTTTGCGCTTTGAAACCAGCAACCAACCCTAATTGTACTTCTTGTATAGATACAGTATCTAAACCAGAGCCTAAGTTTTTTAGAAATTTTAAAACCGAAATATTGGATAATGCTTTAGCAGCATAATTAATCTTCAAATTTTTAACATTACTAAACGCTGAGATTAATCGTTTATATTGCGATTCTATTTTATGTGCATCATACACGTAAATGGGACTTCCAAACTCCTTAGCTATGTTAAGTAGTTGCTCTTTTTTCATGGTATTGTGTTTATTTATGCTTCAAATATATTTTATTACTTTCTAATTATTACTAGAACAATTAAAAAATAGTAACAATTAAACTATTTGTTAATTATATAACAATTCTAAAAATGAGTTATTAATAAAGTTGCCATTACTAATTAAAATATTAGTCTAATTAATAGCTATTATTTACATTTGCGCATCTTAAATCATTAAGCAAGTTATGAATTTACACGAATATCAAGGAAAAGAATTATTAAGCAGTTTTGGAGTACGTATTCAACGTGGTATTGTTGCACAAAATGCTGATGAAGCAGTTTTAGCAGCTAAGAAATTAACCGAAGATACTGGAACTGGATGGCATGTTATAAAGGCACAAGTTCACGCAGGTGGTCGTGGAAAAGGTGGAGGTGTGAAATTAGCCAAAAATCTTGATGAAGTTAAAGCAATAGCTAGTCAAATTATAGGAATGGATTTGATAACACCGCAAACTTCTGCTGAAGGAAAGCGTGTTCATCAGGTTTTAGTAGCTGAAGATGTTTACTATCCTGGAGATTCTGAGCCAGAAGAGTATTATATGTCTGTACTTTTAAATAGAGGTACAGGGCGTAATATGATTATGTATTCTACTGAAGGAGGTATGGATATTGAAACGGTTGCTGAAGAAACACCACATTTAATTTTTACTGAAGAAATTGATCCTGCTACTGGTATTTTACCATTTCAAGCACGTAAAGTAGCTTTTAATTTAGGCTTATCTGGAGCAGCATTTAAAGACATGACAAAATTTGTGACGTCTTTATATAAAGCGTATGTAGAATCTGATTCTTCATTATTTGAAATCAATCCAGTTCTAAAAACAAGTGATGACAAAATTATGGCAGTTGATGCTAAAGTATCTTTAGATGATAATGCATTATTTAGACATAAAGACTTGGCTGAATTGCGTGACTTACGTGAAGAAAATCCAATTGAAGTTGAAGCTGGAGCTTTAGGCTTAAATTATGTTGATTTAGATGGAAATGTTGGTTGTATGGTAAATGGTGCAGGTTTAGCAATGGCAACAATGGATTTAATTAAACAAGCAGGTGGTGAGCCAGCTAATTTCTTAGATGTTGGTGGTACTGCTGACGCTGCTAGAGTAGAGGCTGCGTTTAGAATAATATTAAAAGACCCAGCAGTAAAAGCAATACTCATTAATATTTTTGGTGGAATTGTGCGTTGTGATCGTGTTGCTCAAGGTGTTATTGATGCTTATACAAACATGGGTAATATAGAGGTGCCAATTATTGTAAGGCTTCAAGGTACTAATGCTGATATTGCGAAAGAACTTATTGATAGTTCTGGTTTAGATGTGCAAAGTGCTGTTGAATTTCAAGAAGCTGCCGATAAAGTTCAAGCGGTTTTAGCTTAGTTAACATATACATATATATTTATTAAGAGTAGTGTAATACACTACTCTTTTTTGTTGCATAATTTTGTTTTGTATTAAAACGCAATATGTTAATTAAGTATTAATTATCGTTAAACATAAGTTAATTAGTAAATAACTCTGTAACAATTGTGTTTAAAGTATAGTCTATAAGACATCAATCAATTTTATTTAATCAATTTAAAACGAACAATTATGAAACAATTAAAAGCATTACTGTTAGCCGTAACGATAACGTTTAGCAGTGTACTTATGGCAAGTACTAGTCCAGAAAAACCTTCGGTTGAAACTTCAAAAATTACATTGAAAATTGAGAGATTTCTCAAAAATCCAAGTTTTGATGTAGATCATGAGATGACAGCAAACGTTACGCTTACAATAAATAAAAACAACGAACTAGTTGTTTTATCTGTAGATTCTAACGATGAGAAAATGAAAAATTACATTAAGAGTAGATTAAATTATAGAAAAGTATCTGGGTCTTATGAAACTTTAAAAGATAAATTTATTGTACCAGTTAGGTTAACTGCAGAAGAATAAGAAGCTTCATTGATTAGTCTTGAAAACTCCTAAGTGTTGCTTAGGAGTTTTTTTACGTTTAATACTGTTTAGAAAGATTAGTATTATGGTTAAAAAATGAAAAGCAAAACGAACAATAGATTAATTTAGTATATTAATTAATTTATTTTAATTTATTGTAAATCAATAAGATACAATTAAAATATATTCTAAGTCATAAAAAAGACGATGAAAAGACGTCTTTTTTTCGATGAGATACATTATATCTACGATTATAAAAGGGTAATTATACCTAATTTTATATAATCAATAATTAATTCTCACTCAGCCATGATAAATCGTGTTGAAAAGTTAAGTTTGCTCTCAGAAATGATTGCATTCGCAAGAATTGATAATAGCTTAAAAGAAATAGAATATAATTTTTTACTGGGAGTTGCTAAACAATTAGAGATTACCCAAGAAGATTTTGATTACCTATTAGATAACCCTGTCACACATATTCATTTAAAGTCTCATAGTGAACGCATTGTTCAGTTTCATAGATTGGTATTGTTAATGAATTTAGATGCTGAAGTTGCAGAGAAAGATCTCATAAGACTTCACAATTTTGGGTTAAGAATGGGATTAGGTCATGAAGCCATTAATAGGGTTTTAGATTTAATGGAAAGTTTTCCGCATAAAATTATTCCTCCAGATTTTTTAATAGACATTTTTAAAACACAGTATAATTAAACAATACTTTATAGAAAAACTATACTTTTAATTGATTCAGCTTGGTTTGATAAGCCTTAATTTCATCCCTCACTTTTGCAGCAAGCATAAAGTCTAATTCTTTTGCTGCCTGCTCCATAAGTTTGCGTTTTTCACGAATCTTTTTTTCTAGTTCAGGTTTTGTTAAGTATTCACTTTCGGGTTCTGCTGCTTTTTGGGCTTCCAGTTCATAGTAGTAAGAACTCACAGAGTTTTTAGTTAATACATTATTTAAGCTTTTGTTTAAAGCTTTTGGTGTGATATCATTTGCAGTATTGTAGGCAATTTGTTTTTCTCTACGATAATTTGTCTCGTCCATAGTTTTCTGCATACTTTTGGTGACTTTATCAGCATACATAATAGCTCTTCCATTAAGGTGTCTTGCAGCTCTACCAACTGTTTGAGTTAAGGATCTTGCCGAACGTAAGAATCCCTCTTTATCGGCATCTAAGATAGCAACTAAAGAAACTTCAGGTAAATCTAGTCCTTCACGTAATAAATTAACTCCAACAAGTACATCAAATAACCCTTTACGTAAATCTTGCATAATCTCAACACGTTCTAAAGTGTCTACATCACTATGTATATAACGTACTCGAATTTGTATTCTAGCTAAATATTTAGTTAATTCTTCGGCCATTCGTTTGGTAAGTGTTGTGACTAAAGTACGCTCATCTTTTTCAACACGTTGCTGTATCTCTTCTATTAAATCATCAATCTGATTTAAGCTTGGTCTCACTTCTATAATTGGATCTAATAAACCAGTTGGTCGTATGACCTGCTCAACATATATGCCATCTGTTTTTTGCAATTCATAATCCGCAGGCGTAGCACTCACGTAAATTACTTGATTTTGTAGCGCTTCAAATTCTTCAAACTTTAAAGGCCGATTATCCATAGCTGCTGGTAACCTAAAACCATATTCTACTAAGTTCTCTTTTCGGCTTCTGTCTCCTCCATACATAGCATGAACTTGTGAAATAGTTACGTGACTTTCATCAATAACCATTAAAAAATCATCAGGAAAATAATCCAATAAACAGAAAGGTCTTGAACCTGCTTGTCTACCATCTAAATAGCGTGAGTAATTTTCGATACCAGAACAATAACCCAACTCACGAATCATTTCTAGGTCAAATTCGGTTCGTTCTTTTAAACGTTTGGCTTCTAGATGCTTTCCAATCTCTTTAAAGTAGTCGTGTTGTTTTACTAAATCGTCTTGAATATCTTTTATCGCGTTTTGCAATACATCAGGTGAGGTTACAAACATATTTGCTGGATAGATAGTAAGTCTATCGTATTTTTCTATGATTTCGTTTGTTTGGATATTAAAAGCTTCAATATCTTCTATCTCATCTCCAAAAAAGTGAATTCGAAAAGCATCATCAGCATAACTCGGAAAAATATCTACAGTATCTCCTTTAATTCTAAAATTCCCATGGTTAAAATCTGCCTCAGTTCTAGAATATAAACTTTGAACTAATTGATGTAGTAATTTGGTTCGCGAAATAACCTGATCACGTTCTATCGTAATTACATTTTTTTGAAACTCTACAGGATTCCCAATACCATACAAACAAGATACAGATGCAACAACTAACACATCTCGTCTTCCTGAAAGCAATGAAGAGGTAGTACTTAAACGCATTTTTTCTATTTCTTCATTAATAGAAAGATCCTTTTCTATGTATACACCTGAGACAGGAATGTAGGCTTCAGGTTGATAATAATCGTAATACGACACAAAATATTCTACAGCATTATCTGGGAAGAATTGTTTGAATTCAGAATATAATTGAGCAGCTAAGGTTTTATTATGAGCTAGTACAAGCGTTGGGCGTTGAACTTTTTCTATTACATTAGCAACTGTAAACGTTTTACCAGAACCAGTTACACCAAGTAATGTTTGGTACTTTTCATTAGAATTAATACCGTTAGAAAGTTGTTCTATAGCCTGAGGCTGATCACCAGTTGGACTAAATTCTGATTCAATTTTAAAGTGCATTCAGCAAAATTACGCAATAAATATTATCGACGTAAAGCAAAATGTCCTTTTACTTGAAATTCGGCACCATTTTGTTTGACATTAGCCACAAACCAATAATCGCTTGCAGGCATATTTAAACCATTATAAGTGCCATCCCAACCTTCGGTTTCGGAGGTTAAAAACGTCATTTGCTTACCATACCTATCAAAAATGCTAATGGTAGTTCCTGATAGGTGTTCTATACCAGAAATATGCCATGTATCAAAATAGCCATCACCATTAGGCGTCATAAATTTTGGCGTATCAATTACTACTACTTCTCTTGAAATGGAAGCACAACCATTTAAATCGATAATTGTAACAGTATGGCTGCCAAGCGATACGTTTTCAAATACATTAGACTCTTGTGGTTCCCCACCGTCTAATACATACATATAATTTCCAATACCACTAATGGTTATGGTTATATTATTTGGATCACTAAAATCTACAGTTTCAGTCACTTCAATGGTTGCTTGTTCAGATTCTATAACGTCAAATATTGTAGATGTTGTACAGCCATTTGGTGTTGTTACGGTTACCCAATATTGACCAATTTGATGAATATCAATTTCTGAGGTAGTTTCTCCAGTTGACCATAAATACGTGTCTCCTGCTACAAGCTCTCCAGCCATAACTGTTAATGGGAAATTATCTAAACAAATGGTTTGCTGAGGAATATTGACTACAGGCTTTCTTTGAACATTTGTAAAAAATGAGGCTGTGTCAAAACAACCTGTTGTATTGTTTTCTAATCGAATAAATATTTCTTGACCATCAACTGCTTCATAGTTAAGATTTGAAATTGCGTATTCTCCATTTTGAGCATTATTACTAGTTTCATGATATGTTACAGTAAAATTTACTGGGTTTTGCACTCCTAAAACGGATGATGTTTGTTGTGATAAATCAAAAAATAGTGTAAAATCGTAATCATCATCACAAGACTCTAAATTAGGAGGAGTATTTGCTATTGGATTTTGATATACTACCAACTCGAAAGATGATATGGCAACACAGGTAGTAATAGTGTTTTCAGCTCTTACATAAAGTGTTTCATTTGAAGATGTATAATTATATGTGCTTCCAATATCATTTTGATTATTTTGAGCATCAGCTAGACTAAAATGATACGTTATTAGCGTATTACTTGTATTAGAAAATAGGATTTGTGTGGCTTCATTTAAATCATAAATATCTGTGTCATTATCGCAAATATCAATGGTAGGTATTGTGTTAATATTTGGAGGTAAGTTAACTTCCAGCTCTAAAGGAATAGAAACGTAACAACCAGATAGTGTGTTTTCAACTTTTACGAATACTGTTTGAGGATTTGCTATGTTGTTATAAGTTTCAGGATTAGAAATCGTGTTTGTATTCGATTCTAAGGTTTCTAATGATTCAAAATAAGTAATGATAATTCCATTATTTCTAAGGTCTAAAATTTCAAATTCAGCCACAGTAAGGTCAAATGTAGAAATACCATCATAATCTGTGTCACAATTGCTAAGAGCTGATGGTAGATTAACTGTTGGTACTTGAATTACGTTTAATCCAAATTCTGCAATAGCATGGCAATATGTACCATTTTCTATTCTTGCATAAATTTGTTGCGGATTAGAAACATTTGTATAATTATCACCAATGTCATTTTGCATATTTTCAGCATCAGTAAGTGATGTATAATAAGTAATGCTTAAAGTTTCAGGGCTCCCTTGAGATATTTCTAATGTTTTTTCATTTAGATCAAAGACTTCTAAGCCATCGTTAGTAATATCATCACACACAATAAAGTTTGTTGGAGGATTAAATAATGGTACCGAACCAACTTCAATTATAAATGACGATGTTCCATAGCAACTTTGGTCTGTAATATTTTCAACTCTTATATAAATAGTTTGTGGACTTGAAGTGTTAGTGTAGTTAGAGTTTTTGTCAATACTATTTGTTCTGTTAATGGCATCAAGCTCTGTTTCGAAATACAACACTTGTTTACCAGTTTGACCATTTAGGATTTCTGAGTCTTTAGTGTTGAAAAGAAAATCTGTTGTTTGATTGCCATCCGTTTCACAATTTTCAAAGGTTGAAATTATTGGAAACACAGGAAGTGTATTTACAGTTACAGGAATTTCGGCAATAGCGTAACATCCAGTGATAGTACTCTCAACTCTTGTATAAATAGTTTGATTTGTTGCACTAAATGCAGAAGATGCTATAATTGCATTAGTATTATTATGTAAATCGTTTAAAGTCGTGTGGAAACTTATTGCTAAATCTGTTGTACTTGATACTATACTAGGGATTAAGGCATCTAAATCGATAACTGAAAAAGCGTCTTGATCATCATCGCAAATAATTATTTTTATTGGACTGTTAACAGTTGGTGCAGGAATAACGTTAATATCAAAAGGTATGGTACTAAAGCATCCAGTTAAGTTATCGCTTACTCTTGCATAAAACGTTTGTGGAGTTGATGTATTTGTATAAAATTGCGGTAATACATTGGTATTATTATTGGCATCAGTTTGAGAGGTAAAGTATCTAACGGAAACACCAAAAAGTCCATTATTAACTAAGCTATCGAAAGAATTTAAATCAAGTAATATAAATCCATCATCATCAGTATCACAATAGTCAATGGTTGCTACAGGAGCTAAAGTTATTGGAGGGTTTACTACTAAATTTATTTGTGACTGATAATCGCAATTATCATTTTCAATTTTAATGAAAATGATTTGTGGGCTTGCATTAACTATATAAGGGACATTTTGATCAATAGGATTAATGTTATTGTCCATATCGTTTTCAGTCTCATAAAATGTAATGTTTGTATTTGCAAGATTATTTATAATAGTTGAAGCTATATCTAATAAATCGAACGATTCTATACCATCACCACTACTATCATCACAAGTTTCGAAATCCTGTATTGCAGTTCCTGTATTTAATAGATTTGTATGAATAATAATAGGCACAATTGTAAAGCAGCCAGTTGTATCATCTTCAATTCTAATATAAATATTTTGAGTATTAGCAGTTATATTCTCATAGTTTGAAGCGTCAGCTATTGGGTTGGTATTATTTGTAGCATCAGCATTTGATGTATGAAAAGTTACTGTTACACCTGTAAGGCCTTGTAATAAATCTGGAATTATTTGTGTTAGGTCGAAAAAAGCAAATCCGTCATTATCATTATCACAAGCGTTTAGAGGAGGTAAATTTGGATTTACAACAGGTCTGTCTAAGACAACAATATCAATGGTTGTTGTGTTAACGCATCCTGTATTTGTATTTATTACTCTCACAAAAAGTTGTTCGGATTGTAATGTATTTACATAAGGTGATGGAATAGCGTTAATGCCATTGTCTGCATCTACTTGAGATAAATGATAAGTCACCCTCAAATCTGGATTTCCTTGGGTAATTTCATTATCGGCTTGTGTTAAATCTATTTGTGTTGAACCATCAGCTACAGTATCATCACATAATACAATTGGTGTTGGATTAACGATATTTGGTAATGAATTTACTATTAAATTAAAATTGGTATATGCCATACAACCAGTATTTATATCTTCAATTCTTACAAAAATTGGTTGCGGATTTGTAGTGTTTTGTATAGGAGTTGTAATAGGGTTTAAATTATTTTGTGCATCTACATTGCTTAAATGGTAGGATATATTATAGGTTCCTGGCGTTACTGCATTAGTAATTTCATTATCTTTTATTGTAAGATCAAAAAATTCAATGCCATCTTCACTAGCATCATCACACAATTCGTAATCAGTTATAGGGTTGACTGTTTGTTCAGAATTTAAAACTATTTCTACAGTATCTTCAATAACACAGTTAGTTGAATTTAGTGGGATTGTAATTTCAACTGTATAATCTCCAGAACTATTTACATTAAGTGTTGTATTAGTTTCCGTTGGTAATAATATGCCATTTTTATACCACACATAAGTCGCTAAAGGATTTAGTATGTCTCCATTTATGGTATAACTTTGAGCGCATGTGTTAATGTCTGGACTTAAATCTACTGTTGGATTAAAACTATTTCCTTGAATGAATACTGCTGAATCGTAGTTTTCATCATTTTGATCTGCAATTACTAATTTAATCCTATAAAGTACATTTGGGTTTATGTTTGCTGTAGCTGTTAACACAGTAGTTCTACCATTATAGTTAGTGTCTCCCATGCTATAGCCATCAAAATATTGTTCATTTTCTGAAGGGCAAAAACCAACTATTTCATCATGCACAGTATTGGTATTTACAGGCGTATTTGTTCCTGGGATTAATGCAATATTTGTGTATGGATTGGCTGTACCAGCCTCTTTAATTAAAAAAGCAAATCCATCAGAATATTCACAAGGGAAGTTTCCAAAATACTCTTCGGATGCTAATATGTAATTGAATTGAATTAAATTAGAGATAGATACAAAGTCAAATTCTATAGATGTAGCGTTATGTGTATCTGTGATGCCTAGAGCATTTTCTAAATCAGGATCTGTTCCCCAAGTTAACTCACCTTCATTAAGAATATTAGTATTTACTGTATTTCCTGCCGAATTTGCATTTCCTGTGGATAGCATTATGCCATTTTCAAATGGGAAGTTTGTATTGGCACGTTCAAAATATCCAAAACTTGAAAACCCATTAACAGTTCCATTTACCGAAGATGAAATATTGGTTATTTCTACACAACCTTCAGCTAGATTATTCTCGATTAATGTTTGTACTGATTGAGAATTATCAATCGAAATTCTTTGCGAGTATACCGAAGTGCACAATAGTACACATAAGAGGGAAAATAAGTAGGTTATTCTCATTTCTAATGTTATATCATAGCTTAAAAAGATTTGGGCTTTTAAAGCTATTGATTACGATTTGGATTTATATGGTGAAAATATGTAAAAAATAGACGAAACACCAAAAATAATCGATGAAATGCATTTGGGTAGTTGAAAAATATTACAAAAATGAAGCTTCAAATACAAGCTGAAAGCTACTTATGGTTAGCGTTTTAAAGTAAAGTGACTTTTAAAAATGCGCCCATCTTGAAGTTTTACATGAAACCAATAATCACTAGTAGGTAAATCTTGGCCATTATAAGTACCGTCCCAACCTTTTCCTTGAGGGCTCAGTTCTTTTAATAATTTACCATAACGGTCAAAAATATAAATTATACTTTCGGCTTGGGATGGATCAGTAATTCCATAAATTTGCCAAGTGTCGTTGTAGCCATCATCATTAGGTGTAAAGAATTTTGGAAATCCAATAACAGAAACCATATCGTCAATAATTCCGCAATTATTTTTATCTCTAATGTAGACAGTATGAAATCCTGGAGCTACATTTTCAAAAAGGTTACTGTCTTGGTAAGGACCGTACATATTATCAATTGCAAATTCATAATCACCTTCACCAGAAACTAAAACTGTTATTGTATTATTTGATCTAGCATCTGCAATTTCAATATTTTCGATGGTTGCAATATTTGAAGGTAATACATTTATGGTTCTAACTTTATCGCAATTATTAGAATTTGTTACAGTAACGGTGTAAGTGCCAGGAGTATTTACTGAAATTTCCTGTGTTGTTTCACCTGTTGACCATAAATATGTGAAATCACTTGGTAAGTTATTAATTAAACCAGCATCTAAAGTTATGAGCTGCGGATAAAAATTTAAACAATAAATATCTTCGTATTGATCCTCAATATTTGGTAGTTCTAAAATCACTAATTCAATTTCAGAAATTCCAAAACAAGCATTATCGTTTTCAATTCTTGCATAAATGGTTTGATTATAAGGAGCTGTATTTGTAAAGTTGTCTCCTAATTCACTTCGTTCTAAAAGAGAATCTTCATAGGATATATAATATTTTACTGTTAGCGTAGTTGGTAAACCATTTAGAATCGCATTGTTAGCTTGGGTTAAATCGAAATTATAAAACCCATCTTCATTGCCATCATTGTCACATTGAGTAAGCTTAGCATTATTAGCATCTGTAGCTGTAACATCTAAATAGAGTTCAGCTATATCATTACAACCAGTAAGATTATTGAAAACTTTTGCATATATCGTTTGCGGATTTGTTGTGTTATTGAATGATGTACCATCTATTTCGTTAACCTCATTTTCAGCATCTAATAATGATAAATAGAATTTAGTTGACCTGTTAGCAAAGCCTCCAGTTAAATCATCATTTGCTTCTGTAAGATTAAACAGAGTAAATCCATCTGGGTTGCCATCTTCATCACATTGATATAAGCTAGCATGGAACGCTTCAGGGTTTGGTGAATATGTTACTATAGCTTCACCTTCTATAGCGCAATCACCATTATTAGGCTCAATATAGAGCTGATAATATCCACCTTGGGTTATGTTTAAGTCAAAATCTGCTTCAGACAAAACTATGCCATCACGAGTCCAAGTATAAGTTGCACCAAGAATGTCATCAGCTACAAGTGTATAATCTTCTCCTTCACATAAATTAAGTGTGGTATTACTTACTTGGTTTCGAATAATATCAATTTGAGTATTAAATAATGATTGTATAAAAGGTGGTAATCCTTGTCTTGATCTATTTGGAGAAAGACTAACTGCATTATGCTGATAGTTACAAGCAGCACCAAGTGCATTTGGATTATTAATAACTCCTAAATATGGTATTCCAACATCATATGTAGCAGATAGTGCTCTATAAATTTTACCATTAGGACCTAATTGAAGAGCTCCTCTATACAATGATCTTTCGTCTACTTTAAACTCACTACTTTGAATATCTCCAGCATTTAAATTAAATTGTGTCAATACAGAGTGATGATTAGCAGGATTATTAACATCATCTGGATTATCACGACTAAAAAAATCGTTTGATGAGTTAACATATAAAAGATTGCTGTTTGGAGAAAACTCAACACCATAAGGTATTCCATTATTAGAACTTATAAAAAGACGTTGTTGGTTGCTTACAATTCCAGTACTAGAATCAAAATCGTAAAGAAATAAACCATCTCCAGCATTAGCAGTAACAAGATGATTTCCATCTGGCGATAATTTTAAATAGCCTCTTCTGTCAAAAATGCTTAAATTGTTAAAGGTTGAAGTTATTGGTGTTGTATTAACACCATTATCATTAACCTCATACGCATGAAAAGAATTTATAGGACCTATACTACCATCTTCTGATGCTAAAGTAACTACCCAAATAGACTTTGTTATACAATCTTTTATTACTGCCGAAATCTTCTCAGTAGATATAGCTAGTAGGTTGATGTTTTTATCGGTAACTCGACCTAAGCCACCAGCCAAAGTCATATCAACAATCGAATAGTTTAAACCATTAGCTCCTTGAATATGATCTACAGTAAATATGTAATAAATATTAACATCATCAGGTTTAGGTACAATTATAGCAGATTGCGAACTGGATTCATTTCCAAACAAACCACTTCCATTTTGCATAATTTGATGGTTTCTGTTAAAAACAAAAGTACCATCTGTGTAAAAAAGTAAATTACCGTCCTCATCAGAAATACTTGCGTTACCTTCTATAGTGTTTAAGCTTCCTTGGTCTATTGAGCTAACAGTGCCGTTATCCACATTAAAATTAATGCCAGCTCCATCACCAAAATACCAATTGGCAGCTTGATTTTGAGCCCAAAATTGAGCACACATAGTGAGGGAAAGGATTAAAAATATCTTTTTCATTACAAGCAATGTAGCTTATAAAGATATTATAAATCTCGCTTTTTTAATAATCTATACGATAAAAATATAAATAAAGCCGTCCAACCTAGTACAATTACTAACTCATACCAATGCACAGCGTAGTCATACGCTAAGTTCGCTTTGTCAGGGAATTTTGACATAGCAATACGTTGAAACGGTTGCTTAACAAGATTATACATAGATTTAAGCGGAAAGAAATTTTGAATTTTCTCAGCAATATCAACATTTGCTTTCCAAGCGATTACCCCAAATATTATCCATTCTAGAATAAAATCAACAAACAAAAATGCCAAAGCAAACGCAGATCTTTTTGCTAACATACCTAAGAATAAACAGAAAGAGAAGAACCCAATTAACTTAACAAAATAGCCTAATAAATATTCTGTTTCAGAAAGTATAATTCCAATTTCATTATAGCTAGAATAGTAAAGTCCAATCAATAATGCTATCACAGTTAATAGAACAGTTGCCACCAAAGAAAAGAATACAATCGTGTAAAATTTAGATAAGATAAATTCCTTTTTGCTTAAACCGTCAATAAGGTTTTGCTTAATAGTTTTATTGCTATACTCATTACCAATCATACTCACCACAACAATAGCAAAAAAGAACTTAAACTGTGATGCGAAAAAAGTAGTAATATGCCAAATGATTGGGAAGTTATAGATACCTAATTCACCTAGTTCTAGTGTAAAGAAACCAAAAACATTAATTTTAATTGCCGATAGTAAAATAATAGTAAATGGTAAAATGAACGATATAAATATGAGAATCTTACTCGTTCTATTGAGTAATAATTTTTGTAATTCTAATTGTAAAAGTCGTATCATGATTTTTTTTGATTGATTAGTTATTGTCTGTTAATTGAAGGAATTGTTCTTCTAAGCTCTCTTTACGTTTTACTAAATGAGACAATGTTATTCCTTTTTCAAACATTAGTTTATTAAAAGTTGAAGCTTCCATTGGGTTGTTTAAAAAAGCAGTAATTAATTCACCTTCTACTTTAATTTTTCCAAAAGAATCATCACTTTCAAGTAACTTTATTAAATCATCATGTTTATTTGTTTTTAATTCGAAGAAACCTTGACTAGAAATCATCTCATCAACGCGACCTGAATACAATTTTTCACCTTTACGCAAAACAACTACATGCGAACATACTTTTTCGACTTCGTCTAATAGGTGAGACGCTAACAATATGGTTGTGCCATCATTGGCAATATCTTTAATAATCTTTCTAATTTGGTGTATTCCTTGTGGGTCTAAACCATTTGTTGGTTCATCTAGAATTAAAATTTCAGGATCGTTTAATAATGCTGAAGCTATAGCCAAACGTTGTTTCATCCCTAACGAATAGGTTTTAAACTTACTGTCTCTACGATCGGTTAAACCAACAATTTCTAGTTTTTCATTTATTTTACTTAGATCTACGCCTTTTATTTTACAAACTAACCTTAAGTTGTCATAGCCTGACATATATGGGTAAAAGTTTGGGTTTTCAATGATGGCGCCAACTTTTTTAAGCGCATCATGTGTTGTAGTGTTACCATCAAACCAATGAAAATCTCCGGTAGTTTTATTTACAACGTTTAATACAACGCCTAGTGTTGTGGATTTACCACTTCCGTTAGGTCCAAGTATACCATAAACATTGCCTTTATTTATTGTAAAAGAAAGGTCTTTAACCGCAGTTAGGTAACCAAATTTCTTAGTAAGGTTATTAATTGTTAAAATAGATTCCAAAATGTAATGATTGATTAGTTATAAATGTAAGACGATAAAAGCCAAAAGTTGTTACAAAGCTTTTTATTATCCATATAAAAATACGTTACTTTTGAAAAAATAGTATGTTTATTGTATGAAAGATTTAAAAATTTCTAAAAAGAAACCCTCGTTTCCAATAAGTGCTGAACTACACAGCTATCTTTCTGAATATAAGCGAAACATAAGAATACCTGTATTTTATGATGATTTATTGCGTTTTCAAGGATCTGTTGTAGTTTATGATAAGCACGATAATGATACTTTATGGATTCGTGTGTATTATAGTGAATTTGAAAGGGAAGAGATAGATTTAAGCCTTAAAAAAGTGTATGCGAACTTGCATTCTGATGGTAACGAAAAAACGATTCCATTTTTGAATGTTGATGCTATAGACTATTGTACGTTTGGCAATTCTAAACCTTTTAGAGTGAAAATCAGAAATGTTTTAAATGATAATTACACTTATTTTTATGTGAAAAAAGCTGATGCTTCTCGTGTTTATGGACTAGAGTTGGAGCATATGTTATCTCCATACAATCTTAATTTTTTAGTTTATAAGGATACATTAATTGAAGAGCATATTGTAGGAATTCCAGGAGATGAATTTATAAAGAACATGTTGCCTAAATGTAATAGTTCCGAAAAATCTCAGATAGCCAAAGAGTTTGTGAAGTTTAATGAACGCTGCATGATTAGACTTTTAGGAGATATGCGTTCTTATAATTATGTGATTGTACCTACTCATGATTTTGATCATGTGGTCTATAAAATAAGGGCTATTGATTTTGATCAGCAAAGTTTTGAAGGTAAGTTTAATGTTTATAGGCCTCAATTTTTTAAAGAAAATTTAATAATGGTTGAGCTAGTATCGGAAAAATTCCAAAATGAATCTATTGATCAATATAAGTTGGAAGAACGATCAATAATTGCCAAACGATTAATAAGCTATCACGATAGGGTAGAAGAGCTGTTAGAGTGTATGATTAAAGATTCTATATCTCTTAAAGAGCATATAGATCAATTAAAGGCTTCAATTTATGATTATACATTAGATATGTCTTTAAAACGCAGCAAGAATATGGGAGAGATTTTAAAAAACGTTCTGAATTTTATACAACGAAACTATGAAAACGTTAATGCAAATGAATCATAGATTATTAATTCCAATTTTCGTTGAAATCTAAATCTTCATAGTCGTCAATATTTAAATCATCACCAAATTCGTCAAAATTATCAGAAGCATCAGCTTCAAACGATTTTTCAGGAGCTTCATTTGGTATTTGTCCATGCACATACATAAGATTTGGGTAGTCTACACCTTCAGCTATTTCAACAATTTCTGCTAATTCTACTAAAAAGGTCCACATGCTAAAGAAATCGTAAACATAAATCAGTTTAGTTTTATCTTCATTTACAACATCTTCTAGAAGAGTTTCTGCCATAAGTTTTACTAAATTTATGCCTTCACTCATATCAAATAGCGAAATTTCTTCACCTTGATTCCATTCATCGTCACTTACATAAAAGGATGCCATTTCTGTACCATCGAATCCAAAAGATTGTGTAATAGTATTATGTAAATCTTCTAAAGTATCAGTTTTTCTAATTTCGATATCTCTAAAAACATCGTCTTCAGTATCGTTATCAAGTATGATTCTAAATCTGTAAATCATGAATTATGTTTCTAAGTGCAAATTTATCTAAAAATTTGTTATTTGCTAAATCGGTGTAATACAAATGTCATTACAGTTAACAAGAAAAATGCACCTATTTGGTGTGCCACTCCTAGCCATACAGGAACTTGCATTAATATGGTTAAAACTCCTAACAAAAATTGCAGTCCTACCAAGAATAATAATGCATTTACACCATTTTTTTGATCTTTAGTGATATCTCTTTTTCTGGTTTTATTCCAAATTATTAAAATTAGGATAACCACAATATATGCAAGAATACGATGAATAAATTGTACACCACTTTTGCCTTCGAAAAAGTTTTTTATAATAGGTGTTTGCTCTATATAAACGGTTTCGTGCATGAATTTACCTTCACTCATCATTGGCCAATGATTATGTATAAATCCAGCGTCTAAACCAGCAACAAAAGCACCGTAAATAATTTGTAATATTAGAATGCCAAAAGTTATTCTAATAAAATTTCGTAAGCTTGTTTCGAATCCTTTTCTGTTAGGGTAAATTATATCTAGCGCCACCCAAAATGTGTAAGCAAACGTTATGAAGGCAGTAATTAAATGTGCAGCCAACCTGTAATGACTTACATCTGGTCTATCGACTAAACCACTTTTAACCATATACCATCCTAAAAATCCTTGAAAGCCACCAAGCAATAGAAGAATAATAGCTTTTTTAATTGTGGGTTTTGTAAGTTGTTTTCTTATTAAAAAATATAAAAATGGAATAATAAATACTAATCCAATGAAGCGACCTATTACACGATGTAACCATTCCCAGAAATAAATATCTTTAAAATCCTGAAGTGTAAAGTGATTGTTGAGTTTTTGGTACTCAGGATATTGTTTGTATAAATCGAAAGCTTCTTGCCATTCTACATCATTCATTGGAGGAATAGTACCAGAAATAAGCTTGTAATTTGATATAGATAAACCTGAATGAGTTAGCCTAGTAATACCACCAACAACTACCATTATAAAAATTAAAACACATCCACTTAGTAGCCAGTAAAATACTTTTTTGTTGTCTTTTTTTTGTTTCAAAGTTTTTAAAGTTTCAAAGTTTCAAAGTTTCAAAGTTTTTACCTTTGAGTTTTCTTATAAAACTAGTTAACATTCGTTCAATTTCTCTTGTGTTTTTATAAAGATTTTCAAAATTATTTTCCTTAAAAAACTTTAAGTTATATGCGATTTCAAGTTGCGTTTGTAACTCAAATAATGAGCTTAAGGCAATATTTAAAAACCTTAAGTAATCTTTTGTTCCTTCTCTTCCATAGCCTTCTGCAATATTACTAGGTATTGATGTAGCAGATCTTTTTATTTGAGAAGTTAAAGCATATAGTTTATCCGACGGAAATATTTTTACTTCATTATAAATTTCTGTAACTAATAACATAGATTTTTGCCATACTAATAGTTTTCTATATGTGTGATTATTTTCCATATTAACTATGAATCTTTGTTATTTTGTAACTTTACAGATAATCCTAGTTTTTTACCTTCTTCTATCATTAAGTTATAAGCCGACTCGAATTCATTAGGAATATTGCCTTCTAAAATCGCCTCTTTAATAGCCTCTTTAATAATACCAATTTCACGTGAAGGTTTTAAATTAAACGTTTTCATAATTTCATCACCAGAAACAGGTGGTTGAAAATTTCTAATATGATCACGTTCTTCTACTTCTACAATTTTTTGCCTAACAATTTTAAAGTTATTATGATACTTTTTAAATTTTTTAGGATTCTTTGTAGTAATATCTGCTTCACAGAGGGTCATTAAATCATCTACATAATCACCTGCGTCAAATACTAAGCGACGAACAGCTGAATCGGTTATATCATCTTGAGCGAGTACTATAGGGCGTGAGCTCATAAATACCATTTTTTGAACAAATTTCATTTTGTCATTCAATGGCAATTTCAATCTTTTAAATAAGTGATATACCATTTTGGAACCTTCAAATTCATGTCCATGAAACGTCCAACCTACTTTTTTGCTAAACTTTTTGGTTGGTGCTTTTCCAATATCATGTAGTAAAGCTGCCCAACGTAGCCAAACATCATTTGTGTGTTTTGAAATATTATCGACAACTTCTAATGTATGGTAAAAATTGTCCTTATGTCGTTGACCTTCGACTTCTTCAATACCTTTTAATGCTGTTAGCTCGGGTAGAATATACTCTAATAATCCTGTTTTTTCTAGTAATATAAACCCTAAAGAAGGCTTGTCACATTCTAATATTTTATTTAGTTCGGTAACAATGCGTTCTTTAGTAATAATAGCAATACGCTTGTTATTTTTTGTAATTGCGTTTAATGAGGTGTCTTCAATCTCGAAACCTAATTGAGTTGCAAATCTTATGGCTCGGAGCATACGCAAAGGATCATCACTATAAGTTATATTTGGGTCTAAAGGTGTGCGAATTATTTTTTTATTTAAATCTAAAACACCATTAAACGGATCTAATAATTCTCCAAAGCCATCTACATTTAAACTAAAAGCAAGCGCATTAATAGTAAAGTCGCGACGATTTTGATCGTCTTCTAGTGTACCATTTTCAACAACAGGATTTCTACTATCTTCGGAATAAGATTCTTTTCGAGCTCCAACGAATTCAATTTCTATATCTTCAAACTTAAGCATTGCTGTGCCATAAGTTTTAAATACTTGAATTTTTGGAGTATTAGGAAGGTTTTTTGATACTTGTTTGGCTAGTTTAATACCGCTACCAATAGCAACAACGTCAATATCTTTATGAACTCCTCTATTTAAAATATAATCTCTAACAAAACCACCAATAACATAGCTTTCTAAATTCAACTCGTTAGCCGATTTTGAAATAACCTTAAAAATGGGATGCGCTAATGCTTGTTTGTAATTCATTCAATAAATCTGTATCAAAATGCTATTAAAGAAATAATAATTGATTTTTATTTTCTAATAACTTTAACTAGTCCATCACTACTCAATTTAATTATTGATGAGGCTTTGGTAGATTTTTTTTTGCGATCCAAATTTACAACATAGTCAACACCTTTTAAAATCTCTTGACTTATTTCTGAGTAAGATTTTGGTGAAGGTTCGTTGCTAATATTAGCTGAGGTAGAAACAATAGGCTTTTTGAACTTTTTTATAAGCTGATTACAAAAACTATGATTAACAATTCTTATGGCTAATGTATTGTCGTTTGCTACTATATTTTCAGCAATATGCAAGGGTTTGTCGTAAATTATGGTTGTAGGCTTATTAGCATATTTTAAAATATCGTAAGCCACCTCAGGTACTTCTTCAACATATTGATTTAGCATATTGAAATCACTAACTAAACAAATCATGGATTTAGATTCTTCACGTTGTTTAAGTCCATAAATACGTTTTATAGCGTTATAATTTGTAGCGTCACAACCAATACCCCAAATGGTGTCAGTCGGATATAATATAATGCCACCTTGCTTTAAAATTTGCAGTGCTTCATTTACTTCTTGATCAATCATGAACAAATATTTAAAAACTTAGATGGCAAAGTTAGCATTAGTTTTCTACTTTGTTTTAAAACTTTGTATTATTGCTATATGAATAAGGTATTTCATAAAATATATAAAGATTTAGAATCAGATATTGATCATTTCATTGAGTCTTTTGAAACTTCGGGTACATCAATAAAAGATAAAAGGAATAAATTAAAACTATTCAAGTTAAATAGTGTCGTTATTAATATTAAGGGGTTTAAAGTGCCTAATATTATTAATCGAATAGTTTACAAATTTTTTAGAAAGAGTAAAGCTCAACGATCATTTAATTATGCTAATAAACTTTTAAAATTGGAGATAGGAACACCACAGCCTATTGCGTATTATGAGTTTGCGAATAATGGACTTTTTTATAAAAGTTATTATGTGAGTGAACAAATTGAATACGATTTAACCTATCGGGAATTAATAAATGATTTTGATTACCCAGACTATGAAAACATTTTGAGGGACTTTACCAAGTTTACTTTTAAACTACATGAGAATAACATTCACTTTTTAGATCATTCACCAGGAAATACACTTATTAAAAAAGAGAATGGTACTTATAAGTTTTATTTGGTTGATTTAAACCGAATGAAGTTTGAGCCAATGTCATTTAATGAACGTATTAAGAATTTTGCAAGATTAACAGAGCATAAGGCTATGATTGAAATTATGAGTGATGAATACGCAAAATGTATGAATGCTGAATTTAATGAGGTTTTTAACAAAATGTGGAAGTATACGCAAGAGTTTAGACAAAGTATCCAAAGAAAAAAACGGTTAAAAAAGTTAGTTAAATTTTAAAAATAATTATTGTCTTCCTCTTCTTAATAGCCAAAGTTTTACATAGCGCATAAATACAACGTAGCCTTGTAAATAGCCAATGGTTAAGCCTACAAAACCATCTCTAAAACCACTCTGGATTATATAATGCTTAAAGAATCCCCAAAAAGGTTTTATAATAAAATGATAAGGTGTCAGTTTGCCTGTTTTTTTATCATAATCTTTTGCTTGAAGTGTTGCATAACGGTTTAGTTTTTCGATGTACTTATCAAAAGTAGTATAGGTATTATGATAGAACTTGTTTTTTAATTTAACTACTTTACCATTAACAATAAGTTTTGCATGGACTTGTTTGTCTTCATATGTGCATAAATCTCTTTTAAAAAGTCTAATTACGCCATCATTTCTCCATCCACTATATTTAACACGCTCGCCCATAAAATGATTATTTCTACCTATCCAATAGGCAGCAGCATCATTTTCAGGTTTGTTGAGTATTTCTTTTATTTCTTGTTCAAGCTCAGGAGTTACCCGCTCATCAGCATCAACTAGTAAAACCCACTCATGTTCAGCTTGAGGAATAGCCCAGTTTTTTTGAGAAGCTGAATATTTATACTCTCTTCTTATGACTCTAGTAGCTAAATCTAGAGCTTTTTCGTAAGTTCCATCGATACTAAAACTATCAACAACTAGTATTTCGTCAGCAAATTTTACAGAAGCAATTACATCTTCAATATTATGAATTTCGTTTCCTGTTGGGATAATTGCTGTAAGCTTACTCATTAATAATATTTAGTATTTGTTTTGTTTTCCGAAAATAGAATAAATTTTAAATCGTCTTAAAAATGATAATTTTCTCTTACTTGGAACACCATTAGTTTTTATGTAATTTTCTGTCGCTTCTACCATTCTAAGTGCTGAATTACCATCATTATATGGATGAAACTGCTGACAAATATAACTTCTAGATTTAGCATAAGGATCTTTAATAAGATTAATTTGTACTAATTTTTCTAGTTCATCGTATTCACTGGAATTTTCCCAATGAATTTCTTTAGATATATTATTAAAAGTAATGGCTGGCTTATCTAAAAGTAAAAACTCATAGATTACAGATGAAGTATCACTTATTAATATATCTGCCATTAATAAAAATTTGACAATGTTCTTTTCGGTTTGAAATATAACATTAGGAGTAGTATTAGCTAATTCTTGATAATTTTTTAACCATTGCTTATCCATTAAAGGATGAAACTTTAAGAAAATTAAATAGTTGGAATTGTTATCTGCAAGTTTTTTTATCTGTTCAATTAAAAAAGGAGCTGATGTTAATTTAGGAGAAAAAGTTGGTGCATAAAGTAAAACATATTTAGAAGTATGCTTTTTAATTAAATTATTTTTCTCATTATTATAAATAGTTTTATCTCTACCATAAATATCTAGTTTTGGCCAACCTGTTTCTATAACATCGAAGTTCTTGTATTTTGTTTTTAGACTATTAAAAGTATTTGTAAAATATGGTCCTTGTGTAAGGTATAAATCAAAATAGTGTCTTATTCTAAAATGACCTTTTTTTTCTCCAGCTAAACCATGAAATATTTGTGTTTTTAAACCTCTTAAGTAATGCGGTACTTGATTTCCAGGAATAAAAATGACATCACTTTTATAAACTTCTAAATCGTATATTTTATTAGTATGTTTGTCTTTTTTATAAGGAAAATCACTAAGTATTTTATCTGCTACATACCAAATGTAATCATAACCTTTATCTACAAGAACTTTTTTTATTGGTTCTAAAATTCCAAAGGAATAATTGTTTTGACAAAATAATATAAACTTCATTTTATATACTAAAGCATGTTATTTGCATTTTCTAAATCTTCAGCAAAATCTATTTCCATACAATTATACATTGAAATGTTTACAGCTTTTATTTTTAGATTGTCTTTCTCTATTGCAAGTTCTAAGCCTCTTTCAAAATAATCATTAGCATCACATTCTTCTAATCTTTCGATAAACTTAATAATGTCGTTAGAGGAGATGTAATTAATCCCTACTGCCTCACCAAGACCATTTTTGACAATTTTTGAAAGCTCTTTAATGTAACCATCTTTAAGTGTGTATTTCACTTCTTCTTCAGCTACTTTACTTGTATTTACAGCAACAAACGAGATATTTTTTTTAATGTATGGATCTAGAACATTAAAAACTTGTTCGTCAAAAACTACATCACCATTAAACCATAGGACAGATTCATTTCGATGTTTTTTTAAAGCTTGTAATAAGCTTTTTGAAGTATTTGTTCTGTCAAAAAAAGGATTATATACATAAGTTAATTCGGGAAAACGTTCCATAATTAAGTCTTTTTTAAAGCCAACTACTACATTGATATCGTCAATATTGTACTTTAAAGAAATATTTTCTGTTTGCATTTTCATAATGCTCTTGCCATTTTTTAAAGGTGTTAGCGGTTTTGGAAATGGGTTTCCAAGCCTTGATCCAATTCCAGCTGCAAGAATTATTATTTTCATAAATGAAGTTTTTTTTAATATTAATTAAATAAAAAAGAGCTTTTATGTTATACGCTTTTCTAACCATTGTAATATATAGTTTAAAATGGTTGGCGGACAAAGATCTAAACTTTGTAAACCTAGAAACAACTTTCGGTTATATTTTTTGTTTAATTTAAATTTATACCAAAATAAAGGCTTTTTATAAGATCTTAAATAAATTAATTGCAAATCGTTTTTTAAAACGCATGTTTTATTCTTTATTTCTATATGATTTGCTAAACCTTGGGGTGTAAATTGGCTTTCACTTCTAAACTTATGTTTTATATTTTCTATAAAAACTTTTGGATTAGCTTTAAAATAACTTTCAAAAGTTGATTTTCTAAGTGGATGTGGTGTATGTCTAAAGTTGTAATACTTTTTAAAACCAATAAGTTGTGCTGCTTTTTGTTGTGCAGATTTATGACCAACTTTTATTTTTTTGAATTTTTTGTAGAATATGTCTTTATGAAATTTTAACCATTTTCCTCTTAATATTGGGTACCCATCCTTAAAGAAGTCGCTAGGTTTTGTGTTATTAATTAAGAAGAAATCATCGTTAAAATAAATAAAATGTTCCGCTAAATTGGGTATTCTGTGCATGCACGTTTCTATTGGCCTGCAATTAAAAGTTGGTAAATATTCATTATAACCTTTAAAGATGATACTGTGATCAATTATGGATACTTTTTTATAATGATTCTCAATGCTTTCTGAAGTCAAAAAAATTGGTGATTGATTATCAGTAATAATAAATATATTTCTAATAAAAGGCGCGAATTTTAAAATAGAATCAATAGTAAACTTTATTTCATTTACTTGATCAAATCTAGTTCTAAACTTCTTTGAATTAATTTTTTCTTTGTCTTTAATATAAGGTAGTATTTTTTCTTTATGCTTTTCATCATTTCCATCAACCCATAGAATTACTGCGTCTATTGGGTGGTTTTTAATTTTGTCTTTTATCATAATTTACATCAAATGGAAAACGGAATATTAAAGAATTAGATTATTTTGGTAATAACCTTTTGCCCTTCTTTGAGTTTTGGAAGTGTAAAATAATCACCAATAATGGTATTATATTTATCAGGATAAAAATCCTTTCTTCCATCCGAAGGATAAAAAGTCATTTCTCCAAAGATAGCTTTTCCGTTAATAGAGTAAAAATCAACACGTACAAAAGGGAAATTGGTAGCTAAGATTTCGGAAAGTTTTATCATCTCTTCAAGATTAATGGGCTTTTCGATACCAGCAGAGATACTTTTATAAGATTTGCTTTTACCAAATGGCAGTAAATTAAAATTCAAATCAAAACACCCTTGTTTGTGATCGTCTTCTCTATCTATATGTACATCTATAAATTTTGCAACGCCATCAAAACAATAAAATTTATAATCAGTAAGTGCACTTTTGCCACTCTCTATTAAAATTTTTTCAGCAATTAACCTTGGTTGTACACTTTTATAAGCCCACTCTTGTCCAGCACGATAGTATTGATTTTTGCCTAACCATTTTTTGAATAAGCGAGTGGCTTTACCTTTATTAAGTTTATTTTTATCTTTTACTATTAGATTATGGCCACTTGTATGAGTTGCTTTTATTACGAACTGATTTGGTAATTCATTAAATGGAACGTCTTTAGCTTTTTTATAAACACCATAAATTTCGTTAAGATATTTACTGCCAATTTTTTCTTTAACATACTCTCTAACTGCATATTTATCTACTAGTTGATTAAGAACCTTTGGATGATAAAAAACTTTATACCATTGAATTTTTTCATTAAACTCTCGTGGGTTCTCTAGGTTTAATTTTTTACCAGTATAATATTCAAAAAGATAATGTGCATAAATTTTTGGAGGTAAAAATCGCATTTTTCGCAACATTCTTAAACTGAATTTACGTATACTTTTTAGCATTATTTAAATAGTTTGAGCAAATATAAAATAAAATTTATAGCTATTTTTAAGAGCTATTTGATTCGTAATAAAGGTGAATAGTCACTTTAATAGATAACCAAATCCATCTCTTACATATTGTTTACAAGGTGCACATTTGCCACAAGGTTTTTCGTTAGATTTATGACAAAACCAAGTTAGTTCCATTAAATCAGCAAAGTTGTTTTCTTCAGCTATAGTTTTCATTTCAGGTTTCGAAATAGTAACCAAAGGAAATGTCATGTTTGAAAAGAGATACTTTCTTGAAAAACCTATCTTCTTAGTGTTCAACCTCCAATTTGATCCTATTTTTTCATCCTTAAATTCAATAAGTTGGTCAAAAAGAAAAAACTTATCTAAGTCTTCATTGTGCAACGATAGCTCTAAATCTTTATATTCATATTTTTTTGCTATACAAGCTAACCAGTAGTATTGTTTACCTAAATTCACTTTATATCTAAGAAACTTATGTATTACTTTTAATGATAAGTTAGAAGGAATATCTTGCCTTTTAATAATCTTTAGCGGAAGTATTTGACCTTTTGAATGTTTAAATTTTAAATCTATTCTGCTGGAAATATTCTCTATTGCTTCCAGTTCCTTGCTCGAAGATATCCTATTATGATCAATTACATAAATTGGTTGAATTGTTGCTCCTAGACGATACAATTGAATAACCCTAAATGTAGAATCCCAACCTCCAGTCCATAGGACGTTATTTGTTTTTGCCATTTAATTAAACGGCTACATTATGAGTTCGCAAAGCATCATTAAGAGAGGTTTTTTTATTGGTACTTTCTTTACGCTTACCAATAATTAATGCACAAGGTACATTATAATCACCAGCTGGAAATTTTTTAGTGTAACTACCAGGAATCACCACAGAACGAGCTGGTACACGACCTTTTAGTTCTAGAGGTTTATCTCCAGTAACATCAATAATTTTTGTTGAACCTGTAAGCACAACATTTGCACCTAAAACAGCTTCCTTTTCTACATGGACACCTTCTACTACAACACAGCGTGATCCAATAAACGCATTATCTTCAATAATTACTGGAGCTGCTTGCAATGGTTCTAATACACCACCAATACCAACACCGCCAGATAAATGCACGTTTTTTCCAATTTGTGCACAACTACCAACAGTTGCCCAAGTATCAACCATAGTGCCTTCATCAACGTATGCACCTATATTTACATAACTAGGCATAAGTATAGTTCCAGCCGAAATATAAGCTCCATGTCTAACGACAGCATGTGGAACCACACGTATTCCTTTTTTGGCATAGCCAGTTTTTAAAGGGATTTTGTCATGAAATTCTAATGGACCAACTTCAATAGTTTTCATTTTTTGGATTGGAAAATATAAAACTACTGCTTTTTTAACCCACTCGTTTACTTGCCATCCATTACTAATTGGTTCAGCTACACGTAATTCTCCTGAATCTAATAAATGAATCACTTCTCTAATTGTAGTAATAGTCTTTTCTTGGTTTAAAAGCTCTCGATTCTCCCAAGCTGCTTCAATAATCGTTCTAATTTTCTCCATTTAGTATAAATTTCGATACAAATATAAAAGTATATATCTATTAAGAGTAATTTGAATTGATATTGAACATAAAAATGTGACTTTGTTAAATAAACTGTGTCTTATTAACAGTATAGCTAAAAAGCATTAACCTTAAACTAATTAATTGCTTACTTTATTTTGGTTAATATTCTAAATTTTTTGTCAATTGAAGATTTAGAAAGCCCTGAATATTTTAAAACTCCCTAATTAGGGAGTTTTTTATTTACCTTTGCATGACAAATTATTATGGGAAGAATTTTAGCATTAGATTTTGGAAAAAAACGTACCGGAATAGCCATCACAGATGAATTACAAATTATTGCTTCTGGCTTAAAAACTATTGAAACAGTAGAGTTAATGTCTTTTTTAAAAGAGTATGTTTTAAATGAAATGATAGAATTGTTTTTGGTTGGAGAACCTAAACAAATGGATTATTCTGAATCTGAAAGTGAAGTTATTATCAAGCCATTTATTAAAAAGTTAGAAAAAGAGTTTCCTAATATTCCAATAATAAGAGTAGATGAACGCTTTACATCTAAAATGGCGTTTCAAACTATGATAGATAGCGGATTAAAAAAAGGCAAACGGAGAAATAAAGCTTTGGTTGATGAAATTAGTGCTACTATAATTTTGCAAAGTTATTTATATAATAAATAGTTATATCTACTCATTCCTTTTTAAAGGAGTTTTTATTTAAAAACCGATAAGTATTGTATTTTTGCAAAACTTTATAAAATGTAAAAATGATTTTACCGATTATTGCTTATGGCGACCCTGTATTAAGAAAAAAGGCAAAAGTTGTTTCTCTAGATTATCCAAATCTTGAAGCGCTTATTGCGAATATGTACGAAACAATGTATAATGCTTTTGGTGTTGGACTAGCTGCTCCTCAAGTAGGATTATCTATTCGTATTTTTTTGGTAGATGCGTCTCCTTTTGCTGAAGATGAAGAACTTAATGAAGAAGAGCGTACACAACTAAAAAATTTTAAGCAAACATTTATTAATGCAAAAATCTTAGAAGAAGAGGGTGATGAGTGGGCGTTTAATGAAGGGTGTTTAAGTATACCAAATGTTAGAGAAGATGTTTTTAGAAAGCCTAAAGTTAAAATTCAATTTCAGGATGAAAATTTCGAAACTCATATAAAAGAATTTAATGGAATTTTAGCAAGAGTCATTCAGCATGAATACGATCATATAGAAGGCATTCTATTTACCGATAAAATTTCAACTTTAAAAAAACGACTCATAAAAGGGAAGCTTTCAAATATATCAAAAGGCAAAACAAACGTTGATTATAAAATGCGTTTCCCAGACTTGAAAAAAAAGCGATAATATTTTAATAAATATTTAAAACGAATGATATATTTGTCGCGTTTAAAAAATAATACACTATGAGCTTAGAAAAGATTTTATCAATTGCACAAAAACCAGGACTCTTTAAGTTAGTAACACAAACTAGAGGAGGTTTTATTGCGGAGTCTTTAATAGATGGCAAAAGAGTATCTGCTAACCTTAGAAGTAATGTAAGTTTATTAAGCGAGATTGCTGTATATACCTTAACTGAAGAAGTGCCTTTAAGAAAGGTGTTTAAAAAGATTAAAGAAAAGGAAAATGGTGCAGAAACAAGTGTAACTCATAAAGACAGTAAAGATGCTTTAGAAGAATATTTCTTTGAAGTATTGCCAGATTATGATGAAGATAGAGTATATGTAAGTGATATTAAAAAAATCATCAAGTGGTATAATTTATTGCAAAAAAATGATTTATTAAATAATCTAGAGGAAGAAACCTCAGACGAAGAAGAATAAAAAAAGGGAAATGTACATTTCCCTTTTTTGTTGAAACCTTTTAACGTAAGTATTAAAAATCCCTCTAAAATATATAGCTAAAAGTTTCTACTATTCATATTTTATAATAAGTAATAGCAAATAGCAGCGTAAATTTAATGGAATTTAACTATTAACCGAAAAAATATTTCATTTTTTTTATTAACAATTTCTCTATTTAATACTTTTACTCTCAATTAGATAATCCAAATTCAAAGGCTACCTTTACACTTCTTAAAAAACTACTAAGTGCTTTCAATTTATACTAAAGAGTTTAAATACAATTTAAAACTAGCAACTCCAGTAATGCTAGGTATGCTAGGGCATACCTTTGTAAGTTTGGTTGATAATATAATGGTAGGTCAATTAGGATCTGCTGAACTTGCAGCAGTATCACTTGGTAATAGTTTTATATTTATAGCCATGTCTTTGGGTATAGGGTTTTCAACAGCCATTACACCTTTAATAGCTGAAGCAGATTCAGAAAAAAACTTCAAAAAAGGAAAGTCATCTTTTAAGCATGGTTTGTTTTTATGTACAGTTTTAAGTTTAGCGCTTTTTGTGTTAATTCTACTAGCAAAACCTTTAATGTATTTAATGAAACAACCTGAAGAAGTGGTTGTTCTGGCTATGCCTTATCTGGATTTAGTAGCTTTTTCGCTCATTCCTTTAATTATTTTTCAAGGATTTAAGCAGTTCAGTGATGGTTTGTCGTTAACAAAATACCCAATGTATGCAACCATTTTAGCGAATGTTATAAATGTAGCTCTAAATTATGTATTGATTTTTGGAAAGCTTGGATTTTCGCAAATGGGAATAGTTGGTGCGGCAATAGGCACATTAGCTTCAAGAGTTATTATGCTTTTTTTCTTATGGTATTTACTTAAAAACAAAGAAAAATCTAAAGCATATGTTACCAACATAAAGTTTTTTGTGTTGAACAATAGCATGATTAAAAAAATTCTAAACCTAGGATTCCCAAGTGCAATGCAAATGTTTTTTGAAGTTGCCATTTTTACAGGAGCTATCTGGTTAAGTGGGTTACTAGGAAAAAATCCGCAAGCAGCTAACCAAATTGCACTTAATTTATCATCTATGACTTTTATGGTGGCTATGGGGTTAAGTGTGGCAGCAATGGTGAGAGTAGGAAATCAAAAAGGATTAAAGGATTTTAAAGAACTTAGAAGAATTGCATTTTCTATATTTTTATTAGGACTAGGATTAGCTTTTATTTTTGCAATTTTATTCTTGTTATTTCATAAAATGTTACCAACAATATATGTAGATTTAAATGATGCTACTAACTTTATTGATAATACAGAGGTAGTATCTATTGCTGCAAAGCTATTAATTGCAGCAGCAGTTTTTCAATTGAGCGATAGTGTGCAAGTAACTGTTTTGGGTGCACTTAGAGGATTGCAAGATGTTAAAATACCTACCATCATTACTTTTATTTCTTATTGGATGATAGGATTTCCAATTAGTTATTTTTTAGGTAAGGAAGATGCCTACGGTAGTTTTGGTATTTGGTTAGGGTTATTGGTAGGCTTAACTTCAGCTGCAATTTTATTGTATCTTAGGTTTAATTATCTAACAAAACGTTTAATTTCGCAAGAAGAAAACAATATGTAATATATGGAACTTCCTAAATTTATTCTTGGAGATAACACCGATTTGCCAAACGCTATTTTTGTAATTCATACTGAATTCCCAAGATTTATTATCAATCTTGAAAATGACGAAGTAGAGTGGTTTGAAGATTTCGATCAACATGATGAAAAAGAATTGTTGAGCGAAACAGAAAACTTGATTGAAGAAGCGTCTCAATTTTACGATAGAGAAGTAAGCAGATATGATGAGTAAAAGATGTTAGACTTAATATTACAATACGATACCGAACTTTTTTTATTTCTAAATAATCTAGGAAACACAACTTGGGATGGATTTTGGCTAGTAGTAACTAATAAGCTTACATTTATTCCTCTATATGCTGTGCTGTTATATTTAATTTATAAGCATTTAGGATGGAAAACCTCATTATTATTGGTTTTGGTTATAGCTGGAATGATTACGTTTACTGATCAGATTACTAATTTATTTAAAGATAGTTTTCAGCGCCCAAGACCATGTAGAGTAAATGACTTAGAAGGGTTAATACGCTATGTAGCTCCAAGGTGTGGTAAATATGGTTTCTTTTCTGGTCATTCATCTAACTCAATGGCAGCAGCAGTTTTTGCAGGGTTATTGTTGAGACCATATTATAAGAAGTTGATTTTTATACTCCTTTTTTGGAGTGCAGTTGTTGCATATAGTAGAATTTACGTAGGTGTTCATTATCCGTTAGATATTATTTGCGGACTCGCTTTTGGAGCTTTTGCAGGTTTTATATTTTATAAACTACAAATCTACCTTAGAAAGCGTTTTATTTCTTAGTAAAGATATAGAGCTTGCTTACCAATCTTTTTTTGTAACCTCTTTCTCCATTCGCTTTTCTATTAAGATTGAATACTTCTTTTGGTTGAATAATAAAGGTTTCTTCCAAGAATTGTAATTGGTGTTTTTCTAATTTTTTAGATAAAATCGCAAACTTGGATTCTGATGGAAAGTTATACGTTGAATCGGTATGTATTTGTGGGATTTTTGTTCCAAATTGCCAAATCATTTCTGGTGCAACTCCGTTAAGCGAGTAGATAGATAAGTTTTCCTTCTCTAATTGCGATTTTAAGCTTGATATTGAATTGTAACTTGCTGTTCCTTGAATTTTTGACAACGGTAAAACTGAAACCAATACAGCGACCATAAAGGCAATACTTAAATAAAAAACCTGTTTCATTTGTTTTCTTTTTAAGTTTAAAATTATTAGTATGCCAATAGTTAGTAAAACCACTGAAGCTAACAAAAACCATAACAAAATAGTTCCAGTTAAAAATGTACCAATAGCAAATCCAACTAATGGGAACAATATACCTATACAAGCAATGAGTCCAAAGTTAAAATAGACAGGAATTGTTTCTTTTTTATCCTTGATATCTTTAAATTTCCTAATTAAATATTCAATATAAAAACCTGTATTAATAGCCATTGGAATTAAAACTGGCATTAAATATCTCGACTTCTTTTCAGGAATTATAGATAGTAAGATAACTGCAAAAATGGTCCAGTAAAAGCTAAACCTATAAGCTTTTAAATTGCTCACTCTAGATTTCATATAAGGGTATAGTAAAGCAATAAACGCAGGAATTGTCCACAAGCCACTTTGTGTAAAGAAGCTCCAATAGTAATAAAATGGACGTACGTTATAACTTCCCCAATTTCCTGTTTCTTTAGAGGTAATTTCATTAAAAGTTATTGGGTCTTCCAATCGCACATATAAATACCACCAACCACCAATAATTAGTGCTATGATAATAAAGGAGAAAATAGAAAATGTCTTTGCTCTTAAATTTTTGAATTTATAGCTGAATCCATAGGCTAATAAAAAAGGTAGTAATAAGGCATACAATGAAATTGGACCTTTACATAAAATGGACAATCCAAAAAATAGACCAGCTATTAAAGTGTGTTTCCAATAATTTGTCTTTTTTTCGAATAGTTGAAACAAATGTAAAATTGAAACAAGCATAAATCCGTGGGTAAAAATATCCCATGGAGCTTCAATAATTATTCCTATAACGTAAAATGAGGTAATAGTTATAAAAGCATTTATTAATGCATGTGTTTTGTTGTTTAATAGTTTTAAGCTTAGTAGATAAGATGCAATTCCTGTAACTGCTACCATCAGTATTCCAGGGAGTCTTAAAGCAAATATATTTTTTATTCCAAAAAGTAAACCAGATAAAGCAGCTAGCCAACTTGGTAATGGTGGTTTTTGGTAGCGCGGTTTACCATTCATAGTGGTTAACAACCAGTTCCCATCATCAATCATTTCTCTAGCTGTAATAAAATTGCGAGCCTCCATTATAGTTACATCAATTACATCGATATTAATGCAAAGCATTAATAACACAATTACAATAATTGACATAATTGGATGTTGCTCAATTTTATTCAGCATCTTGTTTGTGTAAAATAACTAAGTTTCTAATATATATGATAGAGCCTAATAAATGACCAATAAATAACACAGGGTCTTCCCTAATAATAGCATAGGTTAAAATTAAAACAGAGCCTACTAAGCTTAACAGCCAAAACCCTAAAGGTAGCGAAGACGATTTTTTATATTCGGAATATAACCATTGATATACAAAACGTAATGTGAAAATCACTTGCGAAATAATTCCAAGCCATAGTAACCATAATGGAATAGCTTCATTTCTAAATAGCACATCTCTATCAATCACATTATTATTAAAATAATAAATTGCTATAAGAATAGGAAAACTATACAAAAACCATCTTATAGCCCAATGAAATTTTTGCCATTCATTTTGTAATTGAAGGTTTCGTATATAAATAAAATAGGTTAGAGTTTGACCTAACATGATTGCAAAATCATCTCTTAAATAACCATAAATAAATAATAGGAATGAAGCAATTAAACTCAATGTCCAAAACAGTGTTGGCGTAATTACTTTACGTTGTTTTTCCGAAGTAATCCACTGCACTACTAATCTAGAAGAAAATAAGATTTGGGCAATAAATCCAATAGTATATATTAGCCAATCACTCATTAACCTTTTTTGCTAACATCATAGTTAATGTACTTTCGTTTCATCCATAAATAAGCAAAACAATCGCTTAAAGGTCCTAACAATCTGTTCCATAAACCAAATTTTGCTTCTCCAGCAATACGCGGAAAATGCTGCACAGGAATTTGAATGATTTTTCCATTTTGCAACAAAATCATTGCGGGCAAAAAACGATGTAAACCTTTAAACATAGGGATACGTTTTGCATACGCTGTTTTAATCACTTTTAAAGGACATCCAGTGTCATCCATCCCGTCATGTGTAAAAGCGCGTCTGATACCATTGGCAATTTTAGACGACATGTTTTTCACGAAAGAGTCTTTTCGATTTGCTCTAACGCCTGTTACTAAATCGTATTCACCAATCTGTTCAAGTAATAAATTAAAATCCTCTGGAGCTGTTTGTAAATCGGAATCTATATAACCAACTAATTCGGTCTCAGTATAATCAAAACCTGCTTTAATAGCTGCACTTAAGCCTCTATTTTCTTTAAAACTTATATAGTTGAAATTAGGATTTCTATTGCAAATATTTTCTATAAGTTCTTGGCTCCTATCCTTAGAACCATCATTAACAAACAAAATACAGGTAGGAACAGAGGCTTTCTTAGAGTATTCCAGTAGTTCACTTTCTACGCGTTCCAGATTATCTTCTTCATTATAAACAGGAACAACGATAGTAAATTGGTAATCCATTCAAATTAGTTTTGTGCTACAAAAGTATTCTTTTTTAGAATAAATATCTTGCTTGATGATTTAAATATAAAAAGATAGTAAATTGCGTCATCAAAAATGTATTTAATGAAAATTCTTGTTACTGGTGCTGTTGGTTTTATTGGTTCTCATACTGCAGAAAGGTTAAGCGAATTAGGGCACGACGTAGTTGGTGTGGATAATTTTAGCGATTATTATGATCTTGAATTGAAACAAATGAATGCAAATTCGATCAAGGAAAAAGGCGTTGAAATAATCAATATAGATTTGAGAGACGAAAATATTTCTGATGCTTTACCTTTAGATATAGACTATATTTTTCATTTTGCTGCGCAACCAGGAATTTCAATAACATCTACTTTTGAAGATTACTTTACCAATAATATAATTGCCACCAAGAATATTATAGATTATGTGCAAAAGTGTAAAAACTTTAAAATGTTTGTAAATATTGGCACTTCTTCAATTTATGGTTTGGAAGCCACTTTTACCGAAGATGTTGCGCCAAAACCAGCATCTCATTATGGTGTTACAAAATTAGCTGCTGAGCAATTGGTACTTCAAAAAAGTAGAGAAAACATATTTAAAGCATGTTCATTAAGGTTGTACTCTGTTATTGGACCAAGAGAACGACCTGAAAAAATGTATACCAAGTTGATTGCTTGTGGAATTAATAATCGAGCATTTACTTTATATGAAGGTAGCGACAAACATTTACGAAGTTTTACGTATGTAGGTGATATTGTGGATGGTATTGTTAGTGTAATAGGAAACGAAGCCATAGTAAATGGTGGGATTATTAATTTAGGAACCGAGGTAGAACACACCACACAAGAAGGTATTGAAGCTGTAGAAAAAGTTCTTGGAAAATCCATTCAAATTGAAATTGTTGAGAAAAGGGCAGGAGACCAATCTCGCACAAAAGCTAATATTGATAAGGCTAGAAAGCTGCTAAACTATAATCCGCAAACGACATTATTGGAAAGTGTGAGGCATCAAGTTAATTGGTATAAAGCTAATTTTTAGAACGCTTTATTTTTCAAACATAAATACCGAAGTCCTTTTAATAGAATCTATTCTCACCATTTTTTCTTGAAATTTATTAGGAACGGTTTTAATTTTTTTATGTCTTATTAGCATGATGAATTTATCATGCGAATTGTATATAGAATCAATGGATGTCTCTTTTATTACTTTTATATCACCACTTGAATAAAATCTACTTGAATAAGATTTTTTTTCCCAATAATAAATAGGTGTGTTCGGGTCATTTTCTATTAATTTCTCAACAATATATTTGTCGGTGTTTAAATCTTCTAACAATTTGTCATCACCAAACGCCACAACACAAGTCGCTACTATCACTAAAAATGGAAAAATTGAACCTAGAATAAATAGCAACTTTTTGTTTTTAAACTCATGCCAATAATATACCATTAATAAGGCAATTGGTATGGTAACAGGTAAGGTGTAAGTATGTAGTATGTTTTTTGAGGCTGTAAAGAAAAAAGGAGTCCATAATAACCATAAAACCAAGAATGATACCCATTTATTTTTAAGAATAGTTTTACGCTCTTTCCATAGTTTAATAAGCACAAATTGTATCCAAGGAAAAGAAAAAACCAGTAAAAACACCCAAATCATTCCTAAAGGTTGCCTGTGACCACTGCCATATAAATCTCCTTCCCAGCCTGATACTACAAAGCGCTTAAAATGTTCACCAACAATGAAGTAATCTAAAAACCCAGGTGACCTATTTTCAGCAAATAAGTACCAAGGCAAAGCAATAGCGATTGTGATTAATATACCAGTTAACCAAGGTATTTTATTCCAAACTTTTTTTATAGATACTTTTTGAATGAATAACCAAATAAATAAAGGTGGTGCCGTTAATACTAAAACTATAGGTCCTTTTGATAGTAATCCTAGAGCTATAGAAATAAAGAATAAGTAATTCCAAAAGCTTCGCTTTTCATTTTCAATAGATTTCCAAAACGAAATCATAATTAAGGTAATAGAAAGACATAAAACAGCATCAGTAGACACAACACCTGCGTGTAATAAAAACTCTGGAGTGGTTAGCAAAATAAACGCTGGTAAATAAAAACTCTTACCAGCTTGCTTTACAAATTTACCTAGTATAAAAACCAATAATAAACAAACTAAAAAATAGGGTAATCTAGCAGCAATTTCATTCACTCCAAATACTTGATAGCTAGCAGCCGATAACCAAGTTGACAAAGGAGGTTTCGCCCAGAATGGCACACCATAATCTATTTGTAATACTACCCAATCTTGAGTCTCGTACATTAGGCGAGCTATTTCAGAGTATCTTGATTCGGTTTTATCTAACAATGGAATAAGTCCAGTTAAAATAAATCGTAAAGCAATAATGACAATTATTGAATAAAAAATATAAGCAGATTGTTGTTTAGCGTTTTTGAGCATGATTATTTTCTTGAAGCTTTACATACTTTGTTAATCTTATATAAATCTACCCAAAGTTTAAAAAAATAGGTCAGTTTAACTTTAGAATCTCCTTGATCTATCCACCTTTTTAGCGGTATTTCCAATATGTGGTTGGTAGCTTGGTCAACTCCATAATGCACCATTAATCTATTAAAGATTTCAACATCAAATAACCATTTTGAAATAAAAGGGTTCTTAAAAGCGACTTTAGAAAGCTCTTTGGTAAACAGTTTACAACCACATTGCGTGTCGTACACTTTTAAGTCTAAAATATTGGAGATGGCAGTAGCAATAATTCTACCAATTAAAAAGCGTGATTGACTACGTTTAATAGTTGAACCAACTTTCATAATTCTTGAACCAAATACAAAATGTATAGATTCGTTAAAATAAGAAGTAAGGGACAAACATTCTTCCAGTGAGGTCGCTAAATCTGCATCTAAGTATGCAATATAAGTGAAACTATAATTGTTATTACATTCTGCTATTGCAGTCCTAATGGCTTCAGCTTTCCCAACATTTTGGGTACAATTTATTACTGCTATGTTTTCTGGATAAGTTTCTTGAAAACCAGCTAGAATATTAGCTGTGTTATCTGTTGAGCCATCATTTACAAAACATAGTAAAACATTAGAGTGATTATTTATAAAATTGAAATAGGCTTTTCTGTCAAGCCCTTTTTCTTCATTATAACACGGAATTACAATACAAATTTCAAAGGAAGTATCAGCTAAATTGCTCATAAATAATAGCAAAAATTTAAAGGCGCAAGGTAATCAAAAAAGGTTAGATTAATTTTAGTAATTCTTCGGCAGCAGTAAAAGGTGTTGTTTTACTTTCCTCAATTAGTTTAAGCTGTTTCTGTAATTCAATTTTTATGGTTTTATTATTATAAAAATCAAATTTTAATTGTTCTTCAATGGTTTGAAGTAGCCAGAATTTATTTTGTTCTTGTCTTTTTTTTGGGAAGTAATTATTTTTAATTGTGATATTGATGTATTTCATTATCATAGTCCACACATTTTCAACCCCTTCATTATTTAAAGCGCTGCACATTGATACTGGAGGCGACCAAGACGATTCTTTTTCAGGATATAAATGCAAAGCTCTTGTAAATTCAACCTTAGCAAGTTTTGCACGCTTTAGGTTATCTCCATCAGCTTTATTTATAACTATGGCATCAGCCATTTCAATAATACCACGTTTAATTCCTTGCAATTCATCACCAGCTCCAGAGAGCTTTAGAAGTAAAAAGAAATCTACCATACTATGTACAGTTGTTTCGCTTTGACCAACACCAACAGTTTCTATAATGATAGTGTCAAAACCAGCAGCTTCACAAAGAATAATAGTTTCTCTAGTTTTTCTTGCAACACCACCAAGTGATTCACCAGAAGCAGAAGGTCTTATATATACGTTAGTCTCTTTTACAAGATCTATCATACGTGTTTTATCACCTAAGATACTTCCTTTGGTTATGGAGCTACTTGGGTCAACAGCTAATACTGCTATTTTTTTATTTAATGTAATTAGGTGTTTTCCTAAAGCTTCTATAAACGTGCTTTTGCCAACTCCTGGAACACCAGTAATTCCTAATCTCACAGAGTTATTAGCGTAAGGTAAACATCCTTTAATAATGGAATTTGCTTTCTTTAAATGTTCAGGGTTTTTACTCTCAACCAAAGTAATGGCTCTGCTTAATGCCGTAATATTTCCTTTTAAAATATCCTGTATTAATTCTTTGGCGCTTGGCTGTGTTTTGCGTTTAGAAACTACCTTAGAGATTGCAGTATCATCAGTAATTTCTGGTTCAGGAATGCCTTTTTTTTCCTCTAATGCTGAGTTGTATTTTCGTTTTTTTTGCAAACTATTGATTTAACGGAACAGCAATTTTTACATTGTCCCAAGCCATAGTTAAAGATAGGTTATCTGTAGAATTATCAAAAGCAATTGTGAATTGTTCTACAGTATTTGGAATTTTCTGTACAGGAACCTCAATTTTTATAGCATCAAATTCAGGGTCTCTCATTGCTTGCATTGCATCATTAACTCCCCAAGGGTATTGTTTAGAATTAAAAATAACTTGCCAGGTTTCTTCACTAGGAATCGTCCAAAGGGTATATTTTCCAGCAGTTAAATAATCATTTCCAATTTTTAAAGGTTCATTGGTTTCAAAGGTTGTGGCTTCATTGGCACCTGTACGCCAAACTTTATTGTATGATACTAATCCACCAAAAATATTACGATCCCTTTTAGAGGGTCTATTATAAAATACTTCAAGTTCTAAATCGTTAAGTTTAAACTCAACAGTATCTTTTGGGCTTAAAGGTTTCTTTAAAATATCACCATTAATGTAAGCATACAAAAATATGCCTACAGCAACCAAAAGCAAAACAAAAATGAGACCCTTTAAAAACTTATTCATTCGAAATAAAATTTGAAATTAATTAGAAGTAGCTTTAACTTGAACGCTAAGTTATTACACTTTGTTTTAATTTCTAAAAAAAATAACCAGCTTTTTGCAACAACTATATTTTTATGTCGTCTTTTAGTTGAATTCGAATTGATTTAAACAAAATAATACCTAATATTAGTATTATGACACGAACTAACCAAAACATCAATTAGTGAATACATTAACAATAGATATTATTGAACAGTGTAGGCGCAACGACCGTAAAGCACAATTAAAACTGTACAATCAGTATTGTGATGGAATGTATATAGTAGCTAAAAGATTTGTAAAAGACTCTTTTGAAGCTGAAGATGTAGTACAAGAAGCCTTTATTAAAGCGTTTGCCAAATTACATCAATACAAAGCGGAAGTAACATTTGGTGCATGGTTAAAACGAATCGTTATTAATAAAAGTATTGACCTAATAAAATCTAAAAAACAACAAATGTTGGAATTAGATGAGGTGCACCTAAAAGTGGTCGATACAGGTTATGAAGACGAATGGTTAGTAGAAGATACCATTACTTTAGACGACGTAAAAGAAGCAATAAATCAATTGCCTGATAAGTATAAATATGTTGTGATGTTATTTTTAATTGAAGGTTACGACCACCAAGAAATAGCCGAAATATTAAATATAACCGAAGTAGCATCACGTACTCAATTATCTAGAGGAAAGTCAAAATTAAGAGAACTATTAAAATTATCGCAAAATGGCACAAGACATTAGAAAACTGTTCGAGAATGAACAAAAAGTAAGCAACGATAAAATGCCACAAGGTCACGAAGCTAGGTTTTTAGAAAGACTTGATAAAGAACTTCCTGAACAACCAAGAAAAAGCATATTTACATTTTTAAATATAGCTGCAAGTGTTGTGATTTTAATAGGATTAAGTTTTGGAGCGTTTAAAATTATTAATTCAAGCCCTGATGTTATTGAGGGAACAGATATAGTTGAAACTAAAACAGAATCTCCTTTGGGAAAAGTATCTCCTGAGTTAAAAAAAGTAGAAGATTACTATTTGGCAAACATCAATTTAGAATTGTCTAAAATTGAAATAACACCAGAAACTAAAGAGCTTTTTGATGGATATCTTGAGCGATTAGAAGAGTTAAACAAAGAGTATGAACTCCTTTCTCAAGAATTAACTAAATCTGGGCCAACGGAGCAAACAATTAATGCTTCTATTGAGAATTTAAAGTTGCGTTTAAACTTAATGCATCGTCTAAAACAAAAATTAAACGAATTAAAAAACGACACTAATCAGCTTGAGCAAATACAAGCATGATTATTAAAACAATTAAAAAACGAACAAATGAAACAGTATAAATATATAGCGTTGGCACTTATCTTTTTAGGAGCATTTAGCTTAAATGCTCAACAAAAACTTGAGAAACTATCTAAAACAGTAAAAGCTAACAAAGATGTTACTTTAAGGTTAGATACTAACCATACCAATATAATAATTGATACTTGGGATAAAAACGAAATCCTAGTCGAAGCCTATGTTGAAAGTAATGAATTATCAAAAGAAGATTTAAAAGAGGTATTAAAATCTTGGGAAGTAGACGTTGATGGCTCTGGAGCCAATGTGTCTATTGAAAGTATAGGAGGATTTGGAGGTCCTTATAACTTTGATTTTGACTTCTCAGGCTTAGATGTATTAAAGGATATTAATATACATATTCCCGAAATTCCTGAAATGCCAGAGATGCCTGAAATGCCAAGGATGCCAGAAATGAATTTTGAGTTTCCAGAAATGCCTAAAATTCCTGAGTTGCCTGAATTACCAAAAGGCGTGCACAATGTTCAATTCGATGTTGAAAAATATAAAAAAGAAGGAGAGCCTTACTTGGATAGATGGAGTCAAGAGTTTGAAGACAAATATGGTAAAGGTTATAAGGAAGATATGAAAAAATGGGCTAGAGAGTTTTCTAAAACAGATTGGGATGGTTATTCAGCTCGTATGGAAAAATGGGGAGATAAATTTGGTGAAAAATTTGGAGAGAAATTTGGGAAGGACATGGAAAAATGGGGAGAAGAATTTAGTAAAAAATTTGATGGAAAATGGGCAAAAGACATGGAAGAATGGGGAGAAAGATTTGGTGAAAGGTTTGGCAAAGAATGGGAAGAAAAAGGTAAGGTTATTGAGGAGCGTATGAAAGAATTCGAAGAAGAATGGGAAGGAAAAGAAGAAGAATTTGAAAAACGTTTTGAAGACCTAGAGAAGAAAAATAGTAAGGTTAAAAAAACAATCAAGATAAAAATGCCTAAGGATACTAAGTTAAAGGTGAATGTGCGTCATGGAGAACTTAAGTTTGCCGCGGTAATTCACAACCTTAAAGCAAATATATCGCATTCAAGTTTATTAGCAGATCGTATTGATGGAAGTGCCACTTCCATCAATGCATCTTATTCACCTGTGTTAGTGAATTATTGGGATGAAGGTGAGTTAACACTTAAATATGTAGATGAAGCTTTATTGAAAAATGTAAAGTCGCTAGTACTATATTCTAATTCTTCTAACATTAATATTGATTATTTAGCTGGAAGCTCAATTATAGATGGAAGTTTTGGAGAGTTAACCATACATAATATTCTAGATTCTTTTACCAACCTAAATGTAGTTTTAGAAAATAGTGATGCAAAAATTAAATTACCAAAATCAAATTACGATTTACTCTTTAAAGGAGATCGCTCTAAGTTTAATGGTGAACGAACCGACAAAAAAGTAATTAAAAATTACCCAAAAAATACTTCTACAAACAAAACCATTCTTGTAAATGCTAAGTACAGTAACATTGTTATGCAATAAAAAAATCTGAACTTATTGAAAGTCCAGATTTTCTTGTTTTCAGTTTCCTTTCTTGAGATTTTTCCATTCCTCAGAAAGACATTTTTATTAATCTTCAGTCAACACCCAATCACCTTTTATAATTAAAGGCTCTGCTTGTTTATACTTAAGGATTTTACTTTCACCGCTCATCACGTTCTTAATCGTTACACGATCATTACGTCCTATTTTTGGTCGCTCTCTTACAATGGTTTCAACAACTTGCTGTTGACGTTGTGTGTTTCCAGCAGCTCTAGATTCGGCAGAACGTTCATCTAGATTTTGTATATCTTCCTTAGTAGTTTTTACATTTTCTCGTTTACGTGTTTTAGCTTCTTGAATAACATTAGCAGTTTCTTGCGGAATTTCACCTTTAAACAAGAATGAAATTACATCTTTATTTACTTGGTCAATCATGTCTTTGAACAACTCAAATGACTCAAATTTGTAAATTAACAATGGATCTTTTTGTTCATGAACAGCTAATTGTACAGATTGCTTTAATTCGTCCATTTTACGAAGATGTGTTTTCCAAGCATCATCAATAATAGCTAACGATATATTTTTTTCAAAATCGGTAATTAATTGTTTTCCATTTGTTTCATAGGCTTTTTCAAGATCAGTAATTACTTGTAAATTTTTAATGCCATCTGTAAAAGGAACTACAATTCGTTTAAATCTATCACGTTGTGTTTGGTACACATTTTTAATCACAGGAAACGCTAAATCTGCATTGCGTTCCATTTTTTCTTTATAATGCGCAAATGCAGCTTTATAAATAGTAGAGGAGATTTCTTTAGCAGAAAGGTTTTCAAACTCTTCTTCAGAAATTGGTGAACTCAAAGAGAAGTAACGAATTAATTCAAACTCAAAATTCTTATAATCGTTAGCTTCTTTATTAGTTTCTGCAATAATTTCAGATGTATCAAAAATCATATTTGCTAAATCCACTCGCAAACGTTCTCCAAATAGTGCATGAAAACGACGTTTGTAAACTACTTCACGTTGTGCGTTCATCACATCATCATACTCTAATAATCGTTTACGAACACCAAACTGATTTTCCTCTACTTTTTTCTGAGCACGTTCAATAGACTTTGAAATCATAGAATGCTGAATCACTTCACCTTCTTGTAATCCCATTCTATCCATCATTTTAGCAATTCGCTCACTACCAAAAAGACGCATTAAGTTATCTTCTAGCGACACATAAAATTGTGAGCTTCCTGGGTCTCCTTGTCGTCCAGCACGACCACGTAACTGTCTGTCTACACGACGCGAATCGTGACGCTCTGTACCAACAATGGCAAGACCTCCAGCAGCTTTAACTTCATCACTAAGCTTAATATCTGTACCACGACCAGCCATATTGGTAGCAATAGTTACCTGTCCAGATTTACCAGCTTGGTCAACAATTTCGGCTTCTTTTTTGTGTTGCTTTGCGTTTAATACATTGTGCGGTATTTTTCGAATACTTAGCATTTTGCCAAGTAACTCACTAATTTCAACAGATGTTGTTCCAATTAAAACAGGACGTCCAGCTTCTGATAGCTTTGTAACATCATCTATAACTGCATTATATTTTTCTCTCTTCGTTTTATAAACTAAATCCTCTTTATCATCACGAGCAATCGGTCGGTTAGTAGGAATTTCAACAACATCCAATTTATATATTTCCCAAAATTCTCCAGCCTCAGTCACTGCAGTACCTGTCATACCAGATAGTTTTCGATACATACGGAAATAATTCTGTAACGTAACTGTCGCAAATGTTTGTGTGGCAGCTTCAATTTTCACATTTTCCTTAGCTTCAATCGCTTGGTGTAAACCATCACTATAACGACGACCATCCATTATACGCCCAGTTTGCTCATCAACAATCATTACTTTATTTTCCATCACCACATATTGAGTGTCTTTTTCAAATAAAGCATAAGCTTTTAAAAGCTGATTTAGGGTATGAATTCGTTCAGATTTTATGCCAAAATCACGAAATAGTTCTTCTTTTAAATTAGCTTCTTCTTCAGATGTAAGACCTTGGGCTTCAATTTTAGCAATTTCAGTTCCCATTTCTGGCATTACAAAGAAATCTGGGTCATCCTTACCAGAAAGATATTCTACACCTTTATCACTTAATTCAATTTGATTGTTTTTTTCGTCAATTACATAGTACAATTCGGCATCAACTTTGGGCATTTCCCTGTTGTTGTCTTGCATGTAAAAGTTCTCAGTTTTTTGAAGTAATTGCTTTACACCTTCTTCACTTAAAAACTTGATAAGTGCTTTATTTTTTGGAATACCTCTATATACACGAAGTAATTGAAAACCACCTTCTTTAGTATCTCCAGCTGCAATCAATTTTTTAGCTTCAGCTAATACTCCTGTTAAATATTTACGCTGTACATTAACAATATCGTCAACTTTTGGTTTTAGCTCATTAAATTCATGTCTATCTCCTTGCGGAATTGGACCAGAAATAATCAAAGGTGTTCTAGCGTCATCTACAAGTACCGAATCTACCTCATCGACAATGGCATAATGATGAGGTCGTTGAACTAAATCGTCAGGCGAATGTGCCATATTATCACGTAAATAATCGAAGCCAAATTCGTTATTGGTACCATAAGTGATATCAGCGTTGTAAGCTTTTTTACGAGATGCAGAGTTTGGTTGATGATAATCAATACAATCAATACTCATTCCATGAAATTGAAAAATAGGAGCCATCCACGCACTATCACGTTTTGCTAAATAATCATTTACTGTTACAAGGTGAACTCCCTTTTCGGCTAATGCATTTAAGTATACAGGAAGCGTAGCAACCAAAGTTTTACCCTCACCAGTTTGCATTTCGGCAATTTTACCTTGATGCATGGCAATACCACCAATTAATTGTACATCGTAATGCACCATATCCCAAGTAATTGGTTTTCCAGCAGCGTCCCAAGAGTTAGACCAAATAGCATGTTCGCCATCAAGGTTTACATAGTCATTTTCACCAGATACTTCTCTATCAAAAGCATTTGCAGTTACCTTAATTTCGGTATTATTTACAAAACGCTTTGCCGTTTCTTTTACCACTGCAAAGGCCTCAGGAAGAATTTCGTTTAAGGTTTCTTCAGTAATATTATAGGAGTCGTCTTTTAACTTATCTATTTCTTGATAGATATCTTCTTTTCTATCTATATCTTCAGTAACATCTGCTTCTTCTTGAAGTTTATTTATTTCATCTTCAATGTTTTTACGAGCATCTGCTATTTTAGATTTAAACTCTAAGGTTTTTGCTCTAAGCTCATCGTGTGATAAGCTTTCTAGTTGTGACTCAAAGGATTTTATTTGATTGACAATAGGCATAATTGCCTTAACGTCTTGTTTGGATTTGTCTCCGACAAATACTTTAAGTACAGAATTTAAAATACTCATTATATTGATTTGTTTTTAGTCTTTGATCTATAGGTAGTCAAAGATACTATTTGTTGTTATGTTTAATGAAAAAATAGCGCATAAAAAAAGCCTCAAGCGAGACTTTTTAACTATTTTTTATGGTTTCATTTAATATTCATCCTCATTCCAAAGATAATCTTCGTCTGTTGGATAATCTGGCCATATTTCCTGAATAGAATCATAGGAGTCACCTTCGTCCTCAATAGATTGTAAGTTCTCAACTACTTCTAGTGGAGCTCCTGTTCTAATAGAGTAATCGATTAATTCATCTTTTGTTGCTGGCCAAGGTGCATCACTTAAATAAGATGCTAGTTCTAATGTCCAATACATTTCTTACTAATTTAATTTTTTGCAAAAATAAATTTTTAACTGAATAAGACAAGAAAAAATCGAATTATTTAATCATTAATTTATATGAACGTTCAATTTTAACTGTAAAGCATCAGTTTAAACTAGTTTTACAGATTAATACTATTGCTGAAATTTTGACTTAGGAACGCTTTTCAGGAATCCATTGTACTTCATCAGCTTGTAAGTCTTTGGACAATTTCCGTGCCAACACAAAAAGATAGTCAGATAGACGGTTTAAGTACATTAAAGTTTCAGGTTGAAAAGGTTCTAAATCGTTTAAAGCAGCAGCTAAACGTTCTGCTCTACGGCACACACAACGTGCTATGTGACAGAATGACACGGTTTGGTGGCCACCAGGAAGAATAAAATGCGTCATTGGTGGTAAAGCTTCGTTCATATTATCTATTTCTTGCTCTAAAAGTTCAATATCTTCATTCGATATTTTTGGAATGCTTAAACGCTCTTTACCGCTTTTGAGTACTGCTTTTTCAGGGTCTGTTGCTAAAATAGCACCAACTGTAAATAGTTTATTTTGTATGGTAGCTAGAATCTTTTTTGAATGCTTATCAATATCTTGGTCTCTCACTAAACCTAGGTGCGAATTTAACTCATCAACGGTACCATAACTTTCTATACGTATATGGTGTTTGGGTACTTTTGTGCCTCCAAATAATACAGTTTTACCTTTGTCGCCTGTTTTTGTGTATATTTTCATTCTATGAGTTTCAAAGTTGAAATTTCAAAGTTACAAAGATTTTCTCCACGAATATTTTCAATTATTTATTTGGCTTATAAATAAATTGATTGTTATTCCTGCGAAGGCAGGAATCCACAACCAAAGACTTGATTTGACTACCAAATCATTGATTGGTTATAATTTATTACACTTTTTGTGAAATGAATAATATTTTTTATTTTAAAGTAGATTCCTGCCTTCGCAGGAATGACAGCTAAACAATCAAACTCTAATTGTAAAATGTTCCTTTTTTTGTTCTTTTCTAAAAAATACAAATCCCCAGAAAAAGGTATCAATAGTTACTGTTACTTTTGGATGTTGTTTTATAATTTCCCAAGCTTCAGTCATGCCTTTAGACCAATAAATATCATCAAAAATAAATACAGTATCGTTATGTACTTTTGGAAGTAACATTTGAAAATAATCTAAAGTGGCTTTTTTTTGGTGATTGCCATCAAAGAACACAAAGTCGAATGTTGTTTCGTCTAAATAATCAATGGCAGTAGCAAAATCATTGTTAACGAATTTAATGTTTGTTAAGTTTTTACCTTCAAATTGTTTTTTTGAGAATTTTGAAATGTTGAAACAGCCTTCAATAGTTCTAATTGTAGCTTTTGGATTTCCTAAACTCATTGCCTGTGTACCAATACCTAAAGATGCTCCTAATTCTAAAATAGATTTTGAATTAAAATACTTTACAAGTCTATAGAGTAGTTTGGCTCTTTTTAATGTAGTTCCAGAGTTTTTAGCAATACTGGAAACGGTTCTTTTAGTGCTTTTTTTTACTCTTGAGCCTGCTCCTAAATCGGTAATTTCAATTTGTTCTTGATTATTGAGGAGTTTCTTTTTATAGTTAATTAGTTTGGAGTAGTCCTCATAACTAGTTTTATCGTAAAAGCATTTCGTAGCTAAATCGTACACAAAAGGCGAGTGGACACCATGTTGGTTGGTGGAACGTAAAAGAAATTTTAAATATGCTTTTACTTGATACCACATATTAATTTTCTAGTTTTTCGAGTAATTCTAACCAACGAAATTCTTTTTCTTCAATGGTGTTGATAATTTGTTGTAATTCTGCTGATAACTCGTTTATTTTTTCGGTAGAAAGTGTTTTGTCATTAAACTTTGCTTCCAGTTCTTTTTTATCAAATTCTAAGGTTTTGAGCTTACTTTCAATATTTTTCAACTCCTTTTGTTCATTGTACGACAATTGACTATTGCTATCTTTTTTCCATTGCTTCTTTTCTATTTTCTTTTCAGTTACCTCTTTAGGTGCACTATCTTCGTAAGTTCTAAAATCGGTATAGTTTCCAGGAAAATCATCAATAATGCCTTGACCTCTAAATACAAATAAGTGATCTACTATTTTATCCATAAAATAACGATCGTGAGTCACAACAATTAAGCAACCTGGAAAATCCAGTAAGAAGTTTTCCAAAACGTTTAATGTTACAATGTCCAAATCGTTTGTTGGTTCATCCAGAATTAAAAAATTAGGATTCTGGATAAGAACTGTACATAAATACAAGCGTTTACGTTCGCCACCACTTAGTTTTTCAACAAAGTCATATTGTTTTTTACGGTTGAATAAGAAGCGTTCTAATAATTGTTGTGCACTAATTTGTCGTCCTTTTTTTAGAGGAATATAATCGCCATAATCTCTTACGACATCTATAACCTTTTGATCTGGTTTAACATCAATTCCTTTTTGAGTGTAATAACCAAATTTTACAGTTTCACCTAGTATAATTTTACCTGAATCTGGTTTTAAAGTATTGGTAATAAGGTTTAGAAATGTGGATTTTCCAGTTCCATTTTTGCCAATAATACCAATACGTTCGCCTTTTTGAAACATATAATCAAACTTATTGAGCATGATATTATAGCCAAAGGCTTTAGATACATTATGAAACTCTACAATTTTGCTTCCTAAGCGTTCCATGTTAATTTCTAGTTGAACTACATGGTCCTTTCTGCGTTTGTGGGCACGCTCTTTTATTTCAAAGAAATCATCTATTCTCGATTTGGATTTAGTGGTTCGAGCTTTAGGTTGTCTACGCATCCAATCTAGTTCCTTTTTAAAGAGTTGTTTAGATTTGTTAGTTTCAACCGCTTCACGCTCAATACGAGCTTCCTTTTTCTCTAGATAGTAAGAGTAGCTTCCTTTGTAATTGAATATTTCACCTTGGTCTAATTCAATAATTTCATTACAGACACGTTCCAAAAAATAGCGATCGTGCGTAATCATAAATAATGTAATATTTTCTTTTGCAAAAAAAGCTTCCAACCACTCAATCATTTCTAAATCCAGATGGTTGGTTGGCTCATCTAAAATGAGTAAATCTGGTTTGTTTATTAAGGCATTCGCTAAAGCTAAACGTTTTTTTTGCCCACCAGATAATTGTGCAACTTTTTGGTCTAAATTTTCAAGGTTTAACTTAAATAATATTTGTGTGTACTGTGTTTCAAAATCCCATGCATTAAAACGTTCCATGGCTTCAAACGCTTTTTGGTATACCTCTTCATCTTCTGGGTTTTTTAAGGCTTTATGGTATGAATTAATGACTTCCAAAATGGCATTGTCTGAATCGAAAATAGATTCTTCTATTGTTAAATCATCATTAAGTTCTGGTTCTTGAGCTAAAAAAGAAACTTTCAGTCCCTTTCTGTAAGTTACTTTTCCAGAGTCTGTTTCATCTTTTCCAGATAAAATATTTAGAATGGTAGTCTTTCCAGAACCATTTTTAGCAACAAAAGCTATTTTTTGATCTTTATGTATGCTAAACGATACATTTTCAAAAAGTGTAAGTTCGCCATAAGATTTTGATATGTTCTCTACTGTTAGATAATTCAAGTTGCTTTTTTCTGCAAATAAAGCATAAAAAACCAAAAAACACGTTAGCTGTTTTTATTTTGCTTTCTAAAAGCTATATTTGTGATTAAACAATACGCCTCAATATGAAGAGAATATTTGCTATTACTATGCTTGTTTTAAGTGTTTTAGCGTCTTCTTGTATTTCTCAAAAAGATACACTTTATTTCCAAAATAAAGAAGCTGGTACTAATACGTCTAGGACTATTTCTGAAGTTCAAAAACCCTATAGAGTGCAAATATATGATCAGTTAAACATTCGTGTAAAAGCTCTAGATCAAAAATTAGTGCAAATGTTTAATCCAGTAGGAAGCGAAAACTTAAATGCTGGAAGCGCAGAACGTGCGTATTTTGATGGTTTTACGGTAGATATTCATGGAGATATTAGAATACCAACTTTAGGTAAAATAAGTGTTTTGGGTTATACTACAGAGGAGATTGAAAAAATTATTGAGAAAAAACTATTAGAGGAACAATTTAAAGAAACAGCAAATATTTTTGTAACTGTTAAATTATCTGGATTACGCTTTACGGTTAACGGCGAAGTTGGTAGTCCAGGAACTATTACTTTATTTCAGGAGCGCGTTAACATTTTTGAGGCCATTGCTAATGTTGGCGAAATACCAATTACAGGAGACAAAAAGGACGTGATGATAATTAGGCAGTATCCACAAGGTCAACAAATTCATCATTTAGACTTAACAGACGTAAAGGTGATGAATTCGCCATATTATTACATACAACCAAATGATATGATTTATGTGAAACCTATTAAGCAAAAATCTTGGGGAACTGGAACTACAGGTGTACAATCGTTGACGACAATAGTTTCGGTGTTATCTTTAGTTACAACAACTATATTATTAATATCAAGAAATTAAGATATCTATGAATGAAGATTTTAATATTAACGAATTACCTTCGAATTTCGATATTAAAAGCTTTGTATTTAAAGTTTTAAGTTATTGGTACTTATTTGTAATTGTATTAGCAATTGGGTTTAGTATAGCTTATTATCAAAATGTTAGAAAACAAAATATTTATTCATTAGATTCTCTAATTTCTGTAGAGAATGATCAAAATCCATTTTTCACATCAAATACAAGTATCTCTTTTAATTATGGTGGTGTTACAGATAAAGTACAAACGGTAATTACTACGCTTAAAACTAGAAATCATAATGAAAAGGTAGTCGATTCTTTACAATATTATGTTCAGTATTTAACCAATGGAAAATATTGGAAAGACGAAGTTTATAAAAATGCACCATTTAAGTTTGAATTGGATAAATTAAAACCACAAGTTCTTGGATATCCAATTTCTATAAAATTTACAAGTAATGATACTTTTGAAATTTTAGTAGATTTTGAGCCTGATAGCGGTACAGGGCAAATTTATGCAACTAAAGAAAGATTAAGATTGGCTTTACCACAAGGACAGTTTTTAAGAACTTATAAGATTGGTGAAACAATAGAAACGCCTTTTTTAAATGGAAAAATTTCAAGAAGAGTTGATGTTGAGATACAAGTTGGAGAAGAGTATTTTTTAAATTTCTTAAATTTTGATAGTGTTGTTAATAATTATAAAAACTGGCTTGGTGTAGCCTCTAAGCCTAAAGGATCTTCTGTTTTAAGTCTTAGTTTGCGAGGCGCTAATAAGTCGAAAATTGTTGATTATTTAAATACAACGGTTTCAATTTTAAAAAAATCGCAATTAGAGAGAAAAAATCTATATGCAACTAATACCATAAAATTTATAGACAGTAGTTTAAATGTTGTTGGTAAAGATTTAAAGGATGTTGAAAATGAATTAAATACTTTTAGAAGTCAAAAAGCTTTCAATATTGACGAAGAGAGCGGTCGTGTATCAGATCAATTAAGAGGATATGAAGTAACAGAAAACGAAATAAACTCTAAAATAGAGTATTTAAATCTGTTACAGAATTATTTAGAAACTAAAACGGATTATACAAAAATTGCAGCCCCAACTAGTGTAGGTATTGAAGAGGCTAATATTGTAGTAAGTGTTCAGCGTATTATAGACTTATCTATTTCTCGCCAAAAATTAGAATATACAACACGTGAATCTTCTGGACAATTTAGAGATATTGATAGACAAATTGATGCAGAAAAAAATGTGCTATTAGAAACGCTTAAAGAAACTAAAAAGACCTTTGGCATTCAATTAAATACACTAAAGAGAACTATGATAGCTTTAGAAGCAACTTTAAGTAAGCTTCCAAAAGACCAGCAAGAGTATTTAAAAATTCAGCGTAAATTTAATTTAAATGAAGAGGTATTTAATGTCTTTCAAACAAAGAGAAGTGAGGCAGCTGTAGTTAGGGCAGCTAATGTTTCTGATATTAATGTAATAGACGAGGCCAAAGATATTGGAATGGGGCCAATTGGACCAAATAAGAAACTAAATTATCTTATTGCACTCTTTACAGGTATATTAATTCCTCTAGTAATAGTTGTTATTATAACGTTTTTAGATACAAGTATACATACCGTAGAAGATATGGAACGATTATCTAAAATTCCAGTTTTAGGTATTATTGGAAAGTATAAAAATGAAGGGAGTTTAGCAGTATATAATAACTCTAAATCAGCTATAGCTGAGGCATTTAGAGCAATTAGATCTAGCTTAAGGTTTATTTATAAAACTCAAAAAGACGAAGGGTCAAAAACCATTTTAGTAACATCTTCTGTTAGTGGAGAAGGAAAAACCTTTTGTTCTATTAATATTGCAACTGTTTTTGCTTTAACAAATAAAAAAACCGTCTTAGTAGGTTTAGATTTACGTAAACCTAAAATATCTAAAGATTTTAATCTTAAAAATGATGTAGGTGTTGTTGATTATTTAATTGATTCTAAAAGCTTAGAAGATGTTTTGCAAAAAACTCATATAGAAAATTTAGATATTATCTTATCTGGGTCTGTCCCCCCAAACCCTTCAGAATTGTTGATGAGTGATGAAATGGATGTTTTTATTGAAGAATTAAAAAAAACATACGATATAATTGTTTTAGATACGCCACCATTAGGCTTGGTAACAGATGCTATTGAGCTTGTAGACTATGCTGATGCTACTATATATCTTGTTAGGCAGAATTACTCTAAAAAAGATATGCTATCGGTTATAAATGATAAGTATAAAAAAGGAGAGGTGAAAAATATTAGTTTTGTTTTAAATTATTATACTCATAAAAAGAGGTTAGGCTATGGATATGGTTATGGATATGGTTACGGATATGGCTATGGTTATCATGATAACGAAAAGGATAGTAGATCAATTATTGGTAAAATAAGGTCTATATTTAAACGCAAATCTTAAGCTTTTTTGATTTCTAAAAACAACATAAAACTAAAAAGAGGTTTTGATGTTCTGTTGGTACTTATTCTAATTCCCATTATTCTAATTCCTTTACTACTGTTTTTGAGTATAGCAGCAATAGAAACAAAGCAATCGGGTTTATTTAAGCAAAAACGTGTAGGTCAATATGGAACTCTTTTTAACATTTATAAAATTAGAACACTAAAAAAAGGAAAGCACGAATTAGGATATTTAGACACTTATGCTGCACCTTTTGGAAAGTTTTTAAGAACCTATAAGTTAGATGAATTACCTCAATTATTCAATGTTCTTTTTGGAGATATGAGTTTTGTTGGTCCAAGACCAGATGTTGTTGGTTTTGCAGATGAATTAGTAGGTGAAGATCGAATAATTTTAAAAGTAAAACCTGGGGTAACAGGTCCAGCTACAATTAAATACAAGGACGAGGAAGCCCTATTATCATTACAAGATGACCCAGAAAATTACAATAGAACGATTATTTGGGTAGATAAGGTTGAAATCAATAAAAAGTACGTGAAAAATTGGAGTTTTTACTTAGATTTGAAGTATATACTACAATCAATTTTTTAGTTAACTAATGAATTCAAAAGATAAAATTACTATTATTGGGTTGGGATATGTTGGACTTCCTTTGGCAGTAGAATTTGCCAAAAAATACCATGTTATAGGTTTTGATATTAATAAAGAACGTATCTCTGAATTAAGAAAAGGAAAAGACAGAACGCTTGAAGTTGAGGATAATGATTTAAAAGCAGTATTAATTGACGATATTAATACGGACAAAGGACTTTATATTTCATCAAACCCATCAGATTTAGAGGTTTCAAATATATATATTGTAACGGTTCCGACACCAACAGATGATTTGCATAAACCAATTTTAACGCCATTAATAAAAGCTAGTGAAACTGTTGCAAAAGGATTAGCAAAAGGAGATATTGTTATCTACGAATCTACTGTTTATCCAGGGGTGACAGAAGATGTATGTGTGCCAATTCTAGAAGAAAAGTCTGGATTAAAATTTAATCAAGATTTCTTTGCAGGATATTCACCAGAACGAATTAATCCAGGAGATAAAAAACATACAGTTACTAAAATATTAAAAGTAACATCAGGTTCTACACCAGAAATTGCTCAGCGAGTTGACGATTTATATAAATCGGTTATTACAGCTGGAACACATATGGCGGCTTCAATTAAAGTGGCAGAAGCAGCTAAGGTTATAGAAAATTCTCAAAGAGATATAAATATTGCATTTGTAAACGAATTATCTAAGATTTTTAGACTGTTAGATATTGATACCAAAGCGGTTTTAGAAGCTGCTGGTACTAAGTGGAATTTTATAAAGTTTACCCCAGGATTAGTTGGCGGACACTGTATAGGTGTTGACCCTTACTATTTAGCTCAAAAAGCAATTGAATCTGGGTATAATCCTGAAATTATTTTAGCTGGAAGAAAAATGAATGACAGTATGGGTGGTTATGTAGCACAAGAGACTGTTAAAATGATGATTAAAAAGGGAGCGACCATTAAAGGTTCTAATGCCTTGGTTTTAGGAATTACATTTAAAGAAAATTGTCCAGATATCCGTAACTCAAGAGTTATAGATATTATTCGTGAGTTTGAAGCCTATCATGTTAATGTTGATGTATATGATCCTTGGGCCTCTAAAGAAGAAGTAAAGCACGAATATAATTTAGATCTAATAACATCAATTTCAGATTTAAAAGAGGAGTACGATTCAATTATATTGGCTGTTTCTCATAACGAATTTTTAGAGTTAGACATTGCTTCATTAAAATCAAAAATAGGAGTTATTTTTGATGTAAAATCATTATTACCAAAACATATTGTAGACGCCAGATTATAATGTACATAAATAAATATCATAAAGAAAATTTAAGTAATTACTCATTTTTAATCACAGGTGGAGGTGGTTTTATAGGCTCGAACATTGTTGAATATCTTTTAAAAAATAATGCAAAACGTGTAAGGGTTTTAGACAATTTTTCTAACGGATTTAGAGAAAATATTGAAGAGTTTCTAAGCAACTCTGCATTTGAATTATTAGAAGGAGATATTCGAGACCTTCAAACCTGTAAAGATGCAATGAGAGATATAGATTATGTATCTCACCAAGCAGCGTTGGGTTCTGTACCACGATCAATTAACGATCCAAACACGACCAATGATGTAAATATCACAGGGTTTTTAAATATGATGGTAGCTTTAAAGGATAGCGATACTGTTAAGCGTATGGTATATGCTGCATCAAGTTCCACATATGGAGATAGTTTAACGTTACCTAAAGTAGAAGAGAATATAGGGAAACCATTATCACCATACGCAGTAACAAAATATGTGAATGAGTTGTATGCTGATGTGTTTGGGAAAACGTATAATACAGATGTTATTGGCCTACGTTACTTTAATATTTTTGGCCCAAAACAAAGCCCTAAAGGAGCTTATGCGGCAGTAATTCCATTATTTATGGAAGCTATAAAGAATAATAATCCAGCGACTATTAATGGAGATGGCGAACAAACTCGTGATTTTACTTTTGTAGAAAATGCAGTTCAAGCTAATATAAAAGGGTTTTTCGCTCCAAAAGAAGCAGCAAACCAAGTGTTTAATATTGCCTGTGGTGAATGTATAAGTGTAAATTATTTATGGGAACATATCAATAATGCAGCATCTAAAGAGGTTAAGGTTATATATGGGCCATCTAGACAAGGAGATGTAAGAGATTCTTTGGCCGATATTTCTAAAGCAGAAAGATTAATGGGTTATAAGCCTAAATTTACTGTTAGAGAGGGATTAAAAATTACTTGGGAGAACTTTTCAAATAAGTGTCAGTTTGAGTGATTTTCATTAGAAAATTGTATCGAGAACTAAATAAAAAAACTATAATTTGAATCATAGCACTGAAGATAACTGGTTATATACAATATCTTCTAAACACAAGCTAATAGATTTTAATTTCAAAGAAATTTGGAGATATAAAGATTTATTATTCTTGTTTGTTAAAAGAGACGTTGTTACTTTATATAAGCAAACCATATTAGGTCCTCTATGGTATGTAATTCAGCCTTTATTTACTTCAGTAATTTTTACGTTAATATTTAATAATCTAGCAAATATTCCAACAGGAGATGGAATACCAGCATTTTTATTCAACCTAGCAGGCATCACCACTTGGAATTATTTTAAACTTTGTTTAACAGGAACATCTAATACATTTACAAAGAACCAAGGAATTTTTGGGAAAGTATATTTTCCAAGAGCTATAATGCCTTTATCTGTAGTCATTTCTAATTTATTAAGATTTGCTATTCAATGTATGGTATTTATAGGTTTTTATATATACTATGTCTTGTCAGAAGATGTGTCTATTTCACCCAATTGGAATTTGGTGCTACTACCCATAGTTGTGTTGGTAATGGCTTTGTTAGGTTTGGGTTTTGGAATGCTCATATCTTCAATGACAACTAAGTATAGAGATTTAACGTTCTTAGTACAGTTTGGCGTGCAATTATTAATGTATGGATCTGCAGTAATGTATCCAATATCCTATTTTAGAAAAGAATTGCCAGAATATGTTTGGCTAGTAGAGTATAATCCTATTGCAATTATTATAGAATCATTTAGACATATGACTCTTGGAGTTGAAATATTTGATGTAAATAAATTTACATACGCTATAGTATTTAGCATTATCACCTTTATGATAGGATTAGTTGTGTTTAACAAAACAGAAAAAAGTTTTATAGATACTGTTTAATAATGAGTGTAATTTTAAAAGTTAATAACATTTCTAAACAATATAAGTTAGGTCTTGTAGGTGCTAACACTATAGGTCAGGATCTAAATAGATGGTGGAGTAAAGTAAGAGGGAAAGAAGATCCGTTTTTAAAAATAGGAGAAGTTAACGACAGAAGTACAAAAGGTACTTCAGACTATGTTTGGGCACTAAAAGGTATTAATTTTGAAGTTAAAAAAGGCGAAGTTTTAGGTATTATAGGAAAGAATGGCGCAGGAAAATCAACCTTATTAAAAATATTATCTAGAGTAACAAGTCCTACCACAGGAGAAATAAAAACAAAAGGGAGAATTGCATCACTTTTAGAAGTAGGTACAGGCTTTCATCCAGAAATGACTGGACGAGAAAACATATATCTTAATGGTGCGATTTTAGGAATGACAAAAGCAGAAATTAAATCAAAAATTAACGAGATTATTGAGTTTTCTGGTTGCGAGCGTTATATAGATACACCTGTAAAGCGTTATTCTTCAGGGATGACAGTGCGTTTAGCTTTTGCCGTTGCAGCACATTTAGAACCAGATATTTTGGTTATAGATGAGGTGTTAGCAGTAGGAGATGCTGAGTTTCAAAAAAAGGCTATCGGGAAGATGCAAGATATTAGTAGAGGTGAAGGGCGTACGGTTTTATTTGTAAGTCATGATTTAAGCGCAATAAGTACACTTGCTAAAAAAACAATTGTACTTTCAAATGGTGAAATTTTAGCTATTGAAGAAACTAATAAAGCAATTTCAATTTATTCTTCAATGAAAAATACCGAGGCAGTATTTTTGCAAGCACCTTTATTAAATTCCCCATCAATAACGAAGGTTGAAATTTTAGCTTCAGAAGGCGGTAAACTTCAAGCAAATAATAAACCATTTAAAATCAATTTTGAAATAAATATGCCAATCGAAAATTATGAGAATTTATCGGTTACTTTTCAAATTTTTAATAATCTCAATAAAGCCATTCTATATAAATATATTTTTGATATTGATAATCCTATTTGCAGAGAAAAAGGTATAAATTATATTAGTTTTCAGTTTAATAAACTTAGACTTTATAAAGGAAACTATTATTTAAAAATTCATTTAGCTAACTCTAAAACTAGAGAAAAATTTCAAGAATTTGATTGTTGTAATTTTGAAGTAGAAATGATAAATCAAAAAGAGCCAGAATGGGGTTGGCAAAATGATGTGTGTGTGTATGTTGATGAAGGAAATTGGATAGCTTAGAGAGCCAACAAAAATTACAGTTTAGCAACAATTGCTATTCATTAAATAAAAAGGAAAAGTTTAAAAAAATATGACTCCTAAAAATTATAAGGATAATTTTCATGCTGCTCATTTTCAAAATTCGTTAAATTCAGCAAAAGAGATTGTCCCAAAGTTGTTATCATACTATAAACCAAAAACTGTATTAGATGTTGGTTGTGGTATTGGTACATGGCTAACTATTTTTGAAAAGAACAAATGTGAAGTGTTTGGTATAGATGGTGACTATGTTGAAACTAAAGATTTGATTATAGATAGTTCAAAATTTAAACCATTGAATTTAAATTTAAAATTTAATTTAGAGAGGAAATTTGATTTGGTTATCTCATTGGAAGTAGCTGAACATATTTTAAAAGAAAATGCTAAAAATTTTATTGACTCATTATGTTTTCATGGAGATGTTATATTGTTTTCAGCTGCTATTCCTGGTCAAGAAGGAACAATGCATTTCAATGAACAATATAACGAGTTTTGGGTTGACCTTTTTTCTCAAAATGGTTATAAGTGTTTTGACTTTTTAAGACATGAAGTTTGGAATAATAATGTGGTTAGTTGGTGGTACAGACAAAATATACTAATTTTTGTTAGAGAAGGAGAAACAAATAATCCTCATTATAAATTAATTGCTAAGGATAAATATACATTTAAAAACTCTTATGTGCACCCAAAATTGTTTGATTATAAATGCATGAAAAATAAGAAATTAGAAAAAATATTAAATAATCCTTTTGAGATTTTGAAATATTACCTTAGAAGTAAAAAAATATATTAGATGGATAGAAAGGAAAATATATTAAGGTTAGAAAATGTAAAAGAAATTACAGTTTCTAACAAAAATTATTTAGTGTATTTATCTTTTCATCGTGAATTAAATAAAGTTATTCAAAGATATGCGAAGGGAAGATTACTTGATATTGGCTGTGGAAATAAGCCTTATAACGCCTGGTTTAAAGGATTAATCTCAGAATACATTGGATGTGATATAGTGCAGTCTAGTTCTAATAAAGTAGATGTGATTTGTCAAGCCAATAATATACCCCTTGAGAGCAATAGCTTCCATAGTATTTTATCTACTCAAGTTATAGAACATGTTGAAGATCATCAAGGCATGGTTAATGAAGCTTTTCGATTGCTAAAGAGTGACGGTTATTTTATTTTATCTGGACCTTTATATTGGCATTTACATGAAGAACCATATGATTTTTTTAGGTTTACAAAACATGGCTTTAAATATGTTTTAGAAAAAGCTGGATTTGAAATTGTAGAAATTATTGAAAATGGAGGCGCATGGGCAACTTTAGGACAAGTAATAAATCATACGGTTAGTTTTTCTAATCCTAAAGCAAACAAAGTAGTTAGAGGAATAAAATATGTATTTCGAAAATTAAAATTATATAGGTTAGTTAATAAGGTTTTTGCTTATTTAGATGTAAAAGATTTTAATACTATAAATACAATGAATTATGTAATTGTAGCAAAGAAAAATTAACTATGAGACCAATTATATCTATTATCATACCTTGTTATAATTCTGAATCAACATTAGAATCAACTTTGCAATCTGTTTTAAATCAAGAATTTAAATATTGGGAGGCTATTATGGTTAATGATGGATCTCCAGATAATTTAGAATTAATAGCTTTAAAATATCAGGAAAGAGATTCTAGGTTTATTTACCATAAAAAAGAAAATGGAGGACTTGGTTCTGCTAGAAACTATGGAATTCGATTAGCCAAAGGCAAATATATTCTTCCTTTAGACTCTGATAATCAAATAGAAAAAGATTTTACTCTTGATGCGTTATCAATTTTCAGAAAAGATTCTTCAATAGGAGTTGTACATGGAGATGCAGAATATTTTGGAGAGAAAACAGGTGTTTGGAAAGTAAATAAATTTAATTTGGAAAAAATCCTAGTAACTAATTATATAGATGCTTGTGCTATTTATAAGAGAACTCTTTGGGAACAAGTTGGAGGATATGATGAGAAGATGCCTTATCAAGGTCTTGAAGATTGGGATTTTTGGATTTCTTTAGGAAAATTAAATGTTTCTTTTTTTCATTTGAATAAAATCACCTTTAGATATTACGTTTCAAGTAGTTCAATGATTTTATCATACACCCAAGAAATGAGAATGAAAAATAAGGATTATATTGTTAAAAAGCACTGTAGGTTATTCTATAACCAATATGTTAAGGTTGTTTCTTCTTCCGATAAAATAAAGGAAAACTTTATACATAAATTAAAAAGTAAAAAAGTAGTTATTGATTTGTTTAGTAAAACATTTTTTGGCTTTACTTGTTTTAGTAAAGAAGTGGATGATTTTTAAGTTATTAACCCAAAGAAAATAATCTAAATGCTTGCAATTGTTATTCCATATTATAAAATAGAGTTTTTTAAAGAAACACTTCATTCGCTTGCAAGTCAAACAAATAAAGGCTTTAATGTATATGTTGGCAATGATAATAGTCCAAATAATCCAGAAAAAATAATAGCAGAATTCAATAAAAATCTTCCAATTTATTATAAAAAGTTTGATAAAAACTTAGGACAAAAATCATTACCACAACATTGGGACAGGTGTATAAGTTTAACTAAAAACGAAAAGTGGATTTTAGTACTGGGCGATGATGATTTATTAGAAAACAATGCAGTAGAACTATGGTATAAAGAAAAAGAAGATAAAACGAACCTATATAAGTTTTCATCTCAAATGCTTTATGCAGATGAGAAAAGATTTTCTGAAGTATATACACATCCACAATATGAGCATAGTGTTGATGCTTTTTATAGAAAATTTAAAGGAAAAACAAGAAGCTCTCTTTCTGAGTATATTTTTAAAAAAACGATATATGAGAAAGTAGGTTTTAAAAACTATCCATTAGGTTGGCATAGTGATGATAAAGCTTGGTTAGATTTTTCTTTTAAAGAGCAAATAAAAACAATAAATGATGCAAAAGTTATAATAAGAGTTTCGTCTATAAGTATTTCTGGGAATAAAAATAATTTAAAAGAAAAAAATGATGCTACAATACAGTTTTACAAAGACTTTTGTAAAGATCATATAGAATTTTTGCCAGTTGAAAAAAGGACTGAAATATTGAGTTTTATGGAGAAATTAATTATCAACAATAATTTATTGACTCCTCATCATATTTATTTTTTGTTGAAACTGCATTATATAAACCTAGGTTTTAAGCAATTTTTTAAGTTTATGGTTAAAAGGAAAATGTTTTTAAAAGCGTTAATCTCAAAAAATAGCTAGTACAATGACATTCAAACACTTTATAATTACTAGGTTTAATTTATCCCAAAAGTGGGATAAAGACAGTTTAGGTAACGAAGTGTTAGACGATGATTGGTTAAAGAAAAGATTTCAATTATTCGAAGATTATTGTTTTCCTTCCTTAAAAAGTCAAACCAATAAAAACTTTGAATGGTGGGTTTTTTTTGATACTGCAACACCAAATTTGTACAAAGAAGAAATAGAAAAACTTAGTGCGTTGTTACCTAATTTTATGCCTAAGTTTAAAGAGTCTTATCAAGATTTTCAAGATACTTTAGCAAAAGATTTGTTAGAAGAAATTCATGGTAAAAACTTAGATGTTATTATTACCACAAGATTAGATAACGATGATGTTTTTTCTAACAATGCAGTTGCAGCATTACAAAATAACTTAGTCGATTATAAATGTATCTTAGAGATGCCAATAGGCTATAATCTAGAAATAGGAAAGGTTAATAAGTTGCGTAAAATGAATTATCTATTAAATCCTTTTATAAGCCTTTTAGAGAATGTACAGAATAATCAATCAATAGAAACAGTTTATGCGCATCAACATGGCGAATGGACACATCTAAAAAAAATCAACGTAACAAAAAAACCACATTGGATTCAAGTAATACACGGGAACAATGTATCGAATCAAGTAAAAGGAAAGGAAATATTTGCTTTTGGAGCTCTTAAAGGATTCACCTTTAACAAACCAAAGTTTAGCACTAGCAACGATATTAAACTAGCAAAAAAGCAGATAAAGAAGAAAATAAAGAGTATCTTAAATAGATGAAACTTCAATAAAACATAAATGTTTCAAAAAATAAAAAAGACAGTAGAGGAGTTTAGGCAAAGAGACCGTAAAATCTTAAATGCAACATTAGAGAACGAGTGGGCAAATGTGTATCACGATAGCATAAGAGGTAAAGCATGGTTAGAAGAACTACCTTTAAATATTGGGAGATGGGCAGGTAATTACGCTTTTTTTTATGTATTGAATAGAGTGCTAGCAGATTATAAACCTAAAAAAATACTTGAGTTTGGCTTAGGGGAATCTAGTAAATTTATTAATGCAACTTTAAAAAATGAATTAACAGAAAGCACACATAAAATTATTGAAGAGAGTAATGAATGGAAAAACCATTTTATAACTAATCATGATTTATCTTCACATTCTAAAATAGTTATTTGCCCTCTAAAAAAAGAAGAGGTTAAAGGGTTTTCTGTTAATATTTATGATAGCTTAGATAAATACACAAAAAGTAAGTTTGATTTATATGTAGTAGATGGGCCATTTGGAAGCGCACGTTATTCAAGATATGATATAGTAAAGCTAGCTGAACATTTTGAAGCAACTGATGAGTTTATAATTATTTTTGATGATTACAATAGACAGGGAGAACAAGACACTGTAAAAGAACTACTCCTTTTGTTTAAAAAATTGAATATTACTATATACAAAGGTATATATGTTGGCTCAAAACGTGTTTTAGTTTTAGGTACCCAAAAATATAAGTTTATAGAATCGTTCTAAAATAAATTATCTAGTAATAGTTTAAAGTTTTTAATGTTGAAAACAGTTTTATTTAATATTTATAAGCGTATTAAAAATCATAGAATATCAAAAAGAACAAGATATTACTACTTCCGCTTTATAAATAACTATTTCAATAAAGTAACTTTAAAACAAAACAAGAATTATAAGTCTATACCTATTATTATAGTGAGTTATAATCAACTTTTTTATTTAAAGAAATTAATTAATTTTCTTTTAAAAAATGAATACTCAAATATTGTCATTGTAGATAATAACTCAAATTACAAGCCTCTATTAACCTATTTTGATGAGCTAAAGGATAAAGTTGAAATACATAGATTGACCGAGAATTTTGGACATAGAGTATTTTGGGAGCAAAAAGAAATATTTAATAAATACAATAAAGGCTATTATGTCCTTACCGATCCAGATATCGTCCCTTTAAACTCTTGTCCAAATGATTTTGTTTTAAAATTCAAACAATTATTAGATAAGAATTGGAAATTATCTAAAGTTGGATTTAGCCTAATAACAGACGATATACCAGACACAAATCCCAATAAAACAAAAATTTTAGAATGGGAAAATAGATTCTGGAAAAATAAAACTAAAAGTGGCGATTATCAGTCTAGTATAGATACAACTTTTGCGTTGTATCCTCCAAAAAATATATGGTCATTTAGGGAGAATTTTTACCATGCCATTCGAACAAATAATCCATACATGGCCATACATGGAGGTTGGTATATGGATATAGATAATTTAACCGAAGAACAGAAGTTCTATATGAGTACAGCTAGTAGTTCTAGTTCTTGGAATATTAATAGTAAAGGAGATTTGGCTAACGATGTTTGCTATTAAATAAATAAACTTAAAATTGGACACTAACGTATTAATATCAATCATCATACCTACTTACAATAGGGCTAGTGTTATAAAAGATACTTTAAATAGTCTTGTATTACAAACTTATACAAATTGGGAATGTTTGGTAGTTGATGATGGCTCCAAAGATGATTCTATTAAAATAATTGAGAATTATGCTATAGACGACAAGCGTTTCAAACTTCTTGAGAGACCAAAAAATAAACCTAAAGGTGCCAATGCTTGTAGAAATTTTGGATTGGAACAAGCAAAAGGGGACTTTATAGGTTTTTTTGATAGTGATGATTATATGTGTCCTGAGTATTTAGAATTGCAACTAAAAAATATTCAAGCGACAAAGGCGAATTATAGTATTTGTAAAAGTGAATGGGTTACAAGAAGCGGAAAAATATTAGATGGATTTCATGGAGGTATTTTAGAATCGAATAATCGAATAAACGATTATATAAGTTTTAAAACCTTTTGGCCAATACATGCAGTCATGTATAAGTCAGTATTTTTAAAAGAGAATGAATTAGTTTTTGATGAGAGTTTACAACAATCCCAAGAATATGATTTTCATGTAAAAGTAATGCAAGTAGATCCTAACTATGTTATTTTACCTAAGGTCTTGGTTAGAGTAATAGCCAATGAGGATAGTATTTCATATTCAAAAACAAATGCTTTCGCAAAAGCATATTCTAGCTTACGTGTGAGATATCACTTTCTTAAAAATAAGAATCTAAAACTTAACCATGCAACATGTGTTTTTTTGCTCCATGATATCCATAGAATTTTTATGCAACAGTCTATGGAAAAAAACAGAAAAGCATCATTATACGCAGCATATTATTATTTAAAAGCACATTTTAGTAGAAAAGACATATTTAACAAGTACTTTTTTAAACACTTACCTTCGGTTTTAATAGTCTCAATTGTGTATAATGTATTTAATAAAGGATACGTATTTATTAAAAAAAGCAATACTTTTAATTATAGTTAAAGATATATAATGAGCCATATCTATTTTATTTGCCCAGATTTAAACACGCCAGCAGGAGGTATTAAGCAATTGTACAGACAGGTTGATGTTTTAAATAAAAATGGATTTAAGGTTTATGTGGTTCATGGACATAGACATTTTAAAGTTAATTGGTTTAAAAATGAGACTCCAGTAGTTTGGCATCCTATAATTGCTAAACTAGATAAAAGCTCTAATAGCAATTTTAAAAAGAAAATTAAGACACTAGTTAAAAAGACTTTTAAACCTGAGATAGAGTACGATAAATCTATTAATAATAAAAAGTTAGTACTAAATCCAGATGATATTATTGTGTTTCCAGAGTTTTATGGAAAAGCAATTAATACAGTTTTTCAAGATCAAAAAACGGTAGTTTACAATCAAAACTGCTATTATTCGTTTAGAGGTTATGGCATTCCAAATCAAGCCAATTCTAATACATCAATCTATAAACAAGATAGATTACAAGGTGTTATTGTAGCCTCAGTCGATGCTGTGTCTTATGTGGAAAGCTTTCTTGTGGATAAACCAGTTTATCGAGTAAGATATGGTATTGATAAAAATATTTTTTCTTTTCAGGCAAATAAAAAAAAGCAAATAGCTTTTATGCCTAGAAAACTTAGAGAAGACTCTGAGCAGATTCTGAATATTTTAGATATAAGAGGTGTTTTAGTTGGTTGGAACATTGTTTCAATTCAAGGATTGAAAGAAGAAGAAGTAGCAGGAGTTTTAAAAGAAAGTGCTATTTTCTTAAGCTTTAATCATAGAGAAGGATTTGGAATGCCACCAGCCGAAGCTATGAGTTGTGGTTGTATAGTTGTTGGTTATGCAGGACAGGGCGGAGAAGAATATTTTTTACCTAATATCACTTATAAAGTTCCACAAAGAAACGTTACAAAGTTTGCAAAAATACTAGAGCAAGTAATGTTGGATTTTGATAGTAACCCAAAGAAAATGGGAAAAGTAGGTTTAGAAGCATCAAAATTTATTGAGAGCGAATACAGTATGAAGCAAGAAGATGAAAGCATTGTGAAAGTATGGCAAGAGTTATTAAAAATGAAGGATAGATAAATGGATAATACTTTAGCTATTGTTATACCATATTTTAAAAACGATTTTTTTGAAGAAACATTACTGTCGTTACAGCAGCAAACCGATAAAAGATTTATGGTTTATATAGGAGACGACGCTAGTGAACAGTCTATAGATAATCTTGTAGATAAATTCAAGAACGATATACCAATTAAATACCATCGATTTGCCGATAATTTAGGTAGTAAAAGCTTAACTAAACAATGGGATAGATGCCTTAAGCTTATAAACAACGAAACTTGGGCTTGTATTTTAGGTGATGATGATTGTTTATCAGAAAACTTTGTTGAATGCTTTTATAGAGAATTATCAAATCTTAAATTACAAAAGAGTAAGCTACTTCGTTTTGCAACACTTAAAATTAATGAAAAGGGTGCCGCATTAGGTAGTATTCAACATAATCCAAAAACACAAATGGCTGCAGAAGCGTTTACAGAAAAATATTATGGGAGTAAGCATAGTAGTCTTTCGGAATATGTTTTTAGCATAGCAAGTTATAATAAGTATGGTTTTAGAGATTATCCTTTAGCTTGGTGTAGTGATGATATGGCATGGTTAGAGTTTTCTAATGGACGAAACATAGTAAGTTGCAATGAGGCTTATTTAAGGTTCAGACTCTCTTCAAAGAGTATTTCAGGAACATTAAATAACAATAAAAAAGATGCTAAACGACTATTTTTTAGAGATTTAGTTTTAGAAAAACAAAATACATTTTCTAGAACAATTGCTATTAAGAACTTAAAAAAGTATGAAGTATTTTTAGTAATCACAAAAGAATTAAAAAAGCACCATTTTATGTTTTTCCTGAAGCGTTTTTATAAGCTAAGAAGTCTAAAAGAATGTTTTAAATTTACGCTAAGATTTAGTTATAATATGCTTAAATAATGTCGCAACCACTGGTCTCTGTTGTTATACCAACCTATAAGCGTACTCACTATTTAAAGGAAACTTTAAATAGTATTGTTAGTCAAACCTATAGCAATATTGAAATTATTGTAGTAGATGATGGAACACCTGGTGTTGAAAATGAGAAATTATGCAGTGAATATAAAAATCTTAGTTATATAAAAATAGATAATAGTGGAAGCCCGTGTAAGCCAAGGAACATTGGAATTAATAATGCTAAAGGCGCTTATATTGCATTTGTTGATGATGATGATTTATGGTTACCTAATAAAATAGAAACTCAGGTTAAAACTTTAGATAAAAATAAAGACTTTGGATTGGTGCACTCATATTGTAGCACAATTGATGGAGAAGGAAAGCAATTAAAAGAGATAGTAGGAAAGCCAGGACACACTAATGTAAAGCATGGAGACGTTTTAACTAAAATGATTGGTAATTGGACTATAATGAGTTCCACACCTCTTATTAGAAAAGAAATTGTTAAAGATGTAGGTTACTTCAATGAAATTATGCCACATGCAGGAGAAGATGTCGAGTATTGGTCTAGATGTGCATTTCATACCAAGTTTTATTATATAGATGCGCCTCTTGTTAGGTACAGACAACACGAAAATAATGTATCAAACCATCAAGAGAAATACATTTTTTTACCGTTATATTTGTTTGATGTAGTAAAGCGTTATTATAATAAAGAGACTATTAAAAAGGATATTTACAAAAAACTGGTGCTAAATCTTTGTTTAATGCAATGTAAAATGATTAAAACTAATTTTTGGAAAACTATAGGTAACATGTTCAAGATTAATCCATTTTGGTTTGTTAATTTTAGGGTTCAAAAAACAATTATTAAAAAGTTAATTACATGAGCGTAACCAAATATTTAATTACTGGTGGAGCAGGAAATATAGGAAGTGCCTTAACACTAGAATTATCTAAAGATGCTAATAACCAAATAGTAATAGTAGATAATTTTTTAACAGGCTCTATAACTAAAATCCCCAAAAAGGATAATATCACTTTTATTAAAGCTAATGTAAATAACTACAATGATATTGTACCCATTTTTGGAAGATTCAATTTTGATTATGTATTTCATTTTGCGGCAGTTGTTGGCGTAAAGCGTACGTTAGAAAATCCAATGATGGTATTAGAGGATATTGAAGGCATAAAGAACATTCTATCACTAGCTAAAAACAGTTGTGTTAAAAGGGTGTTTTATTCAAGTTCTTCTGAAGTATATGGAGAACCATTTGAAATTCCACAAAACGAGCAAACAACACCTTTAAATTCAAGATTACCATATGCCATTGTGAAAAATGTTGGAGAAGCATTTTTTAAATCTTACTACCAAGAATACGGTCTGGAATATACAATTTTTAGGTTTTTCAATACGTATGGACCAAATCAAAGTGAAGATTTTGTTATTCCTAAATTTTTAAAAGCCGCTTTAAAAAATGAGCCAATTTATATTTATGGAGACGGTCAGCAAACGCGATCATTTTGTTTTGTAGACGATAATATTGAAACCTGCATTAAAGCATTGAAAGACCCTAAATGTCATAATGAAGTAATTAATATAGGAAGTGATAAAGAAATAACTGTTTTAGAATTAGCTAATACTATTATTAGAGTGTCTAATTCAAATTCAGAAATTATACATGCTCCAGCTTTAAAAGAAGGAGATATGGCTAGGAGATGCCCAGATACTTCAAAAATGAAAGCTTTATTAGGTAAAGAACAAATATCTTTAGAGGAAGGATTGAAGCTACTTATTGATTTTTATGAGAATAGGAAATAATCCAGAGAAGGAACAAAATATTTTAGAAGTTGATGCTTATCATAGAGTTGTCATACCTGTCTATATTCCAAATCTAACCGAACCCTATTTTAAAGATGGTTTAAAAATTTTAAAATTATGTATTAGTTCTTTATTAAAAACAATACACCAAAAAACCAGAATTTCAATAATTAATAACGCTTCATGCAATGAAGTATCTATATATCTAGAAGAACTGTATCAAAAACATGAAAGCATTGACCAGTTACTTAATTCTAAAATTAATTTAGGAAAAGTAAACGCACTTTATGCAGCAATTAAGAGTAATTTAGAACCTATAATAACTATTTCTGATGCAGACGTTATGTTTTTACCTAATTGGCAACAAGCTGTAGAAAAGACGATGGTAGCGTTTCCTGAATGTGGTATGGTGTCACCTGTACCAAGTAGCATTGCCTACCGAGGTGAATATTTAAATAGCACTATTTATTATGCTTTTTTTAAAGGAAAATTGATTTTTGAGGAAATAAATAATCCAGATGGACTTTTAAAGTTCGAAAAGAGCATTGGTAGAAAAATGTATAATGAAACGCATTTGAAAAAACACCTAGTACTTTCAAATAAACAAGGAAAAGCCGTAATTGGTTGTGGTCATTTTGTAGCCACTTTTAGAGCAGAAGTATTTACGGCAGCTCCAAACGAAAATTGTAAATTTAAAATTGTTGGAGGAAGCGAAGGCGAGTACTTGGATAAACCAAATGATGTATCAGGATTTTTAAAGCTGGCAACACTTGAGAATTATGCGTATCATTTAGGAAATACCATACAACCATGGATGAATAAAGAAATGGATAGTATTGAAAATAGTTCTAGCGTTTATCAAACTATTGGTATGCTTCCTAAAGTTAAACCATTAGGCTCAATGAGCTTTAAAATAGGGAAACTACTTCATAAATTATTTTTCAAAAAACTCAAGAAATATTATTTTGCCTATATGGGTGTAAAACAGCCATATTAATGAGTAAATCGTTAAAAATATTGGTTAGTAGTGCAAAAATTCCAACAAATGGAATAGGTAGTTGGACCACTAGAATATCTAAACTGAATGCAAATACTACTTTTTTTGATTATATTTTATCACCTTCAAGTTATAATGAGAAATATCTAAATTGCAAAAAAAGGAAATTTATTATCTGGCGAAAAGAAGTTAGAGGATTAAATTTAAAGTTTTGGGTTGCAAAAGATTATATTCATAAAATTAAACTTTTATCAAAAAGAGCAAACAAAATTACTGTTGTTGTTATGGACGATGCCCATTTATTGGAAGCAATAACGTTAACTAAGAACAGCTACAAATGTCCAATAGAGATAGTTTTTTCGTTTCATGGATTTGAACTTAATTTAAAAAAGGAGATACTACACAAAGTAGATAAAATATTATTTTTATCGCAATTAGGCTATGAGTTTAGTAAAGAAAAGTACCCGCAAAAATTTCCAAAAGTAAAAGTTGTTGGAAATGGAGTAGATTCAAATACTTTTTTTCCGTTAGATGAAAAAAAAATTATTAAACAAAGAGAAGAAAAAGGATATGTAAGTAACGATGAAATATTAATATGGGTAGCTAACGATAGGCCCAAAAAAGGCATTCATATTTTTCATAAAATAATCGAAGAATTATTAAAAAATCACCGAGATTTAAAAGTTATTATAGTAGGTAGTAATAGTATTTATAATCATCCAAGAGTTAATAATATTGGACGTATAAGTAATGAAGAGGTTGCAACATATTTAAAAATCAGCAATTACTATATGTTTACTACTTTTTATAATGAAGGTTTTGGGCTTTCTATGGTAGAAGCTTTAAAATGTGGTAATGCCGTTATTGCATCTAATAAAGGCGCAATACCAGAAGTCCTTAATGGTTTAGATCGTGTTTATTTAGTTGAAAGAGTAAATGATATAGAAAATTGGATAGAAGCATTTAACTTAGCCAGAAAAGATACTAACTTTGGAAAAATACGACCAAATAAAACCATGACAAGCAAAATTTGGGATTATAATGATTGGGAGAAGAAATTTATTAAAGCCATTAGTGAAAGTTAAAAATATTGCCATAATACCAGCTAGAGGGGGATCGAAAAGATTGCCTAACAAAAACATGCTTATGCTTAGCGATATGCCTTTAATAGCTCATAGTATAAATTTTGCTAAAGCTAATCGAGACATAATAAGTGATATCTATGTATCTACAAATGATGAAAACATAAAATCTTTATCGTTAGATTTAGGAGTTAAAGTTATAGATAGACCAGAAGAATTATCTGGAGATTTCTCTACGACAGTTTCAGCTCTAAAACATGTATTAGAGACTATAAATGAAACAGTAGATAATATTATACTTTTACAGCCAACAAATCCGTTACGCCAAAAGCAACTATTAAAGGAAGCATATGTTAAATATGTTGATGGTGATTTCGATAGCCTTATGACGGTGTCATCTAGTAAACGCAAACTAGGAAAAATCGATAATGATAATTTTATACCATTTAATTACAAAATGGGACAAAGAAGTCAAGATATGGAGCCTTTATATTTTGAAAATGGGTTATTATATATTTCTAAAGTAGACTTAATACTTAACGATATTATTTTAGGAAGTAAAAATTGTCCATTTATAGTTAATCACCCTTATGAATTAGTAGATATTGATACTAAAGAAGATTTAAAGTATGCACAATTTGTTTTAGAAAATTATCCAAATGAGTAATCCATATATTAAAATACAAGATAGAAAAATTGGATTAGATTATCCACCTCTAGTCATTGCAGAAATTGGTATAAATCATGAAGGTTCTTTGCAAATAGCTAAAGAAATGGTAGATGCGGCTGCCAGAGCAGGAGCTGAGGTAGTAAAACATCAAACCCATATTGTGGAAGATGAAATGAGTGCTGTTGCAAAAAAGGTTATTCCTGGTAATGCTAATGTCTCTATTTATGAGATTATGGAACGTTGTGCACTTAATGAAGAAGATGAAATAGAATTGAAAGCATATGTTGAAAGTAAAGGAATGATATTTTTATCAACTCCTTTTTCAAGAGCAGCAGCTAACAGGCTTCAAAAAATGGAAGTTGCAGCTTATAAAATTGGCTCAGGAGAATGCAATAATTATCCACTTTTGGAGCATATAGCAAAGTTCAAAAAACCTGTGATATTAAGTACTGGTATGAATACCATAGAAAATGTAAAAAAAGCAGTTGCTATTTTTAAAAAAAATGAAACTCCTATAGCATTATTACATACAACTAATTTATACCCAACACCACCTCATTTAGTAAGGTTTGGAGCGATGCAACAATTACAAGAAGCATTTCCAAATAAAGTAATTGGTTTGAGTGATCACACACTTAACAATAATGCATGTTTGGGTGCAGTTGCCTTAGGAGCATCTATACTAGAGCGTCATTTTACCGACCATAAAAAACGAACTGGACCAGATATAATTTGTAGTATGGACGAGCAAGAATGCAAAGATTTAATAATTGGAAGTAAAGAACTTGCACAAATGCGAGGAGGTATTAAAGCCCCCGCTAAAGAGGAACAAGTTACTATAGATTTTGCATTCGCAACTGTTTGTACAATAAAAAAAGTAAAAAAAGGAGAGAAATTGACCAAAGAAAATGTTTGGGTAAAACGACCAGGTACAGGAGAAATACTTGCTGAAAATTTCATTGAAATTTTGAATAAAACTGCAAAAAAAGATTTAGAGAAAGATGTTCAATTAAAATGGACAGATTTTGAGTAAAAAAAATAAAAAAATAGCATTTCTATCTGGTACAAGAGCCGATTTTGGAAAAATTAAATCCTTAATTCAAATTCTTGAAGATGATATACATTTTGAGCCCTTTGTATTTGTAACAGGAATGCATCTTATGGAAACTTATGGTTATACGCTAATAGAAATTGAACGCTGTAATTTTACTAATCTGCATGCGTTTAAAAATCATACAAGCGAAGCCACAATGGATTTAACTTTGGCTAAGACTATTGAAGGGTTTTCAAACTATGTAAAAGAAATTCGACCAGACCTAATATTAGTACATGGAGATAGAGTAGAAGCAATGGCTGGTGCAATAGTAGGCGCACTAAATAATATTTTAGTAGCGCATGTAGAAGGAGGAGAACTATCTGGAACAGTAGATGAACTTATAAGACATTCAGTTAGTAAAATGAGCCATATTCATTACGTATCAAATAAAAAAGCAAAGAAGCGATTAATTCAAATGGGTGAATTAGAAAAGAGTATTAAAATAATTGGCTCGCCAGATGTAGATATTATGTTTTCTGAAAAACTTCCCGTAATTGACGAAGTTAAAAAATATTATGAAATTCCTTTTAGTAATTATGCTTTGGCAATGTTTCATCCAGTAACTACAGAGTTTAATGAAATAGAAGATTATGCGCAAAGTTTTGTAGAAGCCTTATTAAAGGATAACAAAAATTATGTGGTAATATATCCTAATAACGATTTAGGTTCCGAAAAAATAATTGCAGCATATAATATGTTACAAAATAACTCTAGATTTAGAATTTTCCCATCCATAAGGTTTGAGTATTTTCTAACACTATTAAAAAACAGTAGCTTTATTGTAGGTAATTCTAGTGCAGGAATTAGAGAAGCACCTTATTATGGTATACCTACTATTAATATTGGAAGTAGGCAAGAAAACAGGGCACTTCATTCGCATATTATTAATGTCCCCTATAAAAGTGATGCTATATTTAAAGCTTTAAAATCCAATCATGAATTAATCGAAAAAGATCATGAAACTTTTGGAATTGGCAATAGTTCGAAATTATTTTTAGAGTCTTTGTTAGAAGGGGATTTATGGACATTGAATACTCAAAAGAATTTTGTCGATATTCATTAAAGTAAACTATAGTTGAAAAACAAAAAAGTAATATTAGTAGTTCCAGATGGAACAGGAATAAGAAATTATTTGTTTTCGCAAATCATTCCAAATTTGATAAAGCAAAATTGCGACTTGCTTATATATCATGCATTATCTAATGAAGCTTTAAATGAAGTAGAAAAGTTGCATAATATTACACTAACTAAAAGACCAATTCCTAAATATAAAGAAATTATTAAGCAAAAGTTTTTAAGAGAAGCTATATGTTTTGGAAGGCTTAACTATAATTCTAGACTAGAAAATAATTTAACAGTTTTAACTAATTGGAAACGCAACTACAAAGGGCTAAAAAAAAGTTTTTATAAAGTTGTTGAGGTATTTGGGAAGTATATAGGGAAAAACTACCAGAGGATTTTGATCTTTGAAGAAAAGTATCAAAAATCACTTTTAAAAAGTATAGAAAGCGAAGTATCTTTTTTAAAAGAGTATAACCCTAGTGTTATTTTTTGTACACATCAAAGAGCAATAAATGCTATTCCAATATTTAAAGCTGCCGAAGTTTTAGGTATAAAAACAGTTGGAGCAATTTATTCTTGGGACAATTTAGTAAAAGCAAGATTAGCAATAAGAACTAGAGAATATATAGTTTGGTCCAACTATATGCGTGATGAATTACTTAGATATTATAATGAAATAGGGACTACAAATATTTTTATAACTGGAACACCTCAATTTGAGCTATATAAAGATGTAGAAATAGTTAGAAAGGAAGATTTTTTTAGTACCTATGGGCTAGATTTAAATAAAACTACCATATGTTTTTCTGGTGATGACGAGCTAACATCACCTCACGATCCGAAGTATTTAGAAGATTTTGTTTCATCTATAAAGGAGAGTAGTTTAAACGGAAAAGTTCAAATTGTTTTTAGACGTAGTCCAGTTGATTTATCAGGAAGGTATAATAATATTATAAAGGAAAACAAAGACTTAATTTTTTCTATTGAACCAAAATGGAGTAATACACAAAAACAGTGGACGCAATTATTTCCATATTTTGAAGATGTAGAACTGTTAGCAAATATATGTAAGCATTGCGATTTAGTAATTAATGTTGGGTCTACAATGGCACATGATTTTGCGGTTTTTGATAATGCAGCAGCTTACATAAATTATGACGTAATTCTTGATGAAAATTGGTCTACAAAGACTATTTATAACTATCAACATTTCAAATCAATGCCTGAAAAAGATGTAGTATATTGGATAAATTCTAAGGAAGATTATATTAAGGTTATTGAAAAAACATTAAAAAACAAACAATCCTTAGGAAAGCAATGGCTAGAAACTATTAATTGTTTTGATACTAATAGTGCGCAAGCGATAACCCAACTACTTTTAAACTAAATTACAATGCATATTTGTTTTTTTACACATGAATATCCTAAAGAAGGTTTTCCTCACGGTGGAATAGGTACTTTTATTAAAACTATTAGTAAAGCATATGTCAACAAAGGTTATAAAGTAAGTGTTGTAGGAATAAATAATTACACCAATCAAGAAGAAATTTCTATAATTGAGGGCGTAACTGTTTATAGGCTAAAACCTAGAAAAATTAAAGGATTAACTTGGATGTTTAATAGCAAATCTATTAACAATTGCCTAAAAAAAATACATAAAGAAACGCCAATAGATGTATTAGAAACTCCCGAACTTGGGCTTGCTTTTTTAAAGAAATTATCTGGAATTAAATATATTATAAGGCTTCATGGCGGACATCATTTTTTTTCAGAAGCTGAAAAGCGCAAAATAAATTGGTGGAAAGGCTTTCAAGAAAAAACATCGTTTAAAAAGTCAGATGCATTTATTGCAGTTTCTAATTATGTAAAGGATCATACAGCCAAGTATTTAAGCTATAATGATAAAAAAATACAGATTATTAGATATCCAATAGACTTAGAAGTTTTTCATCCAAAACCAGATATAAGCATATCTGAAAATACAATTTTATTTGCAGGCACAATTTGTGAAAAGAAAGGAATAAGACAATTAATTTTAGCAATGAAAAAAGTGCTAGAATTCTTTCCAGAAGTAAAACTTGAAATTTATGGAAGGGATTGGTTTTTTAGAGATGGTAGATCATACATAGAGTTTTTAAAGACAGAAGTAATTCCAACTTTAGGAGAAGGCTCAAAAAGCATAATTTTTAAAGGCTCCGTATCGATAAATGAACTGGCCGAAAAGTATGCTACATCTAAATTATGTATATTTCCTTCGCTTATGGAAACCCAGGGTTTGGTTGCACCAGAAGCTATGGCTATGGAAAAGTTGGTGATCTTTTCTAACTGTGGTCCAGGACCTGAAACTATTAGTCATAAAGAAACTGGGTTACTATGTAATCCTTATGATGTAGAAGATATTTCACAAAATATTATTTGGGGATTAAATAATGTAGAAAAGAGCCAAGTAATAGCTAAAAATGCTAGAAAGTTTGTTTTAAGCAATTACAATATTGAAACTTTAGTAAAAGAGAATATTGAATTTTATAAGTCTGTTTAATGAAGTTCTTAATTATTACTCATGTAGAACATATAAAAATAGGACAAGAATATTATGCGTATGCGCCTTATGTTCAAGAAATGAACTTATGGTTTAAATATGTCGACCAAGTTAATGTAGTTGCTCCATTAAAAAAAGATTCTATAAAACAACTTGATATAGCTTATCAACATACTAATTTATCATTTCATGAAATTCCAACAATAGCTTTCATTTCATTGTCTAAAGCTATTGTATCGTTATTTAGAATTCCATTAATCGTATTTAAAATTTTTAAAGCTTGTAAGCAAGCAGACCATATTCATTTGCGATGTCCAGGTAATATTGGGTTATTAGGTTGTTTAGTTCAACTATTTTTTTCTAAAAAACTAAAGACAGCTAAGTATGCGGGAAATTGGGATCCTAAAGCAAAGCAACCATTGTCTTACAGATTCCAAAAGTGGATTCTAAAAAATGAATTTCTCACTCGTAATATTAAAGTATTAGTATATGGCAACTGGAAGGATAAGTCTAAAAATATAGTGCCATTTTTTACAGCATCCTATTGGAAATCTGAAGAACTAGAAGTAGGTGTTAAGAGTTTAAAGACTCAAGTTAATCTATTATTTGTTGGTACTTTAAGTAAAGGCAAGCAACCTTTAGTTTCTGTTAAAGTAACGCATGAGTTAATAAAAAAAAGATATCTAGTTAGCTTAGATATTTATGGTGAGGGTAGTGAACAAGAAAGCTTAGAGAGTTATATAAAAGAAAATAAATTAGAGTCTAATGTCATTCTGCACGGAAATGAAGATAAAGAGGTAATAAAACAAGCCTATCAGAAAGCACATTTTTTAGTATTTATATCTAAATCGGAAGGTTGGCCTAAAGTAGTTGCAGAAGCCATGTTTTGGAAATGTTTACCTATTAGTACCAGTGTGTCATGTATTCCAGAAATGTTAGGTTATGGTATAAGAGGTAGTCTTGTTATTCCAGACACAATCACTATAGTAACAGAAATACAAAACTATATAGAAAATGAGAAAAACTATATAGATAAAATAGAGAAGGCACAAAATTGGTCTAGAAGTTATACTTTAGATACATTTGAAACTGAAATAAAACAGTTACTTCATTCATGAAAGTTATACAATTAATAGATTCATTAGATGCAGGAGGAGCAGAGAGGGTGGCAGTAAACATTGCTAATGCTCTAGCTTTAAAAACTGAGGGGTCTTTTTTGTGTACAACAAGGAAAGAAGGAATTTTGAAAAATAGTTTAAATGATGATGTTGGATACATGTTTCTTAAAAAAGTCAATGCTTTAGATATTTTTGCTATAAAAAGACTAAGCAAATTTGTTAGAAAACACAAAATCGATGTTATTCACGCACATTCAACGTCTTTTTTTTTGGCTACAATTGTTAAGTGGCTACATCCAACTTTAAGAATCGTATGGCACGATCATTATGGTAACAGTGAATATTTAAATTCTAGGAAATCAAATATTTTAAAGTTTTGTTCAAAGTATATATCACATATTATATGTGTAAATGATGCTTTGAAACTGTGGAATAAAAAAAAGCTACAATGTAATAATGTTATTTACTTGCCTAACTTTGCAGTTCAAGATAAAGTAGATGCTAAAACTAAATTGAAAGGTGTCTCAGGGAAAAGAATACTTCATTTAGCAAATTTAAGACCACAAAAAGACCATAAAACGTTGTTTTTAGCTTTTAAAAAAGTATTAGAAAAGTTTCCAGATTGGTCATTGCATTGTGTAGGTAAAGATTTTAGTGACGAATATTCTAAGAAAATAAGATTAGTAATTAGCAAATTACAATTAGTAGATAGTGTGTTTTTTTATGACAGTAAAGAGGATGTTTCCAATATCATCTCTCAAAGCGATATAGGTGTATTATCATCAAAATCAGAAGGGTTGCCAATTTCTTTATTAGAGTATGGTTTATTTGGCTTGCCTGTGATTGCAACCAATGTTGGAGATTGTAAAAAAGTTATTACTATTGAGAGTGAGAGTGGCATTTTAGTTGAAAAAGAAAACCCAAAGGCATTAGCTTCAGCAATTAAAACAGTTATTAGTGATAAAACTAAAGCAAGATTATTAGGGAATAATTTAAAATTAAGAATTACTAATGAGTTTTCAGAAAAAGCATATATTAAAAGTTTGTTAGATATATATAGACAAAAAAGTGAAAAAGGATAAAATAAAAAATATCGAAGTTTTTTTAATTCTATTGCATATTGCAATAGGGTTTGGTGTCTTTTTACTGCCTTTTGTTTCTAAACTATTTAACCTACTTGTTGTTGGACTTTCAATTTTACTAATAATTTTTTCTAGAAATAAGGTGTTTGCAGTAATTGCTGCATCAGCATACATTGCAACAAGTGACGTTTTTTTTAGAATGACAGATGGTCTTTTCTTTTACGAGCTTCATAAATATTTATTAATTCTTTTTGTGATTTTAGGGTTTTTATTAGATCAAAAGCGAGTTAAAGGATATATTTATCTTGTCTATATAGGGCTTCTATTACTTACCATTACTTTTACACCTTATAATATTACAGATGAGGTTAGAAAAATGATAGCTTTTAATCTTGCTGGTCCTGTTTCATTGGGTGTTGTTGCTTTTTATTTTTACAGGAAAAAGGTAGTTTATCAACAGTTGGCTAAAGCACTTTTTTATGGAGTATTACCAATAATTTCTTTAGTAACATATTTATTTTTGTATACGCCTAGTGTTAAGGAGGTTGTTACTGGAACAGAATCTAATTTTGCAACCTCTGGTGGTTTCGGACCAAATCAAGTAGCAACAATTTTAGGTGCTGGATTTTTTATATTATTTACACGTTTCATTTTAAATAAGTTTAAAGGCTTACAGTCAATTATTGAATTATCACTCTTGGTCTTCATTGTTTTTAGAGGTTTAGTAACATTTTCTAGGGGAGGTATGCTTACTGCTGCAATAGCTATAGTTTTGTTTATTATTGTTGTTTATCTTAAAGGGAAAAAAGCTTTTTTGGCAAAAACTACTGGTATCTTATTTTTGTTTTTAATAATTAGTATTGGAGTATGGTATTTAGCGGTAAATAGAACCTCTGGACTAATAGAAAATAGATATACTAATCAAAATGCAGCTGGAGTCGAAAAAGAGGATATTGCCACTGGAAGAACAGATTTGTTTTTAATAGAATTTCAAGCTTTTTTAGAAAATCCAATACTAGGTATTGGAGTTGGTAAAAACAAAGAGTATAGGTTTGAAAGAACAGGAAAAGTAGCTGCATCTCATAACGAAATGAGTCGTATTTTAGCAGAGCATGGTTCTTTTGGAGCGTTAGCTTTTTTAATTTTATTGATAACACCGTTGTTTTTAAGACTAGAAAATAAAAAGAACATCTACTTTTACTCGTTCTACATTATGTGGCTGCTAACTATTAATCACTCAGCAATGAGAATTGCCTTTCCATCGTTTATTTACGGACTTTGTTTGCTAGATGTAACGTTTCCAAAAAAAGTATGTGTAAAGCCCCAATCTGGTTAACTTTTATGATATTATACATTGGAAATAATTTAAAATCGAAGTTAACAAATCAAACAACGTTAACATTATTGAGTAATCTTTTAATAAATGAAGGTTATTCAGTCAAAATTTCTTCGTCATTAAATAATCAATTTTTACGATTGCTATCAATGCTTTGGGCAATTATGAAGTATCGTAAAAAAATAGATTTTGTGTTAATAGATACTTACAGTACTAAAAATTTTTATTATGCTATTAGTACGAGTCAGTTGTGTAGGTTTTTAAAACTCAGGTATATTCCTATTCTTCATGGTGGTGATTTACCATCTAGATTAGATAAATCTCCAAAACTTAGTCACGGAATTTTTACCAATTCTTACAAAAATATTGCTGTTTCAAATTATTTAAAACATGAATTTAATAAAAGAGGATTTGAGTCAATTTTTATTCCTAATATTTTAGAAATTGAAAAATATACATTTCTTCAAAGGGAAATCTCTTTTCCTAAGTTGTTATTTGTACGAGCATTTGCAAGTATTTATAACCCTGAAATGGCTATTAAAGCGTTGAGCAAGATAAAAAGGGAATATCCAGAAGCAATTTTATGTATGGTTGGTCCAGAAAAGGATAATTCGTTAGAATCTTGTAAAACTTTGGTCAAGGAATTAGAGCTAGAAAATAGTGTTGAGTTTACAGGAATGTTATCAAAAAAAGAATGGCATAAAAAGGCTGAAAATTATAATATTTTTATAAATACTACAAATGTAGATAATGCGCCTATTAGTGTAATGGAGGCCATGGCTTTGGGGTTACCAATTGTGTCTACTAATGTTGGAGGTATGCCTTTTTTAATAGAAGATAATAAAACGGGAATTCTTGTCAATGAGAATGATATTTGCGATATGGTTAAGGCAATTAATACGATTTGTAAAAATGAAGAAACTGCTAAACACCTAGTGAATAATGCTAGAAAACAAGTTGAAAAATTCGATTGGAGTAATATTAAAGGCTTATGGCATAATATATTACAATGACAAGTAGCTCAAAATTATTTTACTTAGTATCTTTATCCTGTCAATTTATACGATGTCAAAAAATAAAGGAATCCATTTTGAAATTTCTGAGCGCAAAGTCCTTTTGCGTGTTTTTGATATTCTTGCTGTTTTATTAGCTCTCGAACTTATTGGTTATTATTTTCAATTCGATTATTTTTTAGTTACAAAAGAACAATGGCTTTGGTCACTTGTACTTGGGTTTTATTTGACAGTCTTTGGTACTATATTCGAATTATACAACTTAAAGCAATCAAGTAAACTTGATACTACCTTTAAAAATATAGTTATTACAGTGTCTGTTACTGTACTGTTTTATTTATTTACTCCAATTATAACTCCAGTTTTACCAGACCATAGATTGGAGATAGTTTACTTCTATTTATCTATTGTAACTGCAATTTTTATATGGCGTTACGCCTATGTAACATTTATTGCATCCCCAAGATTTTATAAAAAAGTAATTGTGTTAGGGGAAGTTTCTAATATAGAAAACCTTGTAAATGCTTTCAGTACTTCCGACCCTAATTATAAGATTGTAGGTTATATAAATAGTAATGTTTCTAGCAATGAAACCGTAAAGTTTAAAGGTTTAAAGGAATTTAGTGCAGGAAACCTTCAAAAAACAATTAGAGAAGAAGGTATATCAGAAATTGTGATTGCTATTAATGATTCTGAAACTATTACACCATACACTTATAACGAGTTAACACATCTTTTAGAAAGAGGATTTATTATTAGAGAATATACCCAAGTTTTTGAAGAAATCACAAAGCGTATTCCTGTACAATTTGTTGGTAAAGACTTTTATAAATATTTTCCATTTAGTAGAAGTAGCCAAAATAAGCTTTATATGCTTTACCACCGTCTAATGGATTTAGTATGCTCAATATTGGGAATTGTAATTGGAGTATTGTTGTTACCATTGGTTTTAGTTGGAAATTTAATAGGAAATAAAGGCAAGCTATTATATGTTCAAACACGTGTAGGTAAAAACGGAAAGCCATTTAAAATATATAAGTTTAGAACAATGGTTAAAAACGCTGAAAAAGATGGTGTGAAATGGGCAGATAAAAATGACCATAGAGTTACATCGTTTGGACGATTTTTAAGGCGATCACGCCTTGACGAAATCCCCCAATTTATAAATGTACTTAAAGGAGATATGAGTATTATTGGTCCAAGACCAGAACGTCCATTTTTTGTAAAAGAGCTTTCAAGAGTGATTCCTTTTTATGAAACGAGGCATACTATAAAACCAGGTTTGTCTGGTTGGGCTCAAGTAAATAGTCGTTATGGTTCCTCTATCGAAGACAGTTTAGTGAAGTTGCAGTACGACTTATATTATATTAAGCATCGAAGCTTCTTTTTAGATATAAATATTATTGTAAAAACTTTGAGTACAATGGTATATTATAGAGGACAGTAGTCTAGTTACTTTGATTGTGAAATTTTATCAAAAAAACATATCTTACTAAAAGAGCTATAAATAGCGGAATTAACCCAATAGCAAATACTTGAACTCCTATTATCCAATGTAATGTTAAAAGGCATAACATGATTATTAAAAATTTCAAATACTTTATAAACCATTTTTTAGGTGCAGGTTTAAGTAGTTGTTTTATAACAAATAAGTTAATAGGAACAGCCCATAATAAATTGTAATTGTTTGCTGTAGTAGTATGATCTGTAGCAAACCATAATATTAATAAAAATACACCTATTAAACCAGTAATAGAGAATAAACCAATGTCTAGCCATTTACTACGAACATCTTTTTTATAATCTTGGTAAGTAATCCATAAAATTAAGGCTCCTAATAAACTAAAAACCATTAATGGACTCGTAAAAAATGAACTTGATATAGGCTTGTCCACTTTTTTATAAAGCGAGCGCAATTCTTTTACAAGCGGTTTGTTTGAACTGGTGAAGGTTGTTTTGTCAAAAAAAGAATGAATAAACTTTGGAAGAAACATATGCTCTTCTGGTGTTGCTTTTTTATCAATTACCGAACCTAAAGCAACATCAATTCCTAAGCTTCCCCAAGAGTTTTTATTTACCTGTTCATGAATTAATCCTCTAAAGGTTTTTGCATTAAAGTTATTTGGTTTGGTAAAAGTGATTTGTTCATTTAATGAAGCTTTTAGCACATCTTTCATTTTAGTAGCACAATTATCATAAAAGAAGTCGTAGAGATAGTATTTGTTTTCTGGCTTTGCATTATTCAATAGAAAATCAAAAACCTGCTGTTTTTGTGTTCGTGTTAAATCTAAAATTTGCTCGTCTATAGATCTATTTTGCGCAATATAGTATTGAAAAAAGTCATCATAAGGATTATGCTCTAGTCTATAGTTAAGCTTCCCTTGAGCAAATTTTAAGTAGAAATTTGGGGTGTCAAAATCAAACGTACCATAATTAAATACTACATCTAACATTCGTTCTCTATCACGTACTCTAAAACCATTATGCCCAAAAGCATCCATTAACAGAGTACCTGGGCCAATAGTAAGCACACTTATTTCCGCTTGGTCTGAAAGCTTTAATTGAGCATTCGATGTAGTACAACAAAGAAAAAGTAATAGCAAAAGTAGTTTTATCTTCATTATCTAAAAATACTAAAATCTAATTTTACTGAAAAGACGTTAGAATATAATGCAGCACTTTGGTCACCAATATCTGTAAACGCATAATCAATTTGAATGCCTTTGTATTTAAAACCAATACCAAAATTTGGCTGAAAACTTAACTGTTCGGTATTATCTATTTGTAATTCATTTTGAAAATTTCCTAAGCCAGCACGTAAAAACACCATATCGGTATAACCAAACTCAAATCCTAAAGCAGGATTTATACTTGCAAAAGAGGTAGATATAATATCATTATTTTCTGCAAACCTAACATTTAAGTCAAGTTCAGTTCTAAGCGTATAATCGTAATTAAATTCAAATAGTTTAGACATACCAATTTGCATTTTTGGCAAGGTAATTTCGGTGCCTTCAGGCGCTTCTTGGTTTTCTCCTGGAATGGCATCTTGTATATCTGCTAGTTTTTCTTCGTCTATAGCCCAAGCATTAAAAGTGGTGGTAATATCTCTTATCATCACACCAAATTGCCAATCATTACGTTCAAATTGTACTCCAAAATCTAAACCAAAACCCCAAGATGAGGCAAAGTCACCAATAACACGTCGTATTACTTTGGCATTCACACCATAGTTTAAACCTTCAATTGGTAGCTTTCTAGCATAAGAAAATGTAAAACCATAATCGGCAGCCGAAAACAAATTAATGTTATCGTAATTTACATTGCCTTGTTCATCAATCAATTGTGTTGTATCTAGTATGTCATCAACACCAAATCTAATAATAGAAATACCAATAGCACTTCTGTCGTCTAAAGGTTTTGCAAATGCAATATAATTGTAGTTCGCAATGTTAGCAAAGTAACTAGAGTGCATTAATGCTATTTGGTTATCTTCTATATGCACCAAACCAGCAGGATTCCAATAACCAGAATTAACGTCGTTAGTTGTTGCTACCACAGCATTACTCATACCAAGTGCTGCAGCATCCACGCCAATATTCATAAACTCGTTAGAATATTTCCTAGTAGTTTGCGCTGAAGCAATGGTGATACATAAAATAAATAACGAAGCTAAGTACGTTTTCAAAAGGCAATTTCTTTTATGCAAAGATGCATAATATTTTTCAACCTTTTAAACTCAAAATTGTAATAGATATTGTTCTTTTTTAGAGTTCAACTCAAATAGTTTATTATTTTTACTTCACTAAATATTTTCAGCTTGATTAAACATATTCCAAATTTTGTAACACTTTTAAATCTTTTCTGCGGAAGTATTGCTGTAATTTTTGCCGTAAATGGCTCTTTAGTCACAGCATCATTTTTTGCTTTTATGGGTATTTTCTTTGACTTTTTTGACGGCTTTTTAGCTAGAAAACTCAATGCGCAAAGCGAATTAGGTTTGCAGTTAGATTCTTTGGCAGACATGGTAACTAGTGGATTGTTACCAGGAATTGTAATGTTTCAGCTGTTAGATATGAGTTCAAGTTCTTGGAGTTCACTTGGATTAAATAAAACAGTTGGGTATGCTGTTGATTTACCAGAGTTATCTACATTTTTACCACTAATTGGATTACTAATAACTTTAGCATCAGCTTACCGTTTAGCAAATTTTAATATAGACGAGAATCAAACAGATAGCTTTATAGGCCTACCAACACCAGCAAATACGTTACTTATTTTGTCGTTTCCATTAATTATGGAGTTTCAAGATAATGATATGATGAATTCTATCATCTTAAATAAATGGTTCTTAATTTTGATTACACTAGTGAGTTGCTATCTCCTAAATGCCAATATTAAGCTGTTAGCTCTGAAATTTAAAACTTGGAATTTTCAGGATAATGCTGCAAGATATTTGCTAATTGTGTTAGCAGCTGTTTTGCTAATTGTTTTTCAGTTTGCTGCTATTCCACTAATTATTTTAGCTTACATTATTATTTCTGTTTTAAATAAAAAACAACCTTAATGGCATCAGGATTTTTTGCATTACTTGACGATATTTCAGTGCTTATGGATGATGTAGTAGCCATGAGTAAAATCAGCACTAAAAAAACAGCAGGAATTTTAGGGGATGATTTAGCAGTAAATGCCGAAAAAGCTTCTGGATTTGTGTCGTCTAGAGAATTACCTGTGCTATGGGCAATTACCAAAGGTTCTTTTTTAAATAAGCTAATTATACTCCCAATAGCATTTTTATTGAGTGCTTTTTTACCTTGGGCAGTAACGGTTATTCTGCTTTTAGGAGCAGTGTATTTAGCGTTTGAGGGAGTAGAAAAAATTTATGAATATTTTGTACCACATTCTCATGAAAAGCATATTGTAAGAACGGATAATGTATCAAAAGATGCTATTCTAGAGACAGAAAAAAAGAAAATTAAATCGGCAATTATAACCGATTTTATCTTGTCTGTTGAAATTGTCATTATTGCTTTAGGAACTGTAATTAATGAACCATTACTAACTCAAATACTAGTAGTTACGGTAGTAGCTATCATTGCCACAGTTGGTGTGTATGGTATTGTGGCTCTAATTGTGAGGATGGACGATTTAGGTTTACGATTAGTACAAATGAGTAATGGTAAAAAAAACTTTTTAAGATTTATTGGTAAGCTATTAGTTAATGCTTTACCATTAATTATTAAATCATTGTCTGTTATTGGTACCATTGCGCTATTGTTGGTGGCTGGTGGAATTTTTGTGCATAATATTGAATACTTACATCACTTTTTAGAGTCTTGGCCAGCCATTTTAAGAGATTTTGTTATTGGTTTGGGAGTTGGAATTTTGGCTCTTTTAGGGTTTAAGTTGATTAAAGGATTGATAAGGTTAATTAAAAATTAGTCTTTTTTGTAATCAGTAGATTCAATGCTTTTACAAGATTGATAGTCAATTAGACAAATCCAAGAATTAACAAATAAATGCTTTTAGAATTCTAACTTCTTTTTACGAAGCTCAAAATTCTGTCCTAAATACACCTTACGCACCATTTCATCGGCAGCCAATTCTTCAGGTTTTCCAGCTTTAAGAATACTACCTTCAAACATTAAATAAGTTCTATCGGTAATTGCTAGAGTTTCTTGTACGTTATGGTCGGTAATTAAAATACCAATATTCTTTTTGGTGAGTTTAGCTACAATGCGTTGTATATCCTCAACGGCAACAGGGTCAACTCCTGCAAAAGGTTCATCTAATAAAATAAAGCTTGGATCTGTAGCTAAAGCACGTGCAATTTCGGTACGACGACGTTCACCACCAGACAATAAATCACCACGACTTTTACGTATATGTCCAAGCCCAAATTCGTCAATGAGCGACTCCATTTTGTCATGCTGTTCTTTCTTTGAAAGTTTGGTAAGCTGCAAGACACTCAAAATATTATCTTCAATACTTAATTTTCTAAAAACCGAAGCTTCTTGCGCCAAATAACCAATCCCGTTTTGTGCACGTTTGTACATTGGATAGTTGGTGATTTCTGTATTGTCTAAAAATATCTTTCCGCCATTAGGTTTTATTAAACCAACAATCATGTAAAAAGAGGTGGTTTTACCAGCACCATTGGGTCCAAGTAGTCCAACAATCTCACCTTGATTAACTTCAAGAGAGACATCTTTTACAACTTTTCGTCCACTATAGGACTTCATTAAATTATTGGCTTTTAAAATCATATACTTCTAATGAACGCTAAAAATAGTAAAAACATATAAGCTACTAGAATTGCGTACCTACTTTATAAATTATTTAACCTTGTTGTTCTAGAGCATCCCAAAATTCATAAGCACGTCTTAAATGCGGAATCACAATAGTACCTCCTACTAAAGTAGCTATACTTAAAGCTTCTACAACTTCTTCTTTTTTTAATCCTTCTTTGTGACACGTTTCTAAATGATAACGTACACAATCATCACAACGCAACACAGCAGAAGCTACTAAGCCTAGTAACTCTTTAGTTTTAACATCCAAAGCACCAGCTTGATAAGCATTTGTGTCAAGGTTAAAAATGCGCTTTATTATTTTATTATTATCGCCTAGAATTTTATCATTCATTCGCTCGCGATACTCGTTAAATTCTTCAACTATGTTAGGCATGTTTTGCTTCCTTTCTCTTTTGATTTCTTATTACAACTTTAGATATATATATACTGACTTGATATAATATTATAATAGGGATAGCAACAATAATTTGACTCGCAATATCTGGAGGTGTAATAATTGCTGATAATATCAACACTATTACCAACGCATATTTGCGATACTTTTTTAAGAATTCAGGTGTTACCAAACCTATTTTTGTTAAGAAATAGATAATTATTGGTAATTCGAAAACCAAACCTGATGCTAAAGCAGCTGATCTTACTAAGGCGATATACGAACCTATATCAATTTGGTTCTCTACCATATCGGAGATGCTATAATTTGCTAAGAAATTAATGGATAGTGGTGTTACTATATAATACCCAAACAAAACACCTAAGAAAAATAAAAACGAACAAATGATAATAAATCCTTTGGAGTGTTTTTGTTCATTTGGGTGCATACCAGGACTAATAAATTTCCATAATTGATAAATCACATAAGGAAATGCAATAATAAAACCAGCCAAAATAGAGGTCCAAATATCTGCTGAAAACTGTCCAGCCATCGTTCTATTTTGAATCATCATTGGTAGTTCTCCAGCACAAAATGTAGTTTCGACATTAATAAATTGAGCCGCTTTGCATAATAGGCGATATGTTGGAAAACTCATCTCCGTAGGAGCAAAAATGATAAGTTTAAATATTGAGCGACTAAAAATAAAAGCTAATGTTCCCACAATTACAATGGCGGAAGTAGCTCTAATTAAATGCCATCTTAAATCTTCCAGATGGTCTAAAAAAGACATCTCATTTACATTTTTCTTTGTCATTATAGTATTCCTTCTTTAATAAGGTCGTGTAAGTGAACAACACCAGCATACTTGCCGTTTTCTTCAACTAATAATTGCGATATATCGTTGACCTCCATAAGTTCCATTGCGTCCACAGCCATTGCATCGTTATCAATACACTTAGGATTAGAACCCATAATATCTTTTGCTGTAAGCTTAGAGAAATTCTCTGTTTTACTAAGCATACGTCTTAAATCTCCATCTGTAATAATACCAATAACTTTATTGTTTTCTACAACGGCAGTCACACCTAACATTTTTTCGGATATCTCAATAATAACATCTTTAATTTTTGTGTCTTTTTTAACTTTAGGCTTTAGATTTACCGAAGAAATATCACTAACACGTAAGTATAGTTTTTTTCCTAAAGCACCTCCTGGATGATATTTTGCAAAGTCCTTACTAGAAAACCCACGTAATTCCAATAAGCAAACTGCCAATGCATCTCCCATCACTAATTGTGCTGTTGTACTTGTTGTTGGAGCTAAATTGTTAGGGCAAGCTTCTTTTTCTACAAAAGTGTTTAAAACAAAATCGGCATTTTGACCTAAAAACGATTCTGTATTTCCAGTAATAGCAATCATTTTATTTGGTCCATTTTTAATAAGAGGGACTAATACTTTAATTTCTGGTGTGTTACCACTTTTAGAAATACAAACCACAACATCATCTTCTAGTATAAGTCCTAGGTCACCATGAATTGCATCTGCTGCATGCATAAAAACGGCTGGTGTGCCAGTAGAATTAAGGGTTGCAACAATTTTATTGGCGATAATAGCGCTTTTGCCAATACCAGTAATTATAACGCGTCCTTTAGATTTGTAAATAAGCTCTACTGATTTTGAAAAGTTGTCATCCAATAAATCAGAGAGATTTGCAATAGCATTGCTCTCCATTTTTATTGTGTCTTTGGCAATCTTTAAAATAGATTTTGAAGTATTCAAAATTTATATTTTTTGAGTTTGATGTATTTTAAAGATTTTACTATCTTTAAAAGTCAATTAAAATGTATTACTTTTAAGTAAATAAATTTCTAATACAAAAAAACGAAAAAAATTAATGGGAGTTCTCTAAATTTGAATATTTATAACTCTTTTAATAAATTTTGATTTAGCATAATAAAGAAACTGAGGGATTAATGAGTTTTGATGAAAACGATCTGCACCAAGCCTTAAAAAAATATTTTGGGTTTGATAAATTTAAAGGACTCCAAGAAGAAGTAATTAAAAGCGTAGTAGCTGGCAATAATACATTTGTAATTATGCCAACTGGTGGTGGAAAATCACTTTGCTACCAACTTCCTGCATTAATGAAAGAAGGAACTGCCATTGTGGTATCTCCTTTAATAGCCTTAATGAAGAACCAAGTTGATGCTATTAGAGGCGTGTCTGATGAAGAAGGCGTTGCACACGTGTTAAATTCTTCCTTAAATAAAACGGAAGTTAAACGTGTAAAGTCTGATATTAAAAATGGAATTACAAAACTACTATATGTAGCTCCCGAATCACTAACCAAAGAAGAGAATGTTGAGTTTTTAAAATCTCAAACAATTTCTTTTATGGCTATAGATGAAGCGCATTGTATTAGTGAATGGGGACACGATTTTAGACCAGAGTACAGAAACTTAAGGCATATTATTAAACGTATTGGAGATAATATACCAATGGTTGGTTTAACTGCTACTGCAACTCCAAAGGTTCAAGAAGACATTTTAAAGAATTTGGGTATAACAGATGCAACAACGTTTAAAGCATCATTTAATAGACCAAACTTATTTTATGAAGTTCGCCCAAAAACAAAATCTGTTGATGCTGATATTATTCGTTTTATCAAACAAAATGATGGTAAATCTGGAATTGTTTACTGTTTAAGCAGAAAGCGCGTTGAAGAACTAGCTCAAGTGTTACAGGTAAATGGCATAAATGCTGTGCCATATCATGCTGGATTAGATGCTAAAACTAGAGTGAAGCATCAAGATATGTTCTTAATGGAAGATGCAGATGTTGTTGTTGCTACTATAGCATTCGGAATGGGAATTGATAAACCTGATGTTCGCTTTGTAATCCATCACGATATTCCAAAGAGTATCGAGAGTTATTATCAAGAAACTGGTCGTGCAGGTAGAGATGGGGGAGAAGGCCATTGTTTAGCATACTATGCTTACAAGGATATTGAAAAACTTGAAAAGTTTATGTCTGGAAAACCAGTTGCTGAACAAGAAATTGGTCATGCATTATTACAAGAAGTGGTCGCTTTTGCTGAAACATCTGTTTCTAGACGTAAATTCATCTTGCATTATTTTGGTGAAGAATTTGATAATGAAACAGGAGAAGGCGGTGATATGGATGATAATGTTAGAAATCCTAAAAAGAAAAGTGAAGCTAAAGATGAAGTTGTTACATTAATAAATGTTGTCGCTAAAACAAATGAAACATATAAGAGCAAAGATTTGGTAAATGTGATTGTTGGAAAAGAAAACGCACTAATAAAATCACATAAAACGGACTCTCAGCCATTTTTTGGAATTGGAAAAAATAAAGACGGTAAATTTTGGATGGCACTTATTAGACAAGTGCTTGTAGCTGGTTATTTAAGGAAAGACATAGAAACTTATGGTGTTTTAAAAGTAACTGATTTAGGAAGAGAATTTGTGAGCAATCCAACTTCTTTTATGATGGCTGAAGACCATCTTTTTGATGAAGGAGATGATACAGGCATAATAACTGCTACAAAAGGAGGAGGAGTTTCAGTAGATGAAAAACTTATGTCAATGCTTAAGGATTTACGTAAGCGAAACGCTAAAAAACTTGGTGTACCTCCATTTGTTATTTTTCAAGACCCTTCACTAGAAGATATGGCTCTTAAATATCCAATTTCAATGGATGAACTGTCTAATGTTCATGGTGTTGGAGAAGGAAAAGCTAAAAAATATGGACAAGATTTTATTGATTTAATTTCTACCTATGTAGAAGAAAATGATATTATTAGACCAGATGATATGATTGTTAAATCTACTGGTACAAATTCGGCATTAAAACTATATATTATTCAAAATATTGATAGAAAATTACCTTTAGATGATATAGCATCAGCAAAAGGCATGCAAATGCAAGATTTTGTTAAAGAGATGGAAGCTATTGTCTATTCTGGAACTAAGTTAAATATTAATTATTGGTTAGATGATATTCTTGATGAAGATCAACAAGAAGAAATTCATGATTATTTTATGGAATCGGAAACCGATAAAATAGATGATGCTATAGAAGAGTTTGATGGCGACTATGATGATGAGGAGTTACGCTTATATCGAATCAAATTTATTAGTGAAGTAGCTAATTAACTTTCACCTTCAGTAGTTTTAAAAGTAACATCTTGTTTTTTAGATATTACAGATAGACTTTGAATTTTAGATTTATTAAGTTTTTCAATTTGTTTTTTTTCAATATCAAAATCTATAGCCGTGATAAAACTGTTTGGAACTTCGCCAAAATCAGATTTCAACTCATTCATGTTAGACTTTAGTGTCATTTCGAAACTCTTACATTTAATAATAATTTCTGCGCCTTTAAATGTTTTAATCTTAAACTTTCCAATAATAACAGCTCTAAAATAATAATATCCTGCAAGCTCATTCATTCCTGCAAACATAATGTTGTTATTAGAAACAGCAAATGGCTTCTCTTTAATTGAAGCCATTATTTTTTCTATATATGCAGTATCTTGAGATTCGCTACTTGCATTATTTTTATTAAAAACAGTTCGTATATTATTTAAAGAAAACTTCATTAGTTCTAATTTTCCACAAACATAATAAACAAATAGTGAAATGATTTAGTTTAAAAACTCCTAATTAGTAATTCATAAATCATAAATCCTTGTATCTTTGCACTTTCTTAAAAATTAGAACAATGCAAGACGGTTTATACGCAAAATTTAACACAAGCAAAGGCGAAATATTAGTCGCTTTAGAATACAAAAAAACTCCTGGTACTGTTGGGAATTTTGTTGCTTTAGCTGAAGGTGATTTAGAAAATTCGGTGAAGCCACAAGGAATCCCTTATTACGATGGATTAAAATTCCATAGAGTTATTCCTGATTTTATGATTCAAGGAGGTTGTCCTTTAGGGAGTGGAACTGGAAATCCTGGATACCAATTTGATGACGAAATTCATCCAGATCTTAAGCATGATGCTCCAGGTATTTTATCAATGGCAAATGCTGGACCTGGAACCAATGGAAGTCAGTTTTTCATTACTCATATAGAGACTTCTTGGTTAGATGGTAAGCATACTGTTTTTGGTAAAGTAGCAGAAGGACAAAGTGTTGTTGATGCTATTTCTCAAGGAGATGTTATTGATAGTTTGGAGATTGTAAGAGTTGGAGCAGATGCAAAAGCATACAATGCTATAGAAGCGTTTAGAACTTTTGAAGGTTCTAGGGAGAAAAGATTAGCAGAAGCGAAAGCTAAAGCCGAAGCCGAAATGGAAAAATTAGCAGCAGGATTTAGCAAAACTGATAGTGGATTGCGTTACCAAGTACTTCAAGAAGGAACTGGTAATAAAGCTGAAAAAGGTAAAACGGTATCTGTACATTACAAGGGTCAATTAACTGATGGAACTGTTTTTGATTCGTCTTATAAACGTAATCAGCCAATAGATTTTGCTTTGGGTGTTGGTCAAGTAATTCCAGGTTGGGATGAAGGTATTCAATTACTAAAAGTAGGTGATAAGGCACGTTTTGTAATACCAAGCGATTTGGCTTACGGAAGTGCTGGAGCTGGTGGTGTAATTCCTCCAGATGCTACTTTAATTTTCGATGTTGAATTAATGAATGTAAAATAACAGCAAGTTTTTTATAAATAAAAGCTGCCTTTTGGCGGCTTTTTTTGTTCCTAGATTTTAGTTTGCGCGAAAAAACAACTAATTGTAAGGATATTTTTGTTTTTAAGACGCCGTTTAGTAATTTTATTGCAATTAATCCTTAGAACAATGAACCTCAAAAAATATTTACTAACAGTAAGTATAATGCTCCTTTCTTCCGTTGGAGTATTTGCTCAAGAAGAAGGGCTTATTTCGTCCATAGATGATTTCTCAATTGATAATATTGACTTTAATAGAAATGGTGTGAAAATTCTAGCTTTTGATAATACTTTAGCTTTAGAGTTTAGAGATATAGTTTCTAATTTAAGATTTGAGATTATTAATAAAAAAGGAGATATATTATTAAGTAAGAAAGAAGATACAGCAAAAAAAACACTATTAAATATATCGAAACTTAAAAAAGGGACTTATTATGTTAGGATTTTTTCTGAAGAAATAAAAGATTTTTTAAAGTTTGACAAAACGTAACAGTACAATAAATACTTTTAGTAAAGTAGAAGAGTTAAAAAGCTGCCTTTTGGCGGTTTTTTTTGTATTCATTGTTTTTTTATGGATTAAAAAGCACCACTTATCCTCAATTTTTGTGTTTCAATTCATTGTAAATTAAGTTCATAGCTGTTAATCCAAAGAACTATGAAACCAAAAATCCTCACATTGGCCTTAGTGCTAGTACTATTTTCGGCAATGGCAATAAATGCACAAGACAGTAATGAAACTGCATTTTTAGAAACTACTAGTGAATTTTATGCTAGCTCAACAGTTACATTTAATCCAAGCGGTATTGGTATAAATGTTACAGATAATACTTTGTCATTATACTTTCTAAATAGAATGGCTCACCTTAGATATGAAGTTATTAATAAGAAAGGAGAGGTATTGTTACTTAAAAAAGCTAAAAGTACTCAGCAATCATCTTTAGATATTTCTAGTTTAAAAAATGGAACTTACTTTGTACGTGTATATAATGGTACTTTAAAAGATTTTTTAAAATTTCATAAAAAATAAAATTACCACCGTATTTTTGTTGAATGACTAAGCAAGCACTTGAGCAATTAAAGTATCCCATCGGGCAGTTTATTTGCCCAGAGGAAATAACATCACTACATCTAAAGAATTGGATTGAAGTTTTAGAGCAATTTCCATCAAAATTAGAGCAATTAGTAAAACATCTTAATGATGAGCAATTAGATACGCCATATCGCCCTGAAGGTTGGACAGTGAGGCAAGTTGTACATCATGTTTCCGATAGTCATCATCATAGTTACATTCGTTTTAAGTGGGCTTTAACCGAAGAGAAACCAGTTATTAAATACTATTTCGAACAATTTTGGGCTGAATTACCTGATGCAAAATTTGCTCCAATACAAATGTCGTTAGATCATTTAACTGCAGTACACTTTAAGTTAGTATATTTATTAAAAAGTTTAAATGAAGACGATTTAAACAAAAGTTTTATTCATCCAGAGCATAACGAAGAAGTGGTTCTAAAAAAGAATGTTGGTATTTATGCATGGCACTGCAATCATCATTATGCACATATTGAAAATTTACTTAAAAGAGAAGGGTGGTTAAGCTTAGGAAGTTTATAATTAAAAAAAAGATTGTTTAGCTTATTTTTACCAATTTTTACCAATTTTTGCTAGTTTATTAATAAGTGAAATTATATATTAGCGTAATAATCAACATCTTATAATTCAATTAAAATATGAAGAACTACCTTAGTTTTTTTAAAGTTATATTAATTGTTTTTCCTATTTTTTCCTATAGTCAAACCCAGAATATAAGCGAGGATGTCTACACTTTATTTGATAATACAGTTGGTATCGATAATATTGGAATTTATAATGGAGTAGAGTATGAAGTAAAATTTAGAGCAGGAAATAATACTCATTCTTATTTTAACTCCCCAGATTTTTTAAAAGGCTCTATAGACTATGATGGAGAGAGTTATTTTGGTGTAAATATTAAATATAATCTTTATGAACAGGAGGTTGTAGCAAAAATGAAGAATAGAAATTCGGCGGAAGTTATAATTACCCTTTTTAAAGATAAAATAAACAGCTTTACTGTTGACAATCATAAGTTTATCAAAATAACAAAAGCAAGCTCAAACTCAGATAATATTTTTGGGTTTTACGAAAAGAGTTTTATTAGTCCAGATTTAACACTTTTTATAAAACATAAAAAGTTCAAGAAAGATTTATATCAGAATGAACAGATGTATGTAGAATTTGTTGAAGCTAAAAAGCAATATGTTTTATTGTATAATAAGACTTACATAGAATTAACTTCTAAAAAAGATATAGTTTCTGTATTCCCTAATTTAAAGCAAGAAATTGATAAATTTTATAGAAATAATAGATTACACAGAAAAACAGATTATAGCCAGTTTTTAATTCAACTATTGCAAGAATTAAAACAGACTAAACTAAAATAATATTTTGATAATGAAGACGACCAAAGTATTATTAATATTTCTTCTTAGCTTTCAATCTGTTTTTTCTCAAGAAAAATCTAAGAGCTTATCTATAACTTTAAAAGATACTAGTATTGAAAATGTATTGAAAAGTATTGAAGAAAAAACAAATTACAAGTTTTTTTATATAGCTGATTGGTTTGATGATAGTACAATATCTAGAGATTATAAAGATGTTACAATTAATGAAATATTAACTGATATTTTTAAAACGACACCAATTAATTATTACATAGATGCTAATTTCAATATTATTTTAACTCGAAATAATATTATTCATGATAAACTTCCAGACGGCTTTTTTGATGTGAAAGAAAAAGTACAGATTGACGAATCAGAGCAGGAAAATACATTAAACCCTGTGTTTTATGAGGATGATGTCATAGTCAACAATAACGAAATTATTAGAATTGGTAAAGAAAATAAGAGCACAAGCTTGAAATCATTTGTGCTTACAGGAAAAATAAAAAATGAAACTACTGGTGAACCAATTTCTAATGCTGCTATTTTAGTTAAAGAGAATAATACTGGAACTACTACCAATAATAGAGGGAATTATGAAATAACACTAAAAACAGGAGTAAACACTTTAGAAGTTAGTGCACTTGGTAAAGGTAAAATTGAAAAAACGGTAATAATCTACAACAATGGCGAATTAAATTTTACACTTAATGACGATTTCGAATCATTAGATGAAATAGTAATTGAAGCAAATAGAGATAGAAATGTAGTTAAAGCAGTTACGGGTTTGTCATTAATTGATGTTGAGGAAATTAAGAATATTCCTCTAGTATTAGGCGAAAGGGATATATTAAGAGTCGCAATTGCTTTACCAGGAATTACAAATGCAGGGGAAGGTGCTTCTGGATATAATGTTCGAGGTGGAAAAACTGACCAAAATTTAATTTTATTAGACAATTCAGTTGTGTATAATCCTTCACATTTTTTCGGTATTTTTTCGGCATTAAATCCATTTACTTCAAAAAACGCAAGTATTTATAAAGGAAATATCCCAGCTGAATTTGGTGGAAGGCTCTCATCAGTATTCGATATAAAAACCAAAGAAGGAAATACCAAGAAATTTTCTGGAGAAGCTTCTATTGGTGCAGTAATGAGTAACTTAACATTAGAGCTTCCAGTTGTAAAAGAAAAATCATCTTTATTAATCGGTGGTAGAAGCACCTATTCTAACTGGATATTAAAATCTTTAGACGACGAATCTTTAAATAATAGCAAAGCTTCGTTTTACGATGTTGTAGCTAAATACCATCATAAAATAAACAAAAACAATACGGTTAAGACAACTGCGTATATGAGTAAAGATGATTTTAGTATCACATCAGACTCACTTTACAGTTATAACAACAAGCTGTTTTCATTTGATTGGGAACACAAAGTTAATGATAAGAATGATGCTAATATAATAGTGGCAAAAAGCCAATATGAGTTTAATATAAATTATAAAGACAGCACCAATTCAGGTTTCGATTTAGGATATAAAATTGATGAAACAGAGCTAAAACTAAAAATGAAATACAACCATAGTGATGCACATAAATTTACGTATGGATTGTCTAGTAAGTTGTATGTTGTAAACCCTGGTAATCGCGATGTTATTGGTACAGACTCTAGGTTTGTTGGTGTAAACATTCCTAAGGAAAGAGGCTTGGAGTCGGCAGTTTTTGTGTCTGATAATTTTACTGTGAATGAAAAGCTACTAATAGATGCAGGCTTGAGGTACTCACATTATATGTCTTTGGGAGAATCCACCCAGAGAGTTTATGCAGAGGGTCAGCCTAAAGTTGAAGGTACATTAATAGATAATGTGTATTACAAAAAAAATGAAGTCATTAAACAATATGGAGGTTTGGAAGCTAGAATTTCTATGAGATATTTTTTAATGGAAGATTTTTCGGTTAAGGCAAGCTTTAATAACAACATTCAATACATTCATACTTTATCTAACAATACAACGGTGTCACCTACTGATACTTGGAAGTTATCCGATTTAAATATCAAACCACAATCAGTTAACCAATACTCTTTAGGTTTTTACAAGAACTTAAAAGATAATATGTACGAGCTTAGTGTAGAAGGTTATTTTAAAAAGTCTGATAATATATTAGACTATAAAGTAGGTGCTAATTTGTTGCTTAACGAAACAATAGAGCGAGAAGTACTGCAAGGAGAAGGTAAAGCGTATGGCATTGAGTTTTTAATTAAAAAAGATAAAGGAAAGTTTAATGGATGGATTGGTTATACCTATTCTAAATCCTTGAACAAATTTGAAAGCGAATTTTTAAGTGAAAATATAAATAATGGTAAGTATTTTTCATCAAATTATGATAAACCTCACGACTTAAGCTTAGTAACAAATTATAAAATCACTAATAGGTATAGTGTGTCAACCAATTTTGTATATCAAACAGGAAGACCGGTAACCTACCCAACTGGGAAATATGTTTTAAACAATACGGAGTATGTGGTTTATAGTGAAAGAAACAAATTTAGAATCCCTGATTATTATAGATTAGATGTAAGTTTTAATGTTGAAGGAAACCATAAAATTAAAAAATTCGCACATAGCTTTTGGAATTTATCAATCTACAATGTGTTAGGAAGAAATAATCCATATTCAGTATTTTTTGTGTCTGACGATGGTAGGGTTAAGGCATACAAGAGTTCTATTTTCTCAATCCCAATTCCAACAATTACCTATAATTTTAAATTTTAATGTATGACTACTATAATTAAAAGTAAATATCGAGTTTTTTGGGTGTTGCCTTTGTTATTTTTTGGCTGTGTAGAACCTTATGAAATTAAAACCGAAACGTTTGAAGACTTTTTAGTAGTTGAAGCATTACTTACCAATGAGGTGAAGTTCCAAGAGATTTTATTGAGTCGAACATTCCCATTAGAGGAAGTTATTCCTATTGCTGAGACAAATGCAAATGTTTCTATAATTGAAGACATGGGCTTGGAGTATAAATTCAATGAAGTGGAGCCTGGTAAGTATATATCAGAAGTTGAGTTTAACGCTTTACCAGATAGAGAATATACATTATTGATAACCACTAATTCTGGTAGAAAATATAGCTCTAAACAAGAAAAATTAGAGCAAGGCGATGTTGTAGATTTTAGTTTATATACGCAAAGTTCGATAAATAGCGATGGAGCAGAAGGTGTTGCTATATATTACGAAAGTATTGAGCCAGGAAATGAAGATTCCAGATATTTTCGTTTTGAGTACATTGAAACTTATAAAATTGTACCACCTTATTGGTCTGATGAGTATTTAAGAGTTAATCAAAATGGAACACTAACACTATTAGCTAAAGAAAATGAGGATGGAAAAGTTTGTTTTGGTACAACTAAATCTAATGAGATTATTTTAAGAAATGCAAGTGAGTTTTCAGAGAATGAAATAGACCCATTCCTAGTTAAATTTAATAAGCGCCTAAATGCAAAAATACAAAGTCGTTATAGTTTATTAGTTAGGCAACACTTAATTTCAAGGGAAGCTTATACTTATTATGAAACCTTAAAAGATTTTTCGGAATCTGGTAGCGTATTTTCTGAAAACCAACCAGGAACTGTTTTAGGTAATATATCTTCTTTAGATAACCCAGAAGAAACAGTTATTGGTTTTTTTGAAGTTGCAAAAACTTTAGAAAAAAGAGTGTTTTTTAGTTATACTGATTATTTCCCTGATTCTCAATTGTTTTTGCGTCCATATTTTTTCACATGTAATATAATGGAGCCGTTTATAGAAGCCAATGCTTCACAACCATTAACTTTAGCAGAAATGATTGAGCAAGGTCTAGTAATATTTCATGCAGAAAATTTTATTGAAGGTGAACCACCATATCAAGTCGTTAAAACTAAGTGTGGAGATTGCTCAATATTTGCAGATATAGAAGTGCCAGATTTTTGGGAAGAATAGATTGTTAATATCATGAAAAAAAGAATAATAGTTTTATTAATATGTTTTGCTAGCAGTATATCAATTACTAAAGCTGTTAACATAGTATCTAATCAAACTGAAACATTGCCACAAGAAAGTATTTTTGTGCATTTAAATTCCTCTCTTTTTTTAGCAGGCGAGAACTTATATTATAAAGTATATTGTTTAAATGATAAAGTAAATCAATTAAGTACTTTAAGTAAAATAGCTTATGTTGAACTTGTTGGAGAAAATCATGAGGTTGTTTTTAAGCATAAAATTAAATTAGATTCTGGTGTTGGCTATGGAGATTTTGTAATTCCTACATCTGTTAATTCAGGAAACTATATGTTAATTGCATATACGCAATGGATGAAAAATGCTGAGAGCGATTATTTTTTTAAAGGGAATGTAGCTGTTATAAATCCTTTTCAAAACAATCAAGAGGCTATTTTAGCAGATTCTGAAAAACAAGATTCCACTTTTAATATAGCAACAGTTAATGAAATAAGAGAAAATGTGAATTCTCAATTTTTAGAAATCACTACAAATAGAAAGAAATTTCAAAAAAGATCAAAAGGCTCTTTAATCCTTAAAAATATAAGCAATAAAAACTTAAAAGGAAATTATTCAATCTCTATTAGAAAAATAGATGCTCTAGATCGATTGGTTAGTAAAGCTAAATCTGCCAATACTTTTGTAAGCGAACAAGGCGAAAGTGGTCATGACATAAATAAGATTAACTATTTGCCAGAATTACGAGGAGAACTTATTTCTGGTAAATTAATTAAGATAACTGATGATAAACCTGCTGTAAAAGAGAAAGTTTCACTATCAATTAATGAAAAGGATTTTATTCTTAAAGTTGCTAATACTGATGATAATGGTGTTTTTTATTTTAATATAAATAATGATTATAATAACGAAAATGCTGTTTTGCAGGTCTTGGATAGAGATAATAAAGATTATAGAATAATATTAGATGAGCATAGTTCAGTTGATTATAATACTATAGATTTTGGAGAAATGAAAATTTCATCAAAATATAGAAAACCTCTTGAGCAACGAAGTATTTATAATCAAATTGAAAACGGTTATTTTAGCCTAAAACCTAATACATTAAAACCTATAGATACTATTAGACCTTTTTTCGAAACGTATCATGCCACTTTTTATCTTGATGATTATACTAGATTTTCAAAGGTTAGAGAAACTTTTATAGAGGTTATTAAAGATAGTTACATACAAAAAGATAACAACAACAAAACTAATTTTTATGTTACTTCACTCAACCCATATGAAAGATTAGAAAAGCCAGCAGGAGTTATTGTAGATGGAATTTTACTTCAAAGTTTTGATGAGTTTTTAGAGTATGATTCAAGAAGAATAAAAAAAATAAGTATAGCTAGAACTGAAACCAATTTTATACTAGGTTCAAAAATATTTGGAGGATTTATTGTAGTAGAGACTTTTGATGGAGATTTCTACAAAGAATTACCCAAAGAAAATGTAACCATGGTTAAACTGTTTAAACCACAACCTAAGAAAAATTATTTCAAAAAAGATTATGAAAACGTTATGACCACAAATAGAATTCCAGATTATAGAAGTCAATTACTTTGGGAACCAAATGTAAAAATGGAAGAAAAAGAATTGATTTTTAATTTTTTCACTTCTGATAATAGTGGTGAGTTTGAAATTCGACTAGAAGGATTTACAGCTAATGGAAACCCAGTTTCTATAAGTAGTTTCATTACTGTTGAATAATAGCATTAATAAGCTAAAAATTTATTTTGATAAAGAGCTACTAGTGTAGAAGCTTTTCAAAACACACACTATTTTCTATACCAATATATTGATCGTAATTAGGAATAATTTTATAACCAGTTTTTTTATAGAGCGAAATAGCTTTTGGCTGTTTTTTACCAGTTTCAAGAATACAACGTTTGTACCCCAATTGAGCAGCCCATTCTTCTAATTCATTCAAAATTTTTGTTGCAATACCTTTACCTCTTGTTCCTGGTAAAGTATACATACGTTTTATTTCAACAGTTGAATCACTATATTGTTTAATGGCTCCACAGGCAACAGGAATATTATTATTGTAAGCGACAATAGCATATTTAATGGTTTCAATACTATTAAATTGATGATAAAATCCATGTTCATCACCATCAGATATTGCTAAATCTTTGTCTAGATGTGCTACAAGCATTCTAAAATCAATGTTTTTAGAGTCAGTTTTTTTAAGACGAATCATATTGTTTTTAAAAAATTACTATTTCCACTTAATATTACAACCAATACTTGGTTTTTGTGTATTTGTATTTTGAGTATTGTTTAGTAAACATTCTAAAGCATGCCTTAAATCACTTCCAGTAACTGGAATACTATTTCCAGGTCTGGAATCGTCCAATTGTCCTCTATATACTAAGTCTAAAACGTCATTAAAAAGATAAATGTCTGGTGTGCATGCAGCATCATAGGCTTTTGCTACTTCTTGTGTTTCATCATATAAGTATGGGAAAGGATAGTTGTTTTCTTTAGCATGAATTTTCATTTTTTCAGGAGAATCTTGAGGGTAATTAACCACATCGTTACTAGAAATGGCAATAAAATTAAAACCTAGCTCTATATAATGCTTAGAAATAGCAACCAAAGCTTCATTTACATGGATAACAAAAGGGCAGTGATTGCAAATAAACATCACAACTGTACCTTTGTCACCTTTAAGTTCGTTTAAGCTTTTACTTATTCCTACTGTGACATCTGGTAGTGTAAAATTTGGAGCTTTTGTTCCTAAAGGAAGCATATTTGACGGAGTTCTAGCCATAATTTTTATTGTTTACCAAAAGTAAAGAAACCATAAGATTAAACATAATTGTAAATTAAAATTTATATATTCAGCTCCTAACTAACTAATGACTTATGAAGGAGACTATTTCTTTTGAAGACTTTACAAAAGTTGATTTGCGAGTAGGAACGATTATTGAAGTAAATGACTTTCCAAAAGCTAAAAATCCAGCATACCAACTTACTATTGATTTTGGAGATTTAGGAGTTAAAAAATCTTCAGCACAAATTACAGCGATCTATTCTAAAGAGGAGTTATTGCATAAGCAAATAGTAGCAACCGTTAACTTTCCGAAAAAACAAATTGTTAATTTTATGAGTGAATGTTTGGTGATGGGAGCAGTAAATGGCAGTGATGTAATACTATTACATCCTGAGCATAAGGTAAAAAATGGCTCAACAGTTTCTTAGTGTATGCAAGAATTAGATGCAGTAAAAATTAATTTTGATAGCGGCGGACTTTGGGTTTTAAATATTGCTCTAGCTGTCGTTATGTTTGGTGTGGCTTTAGGCATTACTTTTGCTGATTTTAAAAACCTATTTAAGCATCCAAAACTTGTTGTTTTAGGTATTATATCTCAGTTTATATTACTGCCTTTTTTAACATTCTTAGTTATTTTATTGTTAAAACCACAACCAAGTATCGCTTTAGGAATGATGATGGTTGCTGCTTGTCCAGGAGGTAATATTTCAAATTTCATGACACATTTGGCTAAAGGAAACACAGCATTATCAGTAAGTTTAACTGCATTTGCTACTTTTTTAGCAATCTTTATGACTCCTTTAAATTTTCAGTTGTATGGCAATCTTTATAAGCCAACTGCGGACATATTAAAAACGGTTTCTTTAGAGCCTTTTGAATTGGTAAAACTAGTTGTTTTAATTCTTGGAATACCTTTGGTTTTAGGTATGAGTTTGAGGTATAGAAATGAGAAGCTAGCTATTAAATTATCTAAGCTTTTAAAACCGTTGTCCATAATTGTTTTTGTTGCTATTGTTGTTATAGCATTTTCAAATAATTTAGACATTTTTTATGATTATGCGCATCATGTTTTTGCTATAGGTATTGGACATAACTTATTAGCTATACTCTTAGGTTTTGGAGTGGCAAGGTTATTTAAATTATCGTTTAGAGATACAAAAACACTAGCTATCGAAACTGGAATCCAAAACTCTGGATTAGGGTTGTTACTCATCTTTACATTTTTTAATGGACTAGGAGGGATGGCTCTTTTAGCTGCATTTTGGGGAATATGGCATATTATATCTGGATTGATATTAGCAACATACTGGTCTAAAAAAAGTAATAGTATTGAAAAAGCTTTGGCTGCATAGTGTAAGAAGTTATTTAAGATTGGGGATGTTCTTTTATTTTAAAAGAATATATGTACATGGTCTTGAAAATGTTCCAAAAGATAAGCCTGTTTTATTATTAGCAAACCATCAAAATGCACTCTTAGATGCTTTGTTAATAGCAACAAAGTGTGGTAGATTTTCTTTTTTTTTAACAAGGGCAGCGGTCTTTAAAAAAGCATTAGTTAGCAAGCTATTGAAGAGTTTGCAAATGCTTCCAGTATATAGAGTAAGAGATGGTTGGAGTAACATTTCAAATAATATTGCCATTTTTGAGAGTTGTTCTGAGATTTTAAACAATAATGAAGCTATTGTTATATTTCCTGAAGGGAGTCACAATTTAGCGCGTCGTGTTAGGCCATTAAGTAAAGGTTTCACTAGAATAGTATTCGATACTTTAGATAAATATCCAGATTTGGATTTGCAACTTGTTCCTGTAGGTTTAAATTTTGTAAAAGCTACAAGCTTTCCTGATAGTGCAGCAATATATTTTGGCTCTCCTATTTCTGGCTCCTCGTTTATTACAGAAAATAGAAATCAAGATATTGTAAAGCTAAAGTCAAAAATTAAAGAAGAACTTTCTAAGTTGACTACCAATATTCCTGAAAAAAATTATGATTACATTTTAAACAAATTGGATGGGTTACAAGTGAATTATTTGAAACCAGATAAAGTCAACACTTGTATTCAATCTGATTTTGAAAAATACGATGAGAAACTAAAACCATCAAATAATTTGTTGAAAAGAATTTTTAAATATTTATTAATCTTAAATATTCTAATCCCGTATTTTTTGTGGAGTTATGTATTTAAACCTAGAATAAAAGAACCAGAGTTTAAATCTACATTTAGATTTGCAATTGCTTTAACTCTGGTTCCATTATATCTATTAATAATAGCAGTTACATTATCAATAACTATTTCTCTATCAATTGGTTTAAGTTATTTGTTTATAGTGTTAATTATTTCACTAATAACAGTTAAATTATAATTCTTCTCTAAAGAAAATAGCATTCATTAGTAATTTATTTGTACCATACCAGAAAGCTCTAAAGTTTGTGTTGTCTGTAAAAGCAACTATCTTACCTCGTCCTAAACCTTTAATTTGCAATGGTACTGTACTGCCAATGCTGTCTAAATTTTGCTTAGAAATATAACCACTCACAATAGGACGTTCTGTATATTGAATTGGATTATTATAACTATTCTTATCAGGTTTCATGAAAATAGTTGTGTTTCTGAATAATGAAATTCTATCATTTTTATAACCAAAGTTTATTGGGTGTGAACGATCAGTAGTTGCCTCAAAAATTGCACCTCCAATTACTTGAGCACCTCTAAAATCTCCACGCTGTTCAAAAGAAATATTCTTACCAACTAACTCCATTTTCTTAAAATCTAGTTTAGCTAATTCTTTTGATTTTAACCAATTTAATGCACTTTTATAGGCAATTAATGTCCCTCCATTTTGCACCCATTCTTTTATTTTTTTAGAATCATTATCATCAAGTCTTCCGCTTGGTACAATTATCGTATTATACCTACTTAAATTAGCACGACCTATGCTTTTGGTATCTAATTTTGTAACTGTAATGTCATAACGTGTATCAAATAAATGCCAGATTTCCCCAGCATCGTACGACGAGATTCCATCTCCAACTAGTATCGCTATTTTTGGTGCTGTTAAGGCTCTAAATTGATTACTTCCTAAATCAATTCCTTGCGTTAAACCAGTTCCAACAGCATTTATAGATACATGACTTTCTTTAGCAAGTTTTGTTAAGTAAACATGCAAATCTGTAGCACTTAATTTTTGATTTTGAACTGGAATCATAATCGTCCCATAATCATAATTTACACCACTCAAACTAAATGGTTGCATTCCAACTTTGGCTCGCAATCCGTCGTTAAGCACTTTGTTTAATAATTTTGGTGTATAATATTCATGCCATTCCATTAGATAAGCATAATTGCTCATACCAGAAACGTTACCTGCTTTAAATTGTAAATCTTTGACCTCGTTTCCTGCATTATTAGTTGAAACACCTTCTGCATAGTCTACATTAAATGCAAGAGGAAAGGTCCAAGCCGAAATGTCATAAAATAGACTATCTTGAAATGTTGTTCGCTTTTCAAACATTGCATTTATTAAGCGAGTATTTTTTTGATTTTTGGGAACTATAAAACTATACCCTTTTTTAAAATGTTTTCCATTAGCAGAAAAATCTTGTTTTATTTCGTGGAATTTAATTTTATGTCGCTTAAGTATTTCTGCTAGATGATATGTTTTTGCAGCATCTTTTTCATCTCCAAATACAATAGCTTTATTTCCTTCTTTAGATGCCTCTTTGCGAGCATTTTTAAAGAAATTATGTTGATATGTTAATATTTCTTCACGCATACTTTTTGCTGCAGCTAAAGTTGATAAGGCAGAAGTAAACTGGTTACGGATGGTGAATGGAAATGTCAAGATACCATTATCACTTTCTTGAATATGTCCACGAGAACTTGCTTGCTCAAATAAAATTCCAATTCCTCCATTAATGTCAGGGAAAGTTGATCCTTTTCCATAATAGAAATCATCAAAACTCTCTTCAGTGTAATAAAAAGAGCCTATTTTATCTAATGCTTTGGCATGGTAATTACCTATTTTTGCTGTTAGCTCTTGGTTTATTTTTGGTATGAGTGGATGGGTTCGTGACGGAATTCCAGGTTGAAAAAAGAAAGTTGAGTTTGTGCCCATTTCATGATGATCGGTTAAAATATTAGGATACCATTTATGAAAACTTTCAATTCTAGCACGAGATTCTGGTAGCTGTACTGGTAGCCAATCACGATTCATATCAAACCAATAATGATTGGTTCTGCCCCCAGGCCAAACTTCGCTATACTCTCTATCATTTGGATCTGGATTTAAGTTGATACTTTTATTAGTGTTTGTCCAATAAGCAAAACGTTGTAATCCATCTGGATTAAACGAAGGATCAAAAAGAATTACTGTGTTTTCTAATAAATCATTAATTTCATTACCTTCTGCTGCGGCTAAATAATAAGCAACCAAAAGTCCAGCATTTGCACCACTCGGTTCATTTCCATGAATTGAAAACCCTTGGTAGACAACGATAGGTCTGTTGGTGTTAACATCATCATTTTCTGTCGCATTCATATGAGTTTTTTGAATGTTATCTATATTTTGATGGTTTTTAGGAGACGTTATAGTAAGAAGTAAAACTGGTCTATCTTCAAAAGTGCTTCCTCTGCTTTCAATGGTAATTCTATCAGAAGCATTTGCTAAAGCATACATGTATTGTGCTAACTTATCGTGCGTAATATGCCATTCTCCAACTTGATGACCAACAATGCTTTCTGGTGTCGGAATGTTTTGATTATAAGTTACATTTTGAGGAAGATAGTAAGACAAGTCAACCGTGCTTTGTGTTTGTGCTTGTGCAAATGTGCTAAGAATAGCGCATAATAATAGTAGTTTTTTCATTTGAAATGTTTGTTAGGCTATAAATATAAAAAAAACCGTTACTTAAGTAACGGTTTAAAATATTTTAATGTTTATATATAATTAAATATCTTCAAAGTTAACATCAGTGAAGCTCTCAGGAGAGGTTGGTATTTCATCATCACTGTTGTTATACTCTTCTTTTTTATAATCTTTTTGATGACGCTCGCTAATTACTTCTTCACCTTTTTCATCGATAACATAATCAGTCATTTCTCTTAAAATATCATTAAACTCAGCAAAATCCTCCTTGTACAAATAAATTTTATGCTTTTTGTAATGAAAAGAGCCATCATCATTAGTGAATTTTTTACTCTCCGTAATTGTAAGATAATAATCACCAGCTTTTGTAGCTCTTACATCAAAAAAGTAAGTACGACGTCCTGCTCTTAAAACTTTTGAAAATATTTCCTCTTTCTCCATCATATCATTATTACTCATGGTAGCGTTGTTATTTTAATTAGTGACTCAAAAATCTAAAAAAAATATATAGCAACCAACTAATTAACACATTTCTTTTTGCTTATTTCATTTTATGAATAAAAGCTGCTAAAAAGAAAGAAGTTAATTATTGTCTTCGATAGTTTCCGATAATTGTTTTAAATAAAGCTCTTTGTAATAACCATCAATGTTAATCAGATCATCGTGAGAGCCTTGTTGGATTATTTTACCTTCATCAAGAACTATAATCTGATTTGCGTTTTTGGCAGAAGAAATTCTATGACTAACAATAATGGTTGTTTTTCCTTTAGAAATGCTATTTAAATTGTTTAAGATTTGTTCTTCTGTCTCAGTATCTACAGCAGAAAGACAGTCGTCAAGTAATAATATTTTTGGATTTTTTATAATTGCTCTAGCAATAGAAACACGTTGCTTTTGACCTCCAGAAAGCGTAATGCCTCGTTCACCTAAAACGGTTTCATACCCTTTATTAAAAGCCTTAATGTTTTTATGTACAACAGCATTTCTTGCTGCTTTTATAACATCTTCATCTGTTGCGTCTACTGAACCAAATTTTATATTATTTTTTATTGAATCGGAAAAAAGAAATGCATCTTGAGGTACAAATCCTATACTGTTTCTTAAACTGGTTAAGTTAACATTTTCAATTGGTGTTCCATCAATTTCTATAATGCCACTGTTTACATCATAAAGTCTACCAATTAAATCTAGAATGGTTGATTTTCCTGACCCTGTTTTGCCAATTACTGCAAGTGTTTCACCGCTATTTATCTTAAAACTGAGTCCTTTTAATGCTTCAATGTTCGTGTCGGTATATGTAAAATGCACATCTTTAAATTCTATTGTGCCATATATATTGGTTAGTGTGCTTACGGTATTTTTAATTTCAGGTTTTTCATTTAAAAACTCATTTATTCGTTTTTGAGACGCTTCGGCTTGTTGAACAATTGAGGTTACCCAACCTAAAGTAGCTACTGGCCATGTAAGCATATTTACGTAAATAATAAATTCTGCAATAACTCCTATACTTTCAATTTCTCCATTAATGTATTGAAGGCCTCCAATATAAATAACTAAAATATTGCTTACACCAATAAGTAAAATCATTAGAGGGAAAAACAAAGCCTGAACTTTGGTAAGATCAATTTGTTTCTGCCTATTTTCTGTAGATAAAACTTCAAAATTGTCATTGGTAATTGGCTCGATTCCATAAGCTTTAATAACAGATATTCCGCTAAAAGATTCTTGCGTAAATGTTGATAATTTTGAAAGGTACTCTTGTACAATTGTACTACGCTTATGTATTTCTTTACTTAAAAAATAAATGATTAACGATAGTATTGGAAGCGGAATTATGGTATACATAGTTAGCTTTGGAGACTGATTGTACATATAAAAAAATGCAACCACGAAAAGTGTAATCATATTTAAGGAATACATAATAGCTGGTCCTGCATACATTCGTACTCTGCTCACATCTTCAGTAATACGATTCATTAAATCTCCAGTGCGATTACTTTTGTAAAAATTTAATGATAGACGTTGATATTGTTGATAGATTTCATTTTTTAAATCATACTCAATATATCTTGACACATTAATTATGGTTTGTCTCATTAAAAAGGTTAGAGCACCAGCAACTAATGCAGCAACGATTAAATAAAGAATCGTTAACATTAATTCTTTTTTAAAAACATCGTCCGCAATAGCTCCATTTAACCTATTTGATATAACATCAATGGCACTCCCAATTAAACGAGGTGTAAAAAGCTTAAATATTATGGCGCTAATAGTAATTATTACACCAAATAAAAGTTTGTATTTATACTTTAAAAAATATTTATTAAGATGTTGTAATTCTTTCATTTATAAATTTTCTCTATAAAAGTAATAATTAGTGATTTCTTGTTTTTAAACAGGTATTTTTGCTTAAAATGTAATATTAGATTATTTTTGCCTGCTGTTATTATTGATTTTATAATAATAACAATAAAATTTAAAAATAATATTAATGATTTCAGACGTCATAAACCCCAAAGACATCAAAAAAGTTGACCCTGTATTTGGACAACTTTCTTTTGACAACCACGAACAAGTCGTATTTTGTAATGACAAAGATACAGGTTTAAAAGCAATAATAGGAATACATAATACGGTTTTAGGACCTGCACTCGGTGGCACAAGAATGTGGCAGTACAACAATGAGTGGGAAGCCTTAAACGATGTATTAAGACTTTCTAGGGGAATGACCTTTAAAGCTGCAATTACAGGGTTAAATCTTGGAGGGGGAAAAGCAGTTATTATTGGTGATGCTAAAACACAAAAAACACCCGAACTAATGAAAAAGTTTGGAGAGTTTGTACATTCTTTAAGCGGAAAATATATCACAGCTGAAGATGTTGGAATGGAAACTTCTGATATGGATTTAGTTAGAGAAGTAACACCTTACGTAACAGGGATATCTGAAAGTAAAGGTGGTGCAGGAAACCCTTCACCTATAACGGCTTTTGGTGTTTTTATGGGAATGAAAGCCGCAGCTAAATTTAAATTTGGAACAGACATATTAGAAGATAGAACTGTATTTGTACAAGGAATTGGTCATGTTGGTGAATCTTTAGTAGAACATTTAACAAATGAAGGAGCTAAAGTCGTTATTGCCGATATTAATGAAGACCGTTTACAAGAAGTAAGCTCAAAATATGGAGCTACTATTTATACTGGTAATGATGTTTATAGTGAAGCTATGGACATTTATGCGCCTTGCGCATTAGGAGCTACTGTAAATGACGATACTATTTACAAGCTAAAAGCTCAAGTAATTGCTGGAGCAGCAAATAACCAATTAGCTGTTGAGGATAAACATGGTGCTATTCTTCAGAAAAGAGGTATTGTTTATGCACCAGATTTTTTAATAAATGCAGGAGGGATTATTAATGTATATGCTGAATTAGAGAATTATGGCAAAAAAGAGATTCTTAGAAAAACTGAAAATATTTATAATACAACACTTCAAATATTAGAGAAAGCAAAAGACAGTAGTATTACTACTAATCAGGCTGCTTTGGATATTGCAAGAGAAAGGATTGCTACAAGAAAAAAAGAAACTTCAAAATAGAACCTTCTTTTTAAAATAATACTATTTTTGCGAGGCAAAAGATAATTATCTTTTGCCTCCTTAATTTTAAAACAAAATAATTCTTTAGAATTAAAAAAGTTCTTTAATATGCTTAATAGAAGACATGTTCGTATAAAAGTAATGCAAGTGATATATGCATTTCGAGGTAATGAAAGTGATGATTTAAAAATAAACCAAAGGTTTTTAAACCAAAGTATGGAAAATATGTACAACTTATATCTTTTAATCCTTTCTTTATTAATTGAGATACAAGCAAAAGCAGAAGACCACCTTACTAAATCTCAAAAAAAACATTTAGCTACAGCAGAGGAGAAAAACCCTAGTAGAAAGTTTATTAATAATGAATTACTACTTTTATTAAAAGAGAATACTTTATTAAAAGAAACGCTTGAAACTAGAAAAGTTGATAATTGGAAGTTGGATAGCGAATACGTTGATGTAATTTTCAAATCACTTTCTAAAAGTGATTTGTATAAAGACTATATGGCAACAAAAACATCAACTTTTAAAGAAGATAAGTCGTTTATAATTGATGTTTTTAAAGAAATTATTGCACCAAACGAGAAGCTATATAATTATTTGGAAGATAAAAATATTACTTGGTTAGATGATTTACCAGTAATTAATACAACAATAGTTAAGTTACTTAGAAAGACAAATCCGCAAATTTCTCAAAGTCATTTCCTTCCAAAACTGGTTAAAGACCATGAAGATAAAGAGTTTGCAAACGATTTATTAAATAAAACTATTTTAAACTTGTCATCGTTAAGCAAAGAGATTGAAGGGAGAACAGCCAATTGGGATAAAGACAGAATAGCAAATATTGATTTTGTATTACTACAAATGGCTATTTGCGAGTTTCAAAAATTTCCATCCATACCAATTAAAGTTACAATTAATGAATATTTAGAGATTGCAAAGGAATATTCTACACCAAAAAGTAGTGTGTTTATAAATGGAATTTTGGATAAATTAGTAAAGGAATATAGTGATAAAGGAACGTTAAATAAAGTAGGTAGAGGACTCATTTAATTAAAATTTATTACATTTATGCCCGAAATAACCTATAAAACAAATAAATAACCCAAATGTTTATCTTGAATAGACAATTAAAAATGAAAATTATGAAAAAAATAATTTTAAGTTTAAGTGCCTTGTGTATGGTTGCATTTACATCTTGTAAGGAAGATGCAACAAGTAAAATTAAAGCAGAAAACGTAACACAAGCAGCTGAAAGAGATGCTGTAGTTGGAGATTTTCCAATATTAACTTTCGATAAGAAAGAACACGATTTTGGTGAAATTGAAAATGGAACTCCAGTAGAAACGGTATTTAATTATACTAATACAGGTAAAGCACCATTAGTAATTACTGATATTAAGAGTACTTGTGGTTGTACAGTTCCTCAAGATTGGAGTAAAGAGCCATTAGCACCAGGGGCTTCTGCAAAGTTCACTGTTCAGTTTAATGGAAAAGGTTCACCAGGAAGTAGTACTTCAAAAACAGTTACTGTAACTGCTAATACTGAAAGTGGTACAGAAGCTGTAAAAATTAAGGCTTTTATTAAAGGAGGACCTGCTGCAAATGGATTACCTAGTGTAGCTACTACTCAGGTAAAATCTAGTACACAACCAGGTCACGAAGGACATAACCACGATTAATTTATATTAAATGGATGGATTAGGGCAATTTGCACCTTTTATACTCATGTTTGCTGTTGTGTATTTCTTTATGATTGCACCACAGATGAAACGTGCTAAACAAGAAAAAAAAGTTTGCTGCAGACCTTAAACGAGGAGATAGAGTCATTACCAAAAGCGGTATGCACGGTAAAGTTATAGAACTAAACGATAAGGATGGTTCTTGCATTATAGAAACCTCGGCAGGGAAAATAAAATTTGAACGTTCGGCCATTTCCATGGAAATGAGTAGGAAGCTCAATGTACCAGCAAAATAATAAATAAAAAGCAGCTCAACGAGCTGCTTTTTTTATTTAGCAGTTTTTATATTTATCATGTAAACCAACACCTTGTAATATCATAGGTGTTATTTTTTCTATGCGACTCAGTTTTGTTGCTTCTCGTTTTGCAGTTGCTATATGTTCACAATATTCACGCTGTTTAGAAGGCGATAATGCATTAAAACAAACGTGTAATTCCTTATTATTATCTAACACTGCTTGTAACTCTAGAGGAATAATTGTTTCTTTTTTACTTCTATCTGGTTTTATTTGTTTTCCAGCTTTTTGATTTTCTATAGCTTCTTTAACATAAGCCAATACAATATCTTTATTAATGCCATTTATAGACTCAAAACGTATTTGTCGTAAGGCTTTGGTTTTTTCTTGTGCATTGACTAATAAATTTTGTTCGTCTTTTAAAAACACACCATTAAAAAACCAAATACCAAAATGGTTTTTAAAAGCTCCTAACCCAACCACATTTTTACCATTTAGGTCATACACAGGAGCGCTCCATTTTATAGTTTCATTAAGCTCTGTTGAATTTATTAGGTTGCGAAGTAAAGTTAAGGCATCACCAAATTTTTCGTGTGTCTCAATGTATTCTTCAACGGAATGTACTTTTTTCATGATTTCGTTTAATGCTTTGATATGAACTTTTTCAATTGTTTATATGAGATGTTAAACGAATTTCGACTATTTTTTTGAGAAAGTCAAGCTATGCAGTTACTTATAACGTTCTTGTGTAAGTTCGGCAATTTTACAAATTACTTGAGTTGCTTTTAATATACTTTCTACTGGAACATACTCATAACGCCCATGAAAATTATGTCCTCCAGCAAATATATTAGGACAAGGTAAGCCCATATAGCTTAATTGTGAGCCATCTGTACCACCTCTAATGGCTTTTATAATTGGTGTGATACCTAATTGTAGCATTGCTTCTTCGGCTATATCTACAATATATTTAACAGGTTCTACCTTTTCTTTCATATTATAGTATTGATCTTTAATATCAATGACTACTATTTTGCTTTCGTATTTGTTGTTAAAATCATTAGCAATTTTTTGCATTAATGCTTTACGTGCCTCAAATTTATCTTTGTCGTGGTCTCTTATAATATATTCTAAAACAGTTTTTTCAACGTTTCCATGCATGTCATGCAAATGAAAAAAACCTTGATAACCTTCAGTATGTTCAGGAACCTCTAACTTTGGTAAGGCATTGATATACTCCGTTGCATAATGTATAGAATTAATCATTTTGCCTTTAGCATATCCTGGATGTACAATTTTGCCTTTAAAAGTTACTTTTACTTCAGCTGCATTAAAGTTTTCGTATTCTAGTTCTCCTACTTGACTTCCATCCATAGTATAAGCCCAATCTGCACCAAACTTTTTTACATCAAATTTATGAGCACCACGTCCAATTTCTTCATCTGGTGTAAAACCAACTTTAATGTCGCCATGTTTTATCTCTGGGTGTTGAATCAGGTATTCCATAGCACTTACTATTTCACAAATACCAGCTTTATCATCGGCTCCTAGCAAGGTAGTTCCATCTGTGGAGATAAGTGTTTGTCCTTTGTAGAGTAATAAGTCTTCAAAATAATCTGGAGATAAAATAATGTTTTCATTTGCATTTAAAATAATGTCTTCTCCATCATAGTTTTCAATAATTTGTGGGTTTACATTCGCTCCTGTAAAATCTGGTGACGTATCGAAATGTGAAATAAACCCAATAGTTGGTACGTCATGATTTACATTACTTGGTAAAGTAGCCATGATGTATGCATTTTCATCTATGGTCACATCTGTCATACCAATTGCTATAAGTTCCTCGTATAACTTATTGGCCAAATCCCACTGTTTTTTTGTACTAGGAGTTGTGCTACTTTTTGGGTCACTTTCGGTGTCAATTTTCACATAGCCTATAAAGCGGTTTATAATGTGTTGTTTATTTAGCATTTAGTATTGGATTTATCCAAAAATAACTAACGATATTGTAAGAGGCAAGCTTTAAAATGTTTCTTTTTTTATGCTAAGATTTAATGTATTTTTGCAGTCAAAATCTAGATAATGTATAAATTACTGATTCGCCCTTTACTTTTTTGTTTCGATCCAGAAAAAGTGCATCATTTTACATTTTCATTCATTAAAAACTGTTCTAAAATTCCTTTTATCTCAAAAATTATCAAAGCTTTTTATACAGTTGAAGATGTATCTCTTGAACAAAAACTATTTGGATTAACCTTTAAAAACCCTGTAGGCTTAGCAGCGGGATTTGATAAAAATGCAATACTCTATAATGAATTAGCTAATTTTGGTTTTGGGTTTATAGAAATTGGAACTGTTACACCTAAAGGGCAGGAAGGCAACCCTAAAAAAAGGTTGTTTAGGCTAAAAGCAGATAAAGGCATTATTAATAGAATGGGATTTAATAATGAAGGTCTTGAAGCTGCTATTACTCAATTAAAGAAAAATAAAGGAAAAGTTATTATAGGCGGAAACATTGGTAAAAACACCAACACACTTCCTGAGGATTATACTAAGGATTACCTAGAATGTTTTAATGCACTCCATCCTTATGTAGACTATTTTGTGCTTAATGTAAGTTGCCCTAATGTTGGGAGTCATGCTAAACTAACCGATAAAGACTACCTCGAGGAGTTGATAGGAGAAGTGCAAACTGCAAATAAAAATTTCACTAAACAAAAGCCCATTTTATTAAAGATTGCTCCAGATTTAAATGATATTCAGTTAGATGAAATTATAGACTTGGTCGCAGAAACAAAAATAGATGGTGTGATAGCTTCAAATACATCTGTATATAGAGAAGGTTTAAAAACTTCAAAGAACACCTTAGAAGCGATTGGTAATGGAGGCTTGAGTGGACTACCTATAAAAGATAAAAGTACTCAAGTAATTAAATACTTATCTAAAAACAGCAATAAGGCGTTTCCAATAATAGGTGTTGGAGGGATTCATTCAGCAAAAGATGCTTTAGAAAAAATAGAAGCTGGAGCAAATTTGGTTCAAGTTTACACAGGGTTTATTTATGAAGGTCCACGATTGATAAAATCGATTAATAAAGCGATTCTAAAAAACAAAAAGGACTCTTTATGAGTCCTTTTTTTATTGAATAATAAATTTCTTGATTGTTTTTATTCCTTCATGTTTTAAAATCAAAAAGTAAGCACCAGAAGTTAGCTTATTAACATTAATTTGCTTTTCTGTAAGTGCACCTTTTAAAACTTTTTGACCAACGATGTTTGTAATTTCATAAGATATATTATTTGAGGAAGGATGACTCTTTATATTTAAAACCTTATTAGAAACAACAGGATTTGGATAAATTTCAATAGCGTTTAATACATTTTTATCTGTGCTCAAAAGGTTGGCATAAATTCTCATATCGTCTATTGCAATATCACCATCCCAACTAGCACCTCTAATGGCTCTAAAACGTATTTTTACTGTTTGTCCTACATAGGTCGAAAGATCTACTTTTTGTTTTAAGTAGCTATCTGCTTGTGAGGTTTGTTGTTGACCAACTATAGCTGGAATAACATCCATTATAACTCCAGAATCTGTTATAATATCCATGTGTAATTCACCAGTATTTGCACCAAACATATGGTAAGCAAATTCAAGCTCAGCATTTGAAGAACTAATATTTATACAAGGAGAAGTATATTCTGCAACATCTCCAGGGTTAGAACCAGAAGCTTCTGTATAAATATACGACCCAGATCCAGTTCCAGTAGTATTGTCAACTTCTGGGCCAGTACCACTAGAAGGCGTTTTTCCATTTGTTACCATCCAATTGTAGCCATTACCATTTATATCTTTAGCTACCCAACCATCTTTATTTGCCAAATCAAAACCTTCAAAATCTTCCTCAATTGGTGTAACTTTTTGAGTTCCAACTTTTATATATTCAAAATATGTTTTTGTGATGATATTAGTACCATCGGAAACTGTTAATGTAACATCATATATTCCTGTAGAGAAGTTGTGAGAAGGGTTTTGTGTTGTATAATCTATTGTATTATCACTGTCAATATCCCATTGCCAAGATGTGGCTCCAACACTATTATCGGTAAAATTAATAGTTAAATTGCTGTCGCAGTCTTCTGTTACATCTGCAGAAAAATCTACATTAAGTGTAGTGCAAGAAAAATAATTCCTTACACTTCTATATGTGGCGTAAATACGAGCATATTGTTCAGACGAAAAAAGAGTTCTACATTCTTTTCTGGAGTATGACATTATGTTATTTGGGTCTGGAACAAAAGTATCTCCATTGCTATCAGTTATCGCTCCAATATAAACACAACTAGCATCTACATTGCTATAACTTAATTGAGGATCTGCTGGAGTATCACATATTTCATCACCGTCTGTATCACAATTTGAACCATTAACTAACTCGGTGGTAAGTACTGTATTTGATGGTCCATGAGTATGTCTCAATGAAAAGAAATGGCCTACCTCATGAGGTAAAGTGCTACCGTTTATTGCACAATTATTTGCCATAAGTATAACATCATCTCCTCCAGGATAATATGCATAACCACAAAGACTATTTCCTGTATTGCTTTCTACATAATCAGTAAAATAAATATTTATTAATCCATTGACATTATTAGCAGAAGTTAAAGCAACTTCTTCAGATTTTTGAAAGTCATAATAATTATCATCGTCAATATAATTAATACCATCACATAAGAAAAACTCCATGAAAGCATTGGCATAAAAAGCATTCATATTTGCCATTGCTGCATTAAGTTCAGATTCTGATAAGCCGCCTGTACCATCAGTTTTTCTAATAATATGAGCCTTTATTGGAACTGAATTTACAATAGAAACCCTAGAACCACTATTAATCATTTTGAAAAACTCTTTTTCTAATTTTTTAATTGTCGGCTTAGTGTTTTTCCAATATTGTTGAGATTCTGGAGTAGAAATTGTACCGCATTCACTTTCTACTGCATTTTGAGCAGATAAACTAATGGTAATTAAAAGAAAGAAAGAATTTAATAGAAATTGTGTAGTGTTTCTTTTCATTTGCGGATGCTAAATTATTTATTAAAAATAGAAATTAATATATCTTATGAGGTACAATAACGATTAAGCGTCTGTTTTATCGATTTTAGTTGTATTTAGTTATTATTTCTAGTTAAAAGGTATTCGTATACTTTCCAAAAAATAGTAGTATTTTTAGCTCGTATTTAAACGGTAAATGGCTAAGCAAATTAAAATTATTGAATGCCCAAGAGATGCTATGCAAGGTATTAAGGCGTTTATTCCTACGCATAAAAAGGTGCAATATATTCAGTCATTATTAAGAGTAGGATTTGATACTATTGATTTTGGAAGTTTTGTGTCTCCAAAGGCAATTCCTCAAATGGTAGATACTGCAGATGTTTTATCACAATTAGATCTTTCAAATACAAAAAGTAAATTATTAGCCATTGTAGCAAACACTAGAGGTGCAATTGAGGCTAGTAAGCATAAAGAAATTGATTGTTTAGGATACCCTTTTTCAATTTCAGAGAATTTTCAAATGCGAAATACTCACAAAACTATTGCCCAATCTGTGGTTACGTTACAAGAGATTTTAAACATAGCTATTAAATCAAATAAAGAAGTAGTAGCCTATTTGTCTATGGGTTTTGGTAATCCTTATGGTGATCCATGGAATGTAGATATAGTAGGAGAGTGGACAGAAAGATTAAGTAACATAGGAGTTAAAATTTTATCCCTTAGTGATACAATTGGAAGCTCAAATCCAGAAAATATTTCTTATCTGTTTTCTAATTTAATTCCTAATTATCCAGATATTGAATTTGGTGCTCATTTGCATACTACGCCTTCTACTTGGTTTGATAAAGTAAATGCTGCCTATTTAGCTGGTTGTAATCGTTTTGATGGTGCTATTCAAGGTTTTGGAGGTTGTCCAATGGCAAAAGATGAACTTACTGGTAATATGCCAACAGAAAAACTACTATCTTATTTTACGTCTCAAAAAAATAATAATTTAAATGCACTAAGTTTCGAAAGTGCTTATAATGAAGCTACTAAAATCTTCACGTATTATCACTAGAAAAATTATTTAAATTTATTCTAAATAACATTTGTTTTTTTAATTTTCAGTCTTATTTTTGTGCTCGAATTTAATAACTATTTATAATAAGTCTAAATAAAAACAAATGAAGAAAGCTATCTTATCAATGGCAATTTTAGTATCAAGTTTTGGGTTTGCGCAAACTGTAAGCCAGGATACAACCGCAACGAATAATCAACAACAAAATGCCGCTCAAAATATTTTAAATGGCAATGGTTCTAAAGGAATTACAATTGGAGGTTATGCTCAAGTAGATTATAATCAACCTGAAGGGCTAAATGGAAAAATGGATGTGCATAGGTTGGTTATGTTATTGGGTTATAAGTTTAATGACAAAGTGCAGTTTGTTACAGAAATTGAGTACGAACACGTTAAAGAAGTATATGTTGAACAAGCTTTTTTAAACTATAGTATAAACAATAATTTTAATATTCGCGGAGGGTTAATGTTAGTTCCGATGGGAATTGTTAATGAATATCATGAACCAACAACTTTTAATGGTGTTGAAAGACCAAGTGCTGATAAAAGTATTGTCCCAACCACTTGGAGAGAAATGGGTGTTGGAGTGACAGGTAAATTTGATGAAGCAAATTTACGTTACCAAGCCTATATCTTTAATGGGTTTGCATCTGTAAACGGAACAAAGGTTTTAGGTGGAAGTAATGGTTTAAGAAATGGTCGACAAAAAGGAGCAGAGTCTACAATTAACAAGCCTAATTTATCTGCTAAGGTAGATTATTATGGTATTCAAGGATTACGTTTAGGATTATCTGGATACTTTGGAAGAACACAAGCTACGGATGATGTTCAAGAGATAGAAGGAGCTGATGTTGGTGTGTCTATGTTTGGTTTGGATGCGAGATATATTAATAAACGTTTTTCAGCGAGAGGTCAATATATACATGCATTAATTAAAGATGCAGACGCATATAACAATTTATATACAACAAATTTAGGATCTGAGCTAAAAGGTTGGTATGCTGAAGCTGCTTATAATTTATTACCACTTGATAAGGAGCAAAAGTTAGATGCTTTTGTAAGATATGAAAAATACGATACACATGCTGCAATTGCAGATGCTAATATAGCACGTAATTTAAGTTATAATAGAAATGAATGGACTACAGGATTAAGTTACCATGTAGCACCAGGAGCAGTAGTAAAAGCTGATTATCAAATTTTTGATAACGCAGTAGAAGGTAATGACGCCAAAGGCCAATTAAACTTTGGGTTTGGTGTCTGGTTTTAGTAATTTAATTGGTTAGTTTTTATCAAATAGTTAGGGCAACATATTTGCCTTAGCTATTTGGTGTTTAAATATTATCTTTGCGAAATGAGTTTTAAGTATTTAGTAATTACAATTTTTAGTCTGGTTTTAATAACGTCTAACCTTTCAAAAAACATTAAGAAAAAGGTTGATAAAGAAATTAAGACAGCTTATAATATTGAAACTTATAACTTAATTCCAGTGGTATTTAATTCAAATGTTACTAAAGAATTACCTAGTGAGTTTGAAAAAAACAACCTATTTAAAATCTCTAATAATAATAAAATTATAGGTTACGCATATGTCTCAAAAGCACCAAGTAAAACAGATGAATTTGATTACTTAGTTTTATTTGATAGAGATTTCATTATCGTAAAATCTAAAGTATTGATTTATAGAGAAGATTATGGTAGTGAAATTGGTAGTAAGCGTTGGTTAAAACAATTGATTGGTAAAACTCAAGATGATGCACTTATATATGGTGATAATATTGCAGCTATTTCTGGTGCTACAATTTCGGTAAAATCAATGACAAATGCTGTTAATAATTTATTGAAGTCCATAAAAATACTTAATCAAAAAAATAAACTGTAATGCAATTAAACGGATTGATATATACCATTCCTAGGGAATTAAAATTACTTATCGGAGGCTTTATAATTGTATTAAGTGTTGGCTTTTATACAGGATTGTTATTTGTAGGTGAAACATCGTCGATAAAGCCAAATGGTATAGAAGAGCAATACCTAGGAAATGAAGCTGATGAGGATGCTGAGATTATGAAATTTAAAAAAAGCAAAAAAGAAATGCTTACGTTGGTTCATAATCATATTTTATCAATGTCAATTATCTTCTTTTTAGTTGGAGGTATTTTGAGTACTACTAAACTTGGTGAAAAATTAAAAATGTTTTTAATTGTTGAACCATTTATTTCTGTAATACTTACGTTTGGAGGGCTTTATTTTCTATGGAATGGAATCTTATGGATGAAATATATAGTAATGTTTTCAGGTGTGTTAATGACGCTTAGTTTTACAAGCGCAATTGTTATAATATTATATCAACTTATAAGTAAAAGTAAAGGCGCTAAATAGTTAAATTTCATTTTATTATTCAAAAGAACTTTGAGTATCTTTATCAAAGTAAAATTTAAGGTATGAATCAAGTAATAGAACAATTATTAAACGACCAAGTAAAATTTGAAGCAAAAGCCTCTATGCAATATTTAGCAATGGCTTCTTGGGCAGATACAAAAGGCTATAATGGTGTGGCAGATTTCTTTTATGCGCAATCTGAAGAAGAGCGTGTACATATGATTAAATTGGTAAAGTTTATTAATGAGCGCAGTGGTAATGTTATAGTTCCTAACTTAGAAAAGCCTAAAAGTGATTATAAATCATTAAACGAATTATTTGAATCTTTTTTAGAAAGTGAAATGTTTGTTACCCAGCAAATTAATCATATTATTTTTGAGTGTTTACATCATAAAGATTATAATGTACATAATTTTATGCAATGGTATGTCACCGAACAATTAGAAGAAGAAGCAGTAGCTAGAACATTACTAGATAAGTTAAACATTATTGGTGAAGATAAATCTGGTCACTATTTGTTTGATAGAGATATTAATACCATTGCACAGACAAATCAAAATCCTGCATAGCGGATATGCCTAATACAAATAGTTTTGCCTCGCCAGTAATGATAATAACACCCTGTATTTTGAATGGTTGTGGTGATTTAAAAAAGAAATGCTGCAAAAAGTTTAAGAAAAAAGGAAAAACAAACTGCAAGCGTTGCCCTAAATGTTAGTGTTTTTTTAGTCTATAAAGTGTTTTTATTTAGTATAATTTATATCACATTAAAAGTAGTTCTAGTAAAATAAAAAGTGTAAATTTGCATGCAATTAAAAGCTAAAGGCAATGATTGCACATCAAAACAAAATTGTTGGAGAAGGTCTTACTTACGACGACGTATTATTAGTTCCAGCATATTCCGAAATTTTACCACGAGAAGTTAGTATTCAAACAAAATTTACTAGAAATATTTCTATAAATATTCCTATTATTTCTGCTGCAATGGATACAGTTACAGAAAGTAGAATGGCAATTGCCATGGCTCAAGAAGGAGGTATAGGTGTATTACATAAAAACATGACTATTGATGAGCAAGCTCAAAAAGTACGTAAAGTAAAACGTGCAGAAAGTGGAATGATTATCGATCCAGTAACCTTACCATTAACTGCTAAAGTGATTGATGCTAATCAATACATGAAAGAATATAGTATTGGAGGAATTCCAATTGTGGATGATAAAGGAACTTTAAAAGGTATTGTAACTAATAGAGACTTACGTTTTGAGCATGATAATGACAGACCAATAGTTGAAGTCATGACAAGCGAAAATTTGGTAACAGCAGCTGTCGGAACATCGTTAAAGGATGCAGAAACTATTCTTCAACAACACAAAATTGAAAAGCTTTTAATTGTTGATGATAACTACAAACTTGCTGGTTTAATCACCTTTAGAGATATCACAAAAGTGACTCAAAAGCCAATTGCTAATAAAGATAAGTATGGTAGATTACGTGTAGCTGCAGCTATTGGTGTAACTGGTGATGCAGTGGATAGAGCTGCTGCTTTAGTAAAAGCAGGAGTAGATGCAGTTATTATTGATACTGCACATGGGCACACAAAAGGTGTGGTAAGTGTGCTTAAAGATGTAAAGTCTAACTTTCCTAAGTTAGAAGTAATTGTTGGAAATATTGCCACAGCCGAAGCTGCAAAATATTTAGCTGATGCTGGAGCAGATGCGGTAAAAGTTGGTATTGGTCCAGGATCTATTTGTACAACTAGAGTAGTTGCAGGAGTTGGGTTCCCTCAGTTTTCAGCTGTGTTAGAAGTAGCTGCAGCTTTAAAAGGAAGTGGTGTTCCAGTAATTGCTGATGGAGGTATTCGTTATACAGGAGATATTCCAAAAGCTATTGCTGCAGGAGCAGATTGTGTAATGTTAGGGTCGTTATTAGCAGGAACTCAAGAATCTCCAGGAGAAACTATTATTTACGAGGGTAGAAAGTTTAAGTCTTATAGAGGAATGGGTTCTGTGGAAGCCATGAAACAAGGTAGTAAAGACCGTTATTTCCAAGATGTAGAAGATGATATTAAAAAATTAGTACCTGAAGGAATAGTTGGTCGTGTGCCTTATAAAGGAGAATTATACGAAAGTATTCACCAATTTGTAGGTGGTTTACGTGCAGGAATGGGATACTGTGGCGCAAAAGATATAGAAACATTAAAAGCTACTGGAAAGTTTGTGAAAATTACAGCTTCCGGTATTGGTGAAAGTCATCCTCATAACGTAACAATTACTAAGGAAGCACCTAATTATTCGAGATAAATAATTACTGAGTCAGAGGAAATCTTATTCATATATATGACAGCATCTTTTGGTGCTGTTTTTTATGAATATCATGAAATTTTTTAATCAGTCAATTTTCTCATAACCCATTCTAAAGGTCTAGATTTTTTGCATTTCCTCCATATTACTGCAAATAGAATACAAAACATACTTTTTAGGATTTAGCGAAAACCACCTTTATAATGTATTGATTGCTTAGATAACAAATTCTTGTGAAAGTTAAAATCTCATTAATACATTAAGTAAAGCATCTTTATAGGTACTATTTTTATGAATAAATTTAGATTCGTTTAACGTCCACTGTGTATGGCGTAGTGAGGCGCGCCTCACGGAGAGCCATAAATGCGCCTCATTCGCTATACACGCTGATGTGTGTAGTTTCGTGAGGAGTTCTCGTAGACTCGAATAAATATACAATTAATTTGGCGAGGTGCAATTAACAGTGGACGATGGTATGTAATTAGTAGAAAGGAAGCGTTTGCAAAACGCGATTCTACGTGCCGCAGGCAATTACATACCATCGGTTTAGTATATGGCAAGTAGGGTAGAAGAAAGCGATAAACTTTCAAGTTTACACTGAGCCAAAACGTTGTAATTTGTTTTTAATTTATTAATTCTTAAAAGCCAAACGCAAGTTCATGAGCACCATTGAAAATAAACAATGAGCGGACTAAATCAACGATTTGGCGGTGTTGGTTAATAGCGCTGAACTTTCGTAAATCACCGAAGGCCCTATTTGCTATATACCGTGTTAGCTACAGTTATTAATGTTTTTTTGCATAGTGTTGTAACTTTCTTGCAATTGACTACCAAGTTGCTCTAAAAACTCTAGAATATGCATTAACTCTTCTAATTCTCTTTTTTGTAATGCGTTAGCAGATTTATCTATTTCATTTTGTACTCTTCGCTGTAAATTATATAAGCTTTCAAGCTCATATAAACATTCATAATTGAATTCATTACTGACATTTAATGTTGTGGTTGTATTCCAAGCTATTTCTGTCAAAGTAGTAATTTCGAGATTGACATATGTTGTTCCGTTATATCGAACCAATCCATCATCAGTAGCTGTTGAATCTTTAACTCTAAAAAAGTCAGGATGCATCTTCTTGAGTAAACTAAATTGTTTAGGGCTCATTTTTATCACGGAGGTATTTCCGTCATAGAATCCTTTGTAATCTCGATAGGCTTTTAAGATATTCTGATTATTAATAAGTATAGAATCAATTTCTAATTTATTATTATCCATTTCTTCAATAATTTTACTCAACGCAATCCTTTTATCTTCATTTGTTTTTTTTGATGCATTCCAATTATTGAACCAAATAGCAAGGTTAATACCAATGAACAGTAACAAAATTTCACCAATTATATATTTAAAGTTTAGGTTTCTATTTAATTTAAAAAATCTCATATTTTATTTGGTCATATATTGCTGCTAATGGTGTGTATGGAATTGTTTTAATGTTTTATACACGACGTTAAACGAAGTTCGACATTTTTTCTTACAAAGTCAAGTAAGGAACAATTACAATTAATTAAAATCTTGACTTGATAGTTCATTAATAAGCTTATCCATCATATGCATTGCTTTTACTAGTTCGTCTTTAGCAATAAATTCATCCGCTCTATGTGCTTGTACTATAGAACCAGGACCACAAATAACGGATTGAAAACCTTCAGCTGCAAATTGTCCAGCTTCAGCGCCATACGCTACAGTATTAAGTTTTGAGTTTCCAGAAATACGTTTTACCAAATTTACAATATCATCAGTTTCATTAGTATCTAAATGTATTACTGGAGGGTGGTTTTCTTTGGTAATAATTTTAAAATCAGGAAATATTTGCCGCAATTCTTGCTCCCTTTCTCTGCAATAGGCTTCAAACTCAGCAACAATGGTTTCAGTATTATCCATTGGAATGGTACGTAAATCCCAATAAAAATGCGCTTTATCTGCAATAACGTTAGGTGCAATACCTCCATTTACTAACCCAACATGAATGGATGAATGTGAAGGATGGAAACGTTCATCTATTCGTTTATCTTCAATTAATTTATTCATCTTATTTTCTAACCATAAAATAAGTCGCATCGCTTCATGAATAGCACTTACTTCTTGTTTAATCCTACTACTATGTCCAGCAGATCCATTTACATAAGTTTCAAGAATATAAATCCCTTTTTGTCCAACAATGGGCTCCATAAGCGATGGTTCACCAATAATAGCATACTTAGGCGTTTCGGTATAATGTGTTTTTATTGCTTGAGCTAGTTCAGGGCCAGCTAAACAACCAATTTCTTCATCATAAGAAAAAGCAAAATAGATAGGTTTTTTTAAATCGGCTTTTACCATATCTGGAAGTGCAGCTAGGCAACAGGCTACAAAACCTTTCATATCACATGAGCCTCTACCATAAAGTTTTCCGTCACCTTTATCAGTCAATTCAAACGGATTTGTTGTCCATTCTTGACCTTTAACTGGAACAACATCTGTATGCCCAGATAGAATCACACCACCATCTATAGCAGGACCAATACGACAATGTAGAGATGCTTTTTTACCTTCTTCATTTGGAAGTAAAGTTGTTGTAACATTATAAGCTTCAATATACTCTTTAATCCAAAGGATGATGCTTAAATTACTTTTGCCACCAAGCACTGGAAATGAAATGAGTTTAGCTAAAATTTTTTCTACTGTCATACTAACTATAGTTTGTTGCAACTGCGATAATAAGTGCCAAAAAGGCGATGATTAATAAAGTAATTAATACTGGAAAAATAAATCGAATCCATCTATCAATTGGCACACGACACATACTAAGCATAGCAATTAAACCTCCTAATGTTGGGTTAATTAAGTTGGATAAACCATCACCAATTTGGAATGCTAATATGGTTATTTGTCGTGTTAAACCAAGCGATTCACCAAGTGGTAGCATAACTGGTAAGGTTGCCAATGCTTGACCACTTCCTGAAGGAATAAAAAAGTTAATAACTGTTTGCGAGATTGACATACTAATTGCTGATGCGTATAATGGTAATCCTTGAAGCATTAAAGATAAATTATAGGAAATGGTGTCACCAATATTGCCCATTTCCATAAGTACTTTTATAGACGTTGCATAACCAACCATAAAAGCTCCTGGAGCAGCCAAAGAGACAGCTTTTAAAACTGTTTCACTTATTGTGGTAGCATTCATTCTAGAGACTATACCACAGAGTAACGCAATCATTAAAAAAACCGCCGATAATTCATTTAAGTACCACTTAAGGTTGAAAACTCCATATAAAATTACCATAAGACCAATTAGAAAAATAGAGATAACTAGCCAGTTATTCCTAGATACTCTATAATCTTGAATTGGTTTAGATAAAGACATGCCACTAATGTCTAAGCCTTTGCCTAAGCTTTTTTTAGGGTTTTTAGTGATTTTTTTAAAATACCTTACATTATAATAAGCCATAATACTTAAGGCTGCAAAACAAAGTACACTACGTAAAAGTGCTCCTGAAAACATTGGAAGTTCTGCTATTTTATGACCAGTTCCAACAGTGTATGGATTGATAGGAGAGAGCCCAAAACCAATGGTCATAGCGCCAACTGAAATTCCTGCAGCGAGAATTAAATCCCCACCAAGTGCTAAACTAAGTACGGCTGCAATTGGAACCATGGCAATATTATTTTCGTAACCAACAGCTACACCTAGAAAGCCATAAATAAAGGTCATGATAACAATGATAAGATTCTTGTTTTTGAGACCTAATTTTTTAACAAGCGTGCCAACAGAGTTTTCAACAGCTTTAGATTTTTCCATAAAGCCAAACATAATAGCTCCAGCCAATACAATAAATATAATTTCTACTGCTGCTTTAAATCCTAAAGGAATTGCTCTAAACATATCTAAAAGCCCAATTGGTGTTGAGGCAATCACTTTATAAGAGTCTGGGACAACTGAATTTCGACCATCAATGATAATGCGTTCGTAAGTTCCTGCGGGTAAAATATAAGTGAGGATTGTAACTAAAATAATTATTCCAAATAACATGGTAACTGCATGTGGAACACTTTTGTACCATGGTTTAGAATTTGAGATGCTTTCGCTCATATAACATTAAGAAATATAAGAGCCTAAGATAGTATTTTCTTTTACGACCTCAAATTCTTGATACGTTCCAATAGTGTTGGGTGTGAATAATGCATAAAGACATATGCAGAATGTGGTGTTAAATTACTTAAACTGTTTTTAGATAATTTTTTTAATGACGTAATTAATGGTTCGCCAGCATAGGTGTTTTTTGCATAATTATCTGCTTTGTATTCAAACTTACGAGACATAACGTTCATAATTAAACCAGTAATCTCACTAATTGGACTATACAATAAGCCAAATGCAATTAAACCAATATGAAAACTTGGTATTTCAACACCTAATGCATTTGATAATAATGGATTTGATATTAATAAAGACAAGATATATAGTGTTAAACCAGTGAGTAAAATTGATGCAGAAAGATTAAAAATAATGTGCTTGCGTTTGTAATGACCAACCTCATGAGCTAAAACTGCTACTATTTCTTCATCGTCTAAATCTTTAATTAAAGTATCATAAAGCGTTACACGTTTTTCACTACCAAATCCAGAAAAGTATGCGTTTGCTTTTGTGCTGCGCTTTGATCCATCTATAACAAATATTTTATCAAGTTTAAAACCAACTGTTTTAGCATAAGCTGCAATTTTAGTTCTCAATTCACCATCTTCCAGAACTGTTTGTTTGTTAAAAAGGGGAACTATTAATTTTGAATAAAACATATTCATAAACACTGTAAAAACAGTTATCAAAGCCCAAGCATACAACCAAAAATTGTTTCCTGTTGCTTCGTAAAACCAAATAATTAATGCTAGAATTCCACCTCCAATAATAGCAAGCATTAGCCAACCTTTTATTTTATCTAAAATAAATGTCTTTTTAGTGGTTTTGTTAAATCCAAATTGTTCTTCAATTACAAATGTTTTATAATAAGCAAAAGGTGTTGTAATAATATCACTTGCCAGCATAATAATACCAAAAAATATAAGTGCAACCATAATACTATTTGAAGTGTAGTTTCTAGCAATAGTATCTACATATTCAAAACCATCTAAATAGAAAAAAATTAGAGTAAGTACTAAAGAAAATGTAGAGATTATATTTGAAAACTTATGATTAGTTGCCTTATAAGCTTGTGATTTCTTATATTCATCCTCATCATACACATCTTGTAATTCTGATGGTAATTCATCATTAAAATGTTTTGCATTTAGTGTACTTAAAACCTTATCTATAATAAAATTGATGACGATAATTCCTATAATAATATAAAAAAGAGTAGTGCTTGTCATTGGTTAAATTGTCTTTGTCGTTTAGCTTCAAAAATTAAAATTCCAGCAGCCACAGATACATTCATAGAGTCAATCTCACCTTGCATTGGTATGATAACATTTTGAGTTGAATGTTGTAACCATTCATCACTTAATCCAGTAGCTTCTGTACCAACAACTATAGCAGATGGCTGTGTGTAATCTTGTAAGTGATAATCTGCTGAAGCTTTTAGTTCAGCACAAAAGATATTAATCTTATGTTCTTTTAAAAAAGCAATTATTTCTTTAGTTGAACCTGTGGCTATTTGGTTAGTAAAGACACAACCAACGCTCGAGCGAATAATATTGGGATTATACAAATCTGTTTTAGGGTTTGCTATTATTACTGCATCTAGATTAGCAGCATCAGCGGTACGTAGTAAAGCACCAATATTGCCTGGTTTTTCAGGTGCTTCAGCAACTAAAATTAATGGGTTTTTTGATTTAATATTTAGTTTACTTAAGTCTAACGATTTAGCTTTGGCAACTGCTAATATACCTTCGGTTGTGTCTCGATGCGCTAGTTTTTGGTAAACTTCTTTTGAAATTTCAATAATGTCAACCTGTTTAGTTGTTAAGTGATTGAGATGTACTTCGGAATAAATTTCAGGATAAAATAAGATTGTTTCTAATTCATAGTTTCCTTTCAATGCCAAAGCAATTTCACGTTGACCTTCAATTAAGAATTGTCCAGAATACCTTCGAGTTCTTGACTTTTCTTTCAACTGAATAAGCTGTTTAACCAATTGATTTTGTATGCTCGAAATTTGCTTTATCATTGACACAAAAATAAGAATTATACTTTTGGAAGAAGTGTTTTTAATAAAAAAGGCGAGCTATTTAGCTCGCCTTTAATAAGGTTAAATAATTTATTGACCTTTATATTTATTACTGTAACGTTTCCATAGTTCGGTTTGATGCGTTTCTAAACTAATAGCACGACCATCAATAAAAGCATGAGTTAATTGGTTACCTCTCATATCTAAGGCATCTCCCTCACTAATAAAAAGTGTAGCATTTTTACCAACTTCTATCGTTCCTAATAGGTTGTCAATTCCTAGAATTTTAGCAATATTTGATGTAATTAGTTTTAAGGCATCTTCTTTATTCATTCCTTGTCCTACAACTTGTCCTGCGTAAAAAGGTAAGTTACGTGTTTGGAAGTTAGAGTTATTTCCTGTATGAATACCAACTAAAACACCAGCATCAGCTAATAATTTAGGATTTTTATAAGGCAAATCATAATCATGATCTTCCGTAGCTGGTAAACTATGCGTATGGTCTATTAACACAGGAATATTATTACTTTTTAATAATCCAGTAACTGCATGAGCTTGATATCCACCTACAACAACCATTTTCATTCCGTTTTCAACAGCAAAATTAACAGCATCAATAATTCCTTTTTCATCATCAACATGAACATAAAGCTTTTGAGAACCATCAAATAATCCTTTCATTGCCTCAAAAGGCAAATTCTTAGTAGTACGTTTTCCTTTTAAATAAGCTTTACTTTCTTTAACAAAATTTGCAATATCATTTACTTGTGCGCTATAGTTACTATTTGGTCTTAATCCTGGAGGCTCACCTAACCACCAACGACCTCTAGAAAAACTACTTGGCCAATTAAGATGAACACCATCATCAGCTTTAATAGCAGCGTCTTCCCAATTCCATCCATCTAATTGCATGATAGAAGAAGTTCCTGAAATTCGTCCTCCATTAGGTGATACTTGTGCTGTTAGTATCCCATTTGGACGCATAGATTCTACTACTTTAGATTCAGCATTGTATGCAATTAAGCTACGTACATGAGGAATCATACTTCCCATTTCAACTTGGTCGTTACTTGCGTTTACAGCATCGACTTCAACGAGTCCTAAACTCGTATTCGCACCTATAAAACCTGGATATAAATGTTTTCCTGAGGCATCAATAACTTTACCTTTAGAACTAGTGCTTTGTGCGTTTCCAACTGCTTGAATTTTACCGTTTTCAAAAACAACAATAGCATTTTCAATAACTGTTCCGTTACCAACATGAACTGTTGCTCCTGTAATTGTAATGGCTTGTATCTGCTTATTAGCAGGAGTTTGTTGTGCAAAAGTTAGCGAACAACATAACATTAAAACCGAGTATATATATATAATTTTTTTCATAATTTCTTAGTTTTTAGTCCATTGAATCACAATGAAGCAGTTGCTTTTCTTTTACTTTTATTGGCTGCGTTTTCATGCCTTTATTTTTCTCTTGCATCATCATAGACATTAATTCACTACGTTCTTGTTTAATTTTTAAACGCATTTGTTTGTCTTTTTCAATGTCAAAATAGGTAACACCTTCAATCATGGTTTTTTCAGCTTTCGCGTATACAGATAATGGATTGTCACTCCATAATACAACATCTGCATCTTTGCCAACTTTAATACTACCTACACGATTATCTATATGCAATAATTTAGCTGGATTTAGTGTTACCATTTTCCAAGCTTCCTCTTCACTAACACCACCATATTTTACTGTTTTTGCAGCTTCTTGGTTTAAGCGTCTAGACATTTCTCCATCATCACTATTAATAGCCGTAGTAATGCCTACATTATGCATAATAGATGCATTATATGGAATGGCATCATTTACCTCATATTTGTAAGCCCACCAATCGCTAAATGTTGAAGCGCCAACACCATGTTCTTTCATTATGTCAGCTACTTTATAACCTTCTAGTATGTGTGTAAATGTGTTCATTTTGAAACCAAATCTTTCAGCTACTTTCATCATCATGTTAATTTCCGTTTGAACATATGAGTGACAACTAATAAAGCGATCACCATTTAGTATTTCAACTAAAGTTTCCATTTCAATATCCTTTCTATAAGGTTGTCCACTTTTCTTTTTGGCTTCGTATTCTTTAGCTCTAGTGAAATTGTCAACAAAGAGTTGTTCAACTCCCATTCTGGTTCTTGGAAAACGTGTTCCGCTTTGTGAACGCGATTGTTTTACGTTTTCTCCAAGAGCGAATTTTATAAACTTAGGTGCGTTTTTATTAATAAGGTTGTCGGCAGATTCACCCCATTTTAATTTTATGATGGCTGATCGTCCTCCAATTGGATTTGCTGAACCATGCAAAATTTGAGCAGAAGTAACACCACCTGCAAGATTTCGGTATATACTAATATCTTCAGGATCTATAACATCTTCTATAGATACTTCAGCTGATGAGTTATGACCACCTTCATTAATACTTGTAGCAGCAATATGTGTGTGTTCATCAATAATTCCAGCGGTTAAATGTTTTCCTGTTCCGTCAACAACTTTAGCATTACGATCGCTTAAGTTATTCCCGACTTTAGCAATTTTCCCATCTTTAATTAAAACATCTGTGTTTTTAAGAATACCATCAGATTCGTTTGTCCAAACGGTTACATTTTTAAATAAGGTGGTTTCTTGTTTTGGTAATTCAGAAACACCATAAGCACCATTTGGATAGGTAATAGGCATTATTTTAACATCTTTAGATTTATCACCTCGATTACCCATATCACTTTTTTTATCAGCATCTTCACTTGATGCTTTATTGGCAATTACATATACAGTATTCCCATTTGGGTCAATAAGTTTTCCATTTAGGTTATCTCCTTGATTTACTCTTGAAGTGAACCTCATAAACTCTTGCTGAGTTGTATCAGCGCTAGTGAATGTTAGATTTATCCAATTATCTTTATAGGATATTTTTGAGCCTAATTGTTTGCCATCGCTTTTCACATCAGTTTTAGGCTTGCTAGATGAACCAGAAATCGAGATGTCATAAGTTTTTCCAGCAACGGTAAATGAGTAGTCACCATCAATATCCTTAATAGTCATATCGTTAATCACATTCTTATCACCTTTAACCCAATTTTCGTAAATTTTTGTGCCCTTATCAAACATTTCACCAGATGTAATTAGAAAATTAGCATAAACACCATTTTTTAAAGAACCAATTTTGTTTGATTGCCCTAAAATTTGCGCAGGAACTGTTGTTAATGCTTCCAAAGCTTTGGTTTTATCTAACCCATATTCAATAGCTTTCATTAAGTTAGCATTAAGCATATCTGGAGATTTTAACCCATCGGTTGTAAAGGTGAATTTTATACCATTACTAGCCAATGCTTTTGGATTGGATGGTCTTTGATTCCATTCTCGCATTGCAGATATTTCTAAAACGCTAGCAGCAAAAGAGTCTTCTACATCATAGGCATTAGGAAAATTTAAGGGTAGAATATAAGCCGCATTTGTAGCTTTAATATCTTTGATATTTTCATATTCATCACCTCCTCCTAAAATAACATATTGAGTGCCAAACTCATCACCAATTTTATCAACACGTAGCGCATTAATTTTACTACCAGCTGCAATTATTTTAACTAAATTTTTGTTGTTATTAAATGCTTCTAAAGAGCGATCCTTAATTGAAATACCTCCTTTAGCATACCAATCTGCATCATGATGTACTTGTCTAATTAGTGCAAAAGTTCCCATTATGGAACTTGGATAGGATTGCGCAGATTTCACACTTTTATTCAGTGAAATATAATCTGCTGACCTATCATCTAATATGCGCTCACCATCTCCACCTTCACTTGTAAGTGCTACTAAAGCTCCAGTTCCTCTCATAATACCATCCTGTAAATGTGTATTTACAACACCAAAACCTGCTTTTCGTAAAGCCGATGCTGTTTTAGAGTCGTACTTAAAATGGTCAACTGCATTTTGTTCTGGTCGAATGTGATCATTCCAATAAAATCCTTCTCTATTTGCATCATATCGACTACCAGCGCCTCCTTGGCGTTTTGGTTTTTCTACTCCAAAATCAGAATAGATGTCAATAAATGAAGGATAAATACTTTTTCCTGAAACATCAATTACTACAGCATTTGCAGGAATGTTTACTGTGGTTCCAGTCGCCACTACTTTACCATCATGGATAAGTAATGTGCCTTTGTCAATTACTTGTGTTGGCGTGACATAAATTTTAGCATTTGTAAATGCTGTATAATTTGTGTTTACTGATTTTACGCCATCGTTTTTTGGAACATGCTCTTGAGCAACAAGCGAAATTGTGCACAAAAGCATCATTAAAATAAGATACTTTTTATTCATATTTTGGTTGGTAATAAATTAGAACTATAAATATAACGATTGTAGAAGAAGTAATGTAATGTTAAGATTTTTTTAACGTTTTTAAAGTGGTTTATTTTTAAAATAATTTACCAATAATGCTACAACATAACTATAACTTTCCATTCCTTTATCTTGGTTGTTGACTTTTAAAAAGTTACCGTAAATTACTTCAAAAACGGGTTCTAGTGGATTTTCATAAGCACTCCAAAAATTATAAGATTCTTGGTAATTTAGTAAAATGCCCTTATTTATTTTAGACTTTAAAACCTCATAAACTTCTTTATCTCTTCTGTAGACTTCATTTAAACATTGATTTAAAGCAGAAACATATCCTGAATATTTAAAATAGATATCTGGGTTATTCATTGTAGCTAAATAGCCAATAAAACTGGTTTCATTTTCGGCTGCATACCCCAATTGATGAGCTTGCTCATGACAAGCTGTTGCTGGATATTGGTATAAAGGAATTAAGCCATCTATTTGAGCCTCATTTGTAAACGGATTTAAGTAACCACTAAATCCCATATAGGTAAGTGGTAAACTATAAATGGATTGCTTAACGCTTTTGGCTTGATAATTAAACATAAGATGTTTTTTGCCTAAAGCTTTATAACCATTTAATGTTCCATTAAATAATTCTTTTTTGCTATATGGAATAGTTACTTTAATTGAATCATTATTTGTGATAGATTTTTGGATAGCATTAGACTTCTCTATAAAAGCTTCTGTTACCTGTATTAATTCTTCAGTAGTATATTTGTAATCTATGTTAAGTGATTTATAAACAGGAAGTCGGTAATAGTTAAGTCCCCAAAACATATAAAAAGCAAAATATCCAATTGAAATAGCTGAAAACAGATCAATTAACCAGTTTTTTGTATCTAATCTTATACGTTTTCTATTTATTACTAACCACCTTAGTATATATATTCCTGCTATGGTATAAATTATATCACCAATTGAAAAAGGAATCCAACCAAAAGCATATCTCAATATTTTTGAAGTTAATTGATATAAGCCATTACTATAATAAGTTTCAATAAATTCAGGATAGTTGGCTAATATCTTAATAATGAAGTATTGCGGTATAATACTTAAGGCTATTATTAGTTTTTTCTTGTTCAGCATTATTCAAAAGTACATAATAGTTTGATAATTACTTTACTTATTTACCTTTGTAAAACATAAATAATACGTTAAATGAATTCAGAAATAAGAAATCTAGAACCAAGAGTACTATGGAATAAGTTTGCCGACCTAAATGCAGTTCCAAGACCATCTAAAAAAGAAGAAAGAGTCATTGCTTTTATGATGGAGTTTGGAAATGATTTAGGACTTGAAACTATAAAAGATACCGTTGGTAATGTTATTATTAAAAAACCTTCTACTCCTGGAATGGAAGATAGAAAGATGATTGTAATACAGTCGCATTTAGATATGGTACATCAAAAAAATGCAGATACTAATTTCGATTTCAATACACAAGGTATTGAAATGTATATTGATGGAGATTGGGTAAAAGCAAAAGGCACGACTTTAGGAGCTGATAATGGTTTAGGAGTCGCAACTATTATGGCAATATTAGAAAGTAAAACCATTGAACATCCAGCTATTGAAGCTTTATTTACTATTGACGAAGAAACAGGAATGACTGGTGCAATGGGTTTAAAAGGTGATATTTTAGAAGGTGATATTCTATTGAATTTAGACACCGAAGAAGATGACGAAATTGGTGTTGGTTGCGCAGGTGGAATAGATGTTACTGCTACACGAACTTATAAAGAAGAGCCTATTCCTGAAGGGAAAAAAGGATATAAAATTACAGTAAAAGGGTTACAAGGGGGTCATTCAGGAATGCAAATTCACGAAGGTTTGGGTAATTCTAATAAAATATTAAATAGACTTCTTTTTGATGGGTTTGAAAATTTTGGACTATGTATTAATGAAATTGATGGAGGAAGTTTAAGAAACGCTATTCCTAGAGAAAGTTTTGCTAATGTTGTTATAGATTCGGTTCATGAAAATGCTTTTGAATATGAAATGAAGCAATTATCAGAAATTATCTCTAATGAGTTAAAAACTATGGAGCCTAATTTAGAAATTATTGTTTCAAAAGTAGAGCTTCCAAATAAAATGATGGAATTAGGTGTTCAAGAAGGCTTAACAAAAGCTCTTTATGCAGCACATAATGGTGTTTATAGAATGAGTGCAGATATACCAGAATTGGTTGAAACATCTAATAATATAGCAAGAGTTATTGTAAAAGACGGACAAATTAAAATAGGTTGTTTAACACGCTCGTCGGTTGAGTCTTCAAAAATGGATTTGGCTAATATGCTTCGTGCTACTTTTGAGTTAATTGGTTGCAATGTAGAGTTTTCGGGAAGCTATCCTGGTTGGACACCAAATATGGATTCCTCAATTTTAAATGTAATGCATAAATTATATGTTCAACTTAACGGAAGCGAGCCACATGTTGCTGCTTGTCATGCAGGATTAGAATGTGGTATCTTGGGGACTAATTATCCAGATATGGAAATGATAAGTTTTGGGCCTAATATAAAAGGGGCTCACTCACCAGATGAAAGAGCTCAAATCTCATCAGTTCAAAAGTATTGGAAGTTTGTGTTAGAGATACTGAAAAGCATTCCTAAGAAGTAAATAAAAAAGGCAGCTTAAAAGCTGCCTTTTTTATTTTATGAAAGATATACTATTTAGTTATTTCTACCATTTCAATAAAAAACACTAAATCTGTATTTGGTTCAACTGGTGGTCTGCCATTTTCTCCCCAAGCCAAATGAGATGGGATGTATAAATACATTTTATCACCAACATTCATATTTGCTAAACCTTCGTTAAATCCAGCAATGTTTCTTGCATTTGGACTTACTTGAGTTGGCATTGGTGTGTAACCTTTTTGTTGGTCTCTCATTTCGTTATAGTGGCCAAATTTTTCGGCTACTTCTTTTATATTTGAATCTAGTAATCTGCCATCTGTAAAATAACCTTCATACCAAACTTTTACTTTTGCTCCTTGTTTTGGCTTTTCACCAGTACCTTTTTTGACTAAGTAAGTCATTAGTCCAGAAGGCAATGTTTTAGCTTTGCTTTTATAGTCATTTAGTGTTGGTAATAGCTCTTTAGCTGCTGCTAAATTCTTTTCTTCTCTTTTTCTTTGAGCTTCATCGGCTTCCAATTGTGCGCTATTAGCTTTTTCTTTTGCACGCTCAGCAAGTTTAGGTAATTCAGTTTCCCAAGTTTTAATAGCGTCAAAATTGCGAGCTTCAAAACCTTGTCTAATAATATTCATTTCTTGAATTACTATATCTTCAATTGGTTTGTTTCGTTCAGCAACCTTTACATTAGAAATTGAATCTTGTATGTCTAGTCCTAAAACTAATTCACCAAAAACAGTATGAATGTTATCTAACCAAGGAGTTGGTTTTTCGGTAATAAAAAACTGACTTCCATTGGTTCCTGGACCACCATTTGCCATTGATAAAATACCTGGTTTATCATGCTTCAAAGTATCATCAAATTCATCACCAAAGCGGTATCCTGGGTTTCCAGTACCTGTTCCAAGAGGATCACCACCTTGAATCATGAAATCATTCATAACACGATGGAAGATTAATCCATTGTAATATTTCTTCCCTTTGTATATACTGTCAACCATTGGATGATTGCCTTCGGCTAACGCTACAAAATTAGCAACAGTTACAGGTGTTTTATCATAATATAGTTTGGCTACCATGGTGCCTTTATTGGTCACTATTTCAGCAAATAAGCCATCTCCTAAATCTGGATACTTCTCATCGCATGAGAATAATAGTGTACATATTGCTAAAGCAAAAATTTTCATTGAGTGTTTAAAAATCTTCATTGTTAATTAGTTTCTGTTTGTGTTATTGAGTTTATTGTTACATTACATATTAAAGGTACGCTTGTTCCTATTTTGTTAGTATCACCATAGTAGCCATAAGCTTTTTGAGATGGAAATAAAAAGGTAACTGTTTCACCAGCTTTCATAAGTTTTAACCCCTCTCTTAAACCAGAAAATAATTCTTCTTTATCCATGGTATAATCTCTAGGTTTTAATTCGTCTTCGGTATAAATAGAGTTTCCGTTTAAATCGGATACATTATATTTAAAATTAACTATATCACCAAACTCAGGAGTAATATCATCTTCTTCAATTTTAGTATTGTAGCTATACCAAAACCCATTTTCAGATGCTATATATTCTGCGTTTTTATCTTTTCGGATAAGCTCTAGTATTCTGTTTCGTTCAGTTTCATTAAGTTTTTTGTTTCGTTCTACAGAAGCATCAATAAATGAGCCTGTTTTAACAGAAACCGGCCGCCTCGCTTCAGGCGATTTACATCCAAAAAAAAGAATGGATGTTAGGGTTAGAATTAGTAGTCTTTTCATGATTTGAGGTCATTTTTATAGATTGGTAAGATACTAATAAATTTTTCAATTGTTTTTTTAAGTGATAATTCGCTTCTTCCACCTGCTGCATTTATATGTCCTCCACCATTAAAATGTTCTCTTGCAAACATGTTTACATCAAAATGGTCTTTAGATCGTAACGATATTTTTACAATACCTTCACTTTGATTTTCAATGAAAATAACAGCAAATTTTACGCCATTTAAGGATAAAGCATAATTAACAATACCCTCAGTATCTCCTTTTTTATAATCGAATAAATTTAGCTCTTTTTGAGATAAAGTAATATAAGCAGTATTAAAATCTGAAATCAATTTTAGGTTACTTAAAGCACGTCCTAATAACTGCAGTTTATTAAAACTATTTGTGTCATATACATTATTATGTATTTGAGCATTGTCTGCTCCATTATCTATAAGACTTGCAATTACACGATGCGTCGTGCTTGTCGTAGACCTAAACCTAAAAGATCCAGTATCTGTCATTACTCCAGTATACAAGCAAGTACTAATATTAGCGTTAATAGCTTTAACATCTTCAAGCATTTCTATAAAATGATAAATCATTTGAGATGTAGAGCACATAGTTACATCAGAGTAAATATACTGTGCATAATCATCAGGTTGCTGATGGTGATCGATTAGAATTTTTATAGCTTCAGCATTTGCTAAAATGGTTTCCATATCGCCAGTTCTATGTAAGGCGTTAAAATCTAAAGTAAAAATAATATCAGCATTCAAAATTAAGTCATCTGCTTTAGTTTTATCAGAATCATATTTTAAAACTAAGTCATCTCCAGGGAGCCATTTTAAGAAATCGGGATAATCATTAGGCGCAATGACTATAGCATTATGATTATATAGCTTTAAGTAATGATATAATCCAAGTGTTGAACCCATAGCATCCCCATCAGGATTTTTATGAGGGACAATCACTATTTTTTTAGGTGATTTTAATAAAGCTTTTATTTTTGAAATCTCTGTTTTAGTCATAAGAAGCGAAGATACAATTTAATAACAAATCCTTTAAATGTAATATACTACTTTTGTAAAAAATTAACCTTTTTTATAATTACTCATGAAGACAATTTTTAAATATGTATTGCTAGTTTTACTTGTAATTTCATGTAAAAGCAATAAGGAGAAATCAATTAATTTAAAAGAAACTAAAGAAATTGACTTTATAATCGCTTTTGGATCTTGTAATAGGCAATCGTTTGAAAACAAACTCTGGAAACCTGTTTTAGAAAATAAACCTATAGCTTGGATTTGGGGAGGCGATGTTATTTATTCTGATACTGATGATATGAAATTAATGTCACAACATTATCAGCAACAACTTCAACAAGAAGGTTACGACCAGATAATTAAGGGAATGAAAGTTTTAGGTACTTGGGATGATCATGATTATGGATTAAATGATGGTGGTTTGGAGTATGTAGCTAAAGCAGAAAGTCAGCAATTATTTTTAGATTTTATAGGTGTTTCGAAGACAGATAGTAGAAGGAAACGTGAAGGGGTATACCATTCAGAAGTTATAGAAACAGATAAAGGAAGTGTGAAAGTTATTGTTTTAGATACACGTTATTTTAGAAGTGCTTTAACACCATCTGATAATCCTGAGCATCGATATCAACCAAATGTCTATGGAGAAGGTACAATGTTAGGCGATATACAATGGCAATGGCTAGAGAATGAATTAAATTCCTCAAAATCTGATTTTAACCTAATTGTAAGTAGTATCCAGTTTTTATCTGCTGAACACGGTTTTGAAACTTGGGGAACTATGCCTCATGAAGTGGATAAGCTTAAAAACTTAATTAGTACATCTAAAGCAAATGGTGTTATTGTATTGTCTGGTGACAGACATATTTCGGAGTTTTCTAAAATTACCATAGAAGGGTTAGATTATCCTTTAATTGATTTTACTTCAAGCGGAATGACACACTCGTATACTAGTTTTGATGGTGAACCAAATCAATATAGAGAGGGACAAGTAGTTTCCGATTTAAGTTTTGGACTACTTAAAATTAATTTTGATACCAAAAAGGTTGTTATGCAAATGCGAGGAGAGAATAATGTATTACAGCAAGAACTAACACAAACTTATTAAAGCTTGGTAATTTATATAAAAACTGTATTTTTGCACGAAATTTAAATAAAACAATGGCAACAAATAGAACATTTACAATGCTAAAACCTGATTCAGTTGAAAAAGGGAATATTGGCGCAATATTAGAAAAAATAACAGCTTCAGGATTTAGAATTGTAGCAATGAAGTTAACTCAAATGACTAAGGCAGATGCTGAAGCATTTTATGCAGTGCACAATGAACGTCCATTTTTTGGAGAGTTAGTTGAGTATATGACTAGAGGACCAATTGTAGCTGCAATTTTAGAAAAAGAGAATGCAGTTGAGGACTTTAGAACGTTAATTGGGGCAACAAATCCAGCTGAAGCTGCTGAAGGAACTATACGTAAACTATATGCCGCATCTATTGGAGAAAATGCTGTTCACGGTAGTGATAGTGATGACAATGCTGCAATAGAAGGTGCGTTTCACTTTTCGGGAAGAGAAATGTTTTAGAGAGTAATAAAATTAAATTAAAAGCTACAACGAAAGTTGTAGCTTTTTTTATGCGTCATATTTGCATTAATACAACTCAAATAATTACAATATGTAGGGTTAAGTATTTAGTTCAAACTAATTGGCATTAAAAGTAGTTTTAAAAAAATCTTTTTTGGTAAACAAACTGTGTAGTAATGTTACAATTTGAAATATTAAATAAATACTTACTGCCCAAAAAACACTAAGGTACCATGGTGACAAGATAAACATTAAGAATATTCCTAAAACAATGGCAATTAATGGATTTAAAAATTGATGATATAATATAAAAGAAAACACAATCATTCCACAGCCACCAATAATAATTAAATAAGTGTTAGAATAAATATTACCTGTTAAAAACAAACAAAGAGCTACTAAATTAAGTAGGTTTTTAATACAAAAAATTTTAAGGTTTTTGCTCATAAGGGAATAAATTAGATAAAGAAACAGACACCTTAGAAAGATATTGACCTAATTCCAACAAAGAATGGTCATAATTGTTATATCTAAAAAAACAATACAATTTATTCCTGTCTAAACCAAATAGTATAGTACTAGAAACAATGATTATTGTTAGGGAAATCGGTTTCATTGTTAAACTTTTAAGCTATAATTATTATGTATAAGCATTGCTCACACAATTATTATAGAGGGATGTAATAAAATTAGTGGTTTCTTTGGTGAAAAACAATACGTAGAACTACGTATATTTTAGAAATTAAATTATTTTAGAATTAAGGTTTTAATAAGAGGTTTACCTAAAGCTTCATTAAGCATGGTGATAATTTTTTCTTTCCCATAGCTTAATTCTTCTCGTAGCACAGATGAGCTAAGTTGCACATATAAAGTGTCTCTTTTTAGTTGTACAGAAGTTGTATAACTATTAACACCATTTCCCATAAGGTTTTCCCAAGCATCTTTAATTTCAACCTTGTCTAAACCTTCTTGAAGTTTATTGGTAGATACAAACTCTTTAAGTACATCACTTAAAGCCATATTTTCATTATGTCGTTTTTTACTCGTCAATGTTAATGCTTTTGTAAGGGTTGTAAATATAACGAAAGCCTTGAGAATTAACGATAACAAGTTCTTCTTTTGTGGCTCTAATAATAGTTTCTTTAGTAATGATACTATTATGATTGTAATAGATGTTTAAAGAATCATTTTCAATTTTCAAAGTAAAAGGAGCTTCATCTTGATTTACAATAAAAGTGCCATTTAGCGTAGGCGTAACTTTTTTTCTAAAACCTGTTAAGTCATTATTAATTTCAAAATAGTCAACCGAAAGATTTGCATTATACGCCTTAATAAGTTTGTTGTCTTTTTTTACTTCTTTAATTTCCCAATACCCTTCAATAAAAGCAATCTCATCTTCAGGGTTAGAAGTACAATTACTAAAAGTAAAAGCAATTATTACAATATATAGGAGGGATCTAAAATTCATTTTTTCATTATTGTAAGTGAAAAATCTGATAAGTTTGGTGTACTTGCTTTATTGCATTTTCGGTTCTATCTGGATGTGTATCAGTAATAAATATTTGACCAAAATTTTCATTATCAACTAATGCTATAATTTGAGATACTCTATTTTCATCTAATTTATCAAAAATATCATCTAAAAGTAAAATTGGTGTCACACCACTTTGTGCTTTAGTAAAATCAAATTGGGCTAATTTTAGAGCTATTAAAAATGATTTTTGCTGCCCTTGACTGCCAAATTTTTTAATAGGATACGCTTCAATTTCAAATTTTAAATCGTCTTTATGTGTACCAACACTAGTATGTTGTAAAGCTTTATCTTTATTTAAATTAGTTTCTAATAGCGTTTGTAATGAGTCGCTAAATAAGTCGCTTTTATATGTAAGATTTACTATTTCGTTACCATTACTAATCGCTTTATAACGTTCTTTAAATATAGGCACAAATACTTTAAGAAACTCGTTGCGCTTTTCATGTATAGATTGGCCTAATTGATTTAATTGCGAATTGTAAATTTCTAAAGTATCGCTATTAAAAGTGTTATTAACTGCAAAGTATTTTAATAGTGCATTACGCTGTGCTAAAACTTTATTATACGAAATAAGTTCTTGCAAGTATGTTTTATCACTTTGCGAGATAACACCATCCATAAACTTGCGCCTTGTATCACTTCCTTCAATTATTAAGTCTCTATCAGCTGGCGAAATAATAACTAAAGGCAAAAAACCAATATGATCACTAAACTTATCATATACCTTTCCATTGCGTTTAATAATCTTTTTTTGACCTTTTTTTAAAGAAATAATTATCTTTTCTTGTTTTTCTAATTTAGAGTATACACCGTCCACTACAAAAAAATCTTCATTATGTTTTATATTTTGAGAGGCTATTGGGTTAAAATAACTTTTACCAAAAGAAAGGTGGTAAATAGCATCTAAAATATTTGTTTTACCAATACCATTTGAGCCAACAAAGCAGTTTATTTTTGTGTCAAATTCAAAAGTTTTTGAATCAAAATTTTTGTAATTTAGTACAGATAATGTTTTTAAAACCATCAAAAATGTAAGTTATAAATCTAAAAAGAAGGTGTAATTCTTTAAAAAGAAGCTGCAAATTATTGAAAAATAACAAATAAATTACCTTTTTTATACCAATAAAAATTTTATTTTTGCGGCGCATTAATATAGAATATATGGCGACTTATAAGAAAAGAGGTTATAAACCAAAAACAAAGGCAGAGAAAGCTGACGCAATAGAAGAACAATCGGCAACGGCTGAGGTATTTAATACTTTAGATCAAGGTGCTTCTAGAACTGAAGAGTGGGTTGCAAAAAACCAAAAGTATATTTTTATTATTGTTGGTTTAGCCGCAATAATTGTTTTAGGGTATTTAGGATATAACAAATTTATTCAAGAGCCTAAAGAAAGTGTAGCTATGAACGATATGTTCCAAGCTCAAAAATATTTTGATGAAGCTGTTACTACCGGTGTTGAAAAAGATTCATTATTTAACCTAGCTTTAAATGGAGGTGAAGGTAAGTTTGGAATGTTAGATATCATTTCAGAATACAAAAGTACCAATGCAGGAAACTTAGCAAGCTATTATGCTGGAATGTCTTATTTGAATCTTAAAGATTATCAAAATGCTATTGAGCATTTAAGTAATTTTAAATCTGATGATATGGTTTTAGGACCTATCGCTCAAGGAGGTATTGGAGATGCATTTATTCAGTTAGGACAAAAAGAAGACGCTTTAGATTATTATACTAAAGCTGCAAATATGTCTGCAAACGACTTCACAACGCCATTGTATTTATTTAAAGCTGGTAGTGTAGCACTAGATTTAGGTGATAACACTAAGGCTTTACAAAATTTTAAGAGAATAAAAGAAGAATTCGCTTCAAGTAATGAAGCAGCAAATATTGATGCATTTATTGGTAAAGCTGAAGCTGCTAGTAACTAAAACATGGCAACTGTAAATAAAAATTTATCACATTACGATAAGACAACAATCCCAAGCGCGAAAGATTTTCGGTTTGGGATTGTTGTTTCTGAATGGAATGAAACCATTACAGGAGGTCTTTACAAAGGAGCTATAGAAGCGTTATTAGATTGTGGGGCTTCTAAAAACAATATTATTAGTTGGGATGTTCCAGGAAGTTTTGAGCTTATATACGGATGCAAAAAGATGCAACAACAAAATGTAGATGCAGTTATAGCTATTGGAAGCGTTATACAAGGAGAAACGAAGCATTTTGATTTTGTTTGCGAAGGTGTTTCTCAAGGCATCAAAGATCTTAATGTGTTACATGAAACGCCTGTGATTTTTTGTGTACTAACCGACAATACATTACAGCAAGCTATTGAACGTTCTGGTGGTATTCATGGTAATAAAGGTACTGAAGCTGCTATTGCTGCAATAAAAATGGCTTTCCTAAGTAAACAATAAACAATAGTATTACGTTTTTTTTCTTTATAAAACGAAGTTTCACTAAATAATCCTGTATTTTTTAAATACCATTTTGTTAACAATTTTTGGCATTTCCAAAGTGTAATTTCCCTGTATTTTAAGTACATTTGAAACATTAGTATATAATAGATTGTTTAAGCAACGCAAGAATAAAAAGTTTAATTATAAACCTAGGTTTTCAAAAGAAAATCAAGTTGGAGAGCATTCTAAGGAGCATAATTTAGCGTCTAAATGGCAAAAACAAAGAGACGTTAATCTTGGAACTGGAAGACGTGGATTTTCAATGCGTACATTAATTATCATTTTGGTATTGTTATTGATTTGTATGTATGTATTAGAAAATAAGTTCATGTAAAAATAATAAGCTATGGGAATTTTTAAAACACGCCAAAACAAAAAGTACAATTATACACCTCAATATTTTGATGATAAAGGAGAAGGTAACCCTTATGCGATTAAACATAAATTTGATGAGTATAGAACCACTATTGGTAAGCATAGCTTGAAAGCAAAACTTAATAACGCTTTAGCCGATCTTAAAGGAGAAAAAGACAAAGAAGCTAACAGACGAATTTTAATTATAGTTGCCATTCTTGTATTAATATTTCTATTCATCATTGACTTTGACTTATCCATTTTCTTTTCATAAAAATTAATGGCAGATATTATTCAGTTATTACCAGATCATGTAGCGAACCAAATTGCTGCAGGCGAAGTCGTACAGCGTCCAGCTTCGGTTGTGAAAGAGTTGTTAGAAAACGCTATTGATGCTGGCGCAACTTCAATAAAACTTATTGTTAAAGATGCTGGTAAAACATTAATTCAAGTTATTGATAACGGTAAAGGTATGAGTGTGACTGATGCTCGTTTAAGTTTTGAGCGTCATGCAACATCAAAAATCACATCAGCCGACGATTTATTTAATTTAACCACCAAAGGTTTTCGTGGAGAGGCTTTGGCTAGTATAGCAGCCATTTCACATGTGGAGCTTAAAACAAAGCTTGATACTGACGATGTTGGTACATATATAAAAATAGAAGGAAGCGAGGTGGTTTCGCAAGAGGTTATTGCAACTCCAACAGGAACGTCTATCGCTGTAAAAAATCTTTTTTTTAATATTCCTGCGAGACGTAATTTTTTAAAATCCAATACGGTAGAATCCAGACATATCATCGATGAATTTAATCGTGTAACCTTGGCACATCCAAACATCACTTTTGTTATGTATCATAATGGAAGTGAGCTATTCAACTTGCCAATTACCAATAAAAGACAGCGTTTAGTAAATGTTTTTGGTGGAAAAACCAATGAAAAATTAGTGCCTGTTGAAGAATCAACAGAGGTTTTAAAAATATCAGGATTTGTCGGTAAGCCGCAGTTCGCTAGAAAAACTAGAGGCGAGCAATTCTTTTTTGTAAATAATCGATATATAAAAAGTGGTTATTTAAACCATGCAGTAAATGCAGCGTTTGAAGGCTTGCTGCGAGAAGGTACACACGCTAGTTACTTTTTATATTTAGAAGTTGACCCAAAAACGATAGACATTAACATTCACCCTACAAAAACTGAGATTAAGTTTGATGACGAACATACGCTTTACGCTTTATTGCGTTCATCAGTAAAACATAGTTTAGGACAATTTAATATTGCGCCAGTTTTAGATTTTGAGCACAACAGCAGTATGGATACGCCTTATGATTATAAAAATAAGCAAGCATCGAATCCTATTGTTGAAGTAGATAGAAGTTTTAATCCATTTAAAAACGAAAAAAATTCTGGCAGAAATTCTGGAACTTCATTTAAAAAAGAAACTGCTAGTAGTTGGGAAAGTTTATATGTTGGTTTAGAATCTAAAGGTAATAACAAAACGGAAGTATTTAGTCGACTACAAGTTGAAAACGACGAAGAAATGCCTTCGATGTTTGATGACGCCAATAAAGAGAAGACACAAAAGACGTTTCAGGTTCATGGAAAGTATATTGTTAACACCATTAAATCGGGAATGTTGTTTATTGACCAACATATGGCACATCAACGTGTGTTGTATGAACAATTTTTGCAACATATTACAGTTAAAGAAGCTGTGAGTCAACAATTACTATTTCCTTTAAAAATGGAGTTTTCTAATATGGAAATTGCCATATTGGCGAATTTTAGAGAACAATTAGAGCAAACAGGATTTGTGTTTTCTAAGTTGGAAGGCGATACGATTGAAATATCAGGTATACCTATAAGTGTTGAAGCTTCTAAGGCTTCAGAAGTATTGGAAAGACTTATTAACGATGTTGAAAATGAAGTGCCTGATAATCATTTTAGTCAAACAGACTTAATAGCAAAAAGCTTAGCAAAAAGTTTAGCAATAAAAAAAGGACAATATTTAACATTGCAAGAACAGGAGCATTTAGTAAATAGTTTATTTGCTTGCAAAGAACCTTCAGTTTCACCGACAAATAGAGCAACGTTTATTACTATGCAAGTTGATGATATTGATAAAAAATTTAATTAGAAGAAATGATGAGAGGCATAACAGATACAGTAAAGCATTTATTAATCATCAACGTGATTATGTTTATAGGTACTATGCTTGTTGGTGGTGGAAATGGTGAGTTATTTTATAAATGGTTTGCATTATATTTTCCAAAGAATGATTTGTTTCAACCTTGGCAAGTAATCACCCACATGTTTATGCATGGTGGCTTTACGCATTTATTGTTCAATATGTTTGCACTTTGGATGTTTGGTACAGCTGTGGAGCAACAATTAGGAAGTAAAAAGTTTTTATTTATTTATATCTCCGCAGGCTTTGGAGCCATGTTATTTCAGCTAGGATATTATTATTTCAATTATATGCCACTTCATGGAGAATTAATTGGTTCTGGTTTAACTAGTGACCAAATAATTCAAATGCTCACTACTAATGAAGCGATTAATGGTATTAGTGAGATTCAGTTTTTAAAGCTGAAGGAACTTTTTCCAATCTTTAATGCATCCATGGTTGGAGCTTCAGGTTGTATTATGGGAGTATTAGCTGCTTTTGGGATGATGAATCCTGAAGCTAAATTGATGCTTATCTTTTTGCCTATTCCAATAAAAGCAAAGTATTTTATTCCTGGAATTATTATTCTTGATATTGTTTCTGCATTAACAGGACAGTCATTCTTTAGCCCAAGTAATACTGCTTATATGGCTCACGTTGGTGGTGCTATTACTGGATTTATCATTATGTGGTACTGGAAAAAGAATCAATTTAACCGAAACCGTTGGAATTAAAATGACGTCGTTAACTCACGATATCCAAGATAAGCTTAAACGATTAACTGCCTTTGAGAAAATAATCGCAGCTAACGTTGTTGTTTATATAATTGGCTGGTTGATTGCTAATTTTTCGAGTGCATCCAGAAGACAGAGTTTAGCTTGGTTGGAGTTGCCAAAAGAATTTTCGGAATTTATATTTCAGCCTTGGTCCATCATCACTTATGGTTTTGTACATGTGGGTTTTTGGCATTTATTTTTTAATATGCTAGTGCTATATTTTATTGGTCGTTCACTCTCTAATTTATTCAGTAGCAAATTATCACTCAATATTTATTTTTTAGGAATAATTACAGGAGCATTAGCGTATATGTTAGCATTTGTTGTTTTCCCTAATGGTATTTTAAAATCTACAGGGTCATTAATTGGTGCTTCTGCAGGTGTTAGGGCAGTATTAATCTTTTTATGCGCTTACATGCCTAATTATGAAGTTAGAATAGTAAATTTTAATATTAAACTGTTGTACATAGGATTGGTGTTTGTATTCTTGGATGTTGTAGGTTTATTAAATTCAATGTCGGCAGATATACCATCAAATTCAAATATTGGAGGAAATATTGCTCATATAGGCGGTATTCTTTTGGGTTTTTTATACGCTACGCAATTAAAAAAGGGTACAGATATCGGTAAAGATTTTGAGCGTATTATGGATAGTGTTTCGAGCCTATTTTCTAAAAAATCAAGGTTAAAAACTGTTCATAGGTCAAAAACAAAGGGAAAGGCTTATGCAGGACATACTAAAGATGAATTTGACGAGTTTAATAAACAGAAGCAAATCGATATTATATTAGACAAGATAAGCAAGAGTGGTTACGAAAGTTTAAGCAAGGAGGAAAAAGAATTTTTATTCAGATCTGGAAAGTAAAAAGCGCTATGAAGCAATTAAAAGGTTCAGAAAAAATTATCTTCTTCATCAATTCTCTGGTGGCTGCTGTACTATTATTATCCTACCTTTTACCTTATGTAGCTCCTAAAAATTTCGCCTTCCTTTCTGTATTAAGTTTAGCAGTTCCGCTATTTATTATTTTAAACGCACTATTCATGTTGTATTGGCTGTTAAAAGCCAAAAAGCACCTACTTTTATCAGGTTTAGTATTGTTATTGGGCTACAGTTATGTGGGGTCATTATATAAGTTTTCATCTTCAAAAAATGTTGAAGAAGACAACAATATCTCAATAATGAACTACAATGTTAGATTATTTAATTTATATAATTGGATAGACAACGATAGCGTTGAACAAGAAATTATAGAACTCATTAAACAGGATAACCCTGATGTTATTTCTTTTCAAGAATACCATCCTCACGAACGTATTGACTTGTCTTTTTATAAGTATAAATATGAAAAGCTTTCTGGGAATCGAGTAAAATATGGGCAAGCCATTTTTTCTAAATACCCTATTATTGGTTCTGGTTCAGTGGAATTTCCAAACACTGCTAATAATGCTATTTATGCTGACATAGTAAAAGGTAATGACACTGTAAGAGTGTATAATGTGCATTTACAATCGCTACATATTGATGCGAACGTTGAAAGCTTAAAAAAAGAGGATTCCGAAAAACTTATTAATAAGGTAAGTGAAACGTTTAAAATGCAACAAGAACAAGCCGAATTGTTTATTAAGCATAAAGAACAATCACCTTATAAAATGGTGATTTGTGGCGATTTTAATAACTCTCCCTATTCGTATGTTTATAAAGAGATAAAAGGCGATTTAAAAGATAGTTTTGAAGAAGCTGGTAATGGTTTTGGAAGAACATTTAATTTTAAATATTTCCCTGTCCGAATTGATTTTATTTTAGTTGATGACGCTTTTGAAGTCAATAGCTTTAAAGTGTATGAAGAAAAGTTATCCGACCATTACCCAATTCGGGCAAAAGTAAGTTTACATAAATAAACAATCGCACCAATCTGCGATAATGTGAATGCAGAGACCAATTCCAAGTAGTCTTGTTTTCTTTATAAAAGTTAGAATAATATATCCACCAATAGCAAAATAGGAGTGCAGTGGGTGAAAATTAATGCTACATCTATTAGCATCAAAAATTGGAGAAGCGAGAAGATGGTCTAAGTCAATTAACATCGTCGCTATCATAATTAGAAATGCCTTTCTCCAATCATTTTTAAAAAAGATTAAAGCAATAAATAGCGGAATCAAAAAATGAATACCATAATGTACAAATGGCTGCAACATTAGAATTGTATTTTTTGTGATTGTAGGTAAGGAACAGTATTGGTGCCTTCGTTGAATAACAAGTCTAGGATGCTCAAATTATTTATGTAACCATGCTTATTTGAGAAAACTTGCGTGTAAGGTTCAAATTGATATTTTTTTTCCTTTCTGGCATTAACCAAGCGCCTGTAATCTAAACAATTGCTTGGTTTAGTTTCAAATACCGAAGTTATTTGATAGTTGAAATCTAGCTGTAAGCAATTAAAAACCACTTCCAGGCATTTAAAATTAAAGTCTAAAATAAACGTTTGCTTACTATGGAATAAAGGTGCTAGGTCATCTTCATAAAATTCAAAAAAAGGAGATGTTCTATAGGCACTTTGTAACGATTTCCAATGTAACGCTTGCCATTTGTTGTCATTAAAAATTTTAATGTCTCGATATAGTTGTCTGTTTTTTTGCGAATAGATTACAGGAATCGTTAATGCTAATTTACCATTTGCGCCATAAATATTTGCCCTATTTCTATAGGTTTGTTTTTGATAATTATCATGAACTTCAAACAGCAACTTCTCTGAATGAATCATACTTACAAAGTGAGCAACATTTGGAAAATATGTTGGATGTATTAATACGTTCATTTGTTGATGCGTTTATTTGTTTATTTGATAATTCCTCAACGCGTTTAATTTATTGGTAATACTTTCAATTTGTTGTCTAAGTGGTTTGTATTCTGATTCATTGATAAATTTTAAATCGTGAGCAATGATTATTTGATTTAAAACTTCTACAGCAGAACTAAAGGCCATTACAGTAAAATGTGCTTTGTCTTTATTGGTTTTTCTAGCAGAACCTTCAGCAATGTTAGAACAAATCGAAATTGAAGCTCTTTTTAATTGTGATGTCAAGCCAAATTTTTCCTCATCAGGAAATTTTTTAGTAATGAAATAGATGTTTTTAGAAAGCTCTTTAGCTTCAATCCAGACTTCTAATTTTTCAAAACTGTACGTATACATATCAAATCAACAAATCAACAAAAAACGAATTAACTATTTGCCTTTTTATGTTTGCGCCATTTTTTAAATCCATAATATCCGAATAACAGTACTAAAAATGGAATTAAATATGATACAGGTTCTCCACTTCCATGAACAGTTGTAAAGAAACGTTCCCAACGTGGGTTTTTTAAACCATCCCAACTCATCCAAATAAATACAGGTTTTCCAACCACATGATTAAATGGCACAAAACCCCAAGCTCTCGCATCTAGTGAGTTATGACGGTTGTCTCCCATCATCCAATAATAATTTTGCTTAAAGGTATAGTTGGTTGCTAATTGATTATTAATAAAAATTTGATTGCCTTCAACACGAAGACTATTACCTTCATATTCTTCAATAACCCTTTTGTATAGTGGAAGTACTTCTAAATTAATATCTATTGTTTTTCCTTCTTCAGGAATATAAAGTGGTCCAAAAAAATCGTTATTCCAATTATAATCAGGATGATGTGGAAAAATATTTGGGTCTCTCGCACCTTTTTCTTGTTTGTTTGGCGTGATACTTAAAACATTTGGATGGTTTTTAAATCTACTTAAAGCTTCATCAGAAATAGCAGAAAAATAGTAAGTGTTTTGTTGATTAATTATATCAAAATCATCTGTAATATCATACCTTTCTTTAAGCAGTTGTGGATTAAATTGATTGGTCTTTGGCTGTACAAAATAACTAAACTGTAACTCTGCTCTATCTGGTAATTCATTCTTTACGCCATTAATATAAATAAAACCATCACGTACTTCTAATGAATCTCCAGGAACACCGACGCAGCGTTTTACTAGATTAATTTTTTTGTCTATTGGTTTATTAAAATTACGATTGGATAAAGATGTAAAGTATTTTATATTATCGGTTGAGTCTGCAGGACTATTAAACACGACTATTTCGTTTCTGTCTATTTTTTCAAATCCAGGTATACGTAAATATGGTAACTGTAATTTGTTGAGCCATGAAGTTTTCTTTTTAGTAATATCATCGTTAAATAAATACGATTTCTTTTTAAGCACAGGAATGGTATCGTGAACCATTGGTGCCGCGACAGTGGTCATTGGGATTCTAGCACCATAATTCACTTTGCTTACAAATAGAAAATCACCTACTAACAAGGATTTTTCTAATGATGATGAAGGAATAGTATAAGGCTGAATGAAATAGGTGTGTACAAGTGTTGCAGCAACAATCGCAAATAGAATAGAGTTAACCCATTCACCAGACGATGATTTAGGGTTGATGTCTCTATTTTCAACATAGCTAACATCAGCTACATAGTTTAAGTAATAGTTGTAAAAACCAAGAGTTACAATTGCTAAAAAAGTGTCCGTATACGTGTTTTTGCCAAAACTTCTAGCTGTTTCTACCCAAACAACTGGGAACATGATAAGATTGATTATAGGAAGAAATAACAATATTGTCCACCAAGGTGAACGATTAATAATCTTCATTAAAATAACAGCATTGTATACAGGAATAAATGCTTCCCATGCTTGTCTTCCTGCTTTTATATATAGCTTCCAAGTTCCTAATCCATGTACTACTTGAATTATTAAAATGAATATAAGCCATTGCGTCAATGTCATAATCGTAGTTTTTTGTTGTTAGTTAGTACCAAAGTCCTATTTGAGTGTTACAATAATAAAGCATCTTAACCAATATTTAACACATCGTTCATTGTAAATACGCCAGTTTTTCCAATAATCCATTCAGCAGCAATAACTGCTCCTAAGGCAAAACCTTGTCTGTTATGTGCTATATGAGATATTGAAATAGTATCTACATTCGAGTTGTAATTTACAAAATGTGTACCTGGAACAGCTTCAATACGCTTTGATTCTATCGGAATGGTGTTAGCTTCATTTTTTTTACCCAAAGACCAGCTTTTATTAGTTGTGTTTTCAATAATGCCTTCAGCCAAAGTAATAGCTGTGCCACTTGGTGCATCCAGTTTTTGAGTATGATGAATTTCCTCTATATCAACGTTATATTGAGATAAGTTAGACATCATTTTAGCTAACTGTTTATTTAACTCAAAGAAAACATTAACTCCTAAACTAAAGTTAGAAGCGTAAATAAAAGCACCATCTCGCTCTTTAGCCAAAGCAACCATCTCGTGATAGTTTTTTAGCCATCCAGTAGTTCCAGAGATAATAGGAACACCATTTTTTAAACAATTAGAAATGTTTTTAACTGCTGCTTCAGGAATACTAAAATCTATAGCAACATCAGCAGTTTTAATATTATAATTATTTATATCATCGTTTATTTTAAGCACAATAGAATGACCTCGTTCTAAAGCTATGTTTTCGATAGCTTTTCCCATTTTTCCATAGCCAAGTAATGCAATTTTCATCTGTTTAAAATTTAAAACCTACGGTAAGTCCTAAGTTGGTTGTAGCATCCATTTCGTTGAAGTTAAAATGTGGTTTTATAGCCAAATTATCATCCACATTATATTGTAGTAAATGTGCATCTACATTGGCGTCGATAATGTTTAAAGCGTATAAGCCAATGGTGACCAATAATGAAATTTCTTTGTTTCTGCGCAAAGTACGCTGTGCTCTAATTAAACCGTCGTTAGATATGTTTGGTGATGATAACGGGCTTCCGTCAGTGCTTTCTCCCCAAAATTCATCATCACTAAAACCAGCCAAACGCCGTTTATAAGCATTTCGGTAGCGTTTATAATCTTTATTATTATCTGCATAGAAATAAATACCCGTTCCTAAAGCGGCATAGACTATTGGGATTTTCCAGTATTTTTTATTGTATGCTTGCCCTAATCCTGGTAAAATAGCAGAATAAAATGCTGCTTTTGATGGTCGTAAAGGGTCAAATGAATCTTTAATAATAGTATCTTGAATCACTATGTTTTCACCAAGAATATCACTATTATTTTGAGAGATGACTACGAAGGGAAGTAGCGATAATGCAACTAAAAGGAGACCCTTATTTTTCACGTCTAACTAATTTCTTTATTCTATTAAAATCTTCTTCAGAATGAAATGGAATAGTAATCTTTCCGCTACCATTCTTTCCTAGTTTAACGTCAATTTTATGACCAAAATACTCCGATATTTCTTTAACACCTTTTTTAATGTACTTAGGTGTTTCTATTATTTTTGGCACAATTGCTTCTTTGTTTTCATGATAGTTTTTAACTAAACGCTCAGTATCTCTAACAGACAATTTGTTAGTTAATATTTTTTCATAAATCTCAAGTTGAGCAACTTGATTTTCAATGTTAATAATTGCTCGACCATGTCCCATTGAGATAAACCCATCACGCATTCCTGTTTGAATAATTGGATCTAGTTTCAATAAACGTAAGTAGTTGGCAATAGTAGAACGTTTTTTGCCTACACGTTCGCTCATTTGCTCTTGCGTAAGATTTATTTCGTCAATTAAACGCTGATATGATAAAGCGATTTCAATTGGGTCTAAATCTTGACGTTGAATATTTTCAACCAATGCCATCTCTAGAGATTCTTGGTCATTGGCAATTCTAATATACGCAGGAATGGTTTTTAAACCTAATAATGAAGATGCTCTAAAACGACGCTCACCAGACACTAATTGGTATTTGTTAAATGCAATTTTGCGAACAGTTATTGGTTGAATAACACCTAACTCCTTAATAGATGAAGCTAATTCACGAAGGGATTCTTCGTTAAATTTTGTTCTAGGTTGAAATGGATTTACCTCAATGCGATCTAATTCTAATTCTATAATATTTCCAACCACTTTATCTGCATTTTTGTCTTGTGCAGATTGTATATCGTTACTAGGATCTTTTAAAAGTGCCGAAAGTCCTCTACCGAGTGCTTGTTTTTTTGTTGCCTTCGCCATTACGCTTCATTTTTTGTGATAACTTCCTTAGCCAAACTTAAGTAATTAGTTGCTCCTTTACTACTTACATCGTAGTTAATTATACTTTCTCCATAACTAGGTGCTTCTCCTAAACGTACATTACGTTGAATGATTGTTTGAAAAACCATATCGGTAAAATGCTTTTGTACTTCTTCAACTACTTGATTAGATAGTCGTAATCGAGAATCGTACATAGTAAGCAACAAGCCTTCAATATCTAAATCTGGATTATGTATTTTTTGAACACTTTTAATAGTATTTAATAATTTTCCAAGACCTTCAAGTGCAAAATACTCACATTGTATTGGGATGATAACAGCATCAGCAGCAGTAAGCGCATTTAGTGTTAATAAACCTAGTGAAGGTGCGCAATCTATTAAAATATAGTCGTAAGCCGATTTTAAATGCGTGATCGCTTTTTTAAGCATGTATTCACGCTCTTCCTTGTCAACCAGCTCAATCTCTATAGCCACAAGGTCTATATGTGCTGGAATAATGTCCACATTTGGTGAGTCGGTTGGAATGATACATTCTTCGGCAGAACAGCTATGTTCTAACAATTGATAGGTTCCTAAAGAAATATTTTCGACATCTATACCTAAACCAGAGGTTGCATTCGCTTGAGGGTCGGCATCTATAAGTAGGACTTTTTTTTCTAAAACGCCAAGTGAAGCAGCTAAGTTTACCGAGGTAGTTGTTTTTCCAACTCCTCCTTTTTGATTAGCGATTGCTATTATTTTACCCATTGATTGATTTGGTTTTTAACAGCAGTAAAAATACAATTATTTGTGAGTTTAAGAAACTGAAGTTGTTAACAAAAGCATAGAGGTTTTTGTGATTTTTGTTGATTTAAAAACTAACAACAAATCATCAATGTGAAATCATAATTATTAGATAAGTTAATTTTTTAGTGTCTTTTAACGTGCTTGTATAAGAATAGTAGCGGATTCCAAGACAAATACCTTGCAATTTATCAACTAAACTTTATACAAAGATACTTACTTTGATTTATGCACAAAACCACTATTATTTTTATACCGTGTTGTATACCGTTTTATCTCTATTCTCTATGAAATTTCTTCAATCTCAAAACCTAAACCTTTTACTGCATTGAATACGGTTTCTTTGTCATTATCATCTAAATCCACTTCCAAAATTCTATTGGAACTTTCAAGATCTACTTTCCAAGAATCGATATTATCTAAATTGTTTAATACAGGAGTCAACGATTTTATACAACCCGTACACTGTATGTTTGTTTTGTATTTTACGATTGTCATAATTTTATTTGTTTTTAATTAATTACACTATTTTTTAGTCGTAAGCTATTAGCTAGTACAGAGATTGAACTCATAGACATGGCTGCTCCTGCAATCATTGGGTTTAAAAGAAATCCGTTGAAAGGATAGAGGATACCTGCTGCAATAGGAATAGCTATTAGGTTATATATAAACGCCCAAAATAAGTTTTGTTTGATAGTTTGCATGGTTGCTTTTGACAATTGAACTGCTTTTACAATTTGTTTTAAATCAGATTGCATTAAGGTAATTCCGGCACTTTCCATAGCTATATCTGTTCCACTTCCCATGGCAATACCTACATCTGCTTGAGCTAGGGCATGAGCATCATTTATGCCGTCCCCTGCCATGGCAACCACTTTTCCTTGTTTTTGTAATTGTTCCACAAATTTCCCTTTTTCAGCAGGCATTACATTGGCTTGAAATTGTTTAATTCCAACTTGCTGTGCAATGGCTTTGGCCGTTTGCTCATTGTCTCCAGTTAGCATGTGGATATTGACTCCAATTTTTTGTAGTTTTTTAATGGCAGAAATAGTGGTTGCCTTTATTTTATCTGCTACAGCAATAATTCCTACCACAGTGTCTTGTTGACTAATATAAACCACTGTTTTTGCTTCTAATTTTAGGGCATTTGCTTTTTGATCTAATGCATGAGGAGTATTGATTTTATGTTGGAGCATTAAATTTTCATTGCCTATTCTATACATTGTATTTTCAAAAGTTGCCTCTGCCCCTAAGCCTGTTATGCTTTGAAATGCTTCAATCGTTACACCTGGAGTTTTTGACGCTTTAAGATGCTGAACAATGGCTTCTGCTATTGGATGTTCTGATTCTGACTCTATGGCTAACACTACTTTTTCTAGTGTATCTGAAATTATATTTTCATCCCAAATAATATTTGTTACTTGAGGCTTTCCTTCGGTTATTGTTCCTGTTTTGTCAAGAATTAAAGTGTCAATTTTATAAGCTGTTTCAAGAGATTGAGCATCTTTTATTAAGATTCCTTGTTCTGCTCCTTTTCCAATTCCCACCATTAGTGCAGTAGGAGTAGCCAATCCCAAAGCACAGGGGCAAGCAATTATTAATACGGTAATAGGTGTAAGCAATGCATAGGTTAAGGATGCTTCTGGAGCAAGAAAATACCATAGTGCAAATGTTAGTATAGCTAATCCAATCACAATAGGAACAAATATTCCGGCAACTTTATCTGCCATTTTTTGGATGGCTGGTTTGCTGGATTGTGCTTGCTCCACTAATTTAATGATTTGAGAAAGCAAGGTTTCGTTACCTACTTTAGTTGCAATTATTCGTAATGCTCCTTTTTGATTTATGGTACCTGCAAACACCTTACTTCCTTTTGTTTTTTCAAGAGGAATAGGTTCTCCGGAAATCATGCTTTCATCAATAAAAGAGGTTCCTTTCTTCACTTTGCCGTCAACAGGTACTTTGTCACCAGGTTTTAGAATAATGAGTTCCCCTTTAAGAATTTCATCATAGTTTATTATGCTCTCTTCTCCATTTCTAATCACCATTACTTTTTTGGGTGTTAAACCCATCAGTTTTTTAATGGCTGAAGATGTTTTACTTTTTGCTTTTTCCTCTAAAAAACGCCCTAATAGGATTAGGGTAATAATGATGACCGCTGATTCGTAATAAACATGAGGCATAAGCCCTTTGCTTAAAAAGTATTGGGGATTTACAGTATTGAATACACTAAATAGAAAAGCAATTCCTGTACTCAATGCTACGAGCGTATCCATATTGGCAGAAAAATGTTTTAGTTTTTTCCAGGCAATGGTATAAAATTCAGCCCCACTCCAGAATAGTACGGGGAGTGAGAGGGCCATCATAATCCAATTTTCATAGGGTATTTTCCCCATAAAGAACATAGCCATTACAAATATGGGGATAGAGAAAATGGCGGAAAAAACTAATTTGGATTTAAGTGAGGCTAATCTTTTTTCTTCTAATTCTTCAAATGCTTTTTGAGTGTCTTGGCTTGTTCCTAATATAAGTGTATAGCCTATTTCTTTAATTTTTTGTTGAATCGTTTCAAGAGCTATTTTGTTATCGTACTCTATAGTAACAGATTGATTTGGATAATTCACAGCTACTTCAAGAATGCCATCTTGTGGTTTTAGATATGATTCTATACTGACTGCGCATGCTGCACATGTCATTCCTGCTATTTTATATTGTTCTTTCATACTCCGTCTTTCTCGATAGAACAAAAGTATAGCTGTTACTTACAGAATCTATTACAGAATTATGACTATTAGTTATAGAATTTTGATCCGTCTAAATATTTATTTTAAAGTGAATCTAAATGTTGATGATTTGGGCCATTTAATTTTTTAAATTCAGAAGGAGACATACCTGTCTCTTTTTTGAACTGAGCAGAAAGGTGAGCTACACTGCTATAGCCCATCTGAAAGGCTATTTCCGAAAGGGTATATTCTTTATAGAAAAGAAATTCTTTTACGCGTTCAATTTTTTGTTTGAGAATAAATCGTTCAATCGTAATACCTTCTACTGATGAAAAGAGACGACTAAGTGAAGCGTATTCTTGATTCAGTTTTTCGGAAAGGAATACAGAAAAATTAGTGGTTAATTCTTCTTTTGAATGATGTATTTGTGTAACAACTGTGGTTTTAATTTGTTCAATAGTTTTTTGATTCTTATCTTGAAGTAATTCAAATCCTCTTTCTGTTAACTTCTCATTCAGTTTAGATTTTATTTTCTCGCTAATTTCTGAGGTACATTCTATTTTACCTAATTGAATATGTTTTAAAGGGATATTTAATTCTTCACAAATATCGTTAACCACGTCAATACAACGAGGACAAACCATGTTTTTTATGTAAATTTCTGAGTTCATTTTTATGCACAACGGTCTAGTATAAGAATAGTAGCGGATTTTAAGGTGTTTGCCTTTCAGTTTAGCACTAAACTTTGGACAAAGATACTCACTTTGAATTTAGCACTAAAACTGCTATTATTTTATAGCTTGTTATACACTGGCTGTTTCTATTAATTTACTATTGCAAGAATTCATTGCCTAAATTTTCACTTAACCTATCAAAAATAGACCACCATTCTACACCTCCGTGTTTTTCTCCTAATCGTACTATTATTAAATTTTTGGAAGGATTTACATAAATAAATTGACCTAAATGACCTTCTGCAATAAAAGAATCCTTATTAGGAATCCACCATTGATATTGGTAATAAGGTGCACTTCCTTTCAACGTTTCAATTTTTGTGGATTTCTCTACCCATTCTTTTGAAACTATCTGCTTGCCATTCCAATTGCCTTTATTTAAGTATAGTCTACCAATTTTAGCAAAATCGCGCGCTCGTGCATTAATACAACAATACGTTTTTTCTAACCCGTTTTTCTTTCTATCTAAACTCCAACTTGCCTCATATTCCATACCTAAAGGAATCCATAGTTTTTCCTCTAAATATTGAGTTACCGATTTTCCATTAATTACACGTTCTAATATTAAACCGAGTATTTGGGGACTTCCACTTGTGTATTCAAACTCTTGTTCAGGTTCTTTCTTCAATTTCAATTTAGGAATTGCTTTTCTAAGATTTGTACCATAATAATAACTAGATGCTTCACTAAAAGGACTTACATAACTTTTATTAAAATCTAATCCTGAGGTCATTTGCAATAAATGTTCGATAGTAACTTTGTCAAATCCGTTTACTTTTAATTCAGGAATATAATTTGTAATTGGTTCATTAACCGATTTTATTAAATCGTCATCTATTGCAATACCTATTAAAATGGAAACAACTGATTTTGCCATTGAAAAAGAAGACGAAACAGAGGTTTGTTTATAACCGTTAAAGTAGTTTTCGTATTTAATCGTGTCGTTTTGAATTATTAAAAAAGCGACTGTTTTACTTTCTTCTAAATAATTGTCAAAATCAAATTCTTCATTATGATCTAATTTGTTTTTGGCAATGAGTTTTTTTGGAACATTTCCATTTTTAGATTGCTCAAATGTAAATGGAACTGTGCTTTTATGGATTGTTCTTGACGGAAAAATTTTATGGTCTGTAATATTGGCATAATTGAACCAAACGTATCTTCCTACTTGACAAGAAGATAAAAGACTAAAGATGAAAACGGTAGTAATTATTATGGTCGTTATTTGATATTTTTTCATTTTATATATTTATTTACAACATTCCTTTGAAATTGTTATAGGGAATAATAATTGCTTAAAATATGCTGTGCTTTTTGGATAATTTGTTTTATGGTTTTCAATAACTCCAACTTCTTTAACTGCTCCTTTTCGGTTATAATATGTGCCAAATAGTAAGTCCCAAAATGGAAAAATATTACCAAAATTTTTTGCTTCTTCCATTTTTTTACTGTGATGAAAATGGTGAATTTGAGGTGTTACTATCAGGTAATCCCAAAAACTTTTTTTGGTTTGAATGTTTGCATGAGAGATGTAGGCAATCACTACGTGTGTTATACCTACTAAAAATATGATTTCTTTATTAAATCCTAAAAGTAGAAGAGGCGTCATTTTCAAAAAAGTATTTAAGAAAATATTGATTGGATGAATCCAATTTGTTTTAAACCAATTTAAACTTGTTGGTAAATGATGAATGGAATGTATTTTCCATAACAAAAGACTTAAATACGAGTTCGTATTTCCTTTATGGCTAACTCTATGATAAACGTATGGAAGAAATTCGCCTATTAAATTAGCAATAATGTATGTTGCCAAAAATGGTAAGGAATCCCAAAAATCAGATATTGTAAAGAATTTTTCTTGAAAATAAATAACCAATGATAAAGCAAGCATTTTTCCTAAAGCATCAAATACTGCTGTTGAAAAAATGAAATGTTTAATATCTGTCCAAAAAGTCTGTTTATTTGGTTTCCATTTTTTCTTTAACGGAATGATTCGTTCTAAAATTAGAATGTAAAAAAGGGTAAAGAGGAAAATGGAATAGGATACTATTTCAAAATTCCAATTATTTTGAAGTGTTAAATAACTAAATATACCTGTTAAAATTAATAATGCTGGTACAACTACTGAGGATGCAATTTTATGTTTCATTTGTTTACTTTCTCTTGTAGTCGCAAGGTGAAAGCAAAAAGATGCAGGATTATGGAATTAAATTTATTCTTTCCATTTCATTTTTTAATTCTTGAGGAAGTTCGCAGTTGTGTTTTAACTGAAAATCACAGACTTGACCTTTGTTATTGTAAAAAATATCAATACAATCACTTACTAATTCTTTTAGTTTTTTTCGTCCTCTTTGTATTCTTGATTTTGTTGCAGTTAGACTCAAATCAAGCATCTCAGCAATTTCTTGCTGTGGTTTTTGCTCAATATCACTTAAATAAAGAGGTCTACTATATTTTTCGGGTAGATAAGTTTGAATCACAAAACCTGATAAATCACAGACACAAGCACTTGAATTGGTGTTGATTTCAGATTGGGTTATTGATAATTCAGAATGTTTTTTGTTCTTTCTATAATAATCTGCAATTGTATTTCTAGTGACTTGAAAGAGCCAAGTTTTGTAGTTTTTAATCTCTATTTTTCGGTTTAGATTATTAAGTAGTTTTATGCTAACTTCTTGTAAAATATCTTCTCCAATATGTTCGTCATCAATTTTAGTTTTGATAAAATTTAGTAAATGACCTTTGTGCTTATTCCAGATTTCGTTAAATGTCATTGTCCTGTTTTTTGCTTGCAGCTAACGATCTGTGTATGAAACGTAGCGTGTAAAAAAACACTAACTTTTCGGATTAACACAGAGCCGAATTTTATATTTTGTTTTTAATTTTTCTCTTTTTAAAAGCCAAATTAAAAATTTGGCGGACTTTCTAAATATACACAACCCTTTCGATTAAGCACTTATTAGCTATGTTTTATACACCGTGTTGTGTTTTCGTTTTTCATTCAGACATATTGTAATTAATCACAATTTCGTTGTCTACAATATTTTTATTTTCTTTTAAAACTCTAAATCCTAATTTTTCAAAAAATGGTCTAGCAGTTTTACTGACGTCGGCACTCAGTTTTTTAGTTCCATATTCAATAGATTTTGTTTTAATGTTTTCATAAAGTCTACTTGCAATTCCTTTCCGAGTAAAGTCCTTATGTATATACATTAAATTCAAATAATTTTCATTTTTAAGAGAACTGAACCCTACAATCATTCCATCATTTTCCGCCACTATGAAAAATTCTTCTTTTAAAGATTTATTCCATTTTTCTGTTTTTTTCACAGCGTTACTCCATACTTTTCTTTGATTTAATGAATATTCATTTTGGCAAGTTTCCATGATTGTATCCGAGAATAGATTTTGAAGTTCAGCTAGGTCTTCAAGTTCAGCATTTCGAATTTTAATATTCATTATTTGATGACTTTTTAATGAAACACAACGGTCTTGTGTATGAAACGTAGCGTGCAAAAAGACACTAACTTTTCGGATTAACACAGAGCCGAATTTTTATATTTTGTTTTTAACTTTACATTTTTTAAAAGCCAAATTAAAAATTTGGCGGTCTTAGTAAATAAACACAAACCTTTTGGTTAAGCGCTTATTAGCTATGTTTTATACACCGTGTTACCCACCGTTTTATTTCAAATTGTCAACTATCCATTCCATTAATTCATTCGGTTCAGCAATTGACCAAGAGTGTGGATGTCTCATTCCGTTTAAGCGATACCCTTTTCCCAGTGCGTTAATAAATTCCGCATTTTCGTTACCCAAAATTCTTAATTCATTAATCATTGCTGTTTGGTCTAATGCATTGATGTCATAAAAATCAGTTTGCCTTTCTCTTAAATGCCAATCAATATCTGGGTCAGAGTAAATTCTAATAGGTGAGTCAATTAGAAATTTCGCATTTCCTCCGTTTTTTTCAGTTTTTGAATACATTGAATGTTGAATGTAAGTATTTGGTGCTTTTTCTGGTGAACCTCCGAATTGTTTATCCAGTTTGTCTAAATAATCAGTTGCCTCATTTACTGCTACTTCTGAAAAGCCTAACTCTTTAGTTCGTTGAAATGAATAGTAAATTCTTGTCCAGTCCAAAGGTGGGTCTATTCCATAAACGGCAATAGGGTGAATTGATGTTAAAGCAGGATTTTCTTTTGAGAGTTCTATATACCTAATCGCATTCATTCCTCCCAAAGAGAAACCTCCGATTATTATTTTGTCATTCGGTGCTTTATATTTAGATATAGCTTTTTTGAAAGTAGTATTCAAAAAGGTCATTGTAATCTTATCAAGATAAAGATTGTAATTAATTGATGGTATTATTACTAAAATTCCCTTTTCAAATGCAATTTCAGATAGTTTAATATTGTTATTGATTACATCTTCTGTACTTTGTGCAGTTGGCGGTAATAGAATTAGAGTTCCCTCAATTTTACCTTTAGGTTTTATTGCATAATAAAAAAGTTCATTAGAAGTTCCATCATTTATGTATAGATAAGTTTTATCAACAATATCAATTGTATTTTTTTCAAGATTTTTTGAAACAGCTTCGTTTAGTTTTATTTCAGATGTTGTCTGTCCGAAAACTGAAACAGAAATTAATAAAATCAAAATGTTTGTTAGTATTTTCATCTTTTCTCAAATGGTGGGTAACGTTGTTGTGTATGGTTAGTTGCGTGGTTAAGCAACTAATTTAGCAAATAAATCACAGATAGAATATTCCGCAGGAATGTTCGTAAGTCGGCAGTGACCAAGCAATTAATTATACACGGTGTTGGCAGTAGTATTTTGTTCAGTTTGTAATTTAAAATCGATAAATGAAATCAAATTCCACAATCCTTCTGGTGGTCGCATAGTAGATTCAATGATTTTTACGTACTTATTCGTTATTATATTAAATTCATAATCAGCTCCATCAGAAATATAGAATTCATATTTGTCTTTATATTCATCGAATTTTAAAATTTCTAAATAGGTTTCTATTTGATGAAATGTTGAATCAGAAAAGATTGCAGTTTCTAATTTCCCTTCATTTCTTTCTTTTCTGTAAGTGATTTTTTTGTCATTGGTTATAGTGATTTCTCTAAAACCAGAATAATAAAAATTTGGTGTTACTTTTAGGTGTAATTTTTGAAGTTTTAAATCAGATGTTTTAATTGAGTCAGCTTTTATTAAAGTCAGATTGTCATTATATTCGTCTAAAGGTCTAAATACTAATTTTCCATTTAGTTTACTTTCCAGATAATACTTTTCAATATCATCATTCCCGTAGTCAAATTCTAATTCGATTTCATTATTAAATTTCAATTTTCCAATTGGGTCAAGAAACAAATTTTCTTGATATAAAAGTCTTTTTGAAATAGTGGAATCCTTAAAATGAAATTCGTTACAAAGTGAATCAATCCATACAGTATTTTTCAAACTATTAAATGTTTTCAATTCATCCGACTTTCCATTACAATTTGAAAATAGAATACAAATAAATAAAACAACAATTATTCTCATAGATTGGGTTTTCGATATTACTGCCAACGTCCACTGTGTATGGCGTAGTGAGGCGCGCCTCACGGAGAGCCATAATTGCGCCTCATTCGCTATACACGCTGATGTGTGTAGTTTCGTGAGGAGTTCTCGTAGACTCGAATAAATATACAATTAATTTGGCGAGGTGCAATTAACAGTGGACGATGGTATGTAATTAGTAGAAAGGAAGCGTTTGCAAAACGCGATTCTACGTGCCGCAGGCAATTACATACCATCGGTCTTGTGTATGGTTAGTTGCGTGGTTAAGCAACTAATTTAGCAAACATTCACGAACCAGAGGAAATTCCGAAGGAATTTCCACGTAAACCTGAACCAAGCAATTAATTATAAACGTTGTTGTACGTAGGCTTTATTTTAATTTTATTCCTTTTTGTTTTATGAAATCTTCCATGTCAGATTTCCAACTTTTATCTCCTTTCCAAAATTTTTGACTGATTGGATGCTCATAATCCATTTCAGGTCCATAAATCACAGCTATTAGACTACTTTCATATTCAATCTCTTTTTTCAATTCATTATACCAACTAAAATCTCCGAGCATAATCGATTCCATTTCATTGTTTAGTAATTCACAGTAGAATTTTAATTCAGCTTTCGGATAATCTTTTGAATCATTCTTTTTTTGACTGATAGGAAATAAAAACTCATAAACTTGCCACAAAGCAAATTTAAAATCGTCACCTATCTTTTTAATTTCACAAAACAAATCTCCTCTATCAAATTCAAATTGAAGAACTACTTTTTTTCCTGTAAGTTGAACAAAATAATCTCCTTTAAATGTTTTAGACAAGTTGTGTTTTTCAATTAAAGGTGAAAATGAATCAAAAACATCTTTAGGAAATTCTTTATAACTAAAACTCATAGTTTGTTCAGCTTACGTACAACTGGTTATATGTGGATTAATATACTCATTATACCTTTTTATTTCCCGGATAATAGGAATGTTAATTCATTTTATCAATCAATCAAAATCTCTAAAATTTTAATAGCAGCTTCACTAATTTTTGTTCCTGGACCAAACACTGCTACTGCTCCAGCATCAAATAAGTATTGATAATCTTGCTTTGGTATGACACCACCAACAATCACCATAATATCTTCACGACCATACCCTTTTAAAGCTTCGATAACTTTAGGTACTAAGGTTTTATGTCCAGCAGCTAAAGAAGATACACCTAAAATATGTACATCGTTTTCAACAGCTTGTTTTGCTGCTTCTTCGGGAGTTTGGAATAGGGGTCCAATATCTACATCAAAACCAACATCAGCATATGCAGTTGCTACTACTTTTGCTCCACGATCGTGACCATCTTGTCCCATTTTGGCAATCATAATACGAGGTCTACGACCGTCTTGCTCAGCAAATTTATCTGCTAATTCTTGAGCTTTTTTAAAGGATTTATCGTCTTTTATTTCTTTACTGTACACACCTGAAAATGATTTTATTTGTGCTTTATATCTTCCAAAAACAGCTTCGAGGGCATCACTAATTTCACCTAGCGTAGCTCTTTCTCTTGCTGCATTTACAGCTAAAGCTAATAAATTTTCTTTTCCTGAACGTGCTGCATCACTTAATTTAGATAATGTTTGTTTTACAGCGTCGTTATTTCGAGAGATTTTTAACTGTTTTAATTGTTCAATTTGTGCATTTCTTACAGTTTGATTATCAACTTCTAGAGTAGCAATAGCATCTTCTTGGTCTAGTCTGTATTTATTCACGCCTACAATAATATCTTGACTAGAATCAATACGTGCTTGTTTACGTGCAGCAGCTTCTTCAATTCTAATTTTTGGTATGCCAGCCTCAATAGCTTTGGTCATTCCACCAAGTTCTTCCACTTCTTCAATTAGAGACCACGCTTTTTGTGTAATATCATGTGTTAGCTTTTCTACATAATAACTTCCAGCCCACGGATCGACTGTTTTTGCGATATTTGTTTCTTCTTGAAGATATATTTGAGTGTTTCGAGCTATTCTTGCCGAAAAATCTGTTGGTAAAGCAATAGCTTCATCTAATGCATTGGTATGCAAACTTTGTGTGCCTCCAAAAGCGGCTGCAGCTGCTTCAATACAGGTTCTAGCAACATTATTAAATGGGTCTTGTTCGGTTAAACTCCAACCACTAGTTTGACAATGTGTTCGTAATGCTAAAGATTTTTGATTTTTAGGATTGAATTGCTTGACCAATTTCGCCCACAGCATACGAGCTGCTCTCATTTTAGCAATTTCCATAAAATGATTCATGCCAATTGCCCAGAAAAATGACAATCTAGGAGCAAAGGTGTCGATATCCATTCCTGCCTCCAGCCCTTTTCTAATATATTCTAAACCATCAGCCAAAGTGTAAGCCAATTCAATATCACAAGTTGCCCCAGCTTCTTGCATATGATAACCAGAAATACTAATGCTGTTAAATTTTGGCATGTTCTTACTTGAATATTCAAAAATATCTGAAATGATTTTCATCGATGGTGTAGGAGGATAGATATATGTATTACGTACCATAAACTCCTTAAGAATATCATTTTGAATGGTTCCAGCTAGCTGCTCAGGTTTTACACCTTGTTCTTCGGCTGCAACGATATAAAATGCCATAATTGGTAACACTGCACCATTCATGGTCATGGACACAGACATTTTATCAAGCGGAATTTGATCGAATAATACTTTCATATCTTCAACAGAATCTATAGCAACCCCAGCTTTTCCAACATCTCCAACGACGCGCTCATGGTCGCTATCGTAACCACGATGTGTTGCTAAATCGAACGCTACGGAGAGTCCTTTTTGTCCAGCAGCCAAATTACGTCTATAAAAAGCATTGCTTTCTTCGGCTGTTGAGAATCCTGCATATTGTCTAATAGTCCAAGGTCGTCTAACATACATTGTACTGTATGGTCCACGAAGATTTGGTGCAATTCCTGCTACAAAATTTATATGTTCAACATTGTTTAAGTCTTCTTTTGTGTATGTAGACTTAATTGAAATTTCCTCAGCAGTTAAATGGCTTTCTACATTTTTGCTTTTGCCTTTTACTTTAGACTTAAGACTAATATGTTGTACATTTTTTCTCATTATCGAATAATTAATTTTTCTAAGTAATGATCATAGTTAAGCGGATAATTTGTAAAAACCCTAACCATGTATGTTTTAGAATTAGAAGTAATAGCATAATAACAATTATACGCTTTATGACTTTTATAATCAATTTCAAAGACAGCTTTAAAAACTTTAGTTTTAGAATTACCGGAATAACCAGCATCTCTTTTTTCGCATGTTGCACCACTAGAACTTGCAAATTCTTGACATGAATTAGATAGCATTGTAAGAAGCATACCAGATTCTTTTTTAGTAAAAGGAAAGTAATCCATTTCTTTGACTAAAATTTCGGATGTGCTGTTTTCTTCTTTTATAAAATAAATATCCCCTTTTGAGAACTTTAATTGATTAAATTTTAATAGTTGATTTTTTCTTGTTAAAGAATCTTCAATTTTTAAAATTTCATTTTTATACTCATCTAAAGTAAATTTAGTAAATGATTTAGGAACAAATATTTTAAGAAACTCACCATCTAATTTTATGTGCTTTCCATCAACAATTGCTTTATTGCTTTTTACAGTTTTCGTTTCTTGACAAGAAAAGAGTGAAATAATCAATATGAGTAAAAATCTAAATTTCATAAAATTATTTCAGCAGCATTTTTTCAATATATGGATCAAAATTTATATCATCTAATGTTGATAATTGTATAAAAACTGTTTTTCCTTTAGAGGATATAATATAGGACGTATTGTAGACATCGTTTTTCATGCTCTTGCCACTAACCTTGTAAACCGTTTTAAATAATTGCTGGTTTATATCGCCACCATACTTGGCTGTCATTTTTGTAAATACTGCATCGCTATTTTCTTTTACTTTATCGTTACTGGAAGTTATTAAACCTAGCAATTGGGGTGCGTCATCTTTTGTAAAAGCAAAATAAGGCCTAGTATTTATAGTATATGTTGCTCCATTGTCTTTATTGTAATAGATATACAAAGAACCATCCATTTTACCCAAAGCGTCTAATCTTTCGGTTTCTATTTTATATTCTTTTTTTGTGGTTAACGAATCTAATAAGCGCTGATATTTTGTTAAAGAATACCTTTCGAAAGCTTCTGGTAAATAAATTTGAGTTCCAGTATCTTCTAGAAAATGATATTTCCCTAATAGGTTTTTCGATAGTTCACTTTGCTTATTTGCTGTTGAGTTACTACTATCTTTGCACGATAGAGTGAAAAGTAAGATTAGTAGTATGTAATAGTTAAATTTGAAACTCATAATATGTAATAGTAGGTTGTTATTATTTTTCATCATTTAAACGTTCTTGTTCATTTTTTTCGGATAATCGATGTGGTATTATTGGTTCTATAAGGGTTTTTCTTTTGTTCTTTTTAAGAAATGGAAAACGTTCTAAATCATGTTTCATACTATCGTTTTTATTTTTATGCTTATTGGTTCCTAATAGCACAATGTCTTCTTTATTAAATAATTCCTGCTCTTTTGAGGCACTTTCTTTAATTTTCCTTTGAATAACACCTTCCTTAAGCTGCTTTAAATAGCCACCATTACTCTCAATATTTTTGAAGACACTTAAGGCTTTATCCGCTAATTGATGTGTTAAAGACTCAATATAATAGGCACCTTCAGTTGGATTGTTAACCATGTTAAAATAGCTTTCATGTTTTAGTATTAGTAACTGATTACGCGCAATTCGCTCTCCAAATTCATTCTCTTTATGATATATTGTATCATACCTAAGATTATCAATATAATCAGAGCCTCCTAAACTTGCACTCATGCATTCCGTTGTGGTACGAAGTAAATTGGTGTTGTAATCGTATATGGTTTTGTTTCGTTTGCTTGGAGTTGTAATAATTAGGCAATCGAAAGGGGTTTTATAATATTCTGAGGCTAACGAGTGCCATAATAATCGTAAAGCCTTCAGTTTGGCAATCTCAAAAAAGTAATTAGAGCCAACTGAAACTTTAAACAATATCTTGTTTTTAATCGCTTCTCCAAAATGGTTTAGGTATTCATTTACATGAGCTAAGGCATACGCTAATTGTTGCGTAATATTTGCACCTGAATTTTGGTATAATGATGTATCTATTGAAATTGATGACTTTAAAAAGGAGTACCTATAGATGATATCTTCTAAAATTTTATGATCTTCTTTTAGGCTATAAAACCAATTGCCGCTTTTTGCCAGATGACCTAAAATATCTACTTGAAGATAGAAAATGGCATTTTCTTTTTCTGCAATATTATTTAATTCTGATATATAAACAGAAGAAAGAAAGTCCAATTCAAAAAAGACAGGAATGTTTTTTAAGCCTATGTTTTTTAGTAGTTCTGATGCGTTTATTTCTTCATTTTTTATAATAAAACGCAAGCTTTCGGCACCTCTATTTAAAACATCATGAGCTTTTAAGTTAGCTTCTTTTGAGTTTTTAACATCGATAGATTGGCATATTTTCCAGTCTTTGTTTGTATTTACAGTAAAAGTAGTTTTCTCTATATCCTCAGCGCTATAGAAAGGTTTTACATCGATGCCTTCTATAGAGTTCCAAATGAGAGTTTTATTGTAATCTGCACCTTTTAAATCCAGCTGAATTTTTTGTTTCCAAGCTTTAGCTGAAACTGGGTCAAACTCGTTGAATAATTGTTTAGTCATTCTTATTATTTTTAAGACTGTCTTCGTATTCAATTAAATAAATTTCTTCATCCTTTTTTTTCATATGATACTTTTCTCTACCATATTTTTCGATACCTTTATCACTACTAAGTTTTTTTACTTCTTTTTTATCTTTTTCAATTTCTTTCTTGTAGAATTCTTTTTCATTCTCAAGAGCCTTGATATCGTTATTTAATTCGTTGTGAATAAACCAAGAGTTAGTATCAAAAAAAAGCATCCAAATAGCAAATATTAAAGAAATGACAAAGACAACATTTTTAAATGGTTTAAGAAAGCGCTTATTTTTTTTTATAAAATTTACCATTACAATCTTTCATTAATAATTGTTCTTACTATGTCAACTGCAACGGTGTTGTACTTATTGTTTGGTATAATAATATCGGCATACTCTTTCATAGGTTCAATAAACTGTTCGTGCATTGGTTTTAAGGTAGTTTGGTAACGAGATAATACCTCATCTAGATCTCTTCCTCTTTCTGAAATGTCACGTTTTAAACGTCTTATAAGGCGTTCGTCACTATCGGCGTGTACAAATATTTTAATATCAAACATATCACGAAGTTCAGGGTTAGTAAGTATTAAAATACCTTCTACAATCATCACTTTTCTTGGATGTGTTAGTATGGTATCGCCAGTTCTATTATGCTGAACAAAAGAATATACAGGTTGATTAATTGGCTTTTGATTTTTTAATTCTTTTAAATGATTTGCTAACAAACCAAAATCTATAGATCTTGGATGATCAAAATTTATTTTTACACGCTCTTCATAACTTAGATGCGTAGTATCTTGGTAATAGGAATCTTGAGAAATTACACCAACTTCTCCTTCAGGTAATTCGTTAAGTATTTGGTTAACAACTGTTGTTTTTCCGCAACCTGTACCTCCAGCAATTCCAATTATTAGCATGAATAGTTTGTTTGATTAATCAGAGCAAATTTAAGGTTATTTCTTCGAAATTATTTTAACAATACCAACATTTTCTACTCCAACATAAATATAGCCATCTGGACCTTGTTCTATGCTTCTTACACGTCCTAAACCTTCAATAAGCTTCTTTTCTTTAACAATTTTATTACCATCTAAAATACACAAGTCTAAATATTGAAACTTGAGCGACCCAACCAATAAGTTTCCTTTAAATTCTGGATAAATATTGCTTGTAACAAATGCCATTCCACTCGGTGCAATAGATGGTGTCCATTGGTGTATAGGTTGTTCCATTTCTGCTTTTTCGGTAATTTCGGTAAATTTTGTACCGCTGTAATTAATACCATAGCTTATTACTGGCCAACCATAATTATTACCTGGAGCGATAATGTTTATTTCATCGCCTCCTCTAGGTCCATGTTCATGTGCCCAAAGTTTTCCAGTTTCTGGATGCTTTACCATACCTTGAGGATTTCTGTGTCCATAAGAATAAATGGCTTTTTTTGCATTCCTATCTTTAACAAATGGATTATCGACAGGAATACGACCATCATCATGTAGCCTGTAAATTTTGCCGCCATCTCTTTCTATGTTTTGTGGGTTAATATCTCTATTACCACGATCTCCAATTGAGAAATATAAATATCCATCATTATCAAAAGCTAATCTTGACCCAAAATGTTGCCCACGTCTACTATCTGGTTGCGCTTTATACAGCACTTTCTTATCAATTAAGGTATTATTTTCTAATTTACACCTCATAATTGTTGTATTTGCACCGTTTCCATCATTAGAAGATGCATAAGACAAATAAATCCAGCCATTATCTTTATAATTTGGGTGCAATTCTATATCCATTAAACCTCCTTGACCCTGTACTTTAATTTCTGGTAAACCACTAACAGATGTTTTTTTATTGCTTTTAAAATGAATTAATTCACCACTTTTTTCGGTAATTAACATGGAACCGTCTGGAAGAAAAATAAATCCCCATGGAATATTTATGTTTGGTACAACTACTTCATGTGAATAGTCTGCTATTACCGAACTATTTATAGATATAGCATCATTTGTTTTATTTTCTTTGCAAGAAAAAAGACTAATTATTAGTAGTAGAGAGAAAGATAAATTATATGGTTTCATGGTATTATTATTTTGACTTGAAAATACAAATAAAAAATTATTTGTTCTTAAAAGAAAACTATATATTTGCACCTCTAATTTTAATAACCTTTCGGGGTGTAGCGTAGCCCGGTTATCGCGCCACGTTTGGGACGTGGAGGCCGCAGGTTCGAATCCTGCCACCCCGACGAACCTAGTAACAACTAGAATTAAAACACTGTTGATCGTATGATTTTCAGTGTTTTTTGGTTTAATGAAACAATCATCAGTAGAAAAGAAAATTGTTGGGGGAATGCAGCAGCAGGATCATTTTTTAAATCTTTAAATGTAGAATGGGTATACACCTTTAAAAATCAAACGATATCCGAAGCAACGTTATCTTCATTTAAACGGGTAGAAATTTGGTACAATAAGAGAGAATGCACGCTACTTTAGGGATAAAATCTATAGAAGAATTTGAAATAGAAATGAACAATCAAAAATTAATAGCATAAACTCTCTTCTTTTTTCTAGTTTTTTCATTCAAGTTCATATATTAGTACACATTATTTAGTTGAAATTGAATAAATGACATTTTATAGTATTATTGCGTTAATGGCCCTTGGACAATTACTGATTCTATCGGTAAATTCAATAAAACACCTTAAACAAAAAATCATCTCAAGATTTTTTCTGTTACTACTTCTTTGTTTAGGTTTTATTATAATACATGAATTGATTATTCATACTAGATATATTCTAAAAGCACCTCATTTTACCTTTACTGGAGAAGCATTAACGTTGGCTATTTGGCCTCTTCTTTATCTTATTTCTAAAAAAATCCTTAACGAAAAAGTAAACACATATGACGTACTGCATTTTCTTCCATTTATGCTATACACAATTTACAGATTTAACGATTACAGCATGTCTGGGAATGACAAATACAATTTACTCATAGACTTTTATGCACAACTGGATTCAGGAGCACTATCAATTAGAGATTTTAAATTGAATTTTTTTTTCAATGATTTTGTTCTATACAGATTGCAGCCACTAATTTATATTATCATCTTATTGCGAAAAATTGGAAATTATTTGTCTACTTCAGAAGGTCAAGAAAATGGTCTCAGTAAAAAATGGTTAAGAATATTAATTTATGGTTTTCTTATACTTTGGGTTATTAAATACCTGCTATTTTTATTAGGGTATTTTGTTATTCCTATTTCTATTAAAAATCCTGTTCCCATTTTATTTATAGCTGGTGAAGTGTTTTTAATATCACAATTAGCTTTAACAAACACAGAAGGAATACCAAAAGCTTATGTAAAAAAGAAAAAAGACTCTAAAGAATTATATAAAATTGCTAAAGAAGCTAAAGATTACATTATTAGCCAAAAAGTCTTTTTGGATCCTGATTTAAATCTTCAATCACTTTCCAAATCTATTAATACAAATTCCAACTATCTATCAAAAGCAATTCATCTTTCTTACAAAATAAACTTTAGTGATTTTATCAATCAATTTAGAATTGAATATGCAAAACAACTTATACAAAATAAGAAATATGAAATGTATACTCTAGAAGCGATTGCTAAAGAAAGTGGATTTAAATCTATATCAACCTTTAATAGATCTTTTCAAAAAGTTGAAAAAATGACTCCATCTAACTATAAACAATTGTTCAATTCATGAAATGAATGATTGTTTATAAATTTCTTAACTTTTTCATAGGGCATTATGATTTAGGTTTGTCTTAACAAATTTTAAATCATGAAAAAAATACATTTTACAACATTCTTAGTATTAAGTACAACCCTTGTATTTGCCCAAAAAGATTTCTCGCCAAGGTTTTCAAATAAGGGAGATAAGATAGCATTCTATTCGTATAGAAATAATGGTGAGCCAGAGATTTTTGTGATCAATGCCGATGGAAAAAATCTAAAGCAGATTACTCCTTCTGATGGTAAATGGGCTATAGAACCCAGATGGTCTCCAGACGATGAATCAATAGGTTTTTCTATGGGAGAGAATATGGGGAGTTTAAAAGTTAATACGTTCAACATTAAGAATAAAGAAACAATGATGCTTCCTTTAAAGAAAGAAATGACAGGAACTCAGTTTATAAGTAGTTGGACCCAACAAGGATTGGAATTTGCCTTAAAAGATAAAGACGGATTAAAATATTACAATTATAATTTTGCTCATAACAATACAGCACCCATAAAAATTCAAGGTTTTGAAAAGTACTCATTGGTAACAAGTAATAACAACGACTATCGCATACTTTCAGTTGAGGATGAGTCTAAAAAAGGGGCATGGTTATTGGGTATGGATGGCACCACAAAAAAACTTACTAATTTGGTGGCAAGAAACATTGTTTTTTCTAAGAAAAATAAGATGATATTTTTTGAGGCGACTCAGAATGGAAATATTGATATTTATTCTGTAAGATTAAGTGGGAAAAACCTGAAAAGGATAACCACCCATGAAAGTAGCGACTACATGCCAAGTATTGATCCAACAGGAAAATTTTTAGTATTTTCTTCTGGAAGATCGGAGAAATCTTTTTTTCTCTATAAAAAGAATTTAAAAACAGGACAAATAACTCAAATAACAGGAAATGAAAAATAAAACGATTTTGTTTTTGCTTTATACTTTCTGTTCAATTTCTTCTTTTTCACAGAGTTACGAAATGCTCATTACCAAGCAACAAAACAATAATGATAATATTTATCTTATCAATGAAGAAGGCCTGTCTAAAATCATAACAAAACACAAAAGAAAAGATAGCAGTCCAGTTATGTCTCCAAATGGAGAGTATATTGTATTTACCTCAGAAAGGGTTGGATGGTGGAAAATTTGGTTATTAAATCTTAAAACAAATACTTATAAACAGCTGACTGACTCTAAAAATGCTGAATATTTCCCTTCATGGTCTCCAAATAGTAAAGAGATACTTTTTATTTCCTCTAGAAACGGCAGTTCTCAAATATTTAAAATGGATGCGAATGGAAAAAGTCAGCAAAATTTAACAGATGATAATAAAGCATACGCAACTCCGTCTTGGGGCAAGGATAACAAAATCTACTACTCCATAAAAATGAATGGCGCATATCAAATAGCGAGAATGAATCCTGATGGTACAAAAAAGGAAGTTCTTACCAACAGCAATGGCAACAAATTAATGCCTCAGCTGTCTAATGACAAAACACAATTGCTCTATTATGGTGATGCTTCTGGAAATCTGGAAATTTATGTATTGAACTTAAAGCAAAACAAAACCACCCAATTAACGAATCATCCTTTAATGGATATGAGAGCTCGATGGTCTTATGATGATAAAAAAATCATATTTGAACGCGGTAATAAAGGAAGTAACCATCATATATATATTATGGATAGCAATGGAAGCAATGTAAAAAAGTTAACCAATAATGGGTATAATTATGCAGCTTCATTTACTACAACATCTCTAAAAATGTAATAAAGGTTTTGGGATTAAACCTATTGGAGAATTTTATCTTATAAATGGAATTGAATATGGAAAATGTTAAAATAATACTATTACCTACAAAATATAATCGTAATTCGGAGGACGAGGCCAGATTCGAACCTACCTAAACACATTAGGATTTGTAATTAATTTAAAAATGAACACTACTATAACATGTAAAATAAAATGAAAAGAATTCAAAACATTATACCAGTCTACTTAATCACTCTTATGGCTCTATCAGGTTGTCAAAAAAAACATAAAAAAAGCTCAGCACAAGAAGTTAAAATGAACCAGGATTCATTAGTTTACGATACTGGTCCAAGATGGTCCAAAGTAAGTAATAGAATTTTGTTCTACACCTACAGACATGATTCAGAAGGTGCCGAACTTTACACTATTTATCCTGATAAAACTGGTTTAACCAGAATAACAAATACATATCATAACGAATGGTGGAGTGATTTTTCTCCTAAAGACAGTACAATTTTCATTAGCTCAGACTATGGAAAATCAAAACGATTTGGTGGATCTGAAATTTTTGCTTTAGACAAAAATGATTCCTTGATTAGAATTACTTATGATTCAGATTCAACTTCATTTAATATAAGCCCACGGGTTTCAAGAGATGGTAAACAGTTATTATACTGCTCCAATTGTCTGGGTAATGATGTAAACAGTGAAGTGATTTTAATACAAGTAGATGGAACAAACCCAGTAAATCTTACAAATCATCCATCAAAAGATAGATATGGAAGTTGGTCACCAGATGGTAAAAAAGTTTTATTTGAAAGTAATCGAACTGGTAATTTTGAATTATTTGTGCTGGATTTAGAAACTACAGAATTGATACAATTAACAGACAATAAACATTTAGATATTCATGGAGATTGGTCTATAAATAATGAGATAGTGTTCATATCAAATAGGGATGGTGACTATGAATTGTTCACGATGAAATTCGATGGATCTAATCAACGACAGATTACATTCAATAACAATAAAGACGTATTACCAAGTTGGTCTCCCGACGGAACTCAAATTGCATTTTCCTCCTACCGATATGGCAAGAAAGATAAAGGAGATATATTCCTAATAGACCGTGATGGTAGAAATGAAATAAAAATTACAGAAAAATAGCCCTAACCATAAAGTGTTTGGTAACAGACATTATCATCTGTAAATTAACTAAGCTGGTTGTATAGCTAGCGTCATAAGATACTTTTATTAAAGTTTAAAAAGTCTAGCTTACGAATAGGTTGTTCGAGTTAGCAAACATTATAAAAACTAAATCAATTAAAAATGAAAATATTATCTATATTATTACTGCTGTTCTTTTTTAGTTCAAATTCACGCTTTGACAACGTCAATAACATCAATGACAATGATATTTATTACACCTCAGAATCAAATTCTAAAGGTAGAGATATTTATAAAATGAGCGCCGATGGGAGTAATAAACAAAAACTTACTAAGAAAATAGGAAACGGGCATTATCCTCATAATATAAATCCGCAGATTTCGCCTGATGGTTCAAGAATTGTATTTCAAAGTGATCCTGATGGTCATGATAAATATACAATATGGACAATGAATACTGATGGTTCCAATCTAAAGAAAATTACTACAAAAGAAGGAATGTACCCAAATTGGAGTCCAAATGGTAAAAAAATAATATTTAGTGGACGAAGACATGGAGTTTGGGAAATTATACTTATTCCTAGTGAAGGAGGAATTGAAGAGTTACTTTCTGATAATAAAAACGAATCAATAAAACCAAATTGGGGAGCTGTTTGCAGTTTTCATCCAGATGGTAAGTCTATAGTTTATTCATATATCCGAGAAAACGTGTTGTATAGTCTTCATCTCGAATCAAAAACCAAAAAGAGATTAAGCCCTGAAGGAGAAAGCTTTACGCGTCCAATGTATTCTCCCGATGGTCTGAGCATAGCGGTTAACCGTAAAAAAGAAAAGGGCTATGATTTAATTATTATGTCGCCAAAAGGTAAAGAACTGGAAATTGTTGCTAAAAATATTATATCATACTCAAGTCCTTCTTGGTCGAAGTCTGGAAATGAATTATTATTTACTGGTAGCGTGAAAGGAAATCAAGAAATTTTCAAAATTAATTTGGGGACAAAAGAGGAGAAACAGTTGACCAATAATTTAGAATTTGATGCAATGCCAACTTGGAATTGACTATGAATTTTGAGGGCTAAAAGATTTTTCTCAATAAAATACGTAATGATATGCCAATACTTTATATAAAAAATATAGGAATTGGTATCAGTAAAAAGACTCTAGATATTTGCATTCTTAAAAATGACTCCTCAGAATACTTTATATGTGTTAACAAACCAGAAAACATGCTAAGTTAAAGGGTTTAAACTATTGAAACATGTAACAAAATCATACAGTAAACCGGTTTATCATAATAACCAATTGTCAAACAAAATAATAAACACAAATTCTAATGTCAAAATTTCATATTATAACTATTTATAGATTAGCAATATTTTATTTTCTTACTATAAACAACTATACTTTCGGGCAATCTTTAGTCACCATACCAAGTACGAACGAATTAACTCTAACTTCAAGTATAAATAAGATAGAATACAATCTACTCATTGCTTTACCATTTGATTATGAAAATTCCACAAAAGAATATCCTGTAATTTATTTACTTGATGCAAATGATGATTTTTCGTTACTTACAAGTATCTACAGACGATTACAATCTCCAAATGAGTTTAAAGAATATGTCATTGTAGGCATTAGCTATAAGCATTATCCAAAGTATCATCGAAGAGTAGATTATACTCCTTCAAAGGATGTAAAAGCAGAAAAATCAGGTGGTGCTCAAAAATTTGTCAATATTTTGTCAGACGAAGTTTTTCCAACAATTGAAAACAAATATCGCGTTAAAGAAAGCTCAAGAACACTTTTTGGACATTCATTAGGAGGCTTATTTTGCTCCTATTTACTCACTAATAATTCATCCTTATTTGACAATTATGTGGTATCGAGCCCTTCTGTATGGTGGGACAACTATTTTATTTTGAAAAATTTAAACTCATCATTTTCAAAAAAAGCAATTTTTCTATCCGTTGGATCGAATGAAACACCAATGATGCACGAATCCTACAACAAATTATCCAAATTTATAAACAACAATTTATTGACATCATCAAAGAAGGCTATCACTTTGAATGGAGAAAGCCACGCTTCAGCAAAAATTAGAGCATATACCGATGGACTTCGTTGGCTATTCAAAAATAGTTTATAGGTCTAATATAAATTGCTGAGAATCTCTTTATGACATCAATTTTAATAAAGCAGATAGCAATCACAAAAAAACTATATATAGTAACGTGTATAGTTCATTGCTTCTGATATTCCGAAAGAAAACATCTTAAATCACGAAGCGGTTTTTTCAAGTCTAAGAGATGTTTTTAAACTTGCACCTTATATCTAAAAAAATAAAATTTATTTTACGCCTTTTTATTATTTAAAAATATTTACTGTTTTTTCTGTTCCTTTTTATGAAGTTTAGCTGTATCAGCAAATTTGCTTAGTGTAATTTTTGGGTTGTCGTAAATATAAATCTCACTACTCCCTGAAACATTTATAAATAATTCTTCGTTGACATTTACCGCAACATGGCTATTGTCTTCGGATAGGATTTCGCAATTTATTGAGACTAGCTCTTTTCCTTCGATATTAGAAGAATTGCCTGCTCTTATTTTTAGTTTGTCTAAATGACCACGAACTTTAGCGTCAGACCTTTGATATAAGTCAATAAGCATCCCGTCTGCATTAATCAAAGCGTCTAATTTGCTATTATCACTAAGTTCAAACTTAGTTTCATTTGCTGTAACATTTAATTTTACTCTTGCTCTATCGCTGCTTTTTAGGTTAAAAGTTTGAGATTTAATATTTAAAAACGCTTTTGATGTCCCACTGCTTTTTACAGAAACATCATCTAAATTTATTGATGTTAGTGAACTAATTTCTCCATCATCAATCGTTTCAATGTTTTTTAAAGATGTTGTGTAAATAACTTTTATACTAAGTTTTTTACTTGAAGTAATTTTTTTAGTTGTTTTAAAGCTTAAAACACTATCGGCTACATTAAACTGAATAATGTCATGGAGATTGTCATCAGCTTCAATAAAAATTGAGGCACTTTCACCTTCAATAATATCTATGAAGAAATCTTCTCCAACCAAGATTTTGTTGAATGAATTTATTGGTGTTTCTTGAGTAGTTACATTTTTATTCCCTTTTATCTTTTCTTTCTTTTGAGCAAAAACTGCTGTATTATAGAGTAATATTAAAGCTAGTATAAATCCTTTTCTAAGCATCATAATCAAATTTGTGTTTAACAAATATATACAAAAAACCATCCTTATCATGTTAAAAGCTATTTGAGATAGTTTGGTTTTAATTATTATAATCTGTCTTTATCAAAAAAAGCATGTAGTAAATGGTTTATTAGACTATTTAGAGTATGTATTTTTAGGTTTAATAATTATTTTATTGAATTTTAATTTATTACATCAATATTGAATTGTTTGATTTGTGAAATATAACTACGATTTATTTAATTTTTAATGAAAATAATTCAATAAAAATGTTAAAAAATTAATTATTTGGTATTGGTTGATTATATGATAAAAGTCATCCTTTTTACTAGACTGTTTTAGGAACTTTAAAGTATAAAATCAAGCATCATGAAAAAATTAAGCATTTCAAAAGTAGCAGTATTTTTTATGTTATTGTTGAGCATTGAAGTATGCTCTCAAGATTATACCTTAAATAAGAGTAGCTCTACAATTACAGTTTCAGGAACTTCAAGCTTACATGATTGGGATGTAATTTCTAATGATTTTACTGGCCATATGAAGCTACAAGATGTTTTAAATGGTAAACTAGAATCTTTATATGTTAATGTGAATTCAGAAACATTAAAGAGTGGTAAAAAAGCTATGGATAAAAAGACATATAAAGCTTTAAGAACTGATGAATTTCCTAATGTAACATTTAGCTTGAACAGTGTAAAGTCGCAAAAAAGAATTGATAATTTGATATTCGAATTTAAGTTAACAGGGGACATGTCTATTTGTGGAGTAACTAATTCAGTTCCTTTAGATTTTTTGTTAACACTTAACGGAGATAGAATAAATATTACTGGTAGCTGTATAATAAAAATGACAGATTTTAAGATTGAACCACCCACTGCATTATTGGGAACTATTAAAACAGGCGACCAAATAACAATAAAATTTAATTCAAATTTTATAAAAAAACGAAGCAATTAAAAACAATTATAAAATACAAACATTATGAAAACAATATTTAAATACACGATGTACACTGTAGCTTTAATGTTCGCCCTGAATGTTTCAGCACAAAGTAGAAGCCTAGATAACTATAGGCAACCTGATAAAAGAGGTATAAATGATTTTGAGGCAAAAAAAGATTCCGCATCTACTTTTAGTGATTTGAAAGTTAGAATTGGTGGAGCTTCAACATTACAATATCAATCTTTAGCACAAGATAACTCTAGTAGTACAATTACACTTACAGACCTAGGTAAGAATTTTAATTTAGCGACTGCTAATTTAGATTTAGATGTTGCACTTTATGATGGTGTTAGAATGCATTTACGCACCTATTTATCATCTCAACACCACACAGAATCTTATGTAAAAGGTGGTTATATTCAAATTGATAAATTAAACTTTATTAGTGAAGGCTTCGCAAGCGATTTGATGAAGTATATGAGAATTAAAATTGGTCATATGGAAAATAACTATGGTGATGGTCATTTTAGAAGAAGTGATAATGCCATGGCGCTTCATAATCCATTTGTTGGAAATTATTTGATGGATGCTTTTACAACTGAAGTTGGTGCAGAAGTATACTATTTAAATAATGGTTGGTTAGGTATGGTTGGCTTTACTAATGGTAAATTAAACCAAAATGTAACTGATAAAGATCAAACTAGTCCGTCATTTTTAGCAAAATTTGGGTACGATAAGCAAACTAGTGATGATTTTCGTTTCCGTTTAACGGGATCACTTTTTCACAGTGCACATAATAATGCTAGAGGAATTTACCTATACAGTGGTGATAGAGCAGGTTCTCGTTATTATACTGTTATGTCTGGAAAAGATGGTACTGGAGCAACTGTTGGAGATGGATTTAGAGCTGGTAGAATTAATCCAGATTTAAAAAATGAGATGACCGCTTTCATGATTAACCCATTCTTTAAATATCAAGGTTTAGAATTCTTTGGAATTATTGAAACTGCAAAAGGAAAGAAACTCGGAGAGACTGACGAAAGAACTTGGAATCAATTTTCTGGTGAATTACTTTATAGATTTGGTGATAGCGAAAATGTATACCTAGGAACTAGATACAATTCTGTGAGTGGTGAGTTAACAACTGGTGACGATGTTAAAGTAAATAGATTTCAGTTAACGGCTGGTTGGTTTATGACAAAAAACATCTTGATGAAAGCTGAGTATGTTTCTCAAAAATATAAAGACTATCCTATTGGTGATATTCATGAAGGTGGTGAATTTAGTGGGTTGGTGTTAGAAGCTGCAATTAGTTTCTAAAGTTAATTCATTGATTATAGTTATATAAACGAGTTTTAAATTTAGACTTATTTTTAAAACTCGTTTAGTATTATTAAATTTAAAGCGAAGTACTTATTCATATTAAAATGAAAAATTTATTAATTAGTTTTTTTTGTTTTTTGATGCTTGGTTTTACAACTAATAACACTGATTATAAAATTGCTTCATATATCATTCAAGGAAATAGTAAGTTAGGAATAAAGGGAACAACAAATATCAGTCAATTTAGTTGTGACTTAGCTTTTAGTGATATAAACTCAGAAGTTAAGACTTTTTATAAAAAAGAAGGAGATAAAATTAAATTTATAGACTCGCGATTAGAATTGTCTAACTCTTGTTTCGATTGTGGGAGTAAAATGATAAATAATGATTTTTTAGATATGCTAGATACTAAAAATCATCCTTATATAACTTTAGAGTTAAAAGAAATTATAATAAACCCTAAAAAAGATAATGAAATTATTGCTTTAACAAATATTAATATAGCAGGAACTTCTAGATTTTATAGTATTTGGCTAGATGTTGATAATTCTAAATTATTAAACGCCACAGGATGTCTGAATTTAAAATTAAGTGATTTTAAATTGAAGCCTCCAAAGAAGGTTTTAGGATTAGTAATTGTTGAAGATGAAATTGAAATAGCACTAGACTTAAATATAACTGCTTTAAAATAGAATGCTTTTACAGCATAAAAAACCATCCCAAAGTTATATTTTACTTTGGAATGGTTAAACATGATTGATTAGTATACCCCTTTTAAAGAGTATATTTTTTTGATTGGTTTAATGTTTACGTACGCTACCCGAAACACCATCTTTTTTTGTGACTTTTTCTGGGTTTCCATAGTACTTAATATCTGCACCACTAGTAGCTTTAGCATATAATTCTTGTGAGGTATTTACTGTTATATCTGCACCACTTGTAGCTCTTGCTTCACTAATTTTTGCTTTTAAATTTCCAGCTTTTATATCACTTCCGCTAGTAGCTTCAGCGTATAATTTATTTGTTGTTCCAGAAACTCTCAGGTCACTACCACTTGTAGAGCTACAATTGACTACTTGTGTATTAATGTCTAATTCCATATCGCTTCCACTAGTAGTAGATAATTCTAAATTATCTGCTACAATTGTATTGGTTGAGTATACATCGCTTCCACTAGTTGCTGTAATCTTAGAAATATTTTCAAAGCTCAACATTACTTTTTTAGTTTTTGAGTAGCTTATGTTTTCATTGGTAGTAATACGTAATATGCCATTTTCCACTTCAGTAACAATAATGTCATGTAAATTTTCGTCTGCTTCTACGCTTAAGCTTACTTCATCGCTTTGTGTTAAGTACACATCCATTCCTCTACTTACTTTAATTTCGGTAAAATCTTCATTAAGAAATCGCTCAGCGGTTTCAACATTTCCGTTGCCTCTAACTCCAAAACCACTTCCAAAATCGAAGTTGCATGAAACCAGTAATATGCTTACAATTAGGGCTGTGATAAATTTTGATATAGTTGTCATAATTTGATTTGATTGATTTTATATTTTTTGTAAATATCTATGTTATTAAATGGTCTACAATTTGTTTTATTCTGAATTGTAGAATTTTGTTTCCAAACTGTTAATTATCTGTCGACTTTATTGTAATACCACTAGAATCTATAGTAGCTTTTACTTCTCCATCTTTATACTCAATTTTGTTTCTATCTATTTCTAAAGCTCCTTTATCGTCTTTAATTTCTATAATTGATTCTTCATCGTCACAATCTAAGCATTCAACATCATTATATTTTATTTTTAAATAATGGTTTTCTTTATTACGCGATATAATATCTGATGAATATCTCCAGCTTCTAAAGTTGCGAGTGCTTTTATCTGAATAAATGATACTTCCTTCTGGCATATATAAAGTGATGTTTACATCTTGGTCTCTAAATTTGTTATCGACATCTGTTAAGAAATAATTATCTAGCACTAATTTCCCATTGTTATAATCAAAATTGTATATAATTTCTTCAGCACGATTTCTTGCAGCTTGATAAGTTCTTCCTCTGGCATCTTTTACAATTTTCATATACGCAACAGAGTCACTAGTTGATCTTACTGAAAATCTTACATCTGATGAGTAAATTTGCTTTACATCGTTTTCATTATAAACAATATCAAAATCATTGCTTCTATAATTGTTACGTGCATATTTCTCATTATTAACCATCTCTACAAATAAGGTGTCATTTGCTTTTACATTCAATTCTATATTATCGGTAAATTCACCTTCCCTTGCAAATTCTGCTACTTCTCTTGCTCCAAAAATTGCTAAAGTTACTATAGAAGCCAACCATAAGGCTAACATTGTAAAGTTCGCAGTTCGTCCAATAGATTTAAGGTTGTCGACTAATATTTTTAAGCCAAGTATAAAGATGTAAAAAAATGGTATTCCTACTGCAAAAAGCACTAATAATGATACTACCCAAATTGGTAAGGTTGATGAATAAAAGGTGTCTGCTAATTCTATACCATCAAAATGAAATAAATCTACCACACCTACTGAAAGTAAACCTACAATAAGCGAAATCAATGTTGTAGCACCAATAATAATTAAGATAACACCTATAAATTTGGCAAAAATCTTAAAGAAAAACATAATTATATTTCCAAGGGCGTCGAAAAATGAGCGAGATTTGGTTTTAATTTTATCACCAGTTTTATTGTAATCACCGCTTTTTAATTTGTCTGTAACTTCATCCAAACTATTTTTAACATTACTAAACCCTTCTTTTACCTTTTCTTCTATATTAGTAATGTTAACTGGCTTTCCCGACATTGCCAGTTTTTCAGACGTTGTTTCGGCTGCTGGCATTAATATCCATAGTAAAATATAAACAAGTATTCCTGTTCCTGCACCAAAAAATAATAGTACCCAAATAAGTCTAATCCATAGTGGTTCAATACCAAAATAATGGCTTAAACCAGATGAAACTCCACCTATATATGCGTTTTCGGTATCTCTATATAGTTTTCTTGTAGAGTTTGTTCTAGAAGACGTGTAAGATTGTTTTGGCTCATCTTCAAATATTTCTTCATCTACCATGTAGTCTTCGGGTTGTCCCATGATGGTAATAACCTCGTCTACTTCTTTTATAGAGACTACTTGTTTGTCGTTTTCAACACGCTCATTAAAAAGCTCTGCAATACGTATTTCTATATCTGCAATTATTTCATTTCGACCTTGTGAGTCTGTAAATGAACGTTTAATAGCCTCAAGGTAGCGTTGTAACTTTTGGTAAGCATCTTCATCTATGTGGAAGAATGTACCTGCTAAATTTATATTGACTGTTTTATTCATTTTTTTGTTATTTTTTGTCTTGTTACTAGGTTAACTGCGTTTTGTAATTCGCTCCAAGTGGTATTTAATTCGGTTAAAAATAATTTACCTGTTTCGGTTAAACCATAATATTTTCTTGGAGGGCCAGATGTTGATTCTTCCCAGCGATAGTTGAGTAGACCTGCATTTTTTAAACGCGTAAGCAACGGATAAATGGTGCCTTCAACAACTAGCATTTTTGCGTCTTTTAAAGTGTCTAGAATTTCTGCAACATACGCATCGTCATCTTTTAAGATCGATAGTATGCAGTACTCTAAAACGCCTTTACGCATTTGTGCTTTTGTGTTTTCTATCTTCATGTGTTCATTTTTGTTTTTGTTCTAATAACATATCAAAATTGATTAGGTCTTGTGATATTAGAATTAAAGTTTTTAAATAACTGTTCATTTTTTGATTGATGATTGATTGATAATTGATTGATGATTTGTTTTATTTTAAAAAATTGATTGTTAGTGGGTATTTATAAGGTTCCCCTTGATTGGCTTTACTGGTTGCTATAATAATGAAAATGATTTCAAGTATAAACGCTGCAATTACCAAAAGACCAGCCAAAATTGAAAATATAATTACATTATAACTATCGTGACTAGACAAATGGAAGTTAAAATCAAAATCATAGGTTTGCCAAAATTCAGGAAAATCTATATGGTTTAAAACCCCAAATAAAAATAATGGTATTGTAATAGCTCCTATAAAAAAAGTATAAAGCAATATACTTAACTGAAAATTGATAGCTTGTTTACCATGCTTGTCAACAAATTCAGATTTATCTTTATTCATTGTCCAAAAAATTAAAGGCATAATAAAATTACCTAATGGAAATATGAACTTTGATAATGCAGATAAATGTATAACTGCAGCAACATTTTTATGGTGGTTTGATAACATAATTTAAAACATATAATAGTTTCTTATGCAAATATATATCTAAAAAAAGGTATTATGCAATACAAAGTACTAAAAATTAACATAAATTTAACAAATTGTCATGTCGTTTATTTTCAATATTTTTGTTATAAATACAATGTAGATGACTCTAACTCCTAGTAAAATCAATACTTTTTTAATGTTTAAGCTGCCGTCGGCATATATATGTGGTGTTCGAGTGAAATTATTAGAAAAGCAAAAATGTATTACTACAGTAAGGCATAAATGGATTAATCAAAACCCTTTTAAATCTTTATTTTGGGCAGTTCAAGGTATGGCAGCCGAACTTTCTACAGGCGCAATAATTATTAGTAAGATTAAGCAAAGTGAAAGAAATATAGCTATGTTGTTAGTAAAGAATGAAGCTAGCTACTCTAAAAAAGCAACGGGAAGAATAACTTTTGAATGTCAGGAAGGGTTTTTGGTAGATTCGGTTATAGAACAAGCTATTAAAACAGGAGAAGGCCAAACAGTAACGCTTAATGTTATTGGAAGTGATAGCGAAAATGAAGAAGTTTCAAGATTTAGTTTTACTTGGTCTATGAAAGTTAGAGCATAATTGTAACAAAAATCAAAACAAATCAACAAATAAGCGAATTAATAAATAAACAATATTAAAATGACAGCACACGAAATAGATTATAGAATATACGGAGAAGAAATGCAATATGTGGAAATTGAATTAGATCCTCAAGAAGGTGTCGTAGCTGAAGCAGGAAGTTTTATGATGATGGACGATGGTATAAAAATGGAAACCATTTTTGGAGATGGTTCACAAAAAGATTCAGGATTTCTCGGGAAAATACTTGGCGCAGGAAAACGTATCCTAACAGGAGAAAGTTTGTTTATGACTGCATTTTATAACACGCTAAGTGGTAAAAGAAATGTATCTTTCGCATCTCCTTATCCTGGGAAAATTATACCAATTGATCTCACAGAGTTTAGAGGAAAATTCGTTTGTCAAAAAGATGCATTTTTATGTGCAGCAAAAGGTGTAAGTGTTGGCATTGAATTTAGTAAAAAACTTGGGCGTGGCTTATTTGGTGGCGAAGGATTCATCATGCAAAAACTAGAAGGAGATGGAATGGCATTTGTGCATGCTGGAGGGACTATGTCTAAAAAAGTGTTGCAATCGGGAGAAACATTAAAGGTTGATACTGGTTGCATTGTTGGATTTACTCAAGATGTAGATTATGATATCGAATTTGTTGGTGGCATAAAAAATACAGTTTTTGGTGGTGAGGGTTTATTCTTTGCAAAGCTTCAAGGTCCAGGAACGGTTTATATACAATCCTTGCCATTTAGTAGATTAGCTGGACGTGTGTTAGCAACAGCTCCAAAAGGAGGTGGAAAGAGTAGAGGAGAAGGAAGCATCTTAGGAGGGATTGGAGATATCTTGGATGGAGATAATAGATTTTAATTATTTATCTAAAAACCAACTGATTTTCAATCATTTATGTTTTTAAGGCTGTTAAATATTCTACAAAAAATATTTTCAATCGTTTTTTTTTATACATTTAGAAGTATAAAAATATAAACAAACAGCCTATAGATACATTTTTACTTTTTATTATTTAACAATAAAACCTAAGTAACTTATGGCAAGAGCAATGTTTGAGTACACTAAAACAGTACTTAATAAAGTTAGTTTTGACGCTACGTTGTTCTGTAGAGAACTTGAAAAAGCACTTCAACGATTATTACCTTATGAAATTGAGGAGTTGAAAATTTTTATTAATTCTCTAATACAGCAGAACCCAGAATTAAATAAGTGTTTAATTTATTTAAAAGCATAAATAAAAGCGACTCATTTGAGTCGCTTTTTTATTTTGGTAATGGGCTAATAATATTGACATTATGAAAAGCAATAGCTCCTCTAATAATTCCAGAAATAGCATTATGCAAAGCTTCAATAATTTGCATTTTTAATTCACTTTTGTGATAAATAATACTAACCTCTCTAGCAGGAACTGGGTCATTAAAATGATGTAAATTCTCTTTCTCTTTTTCTTTAATATCTAAAGTGTTTAAATATGGCAATAAAGTCATACCTAAGCCTTCATTTGAAAGTTTAACCAACATTTCTATGCTTCCGCTTTCTAGCTGAAAAGTCTCATCCTCTTGCTGTTTAAACGACTTACATAAGTTAATAACACCATCTCTAAAACAGTGACCATCTTCAAGGAGTAGCATGTCTTCAATCTCTAAATCTGAAGTGTCAATTTTTTTCTTGTCGTGTAAACGATGTCCTTGAGGAATATAGCATACAAAAGGTTCGTAATAAAGAGGACGCTCTTTAATGGATTCATTTTCTAATGGTGTGGCTGCAATGGCAGCATCCAAGTGACCATCATTAATACGCTGCATAATTTCATCAGTAGTTAGCTCTTCAATTTTCAACTTAACTTTTGGGTAACGTTTAATAAAGGTTTTTAAAAACATAGGTAATAAAGTAGGCATGATAGTAGGAATGATTCCTAATCTAAACTCACCACCAATAAATCCTTTTTGTTGATCTACTATATCTTTAATTCTATCGGCTTCATCTACAATATTTTTTGCTTGAGCTACTATTTTTTTTCCAATTTCTGTAAGTTCAATAGGCTTCTTACTTCTATCAAAAATTTGAATATCTAGTTGGTCTTCAAGTTTTTGAATTTGCATACTCAATGTAGGTTGAGTTACAAAGCATTTTTCAGCAGCTTTAGTGAAATTTTGATGTTCAGCTACAGCTAAAACATAGTATAATTGTGTAATTGTCATGCTTATAATTTTATGCTATAAAGATATAAAAACTATCAATAAAATTTATACAAAAACACCTTTTTAATAGATTAAATTTGTAGTAAATAAAAAAAGTATAAGATATGGCAACAATAAATAGCATAGGTTTAGATAGCAAAAAAGCCAAAATTTTAGCAGAAGATTTAAATACATTATTAGCAAATTTTCAACTGTATTATCAAAACTTAAGAGGCATTCATTGGAATATTAAAGGACGAGCGTTTTTTGATTTACATGTAAAGTTTGAAGAGCTTTATAACGATGCCAATATAAAAGTTGATGAGATTGCTGAACGAATTTTGACACTTGGAGAAATACCTTTACACACATTTGATGACTATACAAGCCACAAAAAGATACCAATTGGTAAAAACATTTCGGAAGATAATAAGGCAGTAAAGTTAATTGTTGATTCCCTAACGGAATTATTAAAGATAGAAAGAGAGATTTTGAATAAGTCTGGTGATACTGATGATGAAGGAACTAATGCGATGATGAGCGATTTTATCTCTCAGCAAGAGAAAACTGTATGGATGATGAAAGCTTGGTTAAATGAAACAGTATAACTATTGATTAATAGTTAGTTTTTGATTGATTGGAAAAGGAGCATATTTTAAACATGCTCCTTTTTGTTTTTTGATTGATATGGTAAGTTATTAGAACTTTATTGTTAGTTCAATACTTTTATCTGCTACTACAAATTTTCCTTCTGAAAAAGTTGGAGGCCCCATTAACATTGGGTTATTTGATAATCCGAACGATTCTAATGGCATTCCGTTAGGTTCAAAATCCATACGTTTGTTATCATTTTCGTCGTGCAATGCTAAAAGTGCATAATTCCCAGGAGCAACATTTTTAAAAGTGTAAACTACTTTTCCATCTTTTACTTTCGCTGCTGTTTGTTGCAAAGCTTCAGTTTTCATAAAAGTGTCAGCTGTATGTAGCCCAATAACAACATGACCTCTGTCGTTAGAAATATTTTCAATTGTTACAGTAATGTCTTGTCCTTTAGATTCTTGTGCAAAGCTTAAAGTTGTACTTATAATAAGTGCAATAAATAGTGATAATGTTTTCATGAAGTATAGTTTTATTTTGTTTTACACTGTAAAAGTCTATTATAAAAACGGGGTAAGGTAATTTGAGTTACCGAACTGTATTTTTTTACTTCTGAATTGTTATAATAAGCCTCTAGCTTTTATTTCTAAGTACTTATTAATGGTGTCAAGCGTTAAATTTTCTGGAGTAGTTAGAATGGAATAGATACCATACTTTTTAAGTTCGTTGACTATAAGACGTTTTTCAAACGCAAATTTTTCAGCAATTACTTTATCATATACTTGCTGAATAGTCTCTGCTTTGTTTTCAATTAAATTATTCAATTCTGTATTCTTAAAGAAAATAACCACTAACAAATGATTCTTTGCCATACCTTTTAAGTAAGGTAATTGTCTATGTAAACTATCTAAGGTTTCAAAATTGGTATATAGTAAAAGTAAACTTCGTTGGGTAATGTTACGCCTTACATCACTATATAAGCGACCAAAATCACTTTCAAAAAAATCGGTTTTAATATTATAAAGCCCTTCTAGAATCAAATTCATTTGCGAGGTTCGCTTTTCCGCAACTACCATGTTTTCTACTTTCTTTGAAAATGTAAAAATCCCTGCTTTATCATGTTTTTTTATGGCAATATTAGATATCACCAAAGCAGCATTTATAGCATAATCCAATAAACTCAATCCATCAAAAGGCATTTTCATTAAACGTCCTTTATCAATAACGGAATATACAGGTTGTGATTTCTCATCTTGAAATTGATTCACCATTAATTGATTGGACTTTGCTGTAGCCTTCCAATTTATAGTTCGTAAATCGTCACCTAGAACATATTCTTTAATTTGTTCAAACTCCATTGTGTGTCCAATTCTTCTAATTTTTTTAATACCATATTGATGTAGATTGTTGCTTATTGCAATTAAATCGTATTTACGTAATTGTATAAAACTAGGATACGTTGGTATCATGGCTTGGTCGTTAAAACTAAAGCGTCTAGCTATTAAACCAAAAACTGAAGTTGCATAGATATTTAATTTGCCAAAATGATACTCGCCACGCTCTGTTGGTCTTAATTGGTATTCTAATTCTGTTTTGCTTGTAGCATCAAGTTTACGTTCAATACTAAAATTACGGACTTGAAATTGCACAGGGATTTCATCAATAATATTTATGAATATTGAAAATGTGTAATAGTTTTCTATACTTAATCTAATTGGATTCTGGTCGCCATTTGAAAACTTTTCAGGTAGTATTCTATTACCATTTATTCCTTTTTTTGCAGTAAATAGTAATAAAACATCTAATAAAGCAAATACAAGGAGAACCAGAAATAATAACTTTACAATTACAAACCATCTTGGAAACACAAAACTAAACACAAACAATACCATAAGCGTGATGCATGCGTAAAAGAAACGGTTTTGTATGTAAAATGGTTTAAGTAATTTCATTAGCCTTCGTTTTGACGAATTTTTCCAGTTTCTTCAGGACCTTTTAATCCTTTAGGATTTAATCCATATTTGTTTCTCTTCGGAATTCCATCTTCAATAATTAACCAGAAAAAATAAAATGGAATAAATTGATAAAAACCATTCACTCCAATATCATGACAACGTTTGGTGCCTTGAGCAATAAAAATATAACTCGAAATAAGAAACATAGACCAAAACACTTCTACACCATACGTTGTACCTCTTGTTAAAAACCAGAGTGAAAAATAAACAATACAGTAAATTACGATTGTAATTAGGTATTCCAATCGTCTAATTCTGCCTTTAAATGAAAATGGGTCTTTAAACATGACTTATGGTTTTAGTTATCTCGGAATTTCCACTGCTTCAATGATTTGATTAATGATTTGCTTTGTAGTAACACCTTCCATTTCACGTTCAGGAGTTACAATGACTCTATGTTGCAGAACTGGAATGGCAGATTGTTTAATGTCTTCTGGAGTTACAAAATCACGTCCATTCATAGCAGCAAAGGCCTTACTTGCTTTTAAAATAGCAATCGAAGCTCTTGGTGAAGCACCTAAATATAAAAATGGATTATTTCTAGTGTTTACAATAATATCAGCAATGTATTTTACTAAATGCGACTCAATAATCACTTGATTCACTAAACCTTGAAACTTGGCAACTTGCTCTTTAGTTAAATGAGAGGTTATTTTTGCTGTCTTGTTTGCGCCTTGAAGTCCATGTTCACGATTAATAATTTCAATTTCTTCATCAAGGTTTGGGTAATCTATATCAATTTTGAATAAAAATCTATCTAGTTGCGCTTCTGGAAGTCTGTAAGTTCCTTCTTGCTCCACAGGATTTTGAGTTGCTAAAACGATAAAAGGTAAATCCATTTGATATTTATGACCATCGATAGTTATTTGGCGTTCTTCCATTACTTCAAACAAAGCAGCTTGTGTTTTAGCTGGCGCTCGATTTATTTCGTCAATAAGAATCATATTAGAGAAAATGGGTCCTTGTTTGAATTCAAATTCTGAAGTTTTCATATCAAAAACCGAGGTTCCTAGAATATCACTTGGCATTAAATCGGGTGTGAATTGAATACGACTAAAGCCAACATCTAATGATTTTGCCAGCAACTTAGCCGAAATAGTTTTAGCAACTCCTGGCACACCCTCGATTAGCGAATGTCCATTAGCTAAAATAGAGGCGATAAGCATATCAATCATACCTTTTTGGCCAACAATAACCTTGCTTATTTCATTTTTAATAAGCTCAACACCTGCTTGAAGTTCGGATAAATCGATACGATTTTTAAAATTAAGATTTTCTTCTTGTGATTCTTGAACTTCTTGTGGTTGTTCATTCTCCATAGCTTTTTGCTCTTTATTATCTTGATTTAGATTACCGTCTTGAGAGTCGTTTGTATGCTCCATATGTTAGTTGTTATAAAAGTCTTCTATTGTTTTATTTAGGTTTTTTAAATCATCTTCATTGCACATTTGTTTGGCTTTTAAATGTACAATAAGATTCATTGTTTTTTTAGTTTTGTCTAAGTCTTTTCCAGATTTTAAAGCTAGATTTTTTATAAATTTTTCGTCTAGCAGTTGTGTGTCTAGATAATACTTGCGTCTTATAGATTCTAAAAAGTAGGTGATTTTTTTATCTATTAAGTTATTATGGTCTTTTGTTTCGTAGTACAAGTTTCCAATTGTCTTTGTAAATGCAATGGTTGAATTCTCTAAAGGCTTGATAACTTTTACTATACGTTGCTTCCGTTTTGCGTTAAACAGTATAAATATGAGTAACGACACTAAACCAAATATCCAAGCCCATTTTAAAGCTGGTTGACTTAATACAAATCGTAAAGGGGAATCACCTAATTCAGTTCGCTTTTTATTACGAGAATCGTAAAAGAAAGTATCGTCTGGCAAGTATGATAAAATAGCTTCAGCATATTTCTTATTGTTATTTTTTAATAATGAATAATTGGTAAATGCAACAGGCTGTAAATGCAAAAACACTTCGCCAAATTCATGATTAATTTTAACGAAATTAATATGTACTCCGTCATTAAATTTTTGATAACCTAAAACTGTTGTTTTGGTTGAATCTAATTTTGAGAAATAGATATTGCTTAAACCTCTATCAATAGTAATAGAATCATTTTTAAAAGCTGGATTTGCTAAACTTAATTGTGCTTTACCAGTAAAAGCATAATCATTTTCAAGATCTATCCCCAAGGTGTCTAAAAACTTTTGTGGCAAATAATTACTAGACATAAAAATGGTGTTTCCATGCGATGCAAAATCTAGCAATTCTTGAGCAGAAACTTCATCAACATCAGCATAATCATCAATGAGCATATAGTTTCCAGAAGTTGTATAAGTAGAATCTTCCCAACTATAGTATTCATCAAAATATTCATAAGGTGATACAGCAATATCTTGCACCTCACTTTCAGGAAATAAATTTGAAAGCTCATTATATAGTATAAAAGTTCCGTAAGGTATGGTATGTACTTCGTTAAAAGTTCGTGTCCAGTTTATAGGTTTTGGCTTAGAAAACTCAATGGCAATTGCCCCAATAAAAAGCAAGATTAACAACCCAATGTATATTTTTATGGTTTTGTTCATGCTTTTATGGATTTAAAGAATTTATTAAAAGCATGTTTTGCTTTACTAAACTGCTCATCGTTTACATCGAACTCACCATACCAGATGTAATTATATAAATAGGATGTATACGCAAACTCTTTTTTTACTTCTGGAGTTTTTATTTCGTTTTGGTAGTCGTTATTCGTTTTTTCAACATCATAATGAATAATTTCAGCAGTACTTAGTTTTTTTAGTAACCACAAATAGTAATATCTAATGGCTAACCTGTAATTGGAATTACTTTCGGCTTCAGCAATTAAATCTTTAAAATTGGTTGCATGAATATTTGCTTCAATATCTGTGGCAGGTATAATACTTTTGTCGGACGATTTTCCAAAAACCCAAGCACCTTCTTTATTGACGATAGCTCTAAAAATAAAATAAACAACTATAATAAAAAGTAATACACCTCCAATTTTAATAGCTAAATCCGTAGCTCTTGCTGCTTGCCCTTTGTTTTTTATATTGAAAAGACTTTGAAACTTATCGCTTAGCCATTGTTTAAATCGTGTCCACCAACCAGATTTTTCTATAGTTCGCTCGTAGATAAACTCGTCTTCGCTATATTTTTCTTTTAAGTTATCAAACTTTCGTGGTGAAATTTCAGAAGTATCTACTTTAAGAGTATCACTTACACCTTGCGTTATTTTGAATTCATTATAATTTGACGCTTTTATTTGTTGGAATGAACAGCAAATAAAAATAATGAAGACTATATGTAAACCAATGTATTTATTCACCTGAGCCTATTTGGTCAATTACACTTTTAGTATTAATATTTTCGTTGTCTTCTTTTAAACTGTAAAACACAATACCTTGGTTTAATTGTGTAATATTATTTAAAATAATACCAACAATAAAAGTGATAAAAAATATGACTAGCATCATCACCATAAGTGAGGCACCTACTTCCTCAGGGTTTAGGTTTTCTCCTTGTTGTGCGCTCGTAAACATGTCACCTAAAAAAAATAAATAAGGAATCATGGTGATAACATTTTGAACAACATAAGCCATGAGATAAAATATTCCAACACTACCTACTGCAGCCCAGAATTTTTTGGTCATAAGTGTCCAAGCATACCCAAAACTATCCCAAACACCTCTTTCTTGACGTATGTATTCCATAAGTGTCATGTTGTAGAACAACGAAAAAGCACCAGCTAAAAAAGGCAATAGTAAAATTCCAATAATGGTTATCATTAATACAAAAGCGCCAATACCTAATACGAACATCAAAGGAATTCCAAGTAAAATACCACACAATAGAAAAATGAAAAGTTTTCCTAAGTTTTGTTTGTACATCTGAATTATTTCTTTGGTTTCAAAATGTTTACCATTATTTTCAGCATACAACTTTAAATAGATAGCGGAATAGGAATAAGAGATGAGTCCAGCAACAAGTGCTACAACTAAAAAGAGTATCATTAATAGAATGAAAATTCCAAAATTCTCATTCATATAGTCGTCAATTTGTGTGTTACTATTACCTTGTAGAACACCACCAAAAACAATATCTGTGTAAAATTTGGATATAACATACCCAATAGCCATTAACATTAATAAGAAAATACCATTGACAATAAAGAAGTGTTTAAAGTAATGCTTTCCATTTAGCTTTATAAAGCTAAATGTATCTTGAAAGAAGGCACTAAACCCTCTTGATTTATATAACTGCATACGTTTGTTTAAGTTTTTTATGTACTAGGCGAGGGTAAATTAAATAGTAGTATGAAATTATGCTAAGTGTAATTAAAATAATGCCAACCGATAACCAATTTGGCATCGCATTGGAATAGCGAGTTACATAGCCTTCTAGAAACCCTGCAGCAATAGTAAACGGAAAGGTGCTAATTAAAATCTTAACACCATCTTTCATCCCCATTTTAAAAGAGGTTAATCGCGAATATGTTTTAGGAAAAAGAATACTTGCTCCTAAAATGAGTCCAGCTGCTCCTTCAATAACAATAGCAAAAATCTCCATTGAGCCATGAATCCAAATACCTCTTACGCTTTCCCATAGCACACCTTCTTTGTAAAAGAAAAACTGAAACGCACCAACCATAATACCATTGAAAAGTAATACTAATCCTGTGCCTATGCCACCAAAAACACCAAATATAAAGGACTTTATGCCAACATATAAATTGTTTAAAGTAATGCCAAAAGCACTACCCCAATTACTCCCACTTTTATATACAGCAACAGGGTCGCCAGATTCAATATTTTCTAAGGTCATATTAACATAATGGTCACCTAAAATCAACCTTACAAACGTATCATCGTAAGCAGCAGAAAGAGCTCCAATAGCTACAAACGATAAAAAAAGTACAAAGGCATAAAGCACATAACGTCTGTATTGATAAACAATCAGGGGCACTTCAACTTTCCAAAAATGAACAAAACGATTAGTATCTTCTCTCTTGGTCTTATAAATTTTCTGAAAAGCTTTAGCAGCTAAGTTGTTTAAATAAAGAATTGTTTTACTTTTGGGATAATAAGTTTGTGCATAGGACAAATCGTTTACCAAATGAATATACAAAGACGCTAGTTCATCAGGGTTTTTAAGAGTTTTTCCAAAAATGGCTTTTTCAAAATTCAGCCATTTTTCTTTATTTTGTTTGATAAACGCAACTTCTCTCATAGACTTTCAAATTAACAGAATAAATGGTAGAGTTACAAATAAACACTACTCAAAATGTAAATATAAATTTTACCGCAGCAAGTGTTGGCGAACGCATACTAGCTTGGGGAATTGATTGGTTGATTAAAATCGCCTACATTATTGTGACTTACCAAATAATGTTTAAGATTTTTAAAATTGATGAACTAGTTGAAGACATGGACTTTTGGTCACAAGCTGCTGTTTTTTTAGTGTTTTATTTGCCTGTGATTTTTTATTCTTTGTTGTTTGAAACCTTATTGGATGGACAGACTCTTGGAAAACGAATTTTAAAAATTAAAGTGGTAAAGATTGACGGTTATCAAGCTACTTTGTCCGATTTTATAATTCGTTGGATTTTTAGAATAGTCGATTTAAATATGATGAGCGGTATCGTTGCGTTAATATCTATCATTACAAGCCCAAGAAACCAAAGGTTGGGGGATATGACTGCTGGAACTTCGGTTATTACCTTGAAGAATAATGTAAACATTAGTCATACAATTCTTGAAGATTTAAAGCAAGATTATGTACCATCCTATCCAATGGTTATTAAGTTGTCTGATAATGACGCACGAATTATAAAAGACACTTTTAAAACAGCAGCTAAATCAAAAGATTATAAAACACTTATAAAATTGCGAACTAAAATAGTTGAGGTGCTTGAATTAAAAGAGGTAAAGCATAATACAGATCATGAGTTTATTGACGTTGTTTTAAAAGATTATAACTACTATACCCAGAACATGTAAGCAGAGAACTAATTTTTCTATTTCAGAAAAATGTTGTGAATCGCTTATGCTGAGCGTAGTCGAAGCATCTTAATATAATTATAAATAAATATGTTTTATATCATCGACATTTTAGGAACTATTGCTTTTGCCATTTCTGGTGTATTGGTAGCAATGAACAAAAAAATGGATCCGTTTGGGATTTTAATAATTGCATTTGTTACAGCAGTTGGAGGAGGAACACTTCGAGATGTATTGATTGGGCAAACTCCAGTAAGTTGGATGAAAGACATGACCTTTACTTATGTTATTTTAGGATCAGCAGTATTTGCTGTTATAGCAAGAAATAAGATAAATTACCTAAGAACTTCCTTGTTTTTATTTGACACTATAGGAATTGGTCTATATACTATCATTGGAGTTGAAAAAGGATTGTCTGCTGATTTGCACCCAGTAATATGCATTGCTTTAGGAACGATATCAGCGTGTTTTGGTGGTGTAATTAGAGATATTTTATGTAACGAAATTCCTGTGATTTTTAGAAAAGAAATTTATGCTACTGCTTGCATTTTAGGAGGTTTAAGCTATTTTTTAATACGTAAATTACCTATTGAAAGCGACTATGTATTCGTGATTTCTGGAGCTATTGTTATTTTGGTACGTTTGCTAGCTGTTCGTTTTAAAATTACGTTACCTAGTATTTATAAAGCCTAATTACTCAATAATTTCAACTTTTTTAATATAAACATTCTGTAAAGGCCAATCAGATTCATCAGTTTCGACTGCTGCAATTTTGTCAACCACTTCCATACCACTAATTACTTTTCCAAAAATAGTATAGTCACCATCTAAAAACTTTGCACCACCACGTTGTTGCACAATAAAAAACTCAAAAGGTGATGCTAATTTATGAGGATTTTCTATCTCACTACTTGGCATACTTATAACACCCCGATCATGTGTATAACCTTTTTTTGTATCTGTTGGTAGTAAATAACGACCTATATTGGTTCGCTTTCTAGAAGTAGCTCTATTATCACTGTTACCTGCTTGCACTATAAAGTTATCTATTACTCTATAAAACTGGGTATTCTCAAAATACTTTTGTTTGGTTAGAAAAATAAAGTTAGCACGATGAAATTTGGTTTTATCAAATAACAAAATATCAATATCTCCAAAATCAGTAATTATTCTAACTTTATTTTCTTTATTATGTTTTTCATATTCTAAAAAAAACTCCATAGCATTTTTACTATTAAGCTTAGGGAATTCTCTTTGATCTTCGTTTGTTATTACCTTAGGTTTAGCATCAGTTGTTTTTTGTTCTGTGCTTGGAGCTTTGGTTGTTGTTTTATTTTGCTTTTGTTTATCTTCACAATTCAGAAATAAAATACAAGCACAAAAAAGTAATATAAATCGCATAGATGAATTTTGATGAATTTTTAGTTTCACTGTCAAAAATAAAAAATATCCCATTGCCAGCCGAAGCTTCACAATTTAAAATGTCGCCACCTTTTAGAAGAGAACTTGTAAAAGAGTACAAAGACCAAATGAAAGATGCCAAACGAGCTGGTGTTTTAGCATTGTTTTATCCAAATAATTTACAAGAAACACATTTAGTTTTAATATTGCGTAAAACTTATAAAGGTGTGCATTCGGCACAAATTGGTTTTCCTGGAGGTAAGTACGAAGATGATGATAAAACCTTGAAGCATACAGCCGTTAGAGAAACTTGGGAAGAGATAGGCGTATTAGACCATAAAATAGAAGTAGTTAAAAAAATGACTGAAATATATATTCCACCAAGTAATTTTTACGTGCAACCTTATATTGGAATTGTTACTGAAACGCCTCAATTTGTAAAACAAGATGAAGAAGTTGAAGACATTATAGAAGTGCCTTTAACTCATTTTTTAGATGAAACTATTGTTGTAACTAAACCTGTTGCAACGTCTTACACTGTAAAGATTGATGTTCCTGCTTTCCAGCTTAACGGACATATTGTTTGGGGAGCAACAGCCATGATGCTAAGTGAAATCAAGGATGTATTAAAAGCAGTTTTATAATATTTATGATAAGAAGATTTTATCAAGCTTGTTAATTAGGAATTTGTTCACTGCCTAAAACAGAAAAAATATGTACGTTTGCATTCACTAACTATTAGATTGACGCAATATTTATGGGATTGTTTAAGAAAAATCCTTTTGGGCATATACTATTTATAAAAAAATGGTTGATTAGAATTCTAGGAGCCATTACTCACAGACGATTTAGAGGATTTAACGAATTACAAATTGATGGTTCAGAAATTTTAAAAGAACTTCCAGAAACCAATGTGTTATTTATCTCAAATCATCAAACCTATTTTGCTGACGTGATTGCAATGTTTCATGTGTTTAATGCAAGTTTGAGTGGTCGAGATGATTCTATTAAGAATGTAGGATACCTATGGAACCCAAAGCTTAACATCTATTACGTTGCTGCCAAAGAAACTATGAAATCTGGTTTGCTTCCAAAAATTTTGGCTTATGTAGGTTCGGTAAGTATTGAGCGTACATGGAGAGCGGAAGGACAAGATGTAAATAGACAGGTAAAAATGAGTGATATTTCTAATATTGCTAAGGCGTTGGACGATGGTTGGGTTATTACATTTCCGCAAGGAACTACAACACCTTTTAAGCCAATTAGAAAAGGAACTGCGCACATCATTAAGCGTTATAAACCTGTAGTAGTACCAATTGTTATTGATGGTTTTAGACGTTCATTTGATAAAAAGGGCTTACGTGTAAAAAAGAAAAATGTCTATCAATCATTTGAGATTAAGGAACCTTTACAAATAGATTATGAAAATGAATCTATTGCTGAGATTGTCGAGAAAATTGAATACGCTATTGAGCAACATCCATCATTTTTAAAAGTGATTCCTCAAGAAGAATTATTAGCTAAAGAAGAGCTTAATAAAAAGCGTGAGTGGTAAATTAGTTTGCTTTATCAGTCTTTGATTCATCTGATTGCTTATCATTGTTATTTGATAAAGCTATAACTACAAACACAATTCCAATTAGCATAAAGAAAAATGACCAATCAAATAGTTTTGATAATAAGATTAATACAATACCAATAATTAGTTGCTCTTTTTTCCCTATTTCCATAACTAAACTTCTAATTTTTTAAGCTCTCGATAATTGTTATTTAAGCGTTTTAAAAGAATACCATAAATTAACCAATAAAACAATAGTAAAACACCTATAACTAAAGCAAGCATAATGAATGTGACTATAATAATACCTGCGTAAAACTTCAATAATTCACCATCCGCAGTAGCATTGTCTATAATTGTTCTTGTATTTGGATCTTGATTCATAAAGTAAGGAAGCAAAACACTTACACTTACTACCATAGCAATTAAATTAAAACCAACATATTGTTTAACTGTTCTTCTTGTTCTTAAAATATTCTCCATTAATGTTGTTGCATTATCTGTAGAATTTATCCTTCTATAATTCATGTAAAATCTATAGAAAAAATAAGCTAAAATTACATATGAAATTACGCTCATTATTATAAAAATGGTACTGGATTCTATATTATCAATATTTACCATTTCATCATTATATCCAGAATATTTTAAGGCAAAAGCAACAGCAACCCAAAACACAAATTCCAAAATACTTATTATAAAAATCCATTTTACAATGGAAGATGATTTTTTAAGTATCATCTTATATATTTCATTATATGACAATTTTGGGAAGTTATTATCTTCCTTTTTCCAGTCCTTTTTTAATAATTCTAATTCATCCATAGTATTACGGATTTAAAATAGTTCTAAGTTTAGTTTTTACACGGTTCATTTTCACTCTTGCATTTACTTCACTAATTCCCATTGTTTCACTTATTTCTTTATAATTCTTGTCTTCTAAATACAAGAATACTAATGCTTTTTCAATATCATTTAACTGCCTTACAGCATTATATAATAGTTTTAGTTGCTGCTCCTCGGTATCGTCATATTCTTCAGCCGAAATTTTAAACTGCACGTCATTAAAATCCTGTGTGCTAATTCGTCTTTTCGATTTTCTGTAGAGCGTAATTGCTGTATTTAATCCAACACGATACATCCAAGTGCTAAATTTTGCATCACCACGAAATTTTGGATATGCTTTCCAAAGCTGTATAGTGATTTCTTGAAATAAATCGTTGTGCGCATCATAATCATACGTATACAGTCTGCATACTTTATGTATAATGTTTTGATGCTTCTCAAGCAATTCAACAAAACTATGTTCTAATTCTTTGGTCAATTTGATAAGTTAGTTACTTTGTAAGTAGCTTTAAATTTTAATTTGTTACAGTTGCATTAAATTAATATTCAAAAATAGTGTTTAAGAGGCTTATATTGTATTTTTGTAATATTTAATTTTCAAGTCATTTTTATGAATATTCCCGAGTCAGAATTCCCAAGAATAGTAATAATTGGCGGTGGCTTTGCAGGAATTAACCTCGCTAAATCTTTAGCTAATAAAAAAGCCCAAGTTGTTCTATTAGATAAAGATAATTACCATACATTTCAACCGCTCTTATATCAAGTTTCAACTGCAGGATTAGAACCAGATTCTATTGCTTATCCACTTCGAAAAATTATTAAAAGGCATAAACATTCTTTTTTTAGACTTGCTGAGGTTAATAATATTGATACCACATTACAAATTGTAGAAACCAATATTGGAAATTTAAAATATGATTATTTGGTTATTGCTACAGGTACAAAAACGAACTTTTTTGGTAATAAAACTATTGAAGCCAATAGTATGCCAATGAAAAAAGTACCCCAAGCGTTAAACATTAGGAGCTTAATTTTACAAAATTTTGAAAAAGCAACGATCGCCAACACAATAGATAAGCGTAAAGCTTTTCTCAATTTTGTGATTGTTGGAGGTGGTCCAACAGGAGTAGAGCTTGCAGGTGCAATTGCTGAACTTAAAAACCATATACTGCCTAGAGATTATCGAGACTTAGACAGTAGTAATATGCAAATTCATTTATTAGAAGGGAATAGCAGAGTGTTACCACCAATGAGTGAGCATGCTTCCAAAAAAGCAGAACGATTTTTAAAGAAACTAGGTGTGCAAGTGCACTGTAATACATTTGTTAAAGAGTATGATGGTTTATCTGTGATTACTAATACAGATTTAAAACTACAATCTGAAACCTTAATCTGGGCTGCTGGTGTTACTGGGGATCCAGTTAGTGGACTTAATGCTGAAGCACTTGTAGATAGATTAAATCGCTATAAAGTAAATCAGTATAATCAGGTGGAAGGTTACGATACTATTTTTGCACTTGGTGATATTGCGTATATGGAGACCAAAGATTATCCAAAAGGACATCCTCAAGTAGCACAACCAGCAATACAGCAAGGAAAATTATTAGGAAAAAATTTGATTAGGTTAATAAATAATCAAACTTTAAAGCCTTTTGTATATAAGGATAAAGGCTCTATGGCTACTATTGGAAGAAACAAGGCAGTTGTAGATTTAAAACATTATAAATTTGCAGGCTTTTTTGCTTGGTTTGTTTGGATGTTTGTGCACTTAATGTCTTTGGTTGGCTTTAGAAATCGTGTAATTACTTTCTTTAATTGGACGTATAACTATATTAATTTTGACAAAGCTGCACGCCTCATTATAAGACCTTTTAAAAAATAAAATATTTAAGCAGAAGATATATGTTTAGAACACACATCTGTAAATGTATTAAGGGGTTAATAATCGTCGATTTCTATTTAGAAAATCGACGATTATAAGATAGGTTTCTAAAAAACACACTTTTTAAGGAGCTATTCACTTACAGAACCATTTATTATATCCCATAAATTATTTGGGCTTTCATTAAATGGCTCGTTAAAAAGAAAGATAATAAGTAATATGTAAGCTATAAATGCAAAAATGATCAAGATTTGAAACTTTGAGGTTCTTTGTATATCTTGTCTATCTTTTAACTCGCAAACTTCACCAGGGCAATATTGTACTTTATCCTTGTAGAATATACCATAGAATTTACACCCTAAGCATATACCAAAAGCTGTTTCCCAGAACAAAAACACTAAGCATATCAAACATATTAAGGCAGTTATAGGTCCATAAGAGTTAACAACATTTGTGAGTATAAATATTAGAAAAGATAATGCAAATCCAATCACCCAGGCAAACTTTTTTTGAGGAGCTCCAACATATTCAGGAACTTGATTTCTAACTATTAGACGACCAATAATTAAGAATGGAGAAAACTTTGGGTTGATGAAGACACGTATACTAATATCAGTAAAAAAGATAGTAACTGCATATTTCAGCATAGTAAAGTCACTAGTAAAAACAACCATTAGGATAGAAATAAACATGATTAAGAAAAGAATTCCTGCTGCAGCTCGTATTTCTCTTTCATTTAGTACAGGAATATTGTAGCCTTCTACATGTTCACCAAATTGAACAGTTTTATTTTTTGGTTTCATTTTTTCGATTTTTAATTGATTATTAATTTTTGATTGACGATTTTTTAAAATTGAAGAAGTTTGCTATATAAATTTTGTAAGTATACGACCATGGAATTATGATTAAATCTATAATGACAGCAATTAAGCATATTTTAAAGAACTCTTCTAAACTAGAATTTAAAAGGCCTGCAGATTTAGCCGGAAGGTAGACTCCAATAATCCATGCAAATTTATACAGCAATTGTAAAAGTATTAGAGGTAACATTTTTAGTGGATATCTAACTCCTAAACCCATTAATAAAGAATAAGAAGCCCAAAAACTAATTGCAACGCCGCTAAGAGTATCTAATTGTTCACTAGGAAAGAAGATTGTTGACCAATTATCAAAAGCCAGACTGATAAAAGTCAAGAGGTATATTGCTCTCATAAGATACAATTGAAGTTTTGGTGGGCTTTTAATATGTGAGCGTACAATGTTTAAAGTGTTCACATTACTTTGTGTTGATTTCATAATATTCGTTTTTTGATTGATGATTGATTAATTGATGAAGATTTTTTGATTTATACTATTGATTATTTTAGTTGGTAAATTCGATGTTAGATGTGTTGCCTTTAAATTTTATTTGAGAACCTGAGGCAGCTTTGCACTGAACAGATTGAAAAGATAAGTCTAGATTTGCTCTAGTATCACTACTGAATTCTAAATCTAGATTGTCTCCAGTAACTTTACCTTGGGTTTCAAAATACGCACCAGAATCGACTTTTAAAGAAATAAGAGCATCATTATATATATATACTTTTACTATATGATTTTCTCTTTTTTGTTTAGCCATTTCTATGATTAATGTCTCATTTTTAGTTTTTGTAATTACTTCTTGGATGACCTTTTCTTGGGCTTCTATTTTAATTTGCGAGATACTGTCTTGTGTAAAATAAACCTCAATTCCATGACTTAAACTAATCTTGTTGAAATTAGCAACAGTTCTTTTTTCTGTAGAGTAAGTGACTGTTTCTTTTTTGTATTTAGAACTATGTAAATGCCTATTAACTCTCAGCTGGAAAGCGATAGAAAAAATAAAAATGGCACCAAGTGCACTTAAGATTATTTGATTACTTTTTTTCATCTTCACTGTTTTTTAAATAGGTATTAAATGATGCTTTAACTTCTTCAAAGGTTACATCGAGTAATTTCATTTTTTTGAATACATCTGGTAGGACTTCTTCTTTAAATTCTTTTCTTTTTATTTCAAGGACCTTTTCATAACCGCTTTCAGAAACAAAATATCCAACACCACGTTTGTTATGGATAACATTAAGTTCTTGAAGATATGTAAACGCTCTCATAGCTGTATTAGGGTTAACCTCTACCATAACAGCTACTTCTCTTACCGAAGGTATGCGCTCTGCTTCCTGCCATTGTCTTAAGAGAATATTCTCATAGAAAAATTCTACAATTTGCAAATAAATAGGCTTTCCGCTGTCAAAGTCCATTCCCTATACTTCTTTTTCGGTTAATTTAAAATAAGCTGCAATCAACATTACTGGACCCAATATAATAACCCAAAACCATGTTCCGATTGTTGAAAAATCGTTTAACGCAAGGTCAAAAGCATTGGAAGTCAACTGCTCGCTAGAAAACATGTCAACAGCACCATCATTTACAGCAAAACACATGATACCATTCAAAACAGCTAAACTAATTACTAGTATCAATATCCAGAATAAGGTCTTCCCAAGCCTATTTTTATTAAAAGCAATTGAACCAAGCAGGAATAACGGTTGAATGACTAAATAGAATTTTATTACTGACCAATAACTATTAGAGAAGAAGGGTAGCATATGCAACTCTACTTTTGACATCATGCTTCCGGTAACTATAGCAATTTGCCCTATAATTTGAGCAAATATTGAAAATATAACTACGTATAATATACTTGTTGCAAACCAAGTAGCAAGAAGTTTTTCTTTGGGAGATATTGGCAGTGAAAAATAAAAGAGATTGAGTTGCTTGTTGTTGGCCTCTCTAAAGATTGAAAGTGTTAAGTACAAACCTATAGGTATGAAAATGATTCCAAAAATATTGGCGAATTCATTTGGAGTAATAATGTAGTCATATCTTAAATTAACCCAAATAGCAATAAAGAAAAAAGCTGCAGCTACAGAAAATGCTGTTATCAAACTTCCGCGTAGAAGTATAATATCTCGGTAAATGAAATCGCGTATACGTTGTATGCTAAACTGTTGTTTCACGGTATGAGTTTTTTAAAGCATTATTAATTGTTTCGGTCTTGCTTAAAGCTGCATTAAACAAAAGTTCTAAATCCACTTCGGTTTCATCTTTATCCTTACGATGATGAATTGCCTTTCCTCCAAAAGACACATCAGAATAAATAAACGAGTCTTCAATGTTTTGAAATGTCTTTCCAAACCACAAATGCTCAGATATTTTAGAAAGAGACTGGTCGAACAAGACTTTGGTTTGATCTAATATAATAACATGATCTATCAAGTTGTGTAGATCCCTTACTTGATGCGTGGAGATAACAATGCATTTTTCATCATTAATAACTGATGCTAGGATTTTTCTAAATTGACTTTTAGAAGGAATATCTAGCCCATTTGTAGGCTCATCCATAAGTAGCAATTTAGTGTTTGCAGAGATTCCAAAAGCTATAAGAACCTTTTTCTTTTGCCCGAAAGATAGGTTTGAGATATTTTCTGTTGGTAATAGTTTAAACTCTTGTATTAATTCATAAAACTGTTCTCGAGAAAATTTTGGATAAAAAACAGAGTTCACTTTTTCGAAAGTTGCAATCTTTAGTGCAGACAATTCGAAATTTTCTGGAATAACAAAAATGTCTTGTAGAGCACTAGCCGATCGCTTAGAAACATCTTCTCCTTTAACTAGGCATGTTCCTGATTTAGAAAATAGTAAGCCAGCCATTAATTTTATTAGTGTGCTTTTACCTTCTCCATTTCTTCCAAAAAGCCCATAAATTTTTCCTGACTCTAAATGTAATGTAAGGTCATTTAGAATTGTTTTCCCATTAGGATAGTTAAATCTAAGGTTATTAATCTGTATCATATTAGTGTATTAGTTAACTAGTACACTACAAATATAATTATATTAAAGAATTATACAAAAGTTTTTTATTTAAAGTATTAGTTAGAGTTAAATTATAAAAAGGAAAAGCTATTTTATTTGCTTTAATATTCCTAAAACAATGCAGTATTGAGCCAAGGCATAAGTAAGCATTATACTAATATTGGAACTAGGAATAGGACTATAAAACTTATTTAACGCTAACAAACTATCAGAAGCAACAAAAAATAGCGCGCCAATTAGCACTAAACTATAACTAATAGTCATTACGCTATTTTTTCTTAAAGATGCAGTAATTGCCATTGTTAGTATAATAAATATATATACTATTACAGGAATAAGCATATCTCCTAAACCATCTTTAAGTATATAAAACAAGCCAGAAGCATAGATGAGAAGTATTATAATAAAAGAGAGAGGTTTATGAGTACGATTCCTTTTTTCAATAAAGGCAAGTATGTACATAATATGTGCTAGTAAAAAAGCAACTAAACCGCCAAGAAAGAAGCTAGCAGACATATCTACAAACATTAATAATACGTCACCAACTAACGAAAATATGAGTGCAAACAACATTATAATCCAAGTTTTTCTATTTAGGTGATTTCCATTTTTATAAAAGAACAGAGTTAAAGAAACTAGAATTAGAGGTTTAGCAGCATAATGCAAAGTTTGTAATGAACTTATACTAGAGGTAATGAGTTCAATAATTACAATTATTGAAAAAAGAAGAGTAAATGATTTTTCAGTTTTCGAAAATTGCATATGATCTATTTTTTCAAATATATTCAATTCATCATTAAAAATTTACAGTTCGGTCATTATAAGTTTTGTTTTCAAGGTTGATACTACACTTTTGTCTCATCAATCAAAACGAACAACATTTTTAAACATGAGAACACTAATCACCTCACTATTTATTTTACTAAGTTTTAGTATATCTGCTCAAACAGTTGTTAGCGGAAAAATCACCAATAACAAAGGAGTACCTATTGAAGGTGCTAATGTGTATCTTGAAGGAACCTATGATGGAACAACTTCAAATAAAGACGGAAAATTTAGTTTTAATACTACCGAAACTGGTTCACAAACCTTAGTAGTTTCATTTATCTCTTACGAGAAATTTATTATGGTAGGAGATATATCATACATGCAAAATATAGATATTAAACTTCGTGAAGATGTTAGTGCTCTTGATGCTGTAGTACTTTCTGCAGGAACGTTTGAAGCTGGTGATAACAGTAAAGTAAATGCGTTAAAACCTTTAGATGTAGTAACGACTGCAAGTGCTTTGGGTGATTTTGTTGGAGCGTTACAAACCTTACCAGGAACTGCAACTGTTGCCGAAGATGGTCGTTTGTTCGTTCGTGGTGGTGAAGCCGAAGAGACACAAATTTTTATTGACGGCATTCGCGTTTTCACACCATATGCGCCAACCACAAATAACACGCCAACAAGAGGTCGTTATTCGCCATTTTTGTTTGATGGCATTACGTTTTCAACAGGAGGTTATTCGGCGGAGTATGGTCAAGCGTTATCATCTGTATTGCTTTTAAATACAATAGACGAACCAGACCAGGAAAAAACGGATATTGGTATTATGACTGTTGGAGCTACGCTTGGTAATACTCAAAAATGGGACAAAAGCTCTATAAGTGTCAATGCTTCCTATATTAATTTAGCTCCTTATATTGGATTATTTCCAGATAGAAATGATTGGAAAAAACCATATGAAGGGCTTTCAGGTGAAACCGTTTTTAGACAGAAGTTTGATAATGGGTTATTAAAACTATACGCTGCTTTTGATACGTCTAATTTTGAGTTGACTCAAGAAGATATTAACTATGAAGAGGGTGTGCATTTTAAATTAAAAAATAATAACTTATATGTTAATAGTTCCTATCAAGGAATGCTTAACGATAATTGGTCTGTTTTTGGAGGGATGAGTTATACATATGCTGATGAAAACATAAATATTATTGATAATGATATTCGTGACCAAGAACACTCGGCGCATTTTAAATTCAAGTTTAAAAACAGAATTAGTAATCGATTAAAATTATATTTTGGGAGCGAATATTTTACAACAAATTTTAATGAAGAATACGCTTCTGATTTTGTTGCTAAAACAGATTACGGATTTAATAACAACATCTTTGCAAGTTATGCTGAAGCAGATGTGATTTTCTCGAAAGCATTTGCTTTAAAAGCAGGATTAAGATTAGAGCATACATCATTATTGGAAGAATTTACCATATCACCACGTTTGTCGTTGGCTTATAAAACGTCACCAAAAAGCCAGCTATCTTTTGCCTATGGAAATTTTTATCAAAACCCGCAAAGTAATGTTTTAAAATTCACTCAAAATATTGAATCACAAGAAACTAGTCATTATATACTAAATTATCAGTTAAATTCTGAAGGTCGTATATTTAGAGCAGAAGCTTATTATAAAGACTATGATAATTTATTAAAGTACGATGATGAGTTTACCAATTTTGATACCAGTTTTTCAAATAAAGGTTATGGATTTGCAAAAGGTATCGACTTGTTTTGGAGAGATAATAAGAGTATAAAAAATACTGATTATTGGGTGAGCTATTCTTATTTGGATTCTAAACGTAACTATAGAAATTTCCCTGTTGAAGCTCAGCCAAATTTTGCAAATACTCATAACTTATCTGTGGTAGGAAAATATTGGATTGAAGACTGGAAAAGTCAAGTAGGTTTTAGTTATGCATTTGGATCTGGCAGAACGTATACTAATCCAAACATGGATGGGTTTTTAAATCAAAAAACAAAAGGATATAACAACATAAGCTTAAATTGGGCGTATTTGCTGAGTCCACAAAAAATACTATATTTTTCAATAAATAATGCTACTGGATTTAAAAACATTAATGGTTATCAATATGCAAATACGCCTGATTTGAATGGTGATTTTGCTAGACGAAGCTTAAAACCAGCAGCAGACCAGTTCTTTTTTATTGGATTCTTTTGGACAATTAGTGAGGATAATACAAGTAATCAGTTGGATAAGTTGTAAAAGTTTTGCCGTTTTTATGAAGTCAAGAATTTACTTTTATACTTAAAAAATAGATTTAGGCCTCTGCAGAAACGGTAAATGGTTTTATTTCTTTCAGTAATCTAATTACTTATTCCTTTTTAATATCAGGTTGCCCTTTTACATTAAACTCAAAAATATCGTTACGTGCATAGTGGCCAATAACATCAAAATCTAACTTACTACGTTTAATGTCTTCTAAATCTAATTCAGAAACTAAAACACCAGCTTTATCAAATAAAGGTCCATTTATAATTTTCCCTAATGGTGATACAATTATGCTCCCTCCTGAACAAAATTTTTCTGACTGATTGGAAATTTCGTTTTTGTATTTGTCAGGATACATCGAGGTGGTCATATACTGATTGCAGCCCAAAACAAAACAGCGACCTTCTAAGGCTATTTGTTGCATGGTTGCTGTCCATTGCTCACGCGAATCAGCTGTTGGTGCAATGTAAATTTCTACACCTTTTACATACATACTCATTCTTGCTAAAGGCATGTAGTTTTCCCAACAAATGAGTCCTCCAAGTTTACCAATTTTAGTATCAAAAGTAACTAAAGATTCCGCTCCTGCTTCAGCCCAAACTAGACGTTCGGTTCCTGTGGGTTTAATTTTTCGATGCACACCAAGTAATCCTTTAGTAGGTGAGAGGTATAGCATTGAACAATACAAACTACCATTGGTATTTTGCTTTTCGGTTACTCCAATAACAATATAAATATTTTGTTTTTTTGATAAGTTTTCTAAACGGATTAAATCGTCGCTCTCTAAATCAAAACTATTGTTGTAGTAGTCTGTATAATGTTGTCTACCTTCATCTGTTCTGCTACCAATGGTTGCGCCAAACGAAAACCCACGAGGATATCCTGGAATAAATGATTCTGGAAACACAATTAATTCGCAACCATTATTAGCATATTGCTTGGTAATGGTTTCTACCTTTTCAATTGTTTTTTTCTTATCAAAAAATACTGGAGCATCTTGAACAACGGCTACTTTAATTTTCATTTTTACTATTGACGTTTAATCATTCGTGCAGTAATAATGCGAATATCATTTATGGGTTTTCCGCCATTATTAGTTTGCACTTTAGCAATACTATCTACTATGCTCATGCCTTCTATAACCTCACCAAAAACTGTGTAATTTTGATCTAAATGTGGTGTTCCGCCTATAGTTTTATATACTTCTCTATGAGCTTCTGGATATACGTACTTCTTCATTTTTTGAACTTCAATATCAACTAATGAGTCAATATTATACAAATTAATTTTATCCCTTAAAGCTTCTATTTTTAGGGTGTCTTCCTTAGTAAGATTTTTTTTTTCTTTTTGTCTTAATTCTTTACTGAATTTTGTGTATTCATCTATTTTAGACCTTATTTTTGGGCTATTAATTATAGTTTTATAGGCTATTTGTTCATTGACTCTTTTTTCTTGAATATTTAAAGTACTATCATTATAAGTACCTCTTTGTACAATATAAAACTGTAATCCACTTGATAAAAGATCAGGGTTAGATATGCCTCCAGACCTTGCAGCAGCTAATGCTCCACGCTTATGAAATAAATTTGGCTTTATTTCTGCTTCAATAGTATAATTCAATTCAGTGTCACCACCACCATTATATGTTTTTGATGGCTTACTTGTTGGGTTTCCTGCTTGAATAACAAAGTCCTTTATAACACGATGAAAAGCAATACTATCATAGTATTTTTCATTAACCAGTTTAATAAAATTGTTTCGATGTATCGGTGTATCGTCTGATAAACGTAAAATGATAGTGCCTAAGTCTGTAATCATTTCAACATCTTTTGATAAGTCACTTTTCATGACACCTTCTTCAATCTCTTTATCACAACTTAAAAGGAATGCTAAAAGAAAACAACTAGTAATATATTTTATATAAGTTTTCATAATTTTAATCTTGAATTTCTACAATCATTTCAATTTCAACTGCTATATTTCGGGGTAGTGATCCCATACCTACAGCTGCACGTGCATGTTTTGCTCGGTCACCAAATACTTCAACCATAAGGTCAGAAAAACCATTAATAACTTCGGGATGTTGGGTAAATGCACTATCTGCATTTACCATACCTAATACCTTTACAATACGGACTACTTTGTTTAGATCTCCTATTTTATGCTTTAATACAGAAAGTTGAGCAATACCTGTTAATCTAGCCGCTTCGTAGCCTTCTTCGATAGTTAAATCAACTCCTACTTTACCTGTTATATAGCTACCATCTAATTTACTAGGGCCTTTACCAGCCATAAATAGTAAGTTGCCAGTTTTTACGGCATTTACATAATTTGCAACTGGTGGTGGAGAAGGACTTAAGGTGATTTTTAATTCTTCTAAGCGTTCTTCGACATCGTAATCGTATAAAGGTTCTACTAGCTCAGTCTTCTGTGTATTTTGTTTACATGCGGATAAGATAATCAAGCATAAAATGAGAAATCGTTTCATAAAAAGAGAAATAAAAAAGCCTGTTATAAGTGTTAAGAACAGGCTTGAAATAATTAGTTATATTTTAAATTCGCTTCCTTGCGAGGTAATTTTTTGTCACGCTGCGAAGTTTGCCAAATAAAATAGGCGATAATAGTTGCAGCTTGCTTTAAATCATCAGCAACTAAATGGTCAAAATTATCCATGTTTGAATGGTGTGTTTTTGTAGAGTAAGAAATTGGCTCTTGTATAAATTGGAATCCTGGAATTCCAACAGCATCAAAGGCTAAATGATCTGTTCCTCCAGTATTACTTAAACTTAAAGTAGAGGCGCCCATATCGTGAAAAGGTTTTAACCATTCTCTAAAAATAGGGGATACTGCTTGATTACCTTGAAGATATACACCACGTAATTTTCCTGTACCATTATCCATATTAAAATAACCAGATACTTTTTTCTGTGCTTGTTTTAATGACACTATACTTCTACTAGATTCTCCAGTATTGGCAAAATTTTGAGCAACATAATTTCTCGATCCATGTAAGCCTTGTTCTTCTCCAGTCCAGAGAGCAATTCGTAAAGTCCGTCTTGGTTTAATACCAGTTTCTTTTATAGTTTCTATAAGTATTCTAGCAGCTTCCATCATTACTGCTGACCCTGCACCATTATCTGTAGCTCCTGTTCCAGCATGCCAAGAATCGTAATGTGCTCCAAACATTACCACTTCATCTTTCAAATCGGTTCCAGGGATTTCAGCAATTACATTATTTTCATTGCCATCAGGATTGGTATATTTAGATTGAGAATCAATACTTAATTTAACTGGAATGCCTTTTTCTAGCATTCTAAAAATTCTATTATAATGTTCTATGGCAACTGTTATTTGTGGTACTACATATTTATCATTGTCGCGAGCACTACCTTCTGCAGTTCTTGCACCCGATACAAATACAGTTCCTAAGTCTCCTTTGCTACTTCTATCTAATATTGCTAGAGGTTTTTCGCTTTCTAAAAGTTTCCAAGTAGCAACTCGAAGTTCAGCAGCTGAAGCATTACCTCCAAATCTTCTTCCTCCTTGCCTCGGAACTGGTGCTGTCGCATTTGCTAAGTTGAGCAAGCTCTCAGAATCATGTCGTTTAGCAGTTGCTTCAAAAGCTTCTTTAACTTCACGCATATCTTGAATCATTACAAACTTTCCTGATAATTTACCTTTATACTTATCGAGATCACCAAGTGTTGTCGCATTTAAATAAATGACTTCTCCTGATCCTTTGGATGGAGATGACCATGCTTTTGGGTACGCTATTATTGGCCAATAGGTTGGTGCTTCGGCATGCATTTCAAAATGTGTCATATCCCAACCGCGACCAAATGATTCCCACTGTTCAAGATGAGAATTTTGCATTCCCATTTTTGTTAGCTTGTTTTTTGCCCATTCATTAGCATTTTTTAATCCAGTAGAACCGGTAAGGCGTTGCCCAAGAACATCAGTAATATAGCTAGCAATATCCATAACTTGGCTATTTTCTATGCCATGTTTTTTAATAACATCTGCTATATTTTTCTCAGTATCGGTAGTATTTTGGGCTGTTAACGTAAGTGATAAACATACAAATACGAATAGTGAAAAAATGTATTTCATTTTGGTTGGTTTTTAGTTGATTACTAAAATAGTAGAATTAAAGTTACCCATCAACTTTTTTAAGTATTTAATATTGAATAGCTTACTGATATTTGTCATGTTTTTTGACATTATTTAATAGTAATTTCATAGACATATTCTAATAATAAAACTAAAAGTCATGCAAGTAAAGAAAAATCCTAACGTGGATGTAAACAGAAATAGCAGCTTATATTTTGCTATAGGTCTTTGTTTGATGTTATTGGTTACCAAAGGACTACTTAATTATAAAACCTACGATAAACAAGATATTGCTCTAGAAGCTCTTCAAATGGGAGAGTTAGAAGTGGAAGATGATATTCCAATAGTGGATATTAATATCCCTCCACCACCTCCACCACCTCCAGCTTCACCTGAGATAATAAGAATTGTTGAAGATGTTGTTGAGGTTGAAGAAACTATTATAGAAAGCACAGAAACAAGTATAGACGAGGCAATTGAAGAACGAGTTGAGGTAGATGAGGTAGAAGTTGATGAATTAGAAGAAGAAGTTAGTGTACCTTTTGCTGTTGTTGAAAAAGTGCCAATTTGGCCAGGGTGTACTGGAAGTGATAATACAGTATTAAAAAAGTGTTTTCAAGACAAAATGAATGCACATGTCATTAAAAATTTTAAATATCCACAACAAGCAATTGATTTGAATATTCGAGGAAAGGTGTTTGTTATGTTTACTATTGATTCTAATGGGTATGTTACTAATATTAAAGTACGAGGACCAGATAAAACTCTTGAGGGGGAAGCTTCTAGAATAATCGGGCTAGTTCCAAAAATGGAACCTGGTAAACAGCGAGGAAAGCCAGTAAATATTCCTTATAGTCTACCTATTAACTTTGTATTAGAAAACTAAAGTTGTTTTAAAGTTTCTCCTGCTAAAACTTTAAAAGGCAATTGGTTTTGCCTAGGAGGGTATAGACAAGTTGTAAACTCACTAAAAGCACAAGGCGGATTGTAAAGTTTGTTAAAGTCAATTTTTACTAATCCGTTTTGCTTTGGTAAATCAAGATAGAAATATCTACCACCACCATAAGTAGAATCACCATTTGTTATATCGCCAACCATTGTAAAACCGTCTGCGCCAACTTCAAGCATATAGTTTTCACCTTCATAAATAAAACTAGCGAAGCCAATAAAATTAATGCTTCGTTTTCCATCTACTTTTGCTTTAACAACTTCAGATTTTTCTTTGTCGTAATAGCCAAACTCACCTTCAAGAATAAAGTTGTTATTTAAGTCGAATTTTTCGAATCCATTAAATGATTCAATTGTAGGATTTTTTGAATCCCATACTCTTAAGTAATGTTGTTTGGATCTTGTAATGATTTGCCAATATAATTGGTTGTGAAATAATTGTATAGAACTTCCATATTGGTTTAGTGTTAAAGGCGTTTTTGTTATAATAGAATCATTTTTTGTTTTTATAACAACTCCTTCTTTAGCAATAAAACTTAACGAATCTTCTTGCATTAATATAGTTCCAATAGTTTCTGGTAAGGTATCAATATTAAAAACTAAATGGTTGTCACTACCTTTACCAAAGGTATTTTTCCCCAAGTCTAGTTTGTACAATGCTACTAATTGTAAATAATCGCCTTGTCGTTCTTGCATTTTTGCATCGAAAAAAGCATCGATTTCTGAACGATAATTTTGATCTATTATAAATCTGCTGTCTTCATTTTTACATGCTGTAAAAACTATTGCTAAAACTAGAATTAGAAAAAATCTCATTAGAATACATTTAGATTTGAAAGTTAAAGAATTTTCAATTAAGGAAATCAATTTATTTGTTTTCACTAAAATAATGCGCATATTAGTAACTTTATCTGTAGTATGTCGTCTTATTAGAATTAATTCATACTTAAACTTATTGTTATAAATGAAATTATTTGTCAAGGAGGTTGTTAATTCAATTAAGCATATTGGTGCTATTGCGCCAAGTTCTAGATATTTAGCAAATAATATTATTAAGCATATAGATTTTAAAGAGAATCAAGTCATCTTGGAATTTGGATGCGGAAATGGTGCTATCACCAAGCAAATATTAAAGAAAATGCCTTCAAATTCTCGATTAATTTCATTAGAAATTAACGATCCATTCTTAAAACATTGCGAAAATAAGTTTAAGGTGTATGACAATTTCGAAATTTATAATCATTCAGCAATCGATTTTGATTTGCTTTTACAAAAATTAGAGATAGAAAAGGTAGATTATCTAGTTTCTAGTTTACCACTTGCTATTTTACCAAAGGTAGATTTGGATATTTTATTTAAGAAAATACCTCAGTACCTAATTAATGACGGTAGTTTTTTACAATACCAGTACAGTTTAAATAAATATAAGTTTTTAAAATCGGTTTTTGATAACGTAAAGTTAGGTTTTACACCTATAAACTTACCTCCTGCATTTATTTATAGGTGCACTTAAGAAAATTTAGGATTAAAGATATTACTCTAGTAGGTCATTTAATATTTCATTTAGCTTTTCTCCTCTTAAATTTCGTCCAATTATTATCCCATTTTCGGTAATAAGAAAGTTGTCTGGAATTCCATTAATTCCATAGATTAATGATGCTTTGTTTTGTTGCCCTTTTAAATCGCTTACATGTCTCCAATTTAAATTGTCTTGTTCGATGGCCTTTATCCAGCTCTCTTTGTTTACGTCCAAAGAGACTGCAAATATTTCGAATCCTTTTGGATTAAATTTCTCGTATGTTTTTACGAGATTAGGGTTTTCTATACGACATGGGCCACACCAAGAGGACCAAAACTCGAGAAGAATAGTTTTTCCTTTAACCTCAGAAAGCTTTTTTGGATTATCATTATTGTCCATCATTTCAAAATCTAAAAACTCATCTCCTATTTTTGGTTCTTTATTTAACTCAATATAGTTTGCTATTCTATTTCCATATTCTGAATTCTTGTTTTTCTTAGAAAACTGATCAAATAACTCTTTTGTTTTCTCTTTTCCCCATGTAGTGGAATAAACTGAGAGAAGATTGGCGCTTACAATACTATTTGGATTGTTTTCGACAAAAGCCATTTCTTTTATTAGCTTTTCTTTTCTAGGTAGTGTGTCAGTCTCTCTATCTAAAGCTTGACTTAGGTTTTCAGATTTTGACCCTGTAATATTTGCATGTCTAAATTCCGATTTACGAGCGTCAAAAATCATAGGGCTATTTTCCAGCCATATAAATCGATATTCTGAGAAATCTTTAGTTCTTAAAATTACTTGTAAAGGGGTCTCTGCTAGTTTTGTTTTAAAATTGAAAGAATTGTTTTGAATACTTACAGAGTCAATTAATTCTTTTGTTAAATGGTTTTCTAAATAGACTACTGTTCCATCTTCAATCTCATTTGTGGTTCCCTTTAATGAAAATTCTACCACAGATTTTTCATTGCAAGAAATAGACATCAGTATAATTATTCCAAGGATTATTTTTTTCATCGGTCTAGTATGTATCTTTTGATGATTATTGTTTTCTTAAATAGATGTTTCCTAAATCTGCATTCAATTTCATTTTTACTTTCCCAGTACCAAGTTTCAAGTTCATTTGTTGTTGATTTGGGTTTTTATTTTCTTCTGAAAGGATATTGAAATCAAGATCACTTAAAATTTCAGCAGCAGTAGCATCAACCAATATGTTAGCTGATTTTGGTAATGTAATGTCAATGAACCCATTATTACTATAAATAGAGTATAAGTTGCTTGGAGTTATTTTGTCAAACTTTATATTTACATTACCACCAAGAGTTGTAATAGATACTGGCCCAGAAACATCCAGTAAGTTTAAATCACTTAGTGCTGAAGATATTTCTATTTCACCCATAAAGTTTTTAATTTCTGAAGGATTAGAACCATAAAAGAGTAATGAGTTTTTATCACATTCGCTAGCATTCCAATTAAGATCTACAGAATTTGGAATTGTAATTTCGTATTTTTCCTTAGTCATTAATAAATTATTTGCATCATCTTTAATATAGAGTTCATCTCCTTTTTGCTCAATTAGTAAGTAAATTCCACTTTCTTGGGCTGCAGCTTTTTTTCCAAGCTTTTTTAAACCTTTACTTCGTTCAAGGTCTATAATTGAAGGAAAATAGCTTACATAAATAGAATCTAAAGATTGAGCTTTTGTAACCTTTATGTTACTTGGGTAGATTGTATTGGCTTTCGAAATTTTTAAGTTACTTGAAGTACTTGCTATATTAGAGACTTTAGGGTTACTTGAAGTATAAGTTAAAGAACTTAACTTATGATATTCGTTTTTTGTGGAATGCAAACTTTTAATAATGACTTCATTACCGTCATAACCTTTAATAATAAAATTTTTAGAAGAGCATATTTTTAGGGTGCCTTTATTAAATGGTATGTTGGTACCTTCTTGTGCTTTACTTGTCGTTTGTGTTAGTAAAAATAGTGTAAATGTTAAAAGTGAAATATATTTTTTCATGATTTAAAGTTTTAAATTATTCATAGCTAAAGTGGCATTACTTACTACTATGGGAATTGATTGTTTGTCTTTAATAATTTTTTTGAGAGGTTTTTGTGCACGATGTTCTCTTAAAAAACTCAAAGATTTAATTAATTTAATTTGAACCAATGGTGATTTTTCATTTTCCAGAGCTGTTAGTAAATTGGTTCTGATAGTTTCATTATCTGGAAATTTAAAAAGTGCTTCTATAGTGGCAATTTTTACATTGTCATTAGTATCGTTGTGTAATATTTTAACAAGAGTTTGAATGATTTGGTCATCCTCTTTTTTGTAAGAGTCATCAAAATGATAGACGCCTTCTAAACGAGTACCAGCTGAATCATTAGTTAAATTCGCAAGTAATTCTGTCTTGTCTTTTTTATGATTGAGAGATTGAATACTTAATGTTATTAGCAAGCCAACACAAGCTGCAATAGAGATGTATTTTAAATAAACGAGCTTTCCTTTGTTAGGTTTATGAAACTCATTTTTTAAACGTTTTTCGAATAAAGCATCTACTTCAAAAGACATGTCCTGATCGTCTATGTCGTTTTTGTTATTCTGTATGTATTGTTTTAAACTCATGTGTTTTGCGTGTTTCAATCAATTTTAATAATTGAGTTTTTCCTCTTCTATATTGGTTTCTTACCGTACTCTCTTTTAAGTTGAGTTGCTCACTTATCTCTCTATGTGTATAATCTTCAATGAGATATAATATGAGGATTATACGATATTTTTCAGCCAAGCCATCTATACAATTTTTTATAAAGTCTATAGAAATACTATCATCTTCAGAAAAAGGCTCTTCAACTTCTGTATCTTCAATAATTACATCATCAACCCAAATTTGAGTTCGTTTTCTAATGACATCTAAAGAACGATTAATAATTATACGTTTTAACCAAGCTCCCAAATTAGCATCGTCTTTTAATTGATGTATTTTTTGAAATCCTTTTATAAAAGCATCTTGAACAGCATCCTCAGCGTCTTGTTTATTTTTAAAAATCCTCCAACTAGCATTGTATAACATTCGCTTATACGAATTGTATACTTGCATTTGAGCAGCATAGTTATTTGCTTTACATTTATTAATTAATTCTTTATCTTTCAAAAATGGTATTTGGTTAGGCCTACAATAGTATAACGTAGATTAAACAAAAGTGTCGCACTTTTTTTAAAAGTACGACACTATGTGAGTTTTAATAAAAAAGTACTTGTTAAAAAGCACTTAAATTATTTACTCTATTTTTTTTGCAGGAACTTTGGCTCCATTTTGATGTAAGGTTAGCATATTAATTTTTCCATCTTCTCCTTTAGAGAATATAAGCTCTGCTTCTATAACCTTAAAAAAGAAGTGATCTTCTTTTTTAGCAAAAATTTGATTTTTACCTTGACCTGTTGCTTGAGCAAAGATCTTTCCATCTTTTATCGTTATTTCAATAACAAACCCAGGTTGCAACTCATATTTGCCAATATATTTTTCTAAGGTAGCCTCACCAATCTCCACGATGTTTGGAGTGCGCTCAAAAGAAATTGGATCAGGTAGAGTTGGTTCTATTTTAGCTTCCATACCTGAGATGTCTCCACTTGTATTCATTGTAAACTTAAATCGTAATGGACCAGAGTCTGTTGTGTCAATACCAGTTTCTTCTACTTGAAAAGGCTCAAATACATCATAATGTTCATGCTTTAGCCACATTTTCATTAGTTTAAAACTTGCAAACAATGAATCACGTTCAACATTCACATTGAATTCACCATAACCAGGATGAGAATATGTACCAGTGTAATCTTGTTTAATATGAGATGGTTTAGTATTCTCTACTCGAGTAGATGTTACTTTATCTTTGGTTTCAGCTTCTGTCTTTTTTGCTTTTTCTACAGCATCAACAAAATCTTGAATCCAATCTGTTTTATTAACTTTTAGCATACGATCTGCGATAGTATTTCTTACTAAACTTGGTACCCGAGATCCATTTTGATTGGCCAATACGACAATACCCAAACTATCACTAGGATAGAATGCTACATTGGCTGAAAAACCATCAATATTTCCACCATGTTCCACACGATAATGCCCTTTATAGGAAGACATCATCCACCCGTAGCCGTAATTTGACATGTGTAAGCCTGGTTTTTCGGCAGGTAAATTTGCATTAATCACCATTTGAGAACTCATGGCCTCGTTAATATAACCTTCAGTAATTATTTCTTTACCATTAAATTTTCCTTTATTAATCCAAGTTACAAGCCACCTAGACATATCATTTACACTACTGTTAATGCTTCCAGCTGGAGACATGGCAGCGATATCATAGTAATCCATTTTGGAATTAGAATTGTCTTTTTTGGTTTCATACCCATAAGCAGCATTACTGGCGGTTTTCATTTCGTCAATAGTAACATTAGTTCTTGACATTCCTAATGGTTTTAGAAATCGCTCTCTAATATTGTCTTCCCAACTTTTACCAGTAATTTTTTCGGCAATAACACCTTGCGCTAAAAACATAAAATTATTATAATACCATTGTTGTCTAATTCCTGTAAAAGGTTCTTGATGTTTTATACGTTGTATTAAGCTATCTCTATCAAATGTTGGAAATAAGTACCATGAATAATCGTGACGAGGAAGCCCAGTACGATGACTCATCAAATCTTTAATAATGATATTATTATTCATGTCATCATTAAAAAACTCTAATTCAGGAATATGTTTTCTTGGATTATCATTAAAGGATAGTTTATCATCTTCTCTCAATTGCCCTAAAATAGCCGACGTAAAAGCTTTCGTACTCGATCCAATTGCAAATAGCGTATTAGCATCTGCTGGAATTTTGTTTTCTACATCTCTATAACCAAATCCTTTTGCATAAATAATTCTATCTTTTTCAACTACAGCAACAGCAAAACCTGCTGCATGTGTTGCTTCAAGAATTTTATTAAGATCATCATCAATTTTTTTTAAGCGTTTATCTGTTTGGCTAAAAGATGAAGCAATAATACAAATGCTAAATACAAAAAGGAATAACTTTTTCATTGTGGTTGGTTTAATGTTATATAGAGGTTAGTATGATAAAGGCTTATAAAGTTACTGTTTTTATGTGATTTTTTTAAAATATACAGTTCATCATTTAATAATTACAATTCGGTAATTCTGTTTTTTAAAAAGTCAAGTAACTATAGATATTTGTTTCATAATTATAAAATAAACGATTATGAGCACATTAGTTAAAATTATTATTGCCCTTTTAATGAGCCAAACTTTATTGTATGCACAAGACAATACAAATCAAAGCATAACTGTAAAAATTACTAACATTGATGGTAATTCAGGAAAAGTATTTGTAGCGCTTTATGATTCTGAAATAACGTTTTTAGAAAAAAAATATAAATCTACTACTAGTACTATAAAAAATAGTAGTTGTGAAGTTGTCTTTGAAAATGTCCCTAATGGAGTCTATGCCATTTCTTTATTTCATGATAAGAATGGTAATAATAAAATGGATAGCAATTTTTTAGGTATTCCAAAAGAAGACTATGGATGCTCAAATAATGCAAGAGGATTTATGGGGCCACCAAAGTGGGAAAATACCAAATTTGAAATTAAAAATAATTCAGTAACACAAACTATAAAACTATAACATCATGAAAAAATTACTATTAATTACATTGATATTAGTTTCTGCTGTAGGAACTGCACAATCAAACTATGAAAAAGGCATGCAAAAAGCCTTTGAACTTTGGGGAACAAACCCAGTTGAAGCTTCAAATTTATTTGAACGCATTGCTGCAGCCGAAACAGATAATTGGTTACCACCATATTATGCAGCACAAGTTTTAATTTTACAAGGCTTTGAAATAAAAGACAAAGACAAATTAGATTCTCAATTAAAAAAAGCACAAGATTTAATTAATGACGCTACGGCAATTTCTAAGAATAATCCAGAAATTATGATTATGCAAGCTTTATTACATACTGTATATGTAGCTTATGATGGCGCGACTTATGGTATGACATTAGCACCAAAAGTAGCAGCTATATATCAGCAGGCTAAAGAGATAGATCCAAGTAACCCAAGAGTATTATTAAATAAAGCGGAATGGGATATGGGAAGTGCAAGCTTTTTTGGACAAGACACAACGCCATTTTGTAAGGATATTGAAAGAGCCTTAGAACTTTTTGCTAACTTTAAACCAGAAACTCCATTCTATCCAAGTTGGGGAAAAGAGAGAGCTGAACAAGTTCTTGCTTCTTGTAAAGAGTAAGTGAAATAAGAATAAAAGAATAACATGAAGAAATTATTTAAAACTATTGCATCTGGAATTATTGTAGGTATTGTTATTATGCTTATAGATCAAACAATTCGATATTTTTCTGGATACGAAATAATGATTGATAATGATTTCTACCGAACATTTTTTTATTACATGTTGTATGCCGTTCCTTTAAGTATTGTTAACTCCTATTTTTTTGATTATATAAATGTAGATGTTGTTTGGAATCGTTATAAAAAATATAGGATAGCTCTTGGTTTTTTTGGTTCAGTAATTATTACGCTCATTACCATATTTTTTGTTAGAGCTTTTATTGAAATGGTTGTTGAAGGAGAAACTTTTGATGAGTTCATTAGTACAGAAAGACCAGAATTTTATTTTAGTGCTTTATTAATCACTCTAGTTATTTCACTGTTTTTTCATGCTGTGTATTTCTATCAGCAATTACAAAAAAACAAGATTAAAGAACAAAAGGTTATTGCAGGAACAGCAAGTGCTAAGTTTGATGCTTTAAAAAATCAGTTAGATCCACATTTTTTATTCAATAGTTTAAACGTATTAACTAGTCTAATTGATGAAAACCCAGAAAGTGCACAAAAATTCACTACTGCTTTATCTAAAGTATATCGTTACGTATTGGAACAAAAAAGTAAAGCGTTGGTAACGGTTGATGAAGAATTAGAATTTGCAAAAACCTATATGTCGTTATTGAAAATGCGTTTTGAAGACAGTATTATTTTTGAAATTCCAGAAAGTGCATCAAACCCAGAAGCTAAGGTTGTGCCATTAGCGTTACAATTATTATTGGAGAATGCAGTAAAGCACAACATGGTAACAACCAGCAAACCTTTGCATATTAAAATTTATGAATCTAACAATATGTTAGTAGTTGAAAACAATTTGCAAACAAAACAAATAGTAAAGAAGAGTAGTGGTGTTGGATTGGATAATATACGCCAACGCTACAATTTATTAACCGATAAAAAAGTAAACATCAATCAACAAGCAGATAGTTTTGCAGTTGCAATACCAATGCTTACAAAACAAATATCAGTCATGAGAACACGAACAAATAATCAATTTGACGACAGTTATGTTCGAGCACGTAAACATGTCGAGGAAGTAAAAGAGTTTTATTACGGAGTCATATCATACATTGTTGTAATTCCGTTTTTGATATTTATTAATTACTGGACATTTTGGGGCTTTCAATGGTTTTGGTTTCCAATGTTTGGTTGGGGAATAGGAATCGCATTTCACGCTTATAAAGTATATGTAAACGATGGCGTATTAGGACGCAATTGGGAACGCAATAAAATTGAAAAGTTTATGCGTGAAGAAGAAGAGAAAAACCGTTGGAACTAAAATTGAATATTATGAATTATCCCGATAAAGAACGTGCATTTTTGAGTGCAAAAAGGCGTGTTGAAAAACTAAGAGCATTTTATTCACATCTTGGAGTTTATATTGTAGTAAATTGCCTTATTTCTGCAATTAGAATTGTTATAAACCTTAGAAATGGAGAATCATTTGCAGATACTTTTTTTGATTTTAGTTTTTCTGCAAATTGGTTGTTTTGGGGAGTTGCCCTAACCATGCATGCTTTTGCTGTTTTTGTTTTACCATTAATACTAGGAAATAATTGGGAGGAAGAAAAAATAAAGCAATACATGGAAGAAGATAAACACAATAATTTTAATTAAAGATCATGGAAAAATATAATATAGAACCATACAACGATAAGCAATCAAGGTATGATTTTGAAAAAGAAGAAGTGTATATAAGAGCAAAAAAAAAGCTAGATAAACTAGTGGGCTTTTATTGGCACTTAGCATCATATATAGTTGTTAATACATTTTTAATAATAATTATAGTTGTAAATAAAGATGAAGGAGAAACTATATGGGAGTTTGGTACTTTTGCAACAGCATTTTTTTGGGGGATAGGCTTGTTCTTCCACTTCTTGGGTGTATTTGGACCAGGATTTATGTTTGGTAAGAATTGGGAAGAAAAAAAGATTAAAGAGTATATGGATAAAGATAAGGAAGAACACCAACGCTTTCAATAAACATTATGAATAAAAAGTATCTAGAGGCAAAGAGAAAAGTTAAGTCGCTTAGGAGGTTTTATATTCATCTGCTTTTCTTTTTAATTGTAAATGTTGCATTGATGTTTAACCTAATTATGTTAGAGAAAGACGAAAGCTTAAACATTTTTGTTTGGGCAATTCTAAATATTATGATAACATGGAGCATAGGCGTATTTATCCATGCTTGGATTGTTTTTAAAGGAAAAATACTATTTAGTAAAGCATATGAAGATAGAAAGATTGAAGAATTTATGAATGAAGAACAAAATCTATAACAATGCTCAACGACATTATACATAGTAATATTGGTTGGTTTCATTTTATTACAGCGGTTATGTCTTTAATAACAGGAACAGTTGTAGTGTTAAATGTAAAAGGCACATTGTTTCATAAGCGAATAGGCTATGTGTATGTTATTTCGATGTTGACATTAAATTTAAGTTCCTTTTTTATTATCAATTTTGGCGGTTTTAGTCTGTTTCATTTCTTTGCTATAGTAAGTTTGCTTACTGTTTTAGGAGGTATGTATGCTGCATGGAAAAGATATAAAAATTGGTTAACAGCACATTACTATTTTATGAGTTGGTCTGTGGTTGGTTTGTATGCAGCACTTTGGTCAGAAATTGGTACACGTTTTACGAGTAACATGAAAGATTTCTGGTGGATGGTTGCTTTAGCAACATTTATGACTATAGCAATAGGAGCAAGAATTATTAATAAGAATGCTAAAAAATTAAACTTAAAATAATGAAAGTAATTATTATAGAAGATGAAAAGCCATCAGCAAGACGTTTACAGCGTATGTTAAACAATTTAGACATCGAAGCTGAAGTTATGTTACATTCGGTTGAAGAATCTATTGATTGGTTTAAGAATAATACACATCCAGACCTTATTTTTTTAGATATACAGTTGAGTGATGGATTATCTTTTGAAATTTTTGAGAGTATAAACATTCAATCTGCAGTTATTTTCACCACAGCTTATGACGAATATGCTTTACAAGCCTTTAAGCTTAATAGTATAGATTATTTATTAAAACCTATTGATGAAGAGGATCTAGCAAAAGCTGTTTCAAAATTTAAAGAACGTTTGCCAAAACAACAAGCAGTTACTTTAGATTTTAACGATATTAAAAACCTATTGGTAAATCCTATAGAGCGCGAATACAAGAAGCGTTTTTCAGTGAAGGTTGGACAACATTTAAAACTTATTAATATTGAAGATATTGAGTGTGTGTATAGCGAAAACAAAGGCACCTATGTGCATACATCTGAAGGTAGAAATTACTTGTTAGATACAACTTTAGAAAATCTTGAAAACGAATTAGAACCACATACATTTTTTAGAATTAATCGTAAATTCTTCGTTAATATAAATGCCATTAAAGATATGGTGAGTTATACGAATTCTCGACTACAAATAAAACTCAATAATTATAACGAACAAGAGGTTATTGTAGCACGTGAGCGTGTAAAAGATTTTAAAGACTGGTTGGAGTAAATTTTATTACTTGAAGAGCCTTTCATTTGTTGTAGCTTTAGCTCTTACTCTTAGAAAATAATAAATCTAATTCTAGGTATTTTTCTTTCATAGTACTTAAAGCAAATGCTCCAGCTGAAGCCGTAAAAACCGAATAATCAAAAGCACCTTTAATTCCCGTAGAAAACGTTATTGCTAAAGCAAATATGAGCATTAAATAACCGCTTAGTTTGGCAAATAGCTCAGTTTTAAACCCTAATAATAAAGCTAATGCAAACAACACTTCAGCACCTGTTGCAAATATGGCTACAAAAGATATCATACTGCTAGGTACCCACGGATTAATAAGTTCGGTATAACCTAAAAAACTATCCCAATTTCCCCATACCGAAATATCTTTTGCCCAATAACCAAATCGATCTGCGACTGCAGATAAGAAGCTAAGAGCGATGGCTAATCTTAAAAATATTTTTAGTGCTTTATGTTGCATGTTTATGGTATTATTTAATAGTTTGGAACTGTAAATTTAAATATTTTTTACAATTCTTCAATTATAGATTTCCCTTCAGATTTATCTCCCGAAGTCCATTTCCAATTTTCATGAAGCCTTATTTTTACATTGGCTAATATTTCTGGCTTAGAGCTGCAAACTCCAGTCATTAATTCGTTATTTATATTTACTTGATGATACCTCATTTCTATGTTGCCTTTTTCATCTACTAATCCAATTAAATGTCCTTGCTTTATTTTTCCACCAGAGTATTCAGAGGTTAAAATATTGCCTATTTGTTGGTATTTAAAAATAGTTTCTTTGGATGTTTCTCCATTTTCAGAATTTGTTATGGGAGCAAAGGATTTTCCGTGGTAATTCATAAATTAGGCTATTTTAGGTTGTATGATTTTTTGATAGTTGGGTTAAAACGCGCACTGGTATTTGTTATTTTTCGCTAATCATTTTCAATTAAGTTGCAATTAAACCAATCCACAAATAGTAAATTGAATTCTTTATTAATCTTTAAAATTTCATTTTTCGTATTATCATTCCATTGTGAAACACAAAGTTGAATTACCTTGTCGTCATTAAATGTTCCAAAATAAACAGTGTTTTCTGTTTTAAATGCAAAACCATTTACAAGAATTTCTCCATTGATAATTACTTGTCCAAATGAATCGAATTTTAATAAATTTTTCAGTTCATTGAAACTTATTGACAAATTAGGTGAACTGATTGTTTTTCTGAGATGACAATTCTTAAACAATGTGTGTTCTTCGCTCTTTTTGCTGTGATTTACCCAAATATCTTTAATAGCGTTAATATCTTCTTTAATTTGTGATAATGAATTCACGTTTAAAAATTCTTTCTGTTGATAATCGTCTTCGTGAATTAATATGTCGTTTTCTGTTTCTTTTGTTTTTTTAATTGTTTGAGGAAATTCATTAGAAATAGTTGGTGTTGTATACCAAATATCTTTTGGATTCATTTTCTCAACTTTATTCATTTTTAAAGTTAAGTTCTTTGATTGAAGGAATTCTTTTGAGTGTGCAGGAATTGCTTCTTCAATTGACCAATCCTCATCATTTAAGTGTATTGTTGTTTGAATTTCAAATGTCTCAGGAAGTTGTTCTGGGGGCATTTCTCAAACTCCAATAACATTTCCATTTGACAAATCAATGAATTGAACTCTTATTGTATTACTTTTTCCAAATATTTTGTCAAATAATCCCATTTATTTTGTTTTTAGAGTGTTGGTTTTAATTGCTGGTAACGTATTTGTATAAGGTTAGTTACTTGGATTAAACATCTAATTTAGCAAATACAAACCGAATACAAAATCCTTGCAGATTTTCCAAAGTTAACTTGCTCGAGCAATCAATTTTATACAGTTTTGTGCAGTCATTTTTGTTATTCTACTTAGCCATTCATAAACCTGATTTATAGGCTTGTTTCACCATTTTTTTACAATAAAGTGATGAAAAGGCTTTACGATAAACATATAAATTTTTCCGAAGCGATTGTTATATTCAACTAAAGTAGTGACTTTAATATTGAATTGATTTTCGTTAGAATTATATATACTTACTCTAAAATTCAAATGTTTATCATCAGCTCCAAGTATTATTTCGTTATGCTGGATGCTAAAAATTTGAAAAAAACCAACATAGCCACCAACTTTAAATTCTGGATGATAATCTTCGGGTTTTTCTGTTTTTAAACCAAATACTTTGACAATATTATTTCTAATCTTCATCAAAAATCCAACCCATTTTGGCATTGTTCCAAAAACCAATTTTGATATTATGCTTAAACTGTCAAGATGATTTGTAGTTGAAAAAGTATCAGTAAAGTTTACTTGTGGAAGTGCATATTTAATCCCTTCGGTTTTTGGTGTTCTTTCCACTTTTACCTTCATAGTTTTTAATTAACCATTACAATTCCTTTCCCAATCTTAAAACATTCTCTACAAGTACATTAAAATCTTCATTAGTAACGCGATGGCTAGAAATAGCGCAACGGATACAATACGCACCATTTAGCGTTGTATAACCTGGTAATGCAATGGCCTGTTCTTCCAGTTGTAATTTAATCTCTTTATTAATGGCGTTTAACTCATCTAGCGTTTTTCCTCCAGGATTATATCTAAAACAGACTATGTCCATACCAATGGGAGCAAGGAGTTCTAAATCTGTATGCTTATTAACTAAACCTCCTAAATAGTAAGCTTGTTGAACATTACGAGTTATCATTCTGCCAAAACGTTTACTACCATGCTCTTTAAGTGACATCCAAATCTTTAAAGCTCTAAATCGTCTTGAGAGCTGTAAGCCATATTCACTAAACCAATTGTCTCCTGATGCTAAACCACGTGTGTTTTTGGCTAAATATTCTGGAATTAGTGAGAAGGTTTTTTTATGTGCCTCGTTATCCTTAATAATTACGCAACCAGCTTCAAAAGGCATGTGTAGCCATTTGTGCAAATCTAAGGCTACAGAATCTGCACGCTCAATACCCTTAAGTTGTGGTTTAAGTGTATCTGAAAGCATTGCTATGGCACCAATAGCACCATCTACATGAAACCAAAGATTTTCTTTTTCACATATATCAGCAATGGCATTTAAATCGTCAATAGCTCCAGTGTTTACAGTACCAGAAGTAGCAATAATGCAAATAGGTTGCAATCCGTTAGCTTTATCTTCAGCTATTTGATTTTTAAGAGCTTTAATGTTAATTGTATAATCATCATTAACAGCAATTTTTTTAAGCCCTTTAGTTCCTAAACCTAAAAGTTCAACAGCTTTCGTATTACAACTATGAACTTCGGTTGATGCATAAAAGACTAAATTATTTTCTCTTAACCCTTCTGAGCGAATATCGTAACCAGCTTTAACATTTCTTGCTACAGATAGAGCAGCGTAATTAGCCATAGAACCACCACTTACCAGAAGTCCACTGGACGATTTTGGGAATTCAATTATTTCTTTAATCCAATTTACAACTTGCTCTTCAACTTTGTGTCCTGCATGATTTCCACCTCCAAGGTTTGGATTAATAATAGATGCCCAAAAATCTCCCATAACGCCAGAAATAGTTCCATTTCCCATATACCAAGCCCAAAAACGCGGATGCACATTTCCCATGGGATAGGGTAGTACGTTTTTTTGTAAATCTTGATACACGCTTTCTGCATCACTTGGTTGCTGAGGTATTTGAGACTCAAACGTTTTAAGAACATCATCAGGCATTTCTTGCCAAATTTTTCGATCTCTAATGTTTTTAACATAGTCAAAAGCATCTTCAACCATTTGATGCATTAAGGCTTTTGATTGTTCCCAATCTTGAGGATCAAGAGTTTCAAAACCATCTGTATGCTTATCCATATTTTAAAAGGCTATTTGTTTGATTTATTTTCTTCTTTAGAAGGCATTGGACCTCGTAAATGTATGATGAGTCCATCAAGAAAATTACGCAAAAATTGATCGCCACATTCCATGTATTTTGGATGATTTTCATTTCTAAAAATGGCTCCTAATTCACTTTTTGTGACTTTAAAATCTTTTAAAGCACAAATTTTTACAATATCGTCATCACGCAGTTTATGCGCCACTCGAAGTTTTTTGAAAATGTCATTGTTTGTAAGTCCCATTAAGTAAAGGTACACGTTTTAATATAAAAAATTAAGATTCTTCAATCCTATTATCATCAAAAGAAGAAGGTAATAATTTTGGAATAAATTTTATAAATAAAGGTAATAATAATGCGCCACCTGGAAGCATAAAAATTGCAAGACTAGGTATAGATTTAATGATATCAATTAATTGTTCTTGTAACTGCTTTTGTTCAGTTTTACTTAAATCTCTTACAGTAGATTGCCCAATGAGTTTTACAAGTTCTTTGCTCTGAACGAGTTCTTTTTGTAAGCGCTTTTTATTACGTGATATAAGTTTTGAAACCATTTTACTAGAATTATCATAGAAATTCTTAACTATGTTGCTAGAGCTTAAAAGGGTAATATCACCTTTGTTTTTTGTATAAAAATTGTTTACAGTAGTAATAGAGTTATTAACTATTTTAGTCTTTAATTTTAAATCATTTCCTAGTTTATATAAAAACTGTTGCTCTTTTGGATCAATAATTTTATCACTCCAAGTAGCCATACATGCTATGTCTAGTAAATACCATTTTTCATAGTTTGTGATGAGATTATTTATAGCTTCTTCATACGAAATGTTTGCGCTATCACCGAAGCGTAATGAAGCTTCAACTAGCTTTATTAAACTCTTGTCATGCTTCGTTTTATATGTTTTAGTATTTAAAACTTCTAGTATAATTGTTTCAATTGAAGCTTCTAACTTTTTTATATAATCACTTGAAACTACGCCACGAGTTAGATACTCATGATATGCTAACGCATCTACAAATAGTAATGCGTTTATTATAAAATAGTTGAAATTTTTGGTAAGAATATTATCGTCAATTTGAACACGTTTATGTATAATTCTTTCAAGAGTATTTAATGAATATTTACTGTTTACCAAACTGCCAAAAAAGGACAGTTTATATACTTTGATTTTTTTGTAGAAGTTTATAAGACTTTCTAGAATAGGGACTGTAGTTCCACTTTTTATATATACATGTTGCAAAGTAAGGAATAGATTAATCTTGCTTAGTTCTTCGTTAGAAAGATCCTTTTTTTCTACAATATTTTTTACAGCACTAATATTACTACCATATATAAAACCAGCAGATTTTAAACTACAGTAAAAATCTGCTGATCTATAATTTAGGAAATCCGAATTTTCAGAAATTATAGTTTGCAATTTTAATATCCATCCATTAGCAGAAGGGTTCATTAAGTTTCTTTTTAGGTTTAGAGATAAAAAAAGCTGCAAAAGCAGCTTCTTTTATAAACTGGTTTAAATTTATTGAATTACACCACCGCAACTTATTCTTCCACCTGCAGCACCTGTTGGTTGCGTAGTAAAATCGTCAGTTCCTTGATGAATAATAATACCTTTTCCTAGAATGTCTTTGGTCTCATCACCACAACCAATACACCATTCGTCAGTTGAAAATGTATATGTTGCTTTTCCATTCTCGCTTGCAGTAAAATTCCCTATGTCTCCTTTGTGATATCCTTCGGCTGCTCCCCATTTTCCATGTGGTTGTCCAGTAGGATTCCAGTGTCCACCAGTTGAAGTACCATCTTCAGCTGAACAATCACTTTTTTCATGTAAATGAACTGCGTGTTCACCAGGTTCTAAACCACTTACTGTTAATAGCATACTTACACTTTCTCCTTTGTTTTCAAAAACGGCAGTACCTTTTACTGAACTTCCACTTTTTGCATTAAGGGTTACCCATAAATCGCCACCATCATATGGTTTTTGATTGGTAGTTTCTTCTGTTTTATCAGTGTTTTCTACTTCAGTTTCAGTAGCATTTGTTTCTTTTTTGTCAGATTTACAAGCTGTAGCAAAAGCTATAGTAAGTGCTAAAGTAAAAACAGATAATTTTTTCATGGTAAATAGGTTTTTATTTAAAAGCGAAAGTTAAGTAATATTTATCTATTTGCAAATATGCGATATGACATATATCATATTTTATAGTACTTGGTTACTTTAAATTTGTTTTTAACAAAAGTTAGGTATGCATAGTGAATTAGTAAAAAAGTATAATGTGGCTGGACCAAGGTATACAAGTTATCCTACGGTTCCATATTGGGATATTAGCACATTTTCATTGTTAAATTGGAAACAATCTTTAATTAAGTCGTTTAATGAAAGTAATGATAGTGAAGGTATAAGCCTATATGTTCATTTACCATTCTGCGAGAGTCTTTGTACTTTTTGTGGATGTAATAAACGTATCACCAAAAGGCATGAAGTAGAGTCACCATATATTACTGCAGTTTTAAAAGAGTGGCAGTTATATTGTGATTTGTTAGGTAGTAAACCCAAAATTAAAGAACTTCATCTTGGTGGAGGTACGCCAACATTTTTTAGTCCGCAAAATCTCCAAGTATTGATTAATGGCATTTTAAAAAAAGGGATTCTCGCAGATGGTTATGAATTTAGTTTTGAAGGTCACCCTAATAACACAACAAAAGAGCATTTACAAGCTCTTTACGATGTTGGATTTAGACGTGTTAGTTATGGTGTCCAAGATTACAATCCAATAGTACAAAAGGCAATTCATAGAATTCAGCCATTCGAAAATGTAAAACGAGCTACAGAATTAGCTAGAGAAATTGGTTATACATCTATTGGACACGATATAATTTTTGGACTACCTTTTCAAACTTTAGATCATGTAAAGCATACTATTTTAAAAACTAAAGAATTATTACCAGATCGTCTCGCATTTTATAGCTATGCGCATGTGCCTTGGATAAAAGGAAATGGACAACGTGGTTTTAAAGATAATGATTTGCCAAATGCTGATTTAAAACGTGAACAATATGAAGTTGGTAAAGTGTTATTAAGTGAAGTTGGTTATAATGAAATAGGAATGGATCACTTTGCATTGCCTTCTGATAGTTTATATCAATCTATGATTGAAGGAAACTTACATAGAAACTTTATGGGCTACACAGCTAGTAAAACTCAAACTATGATTGGTTTGGGTGTGTCATCTATAAGTGATAGTTGGTATGGCTTTGCGCAAAATGTAAAAGGAATAGAAGAATATTATCATTTAATTTCAGAAGATATTATACCAGTTTATAGAGGGCATATTTTAAATAAAGAGGATCTCATTATTAGAGAACATATTTTAAACCTTATGTGTCAATTTAATACCTCTTGGAAAAATAAGTATCTTTATTTTAATGAACTTCCAGAAGTAATTATAAAGTTGAAAGAAATGGAAAGGGATGGTTTATTAAATATTAGTGATACTAGTATTACTGTGACAAAGAAAGGCTATCCGTTTGTTAGAAATATTTGTATGGCTTTTGACGTATTGTTGCAGCGTAAAAAACCAGAAACGCAATTATTTTCGATGACAATTTAACAAAACACTAAAAAAACTATTATGAAAAAAATTATCGTACCCATAGATTTTTCAAAACACTCAGAGTATGCTTTAAAAACAGCTGCAAAACTCGCAAAGAAAACCAATTCAGAACTTTTGGTATTGCACATGTTAGAAATGTCGGATGTTATTCTTACAAAAAGTGATTCCGAACAACAACAAAAGGCAGTTTTCTTTTTAAAAATAGTTGAACAAAAATTTGAAACGTTCTTAAATAAAGATTATTTAAATGATGTTAATGTAACTCCAATTGTTAAGCACTACAAAGTGTTTAGTGAGGTAAATGATGTAGCTAAAGAGCATAATGCTAGTCTTATTGTAATGGGCTCTCATGGAACAAGTGGTTTTACAGAATTTTTTGTAGGCTCTAACACAGAGCGAGTGGTTAGAAATTCGGATATTCCTGTATTAGTTATAAAAAACGAGATAAAAGATGTGAATTTTAGCTCAGCAATATTTGCTACAAATTTTGAAGAAGAAAACATACGTCCTTATTTAAATGCTACAAGTATGTTTGAAGCATTAGGAGCAAAACTATTGTTATTGTATGTGAACTTGCCAAATGAACATTTTAAAAGCTCTGTTGAGATTGAGAAAAAAATCGCTGAATTTTTATTGACAGCCGACGGCAACTTAGATAGACTTAATGATGTTGCTTATCAAGCTGATTACACAGTGGAACAAGGTGTAATGAATTATGCTAATAAAGTAGGTGCAGATATTATAGCAATTCCAACTCATGGCCGAAAGGGTATTTCTCATTTCTTTGCAGGAAGTATAGGAGAAGATATTGCAAATCATTCACCACTACCAGTGATAACATTTATGATTTGATATTATTAGCCTAGATATAATAATTTATATTTCGCAAAAAAAGAAAAGTGAGTATCTACATACTCACTTTTTCGTTTTAATTAATTTGTTAGGGATTTTTAATACGTTGTCAATTGATATTAATCCAACAAATTGTATAAAATAGGTTCTTTTACCTTTATCGTAAAGCAAATTGAATGCCAAAGGTGTTTTTTGATAGCATATTTTAGTTAAGAAACTGGTAAACAGCAGTGTGCATTTTTTACTACAAAAACACATATCCACGAAATACCGTGATTAAAGTTATAAAATTTGTAAAGTCACGGTATTTCGTGGATGTTACTAAAGTCTTTTAATACCAAGTTTCTTCATTCGATCTCTTAATGTACTCGGTTTTAGTCCTAATACTATAGCAGCTCCTTGATGACCATCAATTGTCCATTGAGTTTCATTTAGAACTTTAATAATATGATTACGTTGTACTTCATCTAGTGAGGCAGTATGATTTTTAATGGCGGCTATATTACTAGATGAATTATCAAATTCTTGAATTATTAATAGGTCTTGATTAGAAACTATTACTGCACGTTCTATAACATTTTCTAATTCTCTAATGTTTCCAGGCCAAGCATAGGATTTCATTTGTTGTAAGGTTAAATCTGTAATATATTTTATTACTTTTCCATGCTTTTTGGAGTATTTATTTACAAAGTGATCTATTAATACAGGAATATCTTCAATTCTATTTCGTAGAGGAGGGATAGTTATTGGAAAGACATTTAATCTAAAGTATAAATCTTCTCTAAAGCTTTTATCTTCAGTTTCTTTTTTTAAATCTTTGTTGGTAGCTGCAATAATTCTAACATCTAGTTTTCGAATTTTGGAACTTCCTATAGGTTCAATTTCACCTTCTTGAATGGCTCTCAAAAGTTTTGGTTGTAATGCTAACGGTAATTCTCCTATTTCATCTAAAAATATTGTACCACCGTCTGCTAATTCAAATTTGCCTATTCTGTTCTCAATAGCACCAGTAAACGACCCTTTTGTATGTCCAAACAACTCACTTTCAATAAGTTCAGATGGTATTGCGGCACAATTTACACGAATTAATGAGTTGTTTTTGCGTGAACTTGTTTTGTGTATTGCTTTTGCAATTAACTCTTTTCCTGTTCCAGTTTCCCCTAATATAAGTACTGTAGCATCAGTTTTAGCCACTTGTTCTACTTGATTTAAAACATTACTAATCTCTTCGCTACTATAAACCATATCTTCATAGTTAAAGGAAAGAGAGATTTCTTTTTTTAGTAGTACATTTTCGGTTTCTAGTTGTTGACGATATTTTTCTAGCTCTTCAATACTCTTTTTTAAATCTTCTTCAACTTGCTTTTTATCGCTTAAATCTGAACCAATAGCAGTTATTATACCGTTTTCATCTGGTTTTGTTCCTTGCCATGCTATCCATTTGTATGTACCATTTTTACATAAATACCTATTTTCAAATGAAGCAACATCATTTCCTTTTAGTTTTTCTGATACAGCATGTTTAGTTTTTTCAATATCTTCTTGATGAATAAGTTTTATAAAAGGTATTGAAGTGAATTCATCAACTGTATACCCCAAAATTCTAGTTACTGCTGCACTTGCATCAGTAAAATACCCCGTTTTTATATTAACTGATGCTATAATACTTGGCGATAAATTGAACGTACTTTTTAAGCGTTCTTTAGTTGTTTTTAATTTTTCTTCTGCTTTTTTTCGTTTAGTTATATCGTCCGCAACTCCAATAATTTGAGTCACTTTTCCTTTATTACGATTAAAAACCGATTCTCTGGATTGTAACCAGTGCCAATTACCATTTTTATGTTTTACTCTATATTCAAATACAATAATAGCCCCATCTTTAGCTGATTGATATTGAGGCAATATTTCGTTTTTATAGACTTCAGAATCTTCAGGATGCATTAGATTGGAAAGATGATTTTTTCCAAAATCAAGAACTTCTTGTTGGGAATAACCTAAAATTTTCATATTTCCATCATTACTATAAACATTTTTATGATCAATCAAATCATAAACATATACTATATCTGGAGTTGTATTTAGTAAAGCTTCATTAAATTCTTTGGTCTTGATAATTGATTGCTCAACTTTTTTTCTTTCGGTTATGTCAAGCGAGACAATCATGAAGTAGTCTATATTATTTTGAATGTTTTTAATTGGAATTAATGTAGACTGAAACCAAAGTTCGTTTCCATCAGAATCTAAAATTGATGCTTCTTGCGTAATTGGGGCTTTGGTTTTTTTTACAGTATGAAGACATTCCTGCATTGGAATTTTGAAAGAATCTGAATAAAAACTCAATGGGTACGGTTTTCCATAATAAGGAGAGATATCACCTATTTTAAGCTTGTCTATTCCAGATCGACTCATGTATTGTAGATTAAAATCTAAATCAACAATTTTAGTGCAAACGGGGGAGTTTTCTAACCAAGAAAAACTTTTTAATTCAGATACATCTAAAGTTTTAGTTTTGTCGCGTGCATTAGTTTCAAATACTTTAAGTTTATCTACTTTGTTATTTAAGCTTTCAATTTCTTTCAAGAATTGTTCAATTATTATAGTTCTTTTCATACTCTCTATTTTACCAAAAACATACACATTCTAAGTGAATGAACACAATTATTTTAGTTGAAGAGAGATTAATAAAGTTAAGTTATTTTTTAAAGAAGAGCTAAATTTGTTATAATTAATTTTTTATCGTAGCAATAGAACGCTATTGGATATAGCAATCCATTGCTGTATTAGCCATATCCTGCATAGGAGCAGGAGAGAGGTAAGGAATTCCAAGACCAAGACCTCTAAGGATAAATAACATACCTATAATAACTACAAAAACTGGTATTACTTTTTGAATACGTTGCCTAATATTACCTTTTAAAAACTGACTAAAGTATATAGCAGTTGTCATTAAAGGAATTGTGCCAAGACCAAAAACAAGCATATACAAACTGCCTTGGAGCGCATTTCCAGATGCAATCGCTGCAAAAACTGCCATGTAGACTAGACCGCAAGGTAAAAAACCATTTAAAAATCCAATGGTTAGAAATGTGTCTGGAGTTTTCTTTTGTAACTCTTTTCCTAAAGCATTTTTCACTTTAGAAATAAGCTTATAAATAGGTTTTGAGAAATTATACTTATTAAAAGTTTTATAAGGAATCAAGACAACTAAAATCATTAATACTCCAATAGCAATAGATAATTGCTGTTGGATACCAAATATGTAAAGCCCTTTACCTACTAGACCAAAAATTAAACCTATAATACCATAAGATAAAAGTCTACCAAAATGATAGATAGCAATTTGAGATAGCTTTTTAGTAGAATTTGTTCGATCAACAGGTAGCATAAAAGCTATGGGTCCACACATGCCAACACAGTGAAAACTTCCTAATAGTCCTAATGCTAAAGCCGAAAGTAACATATTAATAAACTAAGTCTTCTTTAAATAAATAAGATTTTCCGTTATATTGCCAATCTATTTTAATGTTCCAACGACCATCTACCAAACGCTTGTCAGGTATGAGCAAATTTGATTTAGACAATGAAAGTGTAGTTTCAAAATCTAATTGTTTGTTAGATGGTCTATATAGGAACAATTTTCCTTTAATTTTTTCTGGCTGCAAGTCTTCTGGGAAATACACAACCAATCCTTCATTGGTTTTTTTGTAGGTAATATTTTTAGTTAAAGTTTTTGAATTATTTTCCTTATCAATATCTTGTTGATATTCTAGCTCAGCTTTATAATAATCTTCGGTAACTAAATCATGATTGTATTTATCATTAGTAATCATGTTAACTACAAAGTATAGTATAAAAGCTATAAAGCAAATGAAAGCTATTACAATTCCTGTTCCCCAATTTAGTTTCATAGTTCTTTAGTCTTTTTAATTATAACTTCTGGGTCCTAAGAAGTTAGCACTTGTTGTTTCAATAAGCTTATCATTGGCATAAACGCCAATTTTAATAGTATTTCTATCTCCAGATAATTTGGAATTATCAATTTCTATAAATATGGTTCCTTCAGTCATTCCTTGTGCTGGAACTACAAATACATCATGCGTTGACACTAGCTTGATAGTACCATCATGCGACATCAACTTTAGGTTGACATTTTTAATCTCCTCAGTTGTTTTGTTTACGAGCTTATAGGTAAACACATTGCTTATAATGTTATTATCCTTACGCTCATATAACTGACCAGGAAGCCTAAGGACTCTAGCTTCTACATCATTTCTTAAGAATAACATACCTATAAGGACACCAGTTAATATGAATAATACAGCAATATAACCCTTAACTCTTGCTGTAAGTTTAAACTTTGTCTTGTTCTCTATACTTTCTTCACTTGTATAACGAATTAATCCTTTTGGGAGGTTTATACTATCCATAATATGGTCGCATTCATCTATACAAGCTGTACAGTTTACACATTCTAGCTGTGTGCCATTTCTAATATCTATTCCTGTTGGGCAGACATGTACACATTGCATACAATCTATACAATCTCCATGACCAAGAGCAGCTCGATCCTCATTTTTTCTAAATTTTTTTCTACCATTTTCTCCTTCACCTCTTTTATGATCATAAGCGACCACAATTGATTTTGTATCTAATAATACACCTTGTAATCTTCCATAAGGACAAGCGATAACACATACTTGCTCTCTAAACCAAGCAAAAACAAAATAGAAAACACCTGTAAAAATAATTAATGATATAAGTGTATTTAAATGGGATGATGGGCCGTCAACAATGTATTGAATAAGACTATCGCTGCCAATTAAATATGCTAAAAACACGTTAGCAATTAAAAAGGAAATGATTAAAAAAACGATGAGCTTTAGTCCACGTTTTCTAATTTTTTCTTTGGTCCAAGGCTGTTTTTTAAGCCTAATTTGCTTTCCTCTGTCTCCTTCAATCCAATATTCAATACGTCTAAAAACCATTTCCATAAAAATGGTTTGAGGACAAATCCATCCGCAAAAAATACGACCAAAAACAACAGTAAAAAGTGTAATAAATACTACACCAATTATCATTGAGATTACAAAGAGATGAAAATCTTGTGGCCAAAAAGGAAAGCCAAAAATATTGAAACGTCTTTCCATAATGTTAAACATTAGGAATTGATTTCCATTAACCTTTATAAATGGCGAAGATATTAGAAATAATAATAGAAAATAACTAACATATTTACGGTAATTATAAAAGCGACCACTAGGCTTTTTTGGAAACACCCAAGCGCGTTTACCATCTTTTGTGATGGTGCCTATGGAATCTCGAAAGGTTTCGTTTTTGGGTGCTTCCAATGTAATCTATAATTAGTTGTTGTCTTCAGTTTGCGCACTATTATCAACCCATATTTCGCCCTCTGGGGCTTTCGGAGTTGCTGGTGTTGTACCTTGTAGTGTTAATACATAACTTGCTACTTGTGCCATTTCTAATGGTTTTAATTGTTGTTTCCAAGCAATCATACCTTTACCGTCTCTACCTCCTTCAGAAATGGTTTGGAATACATTTTTTATACCACCACCAAGTATCCAATATTCATCTGCCATGTTTGGTCCAATACTACCACCACCATCGGCTAAATGACAGGCAACACAATTAGTATCCCAAATAGCTTTACCTGCACTTAAATCGGCATCATCAGTTAACATTGTTACAGTATTTACATCTACTAAATTTTTTGCAGTTTTTTTGTATTCTTCTACATCAGCTTTTGCTTGAACCATTTTTGCTTCAAATTCCTCTATTTGAGTTGGTCCATCAAAAACATGATATCTTAGTAAATATACTGCTGCAAATACTATAGATATGTAGAAAGAGTAAACCCACCATGGTGGTAAAGAATTATCTAATTCCTTTATACCATCATAGTTATGGTCAAGAATAATTTCTCCTTCTTCTTCAATAGGTTTACTACCTAATAGTTTCTTGTATGTTTTTTTAACCCATTTAAACTCAAAGGCATTATTTTTTTCTGCTAAAAATCGTGCTTTTGCCTCTTTGTCCATTTTTTGAAGCATGACATTCTCTAACGCTCCAATAATAGCTTCAATGGCTATTAGTATTAATAGGACTAAGAATAAGAACAGCGAAACAGCTGGATATTCTATAAATGCTGGTTTTTCTCCAGAATCTATCATGTATTCTACAATTCCAAAAATTATAAAGAATATAACTGGAATTCTTATGTATGAAGGAATTAGATGTCTCATAATATGTCGTTGTTTTGGTTGTCTAATGGAATGTTACTAACAGTTTGTATATAGTCTTTTTTAGCAGAAATCACCCACCAAAAAAGAATCATAAAAAAGGTAAAAAATATTAGTAGGGAGATAATAGGATAGATTTCTATTCCTGTGATGCTCTCCATATGGTCTTTTATATATTTTAGCATAACTCTAAATTTTGATTATTGTTGATCTGCTTTTACTTTAATATCAGTTCCTAAACGCTGTAAATAAGCAATTAAGGCGACAATTTCCCTATTATGAACTTCTATAAACTCGTCTCCTTTTTTAGCTCTGTCATCACTAAATGAAGTTGCTAAATCGGGATCAGTTAATAAATTTTGCTCAATTAACTTTCCTTGCATAAGCATGTTTTCTTGTGCATTAGCAATATCTTCTTCAGTATATGGAACACCTAGTGTTACCATGGCTGACATTTTCTTTTCAGTAAGTGATTTATCTAGTTCATCTCTTGTTATCCACTGATAGCGTGGCATGATTGAACCAGATGAGGTGCTTTGTGGGTCATACATGTGTTTAAAGTGCCAAGAATCTGGCCTACCACCAATTGTTTTTCCTCCGACTCCTTCTCTCGCTAAATCTGGCCCAGTACGTTTACTTCCCCAAAGGAATGGGTGATCGTATACAAACTCTCCAGCTTTAGAATATTCTCCATAACGTTCTACTTCACTTCTAAAAGGGCGAATCATTTGTGAGTGACAGGTATTACAACCTTCTCTTATGTAAATATCTCTACCTTCTAATTCTAGAGGTGTATAAGGTTGTACACTACTTATAGTTGGAATGTTAGATTTTACCATAATAGTTGGTACAATTTGTACAATACCACCAATTAAAATAGTTACTGTAGCTAAAAGTGTTAATTGAACAGGTTTTCTTTCAATCCATGTATGCCACCCTTCACCAGCAGTACGTTTTTTAGATACTCTAGTTAAAGCAGGAGCTTCAGCTAATTCATCTTGAACTTTATTTCCGGATTTTCTAACAGTTAAAATAATATTATAAACTAAAATTAAAGTACCAACTAAGTACAGAGTACCACCAATAGCTCTCATCCAATACATTGGCATAATTTCGGTTACAGTTTCTAAGAAGTTACCATATACTAAGGTTCCATCAGGATTAAATTGTTTCCACATACTTGCTTGCGTAAACCCTGCAACATACATTGGTAATGCGTAAATAATGATACCAAGAGTACCTAACCAAAAGTGTAAATTAGCTAAACCATTAGAAAATAACTTTGTTTTGAATAGTTTAGGAATTAAGTAATAAATAATACCAAATGCCATAAAGCCGTTCCAAGCAAGAGCACCAACGTGAACGTGAGCAATAATCCAGTCTGTATAATGGGCAATAGCGTTTACATTTTTAAGTGATAATGTTGGTCCCTCAAATGTTGCCATACCATAACCAGTAATAGCGACTACCATGAATTTTAAAACAGGGTCTGTTCTAACTTTATCCCATGCTCCTCTTAACGTTAATAAACCATTAATCATACCACCCCAAGAAGGCATTAAAAGCATCACAGAAAATACAACACCTAAATTTTGTGCCCAATCTGGTAAGGCAGTATATAATAAATGATGTGGTCCAGCCCAAATGTATAAGAATATTAATGACCAGAAGTGTACTATAGATAATCTATATGAATACACAGGTCTGTTAGCAGCTTTTGGCACGAAATAATACATTAATCCTAAGAAAGGTGTTGTTAAGAAAAATGCGACTGCGTTATGACCATACCACCATTGTACAAGCGCATCTTGAACTCCAGCATATACCGAATAACTCTTCATTGCAGAAACAGGTAGCTCTAAACTATTAAATATGTGTAGAACAGCAACAGTAACAAAGGTTGCTAGATAAAACCAAATTGCAACATATAAATGGCGTTGTCTTCTTTTTAGAATAGTCCAAATCATATTTATACCAAATACTACCCAAACTAGTGCAATAGCAATATCTATTGGCCATTCTAATTCTGCGTATTCTTTTGAGGTTGTTAACCCCATTGGTAATGTAATTGCGGCTGCAACAATTATTAATTGCCATCCCCAAAAGTTAATATTACTTAAAAGGTCACTCGCCATACGCGTTTTTAATAAGCGTTGAAGCGAATAGTAAATACCAGCAAACATGGCATTACCAACAAAGGCAAAAATTACAGCATTAGTATGTAAGGGTCTTAGACGACCAAAACTTAGCCATGATACACCATTGGTCATGTTAGGGAACAAAAACAATAAGGCTACTATGAGCCCTACAAGCATCCCTACAACTCCAAAAATTATTGTAGCATAAAGGAATTTGGTAACGATTTTGTTATCATAATGAAACTGTTGCATTTCCATAATTAATTTGTGTTATTCTAAATTGGTTAGTATTATTTTTTCTTTTTTTCTTTAATAATTTCGTCTTCAAACAACATTCTTACCGAATGGGTATAAGAATCGTCATACTGTCCTTTCTTTACTGCAACAATAAAAGCAATAAAAAAAACCACAGCTACTGCAATACTTATAGCTAATAAAATATAAATGACACTCATACCTTGAGATTAATTTTCAAAAGTAATTTCATATGGCTACTAAAAAAATGATAATTGTCATGTTTCATATATCAATTTAGTTTTCTCCCTATAAAGTTAGTTGCTATGGTTGTAAAAACGACTATACTAATAGAACTCAATGGCATTAGTATAGCTGCAATGACAGGAGCCAATTGTCCAGTTACCGCAAAATATAATCCGATAAGATTATAAAAAAACGAAAGAACAAAACTCCATTTTATAATTTTTATAGCTCCTTTCGAAGCTGTTATATAATTATATAGTTGGTTAAACTTTGATGCATCCAAAATTGCATCACAAGCTGGAGAAAATACGTTTACATTTTCTGAAATTGCGATACCAACATCACTCTGTGCTAAGGCTCCAGCATCATTTAGCCCATCACCTACCATCAATACTTTTGCACCTTCGCTTTGATGATATTTAATGTATTCTAGTTTGTCATTTGGTTTTTGATTAAAGAGTAATTTTGTTTTAGTAGGTAACAATTTTGTTAAGTTACTTTTTTCACCTTCATTATCGCCAGAAATTATTGCAAGATCATAATCTTTTTTCAGCTGTTTAAAAAGTTTTGAAATTCCTTTTCTATAATCGTTGTAAAATGTGAATTTACCTTTGTAATTACTATTTGTGCTTACATGGACAGCTGTGTTTACTGTTGCTAAATCACTAGTATGCCCAACAAAAGGAGCTGAGCCAACTTTGATATTTTGAGTTTCATATGAAGCTTCAATCCCTTTTCCTAAATGCTCTTTATAATTATCTAGAGCGACAATTTTATGCTCATTTAGAATATCATATAAAGCTCTACTTAAAGGATGATTGGATCCTCTAAGTGTGTTTTTTAATAAGCTTTCTTCTTCTAGAGATAATACCTCTCCTTCATAAGTTATTTTTAAACTTTTGTTTGCAGTGATTGTACCAGTTTTATCAAAAATAATGGTGTTTACTTTTGCTAATTGCTCTATAACACTTGCATTTTTTAAATAGAATTTCTTTTTTCCTAAAATGCGTAATAGATTTCCTAAAGTAAAAGGTGCTGATAGTGCAATTGCACATGGACAAGCAATGATTAGTACAGCTGTAAATACGTTTAGAGCTTTGCTAGAATCATTAATGAGCCAAAACGAGGTGGCTACAAAAGCAACTAATAATATAGCGATTGTAAAGTGTTTACTTATTCTATTTGTAAGTGTTGTAAATGCAGCTTCTTTATTATTTTTAAACACATCGTTACTCCAAAGTTGTGTCAAGTAACTTTGCTCTACCGATTTTAAAACTTCTACCTCAATAATGCCATCTAGTTGTTTTCCTCCAGCATATAGTTTGTCTCCGGATTTTTTGGAAACAGGTTCGGATTCTCCAGTTACAAAACTATAATCAATTCTCGCATGACCAGTCATTAAAACACAATCTACTGGAATGAGCTCTTCATTTCTTATAAGTAAGCGATCTCCTTTTTCAATATCATATACTTGAATGGAAGATTCCTTTTTATCAGGAAAAATTTTAGTAACTCCAATAGGGAAATACGACTTATAATCTCTTTCAAAAGACAAAAAAGCATATGTTTTTTGTTGAAAAAACTTACCGAGCAATAAAAAGAAAACAAGCCCAGTTAAGCTATCAAAAAAACCTGTGCCTATATCCAAAACAATTTCGGCAGTACTTCTTATAAACAAAACCGAAATTCCTAAAGCAATTGGAACATCTATGTTTAATAATTTTGATCGTAGCCCTTTATAGGCAGAAATAAAATAATCTTGAGCAGCATAAAAAACTACTGGAACTGAAAAGGCAAACATTAACCATCTAAAAACATTCTTATACTTTTCTAACCAAATGCCTTCTACTTGTAGATACTCTGGAAATGATAAAAACATCACATAACCAAAAGCAAAACCTGCTAAGCCAAGTTTGTAAATTATGGCTCGGTCAATAGTCTTTTTTCTAGACTCATAATTTTCCAGACTTATATAGGGTTCATAACCAATTCGGCATAAAAGATTAACTAAGTCTTTAAGAGATAACTTATCACCATTAAAAGTGATACGAACAGTTTTTTCACCAAAGTTCACCATTGAACTGCTTACTTCGGGTAATAATTTGTTTAAGTTTTCAAGAATCCAAATACAAGAACTACAGTGAATATGTGGAATGTATAATGATACAATTCTAATCTCTCCATCGTTAAATTCAAAAAGCTTGTCTGCAATTTTTTCATTATCAAGAAAATCATACTTGCCTCCAATTTCTTTTGGCGTAGCACCAGGAGCTGCTTGCAAATCGTAATAGCAGTTTAAATCGTTTACAGAAAAAATCTCATAAACAGTTTTACAACCATTACAACAAAATGCTTTTTCATCGAATGTGATTCCTGATTTAGAAGCATCTAAACCACAGTGAAAACATGTTTTATGTTTCATCTGATGATTTTATTTGCTTATAATTTGACAGATACAATTCGTTAATAGAATGCTGTGGCGGAATCAAAATTAAAAGTTGATTCATTTCATAAAATTTGCTCAAAAATACCTAATGCAAAGATGTTAAGTTAATAAAAATTAAAATATGATAATTGTCATGTTTTAGTTATTTTTGCTTAACTTCGAGACAAGGTATGAGTAAGTGTGAACAATGTATAATTAGGCAATTTAATTCTCTTAAGGCTTTGACCAAAGATGAATTAATTAGAATTTCTGCTTGTAAAACTTCTAGAATTATAAAAAAAGGCGAAGTGATTTTTGAAGAAGGAGAATCACTAAACGGTATATTTTGTATAAAAGATGGAGTTTGTAAGCTTACAAAGTTAAGTGCTAATGGAAAAGACCAAATTGTAAAATTGGTTGAGAAAGGCCAGATTCTTGGTCAGCGTTCATTAATTAGTGATGAACGAACAAACTTAAGAGCGACTGCATTAAACGACATGGAATTATGTTTTATTCCTAAGACGGAAATTATTAATGATTTAAAAAAGAATAATAATTTTACCATGGATATTTTAAAAGAAATGGCTGATGATTTAAGGGAAGCTGATGACGTTATTGTTAATATGGCCCAAAAATCTGTTAGACAGCGTTTAGCTGAGGCCTTATTGGATATCAATGATAATTTTGGGACTAATCCAGATGGAACTTTAAGTGTGCTTTTATCGCGAGAGGATTTTGCTAGCATTGTTGGAACTGCAACAGAATCAGCTATTAGAGTGTTGTCTCAATTTAAAAAAGAAAAACTTATTTCAACTATAGGGAAGTATATTAAAATTGAAGACCTTGAAGGTTTGAGACGTATTGAATAAATTTTAATTACATAAAAAATAAAAAACGCTCTAAAATTTTCAGAGCGTTTTTTTATTATGACTAATAATTTTAAATTAATCTAGCTTAAAAGATTCAACCTCTTTAAAAGGAGATAAACTTAAGTTTTCCATTGAAGCTTTAAAAGGCTTCCATTCTTCATTAAAAAACGTATTGGTTTTCTCTAGCGCACTATTTAAAGCATCTTTTGCATTTTTCATTAATGTACGTTCAGTAGAAGTAATACCACTTTTTCTAGATCTAATATATGATGCTGCTCCAAAAACACGTTGCATCACATTTACATTAGGATCGCTTGTAATACCTTGACGTTCATCTACTTTTCCTAAGTAAATTTCTAAAATTTCATCAATACGTTTCGCAATATCTTTAGAAGCTTTGATATTATCTTTGTTAGCTTCTTTGTCAAGTTTAGCTAGCATTTTGCTATACTCTGTTGCAATGTTCTTGCTTTCTACTAATTGCTTTACAGCATCGGCCGCTACTTGAGTGATTTTCTCTACTTCTTTTGAAGCATTATAAACTTCATTAATAGAATTCATATCAACATCTAATCTTGGGTCTGACGCAACAGTGATGTTTGTTTCTGAAATTTGGTCACCAAAGCTCATGACTACTTTGTATGTTCCAGGTTTTACACCAACTCCGCCTGGTTCACCACGACGAGGACGAATTGTTCTTGATGGTCTGTCTCCTCCTTTTTCTCTCATTCCCCAAGTCCATTTATGTAAGCCGCTTTCTTTTGGAGCTTTACGTTTTAATGTTCTTATTAAACGGTCACCGTCATAAATATTTATGTGTATGGAGTCCCATTTCACTTTACTTTCGGCTTTTTCAGCTGGTTTTTCAGCCACTACGTCTTTATCTTTCTTACTTTTTTTCTTTTTCTTAGAATCATCAGTCTTAGGCATTTCTTTTTTCTTGTCATCAATTTTCACAAAATATGACATAATTGCACCACCACCTCGGTTATCACCTTGATACAATGCATCTGCTCCAAAACGACTTCCAGTTGGTTGTTGATATGCTGCTTGATAAGCAGTAGGAGGGTTGAACAAAGTAAGTTTATTATTTAAAACCGATTTGTTTCTGGCTATCTCACGTAATGGACGAATATCATCAATTATCCAAGCAGCTCTACCAAACGTACCAATAACTAAATCATGTTCACGAGGATGAATTACAAGATCTTTAACTGATGTTGTTGGAAAACCTTCAGTCCATTTAGTCCATTTATTTCCTGCATCTATTGATACATATAAACCATCATCAGTTCCTAAAAACATCAGGTTTGGTTCTTCTAAATCTTCAATAATTGCAAGTGCATAACTTTCAACATCATTACTGTCTACAATTCTAGTCCAAGTTTTTCCATAATCTTTGGTTCTATATACGTAAGGCGTATAGTTAAAACGTCTATAATCATTTGCTACTAAAAGAGCTTCCCCTTTATTTTTATTAGATGCTTTAATTTGAGGAATCCAACTTCCAGAAGGTAATCCTTTAATATTTTGAGTTACTTCAACCCATGTAGCACCTCCATTTAGGGTATAGTGTACACGACCATCATCACTACCAGACCAAATCATATCTTTTTCGACAGGAGAAGGTTCAATTACTAAAATTGTACAGTGATTCTCGGCTCCAGTTGCATCCATTGATAGCCCACCACTTTCGTGTTGCTTTTGTTTTTCAGGATCGTTGGTTGTTAAATCAGGAGAAATAGCAGTCCAGGTTAACCCTTTATCCGTAGATTTGTGTACGAATTGGCTCCCAAAATAGATAGTGTTATTATCGAAAGGATCAATATTTATAGCAGAGTTCCAGTTAAATCTTAACTTTACATTTGGATCTGGATGTGTTGGTCTAATGCTATAATTATTTCCAGTTTGCCAATCGTAACGACTAACAGAACCTTGTTGACTCATGGTAAATCCGTAACGAGAATCATCTCTATCTGGAACGACATCAAAACCATCACCAAACGATATTTCTTGCCAATACGAGTTTCGTATACCTTGGGCTTTCCATACATACGCTGGACCTCTCCAAGAACCATTATCTTGCATTCCGCCATACACATTGTATGGAAATTCATTATCTACATTTATATGATAAAACTGAGCTACAGGTAAGTTACCTATAAAGCGCCATGTTTTTCCACCATCTCTTGTAATATTTAAGCCTCCATCGTTTCCATCAATCATGAAGCTCCCATCATTTGGATGAATCCACCAAGCATGATGATCTGGATGTACACCATTATTTACACCATAAGCTGGCATTAGAGATGAGAAGCTTTTTCCACCATCTTCACTTACATTAACATATGTAAAAATTGAAAATACGCGATTTTCATTTTCTGGATCTACATAAATTTCTGAATAGTAAAATGGTCTACCTCCAATTTGACCCACATTATCGTTTACTTTTTTCCATTTAAAACCGCCATCATCACTCTTATATAGTGCATTTTTTTTAGATTCAATTAGCGCATAAATAATGTTTGGTTTGTTTGCTGCTATGGCAATACCAATTCTACCTAAATTGCCTTTAGGCAAACCATCTTCATCCGTTAATTTTTTCCAAGTGTTACCACCATCATGAGTTATGTGTAACCCAGAACCTTCACCACCAGAATTAAAAAACCATGGCTCACGCTTATGTTCCCACATGGCTGCAATTAATTTATTAGGATTTGTTGGATCCATGATTAAATCGGCAACACCAGTTTTATTATTAGCAAATAGAATTTTATTCCATGTTTTACCTCCATCAGTTGTTTTAAAAACACCGCGTTCAGGATGCTCTCCCCAAGGTGAGCCAATAGCTCCAACATATACTATATCGGGATTTGTTGGGTCAATAATTACACGATGAATGTGACGCGTTTTTTGTAATCCCATTGCTTTCCAGCTTTTACCACCATCAAGTGATTTATAGACACCATAACCGCCATTTAAACTATTACGTGGATTTCCTTCACCTGTTCCAACCCAAATAACACTTGGATTAGATTGTTGAATCGCTACTGCACCAATAGAAGCGGTTACTTCTTTATCGAAGATTGGCTCCCATTTAATTCCTGCTGAGGTAGATTTCCATAAACCTCCAGAAGCTGTACCGACATACATCACATCTGGATTACTCGTAACAACATCAATAGCCGTAACACGACCAGACATGCCACCTGGACCAATGTTACGCGGTTTCATGTTTTTTACTAAGTCCATTGAAAATTCCTGTGCGGAAAGTAGGGTAACGCATAATAGCATTACCAGAGAAAAGAATTTTTTCATTTTAATTATTGGTTAGAATTGTAAGCTTTAAAGATAAGTAAATCTAGAAGGTTTTTTCTTAACAAGATGTTAACGCTTTTTCCGTTTTAGAGCTTTAATTTGTTTTGGACGTAACCACATTATAAATCCACTAATCGATAATAAAATTAAACCTAAAGATGTGATTGTAGAGTAGATAAGTTTGGCGTAATGAGAGTCTGATTTGAAAAGATAATCTATAATACTTCCATCATGAATCATTTCAATAACATCAGATGTTCGTTGTTTTGTAGAAATAATATCTCCAGTAAAGCAATCTATTTGCAGTTCTGTGAAATGATACTCAAAACGCACTTTAGCAATCCCTTTAGATGGCCTATAATCTATACGATTTATAGTGCTATTCAAATTTAAGGAATCGGAATAATTTGTAGCAATGTCTTCAATAGATTTTAGTCCAATAAGGTGTTGTTTTTGAATAACTTCTTGCGAAGGCGGTTTTAATTTTAGTTCATCTTTCCATGTTAGAAGTAATCCTGTCACGCCAACTAAAAATAAAAAAACGACCAACGGAATGGCTATCGTTTTATGTAAACGTCTGTACCATCGTGTTTCTTTTGCGAGTGCTCTAGTTGTTTTACTCAAAGGCAATTTATTTGAGGTCGAAAATAGGAAATTTAGGCGGAATTATTCTTAAAGAGTTGTTAATAGGAAATGATACGTAGTTACAATATTTTGCTTTTAATGATTTTAAAGTTTTCAAATTCACTTAATTCAATTGAAAAAACACTATTTGATGGTATTACTGAGAAATCATCTACACTAAAACCACCAAATAAATATAGTTTATTGTTGTTTAAAAAGATTTTTGGGGAATGAAGGTCTAATTTAATTTTATATTCACTTAGTCTTTTTGTTTTTATATTATAAGTAAAAAAAGTACCATCATTAAAAATATAAATCATATTCTCAATAGCGAATACACCAGGATTAATCATACTTTGAAATAGCTCACCTTCTTTAGTCCATCTTCCTGTTTTTAAATTAAATGTTTCAATATTATTGGTAGGGTCATTATTATAGCCTCCAATTAAGAATATCGTATCTTCAATTAGCACACCTTGGGTTTCTTTGGGTATTGGCATATTTCCAATGTTATACCATAGCCCAGTTTGAAGGTTGAGTGCATGCACTTCTTTTGAAAATGTTTTAATATCTCCAATAGTTGATTTTATAGAGCCACCCAAAACTATAAGATTGTCTTTGTAAATAAACGATGCAAAATTTACTGCCTTATGTGGATTGACGTCATCTATGGTTTTAGTGTTTTTATCTAAATTTAATATTTCAATTCTATTTTCCAGATACTCTTTACCTTTAAGGTTAGATACACGTTTACCACCTACGACATAAAGTTTATTATCATAAATATGACTATTATGGAAAGCTCTTTTAATATTTTTTTTATTTATATCGCTCCACATATTTTTATTTAAATCATATACGTGAACTTTTGAACTATAATTTTTCCAATTTGCTTTAATAATCATACTTTCAAGCATTTTTTCCATACTAGTTCCAAACTCATTAACTTTGTCTTTTGAAGTAATTTCACCAAAAGAATTAGTCACAATAGATTTTTCGCCACCAGTTATTATAACCTTTCCATCTTTTTGTGAAGCTCCAAAAGCAAAAAGGCCTTTAGGCATAGTTGTTACCTTTCTGAATTTTATAAGTTGTTCTCGTCTACGTATTCTTTTCTCTTTGGCGCTTACAACAATTTCATCAAGAGAGGAATAGTTTTTCAATAGGTAAATGGTGTAATTAAGCTCTTTTATTTTGTTAAAAGTAATTTTTTCTGGATAGTAATTGATATGAGAAATTATAAGTATATCGGAGTTTTTTAAATTATCTGTACTATTAATTGTAAATACACCCTTATTGTTGGTGGCAAAGCCTTTATCTGTCTCTTTTATTTTAATATTGACATCGGAAATAATTTGTTTTGTATCACTATCTAAAATTGTAACTACTTGTTGAGCTTGTAATGTATAGGATACTAAAACTAGTAAAACGGAAACGTAAATTTTTTGCATGTTGGTTAGGTTTGTTTTTTATGCATCAAAAATTGTTCCTTTATTCTCTAGATTTCTTATTCTGCTCACAAAACTCAATAATTTTTTCAATTCTGTTTTGTCGTGTTACTTCTCGTTTGGCTTGTTTTAACCAATACAAGTATGACTTTCTATATCCAGGAGCAAAGTTTTGATAGTTCTCTAGCGCTCTTTTATTTGAGTTAAATGCTTTTTGTAAATCTTTAGGGATGATTAAATTTTCAACATCATCCAAAAACGTCCACATACCATTTTGTTTAGCTATGTTTATTTTATGGTAACCACTTTGTTGAATTAAATTATCTTTTTCAAGCTCGATGATATAGCGCTTGTTTAAAGCACTCCAAACACTTTTTGGATTTCTTTGAGTAAAATACTGTCGTCGTTTTCCGTTACCTAAACTTTTTACCGTAGAATCTATCCAGCCAAAACATAATGCTACTTTAACCGCTTCTTCCCAACGCATAGTTGGAACGTTCATTTCTAATTTGTAAAATATGAGATAGACACCATTTGCTGTTTCATGATTTTGTAGTAACCAGTCGTACCAATCTACATTGCGTTCAAAAAATAACTCAGGATAATCCATAAGTTTTATAATTTGCTTGAATAGACTAAGAAGTTCTTATCAATTTTTATATCATCGCTTTTAATGTTCATTGTTTTCCATTCTGCTTTTGGGAATAACCATTGTTTCTTATCATCTATAGTTGCTATAAAAGGCATATCAAAGTTTTCTATGATGTTAGTATAGCGATACTTTAACACATTGTTTTCAATTTTATACTCTAAAGTAGGAATACGAACATCACGTAAATACTGATTAAAAAACTCGGTTAAATCTATTCCAGATGTTTTACTTAAATAATCTTCAATTTGTTTGGTTGTGACTGTTTGATGGTAAAAGGTTTTGTTTAAACCTCTTAATATCATTCGCCATTTTTCATCATCTTCAATAAGCTGTCTTAAGGTGTGGAGCATATATGCACCTTTATTGTACATATCACCAGAACCTTCTTTATTCACATTATAATAGCCAATAATTGCCCTGTCGTTATTAATATCTTTTCCTTTGCCAACTGTATATTCGTCACCAGCTTGTTTACTGTAGTGATACTCTAGGTATAGGCCTTCAGAATATGCTGTAAATCCTTCATGAATCCACATGTCTGCAATATCTTTATAGGTTATGTTATTAGCAAACCATTCATGTCCAGCTTCGTGGATAATAATGAAATCAAATTTTAATCCCCAACCAGTATTCGACAAATCTCTACCTAAATAACCTTTCTTGTATTTATTACCATAAGTAATAGAGCTTTGGTGTTCCATACCTAAATATGGCACTTCCACGAGTTTAAAACCATCCTCATAAAAAGGGTAAGGTCCAAACCAATGTTCAAAAGCTGTCATCATTTTAGGCGTGTCTTTAAAATGTTCTTTGGCTTTTTCTAGGTTGTCTCGCAATACATAATAGTCTAAATCTAAATTGCCATTCTCACCTTTAAAAACTTCTGAAAAATGAACATAATCTCCAATATTTACATTTACGCCATAGTTATTTATTGGGTTATTTACAAACCAATGAGATGTAACTGTATTGTTATCATGCTCTTCGATACTACGAAGACGACCATTTGAAACATTGGATAGTCCTTTAGGTATATTAACACTAATTAGCATACTATCTACTTCATCGTACATATGATCCTTATTTGGCCACCACACACTAGCTCCTAAACCTTGGCAGGATGTTGCTACAAAATGCTTTCCATTTTCATCCTTTTTCCATGAAAATCCCCCATCCCAAGGCGCTCTTTTTGCTACTTGAGGATTGCCTTTATAATGTACCTCAAGAGTGTTAATATCACCAACTGTTTGTTTCTCTTTTAAAGTAATAAAGTGCGCATTGCCATCGTGCTTCACTTTTAATTCCTTACCGTTTTGAGTTACTTTGGTAATCTCTAATGGAGCTTGTAGGTCAATCTGTAAAAGGTTATGTGAGTTTAATACTTTATACTTTACTGTATTCTTACCAGAAATGTATTTGTTGTCTGGATCCACTTTAATATCTAAGTGATAATACGTTACATCCCACCATATTCTTTCAGGAGTAATTGTACCTCGTAACGTGTCTTGCCTTGTGAAGTTGTTTTTTTCTTCAAGTAATCCTTGTGCATTAATTACAGGTATAGTTGTAAGTAATATAATTACTATAAGTGAGATAGAATTTCTATTCATAATATTATTATCTAAATGTTTTATTAGGAAATACAACAGGGCTTTCGTAACCATCTTTTCCAACTGATGCTACACCAAAAAAGAAGTTGTCTACAACAATACCATTTAATGTAAATTCAGTAACGTCACCTACAAAACGACTATTATCCCAAGTTGGGGAAGTGGTATCTCTCCAATAAATTTTATATCCAATTGCACCATCTACTTTTTTCCATCTAAATTTAGCTGAAGGCTGTACAGTTCCACCTATTTCAACATCTATTGGAGCAGGAGGAGCACTTGCTAAACTAGCTAAATTAATAGCGTTTACTGCTGTTAGTTTTTTTGCATACGGAAAGTTAACATGCTCAAACGTATCACCATAATTTATACCATTTTCGGTACGAATATCTTGATGCTGTTGTGTGTAGTTTTCGTGAGCTTCCATAATTCTAATACCTGCAAAACCTAAATCATTAAACGGACGATGATGTCCACCACGACCAAATCGGTCTAAACGATACACCATTATTGGATTCATTTCTGGCATATACGTTTTTACATTTTTATGTACATATCTTGCTAATTGACGTGAAATACCGTCTACTTCGCCTCCATAAAAACGTCTGGCACGTCTTTGTTGCTCAGTTTCGGTTGGAGGAACAGGTTCGGAAAAAATTCTAAAGGTTCTATTGTCAATAACACCATCAACACCTTTAATATTTCCAATCATATCATTATTGAGAATGCCTATAAGATCCCAATCTTTTTCTTTGGCATATTTTGCTAATCCAGCACCACCAAATAAGCCTTGTTCCTCACCAGATAACCCAACATAAATAATACTATTTTCAAATTGATAGTTACTTAATACACGAGCTGCTTCAATGGTTCCAGCCATTCCTGAGGCATTGTCGTTAGCTCCAGGAGCATCAATTGTGAAATCCATAGTATTACTTGATCTAGAATCAATATCACCACTCATAATGATATAACGGTTTGGATATTTTGTGCCTTTTTGTATGGCTACTACATTTACTATCCAAGCATCATGTGGTACGCGACGATTACCTTCTTTAGTTACTAAATCTTTCTGATAGAAAACCTCTAAACAGCTATTACATTCTTTCGAGATAGATTCAAATTCAGATTTAATCCAGCGTCTCGCTGCACCAATACCTCTGGTATTGGAAAGGGTATCACTAAACGTGTTTCGAGTACCAAAATCAACAAGGGTTTTTACATCCTTTTTAATACGTTCTGCTGAGACAGCATCAATGATGTCGTAGATTTTTTGGTCAGTTTGAGCACTTAGTGTAATAGATAAACTTAATGCAATTAACAGGGTAAAATACTTCATAATTATAATTTATTTGGTTGGATATTCCCATACTTTGCTTGAAATTTTACTGAATGAAAATAACATAAAGGACCAAGTATTGCATAAACAAAACCTGGTAGTCCAAATGTGACACCAATTTTAAAAATTGCAAGTATTATGGAAATTATGGATACTAAAACGAAAATAAAAAAATGCCTAGAATAGAATAAAAGGGATACATTATTTGTTTTGGAGTTTTTATAAGCTCTTTTATACATTAGTGAAAAGCACAAGAAGATTAATAAAAAACCTAAGCTATACAAAACAAATAAGGAGGCTAAATCTTCAATAGAAATCCCTACTTGTCTTAATAATGTACTAGTCATTGATTTAAGCGGAAATACAAAGTATAGAACTACGAATAATAAAATAGAGTTATAAGTAATTATAAGATTGTCTATATAACTATTCCTTCTAAAATAATTATAATGAAGTTTCCATAAAGCAATTAAAACAAAAAAGCTAACTCCAAAACTTATAAAGTTTTTAAAATTGTTTTTGAGTTCTAAAAAACTATCTCCTGAACCTAATGACACAACCATTAGTGTAGCAGAAAATGCAAAAACAGCATCACTAAATGCTTCTATCCTGCTTATACTATGGTTTAGCTTTAACATTAGTTCTTTTTATAATTAAATTTTACCGTTTCTATTGTTCCATTTTCTTTAATATCTACATAGACATTCATTTCATTATTGTTTACCTTTTCAAAGGTCATTCCTTCAAACACTACTTTATTTGGTGTTATTTCTATTAACGGAAAGTCTACCGTTTCGTCTTTGGTTTCCCAACCTTTTAAGTCCGAACCAAAATGTTTTAGTTGAAGAATGAGTGAATTTTCAACTTCTCTAATAATCTCAATCTCATAAAAGGTTACTTTTCCATCATTAATAAGCTTAAATGAAGCCATCATTGAACCTCCGGAGGGTTTACTCCAAATTTCTTCTGTTATTCCCCCAAAGGCTTCTCCATGCCAAGTCCCAGAAATCCATGCTATATTTTTAAGTTTAGGTTCTAAAGAGTTTTCTTTAGCTATTCTTTCTTTAGTTTGAGCTGATACAAATAAACCAAAGAAAAATACTATAATACAAAGATGTTTCATTACTATAATTTTATTTATGTTTATAACATTATAACGTTTGCATTATAGAAATAGGGGACATTTTTTAAATTTTAAGAGAACCTTTATTGGATAAAAGTTACCTTTTTGATTAAACCATTTTCAACTTCATAAATAGCAACTGCATTAAAAACTTGTCCATTTGCAGTGACTTGCTCTTCATCAATAACTTTATTGCCAATTACGATACGTTTTTTAATAAAAGCTCTTAAATCTGGAGTTTGTTTAAACCATTGTTCGTAGCTTTTTCGCATTTGTTCTTGACCGTCAGTTTGTAGTTGGTTTGGATAATTATAAAGTTTTATATCTTTTGTATAAGTTGCCATAAAGGCATCAATATCTCTATTATTGTATGCATCTAGTTGTTTTTGCACTATGCCTTCAGCTTCAGACATTTCGTTTGAGGCCTTAGCTTCATTATTTTTAGTTTCCTTTTTTTCTTCTTCTACTTTTTCATTTTCATTAATATCTCCAGCAATTAGTAGCATGGTAGCTTCAGGATTTGTTGCTAAACGCGTAATTTTTGAGATTCCTTTTGAACTTAAATCTTCTACCTGTTTCCAATTATTGTCTTTTTGTAAAGTTAGTTTGTATAAAGTACTTTCTTTTCCTGAAAGAATAGTTTTACTATTCAGCCAACATATATCTTCAATACCTTTTATAGTATTAGCAATAACTTTTGTTGCTCCATTTTTTGGGTTTAAGGATTTAATTTGCCAAACATCATTTTCTTTTGAAATAAAACTTACAAGATTGGAATTAGGAATTTTATGAAATGATCTTCCAACTTTACTTTGGTACTTTTTGCTAGTGCCATCTTTTACATTAATTACAAACAGGTTTAAACCATCTTCTTCTATAACAGCTGCAACAATTGTATTAGCATCAAACCAAGTATAATAGGCTACTACAAGATCTTGAATAAGTTCTACAGATTCTCCATTACGTAGATTGTATGCATACAAACGTTGTTTCCCATCTTTATCTAATCGTACAGCAGATACTTCTCTTTTGTTTGGAATTTTAAGCGGTGAATATTCACCTCCTTCGGTATGATTTACAAAGATTTTGGAATCGTAGTTAATACTATATTTTACAATGTCTGTTTGACCATTTCTTGTTCCCGCATATAAAATTGTATTATCATCAAGAAAAGATGGTTGATTATCATAACCATCATTTGATGAAATATTTCTATGGTTTAATAATTCTATTGAGTTGTTTGAGATCTTTAAATCAAATAAAAAAACATCTGTATTAGATTGAGAATAAGTTACAAATACAGTTAACAATAGTAGTGTAGAAAATAGTTTATGCATGTGAATATTTTAATTTTCCTCTAAATTAATAAAAAAGACTTAGTAAATAAGCTTGTTAAGTGTTTATACTAATTTCAATCTAGATTTAGCAATAAGAGTATAAATTATCATCGTTTAGATTTCAAGCATTTTTCTAATATTGGTTTTATAGCTTTCTCCTAACGGAATTTCTATAGCATTAATCTCAATATCATTCTTTGTATATGCTGTAATTTTATTGCGGTTTATTATGTAAGAACGATGAATACGTATGAAGCGATTGTCTAATTCTTTTTCGAAAGCAGAAATACTAAATTTTACAGTATGAGATTCATTAGCTAAATGAATTTTCACATAATCTTTTAAGCTTTCTATGTATAAAATATCGCTAAAAACAATTTTTATTTTTTTTCTATTTTTAGTTACAAAAATATAATTTTCCTCAAGGTTAGTTGAAGTTATAGTAAATTCTTTAGTAACTGTATCTTGTTGATCTTTAAATTTTTCAATAGCTCTAAAAAAACGAGAAAAATTAATAGGCTTAAGTAAGTAATCTACAGCATTTAGTTCAAAGCCATCCAAAGCATAATCTCGATACGCAGTTGTAAAAATTACTTTAGGCTTTTGAATTAGATTTTTAAAGAATTCAGTGCCGCTTAGTACTGGCATTTCAATATCTAAAAAGAGTAAATCTATAGTTTGTTGTTGTAGAATAGAACTTGCTTCAATAGCACTTCCACAAGAGGCTACTAATTCAAAATCAGTTAATTGAGATAGGTGAGTTTCTATTAATTCTCTAGCTAATTCTTCATCATCAATAATTAAACATTTGTAAATCATTATTTAGCTAGTAATTTTAAAGTTACTTTATAGAATTCCTTAGTGTTTTCAATATCCAAAAAATAATTATTTAAGTATAATAAATCTAGTTGTTTTTTTACATTTTTTAGACCAATACAATCTTTAGTGTTTTTATCTACTTTAGTTTTTGATTTCGAGTTTTCTATATAAAAAATAATTTGTTTTCCTTCAAGGCTAATTTTTATTGTTATAAAAGCTTCTTTTAATTCCTGACTTACACCATGTTTAAAAGCATTTTCAATAAAGGTTAATAATAATAAAGGGGCAATTTTTACATCTTGTTGAATATCTTTTTCAAAAGAAATCTGAACGCGTTTTCCATATCTGACTTTTTCTAAAGAAAGATAGTTTTCAATAAGTTCAATTTCTTTTTGAAGTGAAACGTAAGTATCATTGCATCGATATAACATATAATCTAAAATATCAGATAATTTATCAATTACTTCTGGAGTTTGATCTGATTTTTTAATAGCTAACGCATAAATGTTATTTAAGGTATTAAATAAAAAATGTGGATTTAATTGATGTTTTAAAGCAGTTAACTCTGCTGTTTTCTTCTGTTCATTTACTTTTAAAAGCCTCTGTTGATTATTATAAAAACGAGCCATTAATAGTAAAGCTGTTGGCGTTAAAAATTTAATGGACTTACTTAAAAAAACAGAAAAAGAAGTAAGTCTTTCCCAAAATGAATCTTCAGCATATTTTTTTGCCAGTTCATCATAGTACTGAATATATTTTGGTTCGTAGAAATACATGTGTAGCGTAACATATAAAAAAAACATAACAACCAATAAAATGGTTAACCAAAATATAAATTGAATGTTTTTTTTGGTATCTAAAAATTTTGGAATCAACACATATAAACAAATATAAGCCGTGATTATTTGCGGGATTATAATTTTACAAGTAGAATGAAATAACTGGAGATAGCCCCCTTCAAAATTGGTAATATTTGAAGAAAACATAAAGTATAGAAAAACGCACACCCAAAACAAAAATTGCTTAAGAAATGTAGCCTTATAGAGATTATATTTTATCCTAAAACGATTCATATGAAATAGCTAAAATACAATTATACAGTCTATTAGTGTTCAATAGTCGCTAAAATAGCTATTTATGATGCCGAACAGAACTCCTATGATGATTAATTGTATAATTGCCTAAAACACCCTTTCTATTGGTATTCATCAATTACTCGTCTATTTATCTAAAATGATATATGTATCACTAATACTTTTGAACCAAAATACTCTTAAATATGAAGAATTTAACTTTTACTTTACTATTAAGTCTTATTTCAATAGCTGCTTTTGCACAGAAAACTGATATAAGTTCTGAGAAACAAATTATAGAGACAGATTTTTCAGATCGTCAAGCCATAATTGCGACCATTAAAAATTTTTATATAGGGGATCATACAGGAAGTATAAAACATAAAAAACTTTCCATGCATGAAAAAGGGGCTTACAGATATGTAAATAAAGAAGGGGAATATGTAGAAAGTAAATTTCAATTAGATTCAAGTAATGCAGATCTAAATTACAAAGAAGAGCTATTGAGTATCGAAATTTACGATAAAATTGCCTTTGCCAGACTTCGGCTAGATCAATTTCACTCTAAAATTCCTGAATATAAATTAATGATACTTCATAAGGTTAATGACGAATGGAAAATCACTAGCATTAATTGGGGTTACGGAATCAAGCAGTAAGATAAATAACAATTAAAAATAGAAAATAATACTATGAAACCCTTGCTTTATATAATGTCTTTGTTGTCATTTTTATCAGTCTTTTCGCAAACTAGTAAAAGTAATGACAAACTAGATGAACAACAATTGCTTATTGATATTTATGGAAATAAAAATTCTAAAAAAGTCATTAACTATGATAAAAGCTTTATAAGTGAATCTAAATTTTTTCACGAAAGTTTAGGTAAAAAGAGTCTCACACCATTATCCGATAAAGAAAAAATTGAGTTTACACTTAAAAATTATATCAAAGGCAGTTCCTACAATAATCTTGAACAGTTAGAAAGTGCATTTACAAAAAATGCCACATTGTATTTAACAGGAAAAGATGGTTTTAAAAGATATACGCCAAAAGAATATGTTGCTTTTTTTAAAGAAAATAAAGTAGGTGAATTTAATGGTCGCTATGGAAAAGTACTGTCGATAGAGGTAGTAAAAGATATTGCAACTGCTAAAGTTGAAATTTCAATACCAGAAAGGAAAATGATTTATATTGATTTATTTCTACTGAAAAAATTTGAGAATGATTGGAAAATAATTAGTAAAACAGCAACTAGAATTGATGAGAAAGAAGATTAATAAATTTAAAATAGCACTTCTTTTTAATGTGTTTTTTATAACAACAAGTGTATTTGCACAAACACCCACTATTACTTATGCAGATACTAAAATTGAAGTAGATGGAAAATTAAATGAAGCCGTTTGGAAGCAAATACAAGAACACTCTGGTTTTTATAATTATGCACCAACGGATATTGGTTTGGCAGAAAATCAAACCTCAGTAAAACTATTTCACAATGGGGAATATTTATATGTTAGTCTAATTTATAATGATACTACAGTAAAAACCCAAGTTAGTTCTTTAAAACGAGATGTACCTATTGGATTGAGTGATGGATTTGCTATGGTTTTAGACACACAAAATCAAGAGCAAAATGCCTATTATTTTTCAGTAAATAGTTATAGTACACAAATAGATGGTATTGTAGAGCGTATTAATGAAGGGTATGACTTTAGTACGAGTTGGAGCACAATATGGAAAGCTAAGGCTTTTTTAAATGGTTCAAGAAAACAATATGAAATAGCTATTCCGTTAAAATCTTTAAACTTTAATAAAAACAATACTGTTTTTGGAGTTCAGTTTTATGTAAGAAATATTAAAACGAACTCGTGGACTATCTTAAAAAACGTAAAACGTAATTACCGTCTCTTTGACTTACGTTTTACAGAAAAGTTTACAGTTGAAAATTTACCAGAAATATCAACTTCACGTTTTACAGCAACTCCATCTTTAACGGTTAATTACCAAAATGATGTTAAAAATAATACAAGTACCACTGATTTTAAACCTAGTTTAGATGTACAATATAATATAACGTCATCATTAAAATTAGATACAACTATTAACCCAGATTTTTCGCAGGTTGATGTTGACCAACAAGTAACTAATTTAACTCGATTTTCTATTTTTTTTCCTGAAAGGCGTAACTTTTTTCTAGAAAATGCCGATTTATTTTCCAATTTAGGTGTTGATGGTGTAAATCCGTTTTACTCTAGACGTATTGGAGCGAATAATCCAATTGAATTTGGATTAAAACTGTCAGGAAATATATCACCAAAAACAAGAATTGGTATTTTAAACGTGCAAACTGATACAGAAAACATGGTTGTTTCTCAAAATTATGGAGCTTTAGTTGCAGAACAACAAATTTCTAAAAATTTTACAGCCATAGGATATTTAATAAATCGACAAGAAACTGATGGTTTTGAGTTTAAGAATGATTACAATAGAGTTACAGGACTAAATGTGAACTACAAATCAGACAATAATAAATGGATTGGTCTAGCAAATTTTGGTAAAAGCTTTAATGACGGAATTTCAGTAGATAATAGTTTTTACAATGCTGGAATTTGGTTTAATAAAAGAGGCTTAAATTGGAATGCAGCAATAAAAAATGTAGGTAAAAATTACATTACTGATGTTGGCTTTACACCACGCTTGTATAATTATGATGCAATAAATGATATCGTAATTAGAGAAGGTTATACACAAACTACTGTAGGAGCTAGTCATGAAAAGTTTTATGAAAAATCTAAAACGCTTAACTCTGTTAGATATCTAAATTATAATAATAACACCTATTTTGATAAAAGTGGTACTATAAGCCAATCATCACATTTTTTTAATGGAGCAGTGTTTTTTAAGGACTTGTCATCTATCTATTATGTGTATACCCAAGATTATGTAGACTTAAAATATAGTTTTAACCCATTAAGAAATGGTAATGCTTTAGCTCCAGGAGAGTATAATTTTGGAATTTTAAAAGTAGGATATAACTCAGCAAATAATCAAAAATTTCGTTATCAAGTCAATGCACAAAAAGGTAATTATTATGGAGGAAGTAGAGTAGCAGCTGGAGCATATTTAAACTATCAATTATTGCCTTATGCAAATCTTCAATTAAATTACGATGTCAATAAAATTGATTTAAACTTATTGGGTAAAGAAGCATTTCATTTAACTCGCTTTACAGGAGAAGTGTTTTTTAATAATCGATTAAATTGGACTACTTATGTACAATACAATACACAGCGAGACAATTTTAACATTAGCAGTCGTTTACAGTGGGAGTATAAGCCATTATCTTATGTCTATTTTGTAATAACAGATAACTTTAGTAAAAATATTCATAGAAAAGATTGGGGAATTGCTTTTAAAATGAACTATCGATTAGATTTTTAATAACTTTAGGGAAAATAAACATCAATTAAAATGAAAAAAACTTTATTACTTCTCGCAATTTTTTTAGGAATATTATCAGCAAATGCACAAACAGAAACTGAAAAAATAAACAAACCTTTAATGGATTATATTGAAGGAACAGCCAATGGAGAACCAGATAGATTGAAACGTGCTTTTCATCCAGATTTTAATTTGTATTTTGTAAAAAATGACTCTGTTAATATATGGTCTGGTAAAGGATACATCTCTAATGTAAAACAAGGAAAGAAAAGCAATCGTATTGGAAAAATAGTATCTGTAGATTACGAAAATGATGCAGCTATTGCAAAAATTGAAATAGATATGCCAGATAGAAAACGTCTTTATACAGATTATCTAATGTTATTAAATGTAAAAGGAGAATGGAAGATTATTCATAAATCTTTTACATTTGTAGAATACTAAAACAATAAAAAACGCCTCAATTAAGAGGCGTTTTTATCCAACCAACCAAAAGTCTAAAAACAATATTTGTTTTCAGCTTTAACTTTTTCAGCAATTTCGTTACGTAAATCCACTATATCAGGATAGTTTGTATACTTAGTAAATCGCTTCAATCCCATAAGCAACATTCTTTGTTCGTCACCTTCAGCAAATGAGATAATGCTTTCTTTTCCTTTTTCTTCTATTATATCCACAGCGTGGTATAAGTATAATTTAGACATTGCTATTTGTACAGATTGAGCTTCTTTTCCAAAACGTTTTGCGTTCTTTTCTGTTCTTAAAATTGCAGATTCGGCCATGTAAATTTCAATTAAGATATCTGCTGCTGCAATCAATAATTGTTGATGTGCTTCTAGGTCTGGACCAAATTTTTGCACAGCACCACCAGCAACCATTAAGAAGGTTTTTTTAAGTTTCTTAATCATCTCTTTTTCTTCTGAAAATAGTTCAGAATAATCTGGTGTATCAAAAGATGGTATTCCCATTAATTCTTCTTGAACAGATTGTGCAGGACTTAGTAAGTCAACATGACCTTTCATAGCTTTTTTAACCAACATACCAACACAAAGCATTCTGTTAATTTCATTCGTTCCCTCGTAAATACGTGCTATACGCGCATCTCTCCAAGCAGCTTCCATTGGCGTTTCCTCAGAGAATCCCATACCTCCGTAAATTTGTATACCTTCGTCTGCACAGTTTTGTACATCTTCAGAAACAGCAACTTTTAAGATAGAACATTCAATAGCATATTCTTCAACACCTTTTAACTCTGCTTCTTGATGTGAGTTGCCAGCAGCTTCACGTAATGCTATTCTATCTTCAATATTTTTTGCAGCTCTATATGTTGCAGATTCACCTGCATAAGCACTTGTAGCCATTTCTGCTATTTTTACTTTAATAGCACCAAACTCAGATATTGGTGTTTTGAATTGCTTACGTTCATTGGCATATTGTACACCTAATGATGTGATGCGTCTTTGAGAATCTAAACAAGCAGCAGCTAATTTTATACGACCAACATTTAGAGCATTCATAGCTATTTTAAAGCCATTTCCTCTTTCAGATAGCATGTTTTCAACAGGAACTATAGTATCGTTAAAAAATACTTGTCTAGTTGATGAAGCACGAATACCTAATTTATGTTCTTCTTCACCTAGCGTAATACCGTTGGGATTATCTTTATCATACTCTACAATGAAACCTGTAATATTTTTGTCATCCTTAATTCTTGCAAACACAATCATTAAACGACAGAATCCTGCGTTTGAAATCCACATTTTCTGTCCGTTAATCTTATAAGATTTTCCATCTTCAGAAAGCGTTGCAGTTGTTTTACCAGAATTGGCATCACTACCTGCTCCAGGTTCTGTTAAGCAATAAGCCCCAAACCATTCACCAGAAGCTAATTTTGGCACATATTTTTGTTTTTGCTCTTCGGTACCATATAATGTAATTGGTAAAGTTCCTATTCCAGTGTGTGCACCAAATGCTGTACTAAATGAACCAGTACCAGATGATATATAATCACAGGTTAAGCATGTAGATACAAATCCCATTCCTAAGCCACCATAGGCTTCAGGGACTGCTACACTAAGAAATCCAAGTTCTCCAGCTTTTTGCATACATTCTTCAGTCAATGCATAATCTTTAGCTTCAAATCGTGCTTTATGAGGAATAATTTCACGGTCGTTAAATTCTATAACCGCTTCTTTCATCATGTTTTGTTCTTCTGAAAAGTCTTCAGGAGTAAAAACGTCTTCACAATTAGTTTCTTTTACTAGAAACTGACCTCCTCTTAATAATTCTTTTTCTTCCATTCTATTTTAAGATTAATAGATTCAAGAATCAAGATTCAAGACTTATAGTTTAAGTCCAGATTGAAAACCTGAAATCATTTTTTGTATTTGTTTTATTTTTTCTTCTAATTCTTTGAATTTTTCTTCTGATAGATAACCTTCATTAAATGCAATTATTAATTGGGTTTCCCATTCAAAAGCAGAACCTAAACTATCTTCAAGATATTTATTGAAATGTTTGTCTGTGCTTTTACTAGAACCTTCAGCTATATTTGAAGGAATTGAAACTGCACATCGATTCATTTGAGTTGATAATCCAAATTTTTCAAAATCTGGAAAAGTTCGTGTTAGTTTATAAGATTCTGAAACTAACTCCATACTAACAATCCATATTTTTAGTTTTTTGAAATTATGCATTTAAGTCTTGTCTCTTGGTTCTTATTGTCCTTGTTCTTAATTAAGAAATTCAAATATTCCGCAAGCACCTTGCCCAGTTCCCACACACATGGTTACAGCACCATATTTACCTTTCATATTGCGCTTTCTCATTTCATCAAATAACTGAACAGATAATTTTGCTCCAGTACAACCAAGAGGATGACCGAGAGCAATCGCTCCACCATTTACATTAATAATATCAGGATTAAGATTAAGTTCTCTAATTACGGCTAGAGACTGAGAAGCAAAGGCTTCATTTAACTCTATTAATTCTAAATCATCTTGTTGTAATCCAGCTTGTTTAAGTGCTTTTGGGATGGCCTTTACAGGTCCAATTCCCATGATACGAGGTTCAACACCAGCAGCAGCATAGTTTACTAAGCGAGCAATTGGTTCAAGGTTAAATTCCTTTACCATGTCTTCACTCATTATCATTACAAAAGCAGCGCCATCGCTCATTTGAGAAGAGTTTCCAGCTGTTACACTACCTCCTTGAGCAAATACAGGACGAAGTTTAGCCAAGGCTTCAAGATTTGTTCCTTTACGAGGCCCTTCATCTTTAGTCACCGTGTATTTTTTTGTTGCTTTCTTTCCGTTATCATCTATGTATATTTGCTCTACATCAATAGGAACAATTTGGTCTTGAAAACGGTTTTCCGCCTGCGCTTTTAAGGCTTTCATGTGTGAATTAAAAGCAAACTCATCTTGGTCTTCACGAGACACTTTAAATTGATTAGCAACTGCTTCAGCAGTATTTCCCATTCCCCAATAATAATCTTCGTGACCTGCTTTTACTGTATCATAATTTAATTCTGGTTTAAACCCTGTCATTGGTACAGCACTCATACTTTCTGCACCTCCAGCAATAATACAATCTGCCATTCCTGCTTGAATTTTTGCAGTTGCAATACCAATGGTTTCTATGCCTGAAGCACAAAATCGATTAACGGTAACTCCAGGAACATCAACACTATTTAATCCGATTAATGAAATAAATCGTGCCATATTTAATCCTTGGGAACCTTCAGGCATTGCGTTACCAACAATAACGTCATCAATCCTGGTTTTATCGAAATCTGGTAATTCCTTCATCATGTGCTGAATGGTTTCAGCTGCTAATTCATCGGTTCTTTTAAAACGGAACACACCTTTTGGTGCTTTGCCAACGGCAGTTCTATATGCTTTTACTATATATGCTTGTTTCATTTAATTATAGTATTGAGTAATGAGGTTTTAGTATTGAGGTTTTAATTTCTGTTGAAATGAATAATTCATTTTCTGAATCTCAATACATACATCAATTACTGGTTGTATTTTTTCTTTTGCTATTAAATTTAATTCTATTAATAAGATGAGTTGAGTTTGAAGTTCATAAGCTGAACCATTTGCAATGCTTAAAAAATGCTTAAATTCTTTTTGAGAATTTCTTCCAGCTCCTTCAGCAATATTTGAAGGAATAGAAGTAGCACTTCGTTTTATTTGAGATGTTAAGCCAAATTTTTCATCAGAAGGTAAATCTGTAGCAAGAATATATACAGCTTTAGTCAATTCGATTGACTTTCTCCATATTTTTAAATCTTCTACTTTGTGCATAACTTTCTAAATACTCAATTCTAAAATCTCAATACTAGCAACTAATTAGTTGCGAAGCGGTTTACCAGTTTTTAACATGTGCTGAATACGTTCCAATGTTTTTCGCTCTGTACAAAGTGATAGAAAGGCTTCACGTTCTATATCTAATAAGTATTGCTCGCTAACTAATGTAGGTTCAGATAAATCTCCTCCAGCCATTACATAAGCGAGTTTATTGGCAATTTTTTGGTCATGTTCACTAATGTAATTTGCAGCTTCCATAGAATCCGTTCCTACTAAAAACATACCAAGAGCTTGTTTTCCAAGGACTTTAATATCTTTACGTTTTACAGGTTGTGTATATCCAGCGTCAGCTAATAATCTTGCATGAGCTTTAGCTGTAGCAATTTGTCTGTCCTTATTAACTACCACTACATCTTTTCCTTTTTGTAAAACACCCATATCAAAGGCTTCATAGGCTGATGTAGCTACTTTTGCCATACCAATTGTTAAAAAATATTCTTGTAGGATGTTTAATTCTACATCTCCTTTTCTAAAGGTGTCTTGAGCTCGTAATGCCATTTCTTTTGAACCACCACCACCAGGAATGACTCCTACTCCAAACTCTACAAGACCAATATAAGTTTCGGCAGCCGCGACAACTTTATCTGCATGCATTGATAGTTCGCATCCACCACCTAATGCCATTCCATGTGGTGCAGCAATAGTTGGAATAGAGGAGTAGCGCATACGCATCATGGTATCTTGAAAATATTTGATAGCCATATTTAACTCATCGTATTCTTGCTCTACAGCCATCATGAAAATCATACCAATATTGGCTCCAACTGAGAAGTTTGCACCTTGATTTCCAATGACCAAGCCATCGAAGTCTTTTTCTGCTAAATCAACCGCTTTGTTCAATCCTGCAAGAACATCACCTCCAATGGTATTCATTTTAGATTGGAATTCGCAGTTTAAGATTCCATCGCCTAAATCTTCAATAACAACTCCCGAGTTTTTAAATACTTCATTCGATTTTCTGATATTATCTAGAATAATGAATGCATCTTGTCCAGGAATTTTTTCTTGAGATTTTTTCGGAATAGCATAAGCATAAGTTGCACCATCTTTTACTGTATAGAATGAAGAGTTTCCTGATGCTAACATACCATCTACCCAGGCTGCAGGTTTTTTACCTTCAGCTTTCATAATTTCGATCCCTTTTTCAACTCCAATAGCATCCCAAATCTGGAAAGGTCCGTGTTCCCAACCAAATCCAGCTTTCATGGCATCATCAATTTTGTATAACTCGTCAGTGATTTCAGGAATTCTGTTCGATACATATTCAAACATAGCAGCAAAGTTTTTTCTATAGAATTCACCAGCTTTATCTTTTCCTGAAACTAAAATTGGAAAACGGTCAATAACTTTATCGACTGTTTTAGTAAGTTCTAAAGTAGCGAAAGAAGCTCTTTTTTTAGAACGATATTCTAATGTGTCTAAATCTAAAGACAAGATTTCACTTTTACCACTATCTCCTTTTACTTTTTTGTAGAACCCTTGACCAGTTTTACTCCCTAACCATTTATTTTCCATAATTGTGTTGATAAATTCAGGCAGTTTGAACAGCTCATGAGCTTCATCATCTGGACAGTTGTCGTAAATACCGTTAGCAACATGAACTAAAGTATCTAATCCAACAACATCAACAGTTCTGAAGGTTGCCGATTTTGGACGACCAATAACAGGACCTGTTAATTTATCAACTTCCTCAACTGTTAATCCTAACTCCTTTACTTGATGGAATAGTGATTGTATTCCGAAGATTCCAATTCTATTTCCAATAAAAGCAGGAGTGTCTTTGGCAACTACTGATGTTTTACCTAGGAATTTTTCACCATATTCATTTAAGAACTCTAATACTTCATTAGAGGTTTTTGGGCCTGGTATGATTTCGAATAATTTTAAATAGCGAGCAGGATTGAAAAAGTGTGTTCCACAAAAGTGTTTTTGGAAATCTTCACTTCGTCCTTCACTCATAAACTTAATAGGAATACCAGAAGTGTTTGATGTAATTAGCGTTCCTGGAGCTCTGTGTTTGTCCAAATTTTCAAATACTAATTTCTTAATATCTAAACGCTCTACAACTACTTCGATAATCCAATCGACATCTTTTACTTTCGCTACATCGTCTTCTAAATTTCCAGTAGTAATACGACTCGCAAATTTTTGATGATAAATAGGAGATGGTTTAGATTTTAAAGAAGAGTTTAATGAATCGTTCACTAAACGATTTCTAACTATTTTATTTTCAAGAGTTAATCCTTTTGATTTTTCTGCTTCCGTAAGTTCTCTAGGAACAATATCGAGCAGTAAAACATCAACACCAATATTGGCAAAGTGGCAAGCAATACCACTTCCCATAATACCAGAACCAATGACGGCTACTTTTTTTATTCTACGTTTACTCATTTTAGGATATCTTCTTTTTGATTATATATTCTTTTATTTGAAATCATTTCATTTATGATTTCTGCGACTTCATAAAAGTGTTTCATTTTCTCTTCGGATACTTGGTCTCTAATAGTATTATTAAATGTAAGCACACGTTCACGAGAATATTCTCTTTTCTCACGACCAAACTCGGTAAGGTGAATTAGAACACCACGTCCATCTTGTGGGTTGGGTCTTCGCTCTATAACACCACGTCCTTCCATATTTTTTAAAATTCTCGACAAACTTGTTGCTTCCATTCCCATTTTTGGTCCTAAAGCAGTAGATGGTGTACCACTGATAGGGTCTATACTTAGAAGTGTGAACGCTATTGCCATGGTTGCATCAAATTTTGATGCCTCTTCGTTGTACATTTTTTGAACAGCTAACCAAGTGGTTCTTAATACGTAATCTATTGTTTTTTCTTTCATATTAAATAGTGAAAGACCAAATATAATAAATAATACTATGCATGCATAGTAAATTATTAAAAAATTATGCATGCATAGTAAAATATATTACTAAAGTTTATCAATTGGAAATAAAAAGTTCCGATAAAAAGGAGCTTTTATTAATTAAGAGCGGTATATTTTTTCGATAAGGTGTCCGTATTTTTCTTTAATCACCTTTCGTTTCATTTTCATAGTAGGAGTAAGATGACCTTCATCTATAGACCAAATTTCTGGAGTTAATTCAAACTTTTTAATCTGTTCCCATTTGCCAAATTTGGTGTTTGCATAGTCAATTTCCTCTTGTATTCTATCTCGCAACTTTTGATTAGCTGCAACATCTTCTTTAGAATTAAAAGTAATATCATGACGTTTTGCCCATTCTTCAATAAATTCAAAATTTGGTTGAATTAACGCAGCTGGCATTTTTTCGCCTTCTCCGATAACCATAATCTGTTCTATAAAACGTGATTGTTTAAATTGATTTTCTATAAGTGCAGGAGCCACATATTTTCCACCTGAGGTTTTAAACATTTCTTTTTTACGGTCTGTAATTTTTAGGAAACCATCTTCACAAATTTCACCAATATCTCCAGTGTGGAAATACTCTCCAGACATGACTTCGTTGGTTTTTTCTTGATCTTTGTAATAGCCTTGCATTACGTTTGGTCCTTTTACTAAAATTTCACCATCTTCAGCAATTTTCACTTCTACGTTGTGAATCACTCTTCCTACTGTACCAACTCTAAAGCCTCCATTTCGTTGATCATTTACTGAAACAACAGGAGAAGTTTCAGTTAAGCCATACCCTTCCATAATTGGCATTCCAGCTGCAGCAAAAATTCTTGTTAGTCTTGGTTGTAAAGCTGCACTACCAGAGACCATTAAGTCTAAATTACCTCCTAAGCCTTCTTTCCATTTGCTAAATATTAGTTTTCTAGCTAATGCTAACTTCTTTTCGTAAAACCAACCATTTGCACCATAAGGCTCATACCTCAAACCTACTTTTACAGCCCAAAAGAATAGTGCTTTTTTTATTCCAGATAGATCCGTTCCTTTAGCTATAATTTTATCATAGACTTTTTCATAAAGTCTAGGAACAGCTGTCATCACATTTGGTTTTATTTCTTTTAAATTGTCACTCATTTGTTCTATAGATTCAGCAAAATATACTTCAACGCCACAGTATTGGTATAAGTAGAGAATCATACGTTCAAATACATGACATACAGGGAGGAAACTTAGGGATTTTGATTGCCCATAATCAAAAGGGACTCTCTTTTCACTATCTAAAACGTTTGATACTAAATTATTATGTGATAGCATGACACCCTTTGGTTTTCCTGTGGTTCCTGAGGTATAAATGAGTGTTGCTAAATCATCTGGAGTTACATTGTTTTTTCTGTTTTCTACTTCATCTTGGTTGCTTACATCCTTTCCAATCTTTAGAACTTCTTTCCAGTTTTTTTCACCTTTAATATCATCAAAGGTAAATACCTCTTTTAACTTAGTATTTCCTTTTATGGCATTTAATTTATCAATAATTTCTTTATCTGAAACAAAACAATAAATAGCTTCGGAATGATTTAATATATATTCATAATCTTCTTTGCCAATGGTAGGATAAATTGGTACGTTTTGAGCTCCAACTTGTAGAATACCTATGTCTACAACATTCCATTCAGTTCTATTGGTTGAAGAAATTACTGCAATTTTATCATTTGGTTTTACACCTAATTTTAGTAAGCCTCTACTTATAGTATTTGCTAAATCAATATATTCTTGTGTAGAAGTCGATTTCCATTTACCGTCATATTTTGTAGTAAATGCTCTTTCTAAATTATAAGTTTCTAGTTGATAATATGGAAAATCAAAAATCCTTGATATTTGTATTGACATGCTTTTAATAATTTAGAAGTATGGAAATGTATAAAAATTAAACAAGATTTTAAAGTAAAGACATAAAAAAAAGGAATCGATAGGTTTTCGATTCCTTTTTTTTGATTTTTTTGATTGATGTTAATTTTTACTGTCTAAGAGGTACTTACTAAAACCTTTACCATTAATTTTAGTATACTTAGAATCAATATTATCAGCAACCGTCATGTTCTTAATATCAAATTCGCCACTTACTTTGGTATATTTTATGTCAAGGTCATCTTGAAATTTAGCATTATTAAAGGAAACACCATCTCTAAATTGTGAATATTTAAATATCGCGTCTTCATCAAAAGTAGTATTTGCAAAGCTTACATTTTGGTCAAATTTAGCATACTTAAACGTTGTTATATCACTGAATTTTGAGCCACTAAAATCTGCATTACGTTCAAAATCGGAATACTTAAATAAGGCTTCACCCTTAAAAGTACAATTAGTAAATTTTACATCATTTTCAAAGTTTGCTACAAAGGTGTATTCAGAGTCTTCATCATGATAATAAGCATACACATTATCTTCAAATGTACAATTGGTAAAAGATACTGAGCTTTCAATTTGTTCTTTCACAGAATTACTTCCACCATTTTTCCACCATTTTTTTCTTTTTGGTAAGTCAGGAAGTTTCTCATTCATAAAAGTCATGTCTAATGTTCCAGTAATGGAAACATTATCATAAGAGACTGTTTTGCCCATTTTAATAGCTCTCATAATATCACTTGCTTTTACTGTTTGCTGAGCAAAGGCATTAGTTGAGAAAATAAATGCAAATAAAATTAGAGATACAACTGTTCGTTTTTTGATTGAGTGATTGATTGTCATAATATAAAGTTTATAGTATTATAGACTATACTTTTTATTGAATGTTACAGTTTCTAATCAAAAAAGTAATACAACTGGAATTATTTGTGGTTTTCAATCCACTTTCTAGCATTCACAAACGCTTCTAACCATGGTGAAACTTCGTCTTTTCTACCTTCAGGATAGTGAGCCCAATTCCATTGAAATGTTGAACGTTCAATATGTGGCATAGTTACTAAATGACGACCAGTTTTATCACACATCATGGCAGTATTGAAATCTGAACCATTAGGATTGTGAGGATAGTCTTTATAGCCATATTTAGCAACGATATTGTATTTATCTTCAGTATATGGCAAGCTAAATTTGCCTTCTCCATGAGAAATCCAAACACCTAAAGTTGTTCCAGCAAGGGTTGATAACATTACAGAATCATTCTCTTGTATTTTTACAGAAGTAAATGAACTTTCGTGTTTATGTGACTCATTATGCGTTAGTTTTCCATGAGTTTCATGTTCAGGATTTACTAAATCTAATTCCATCCAAAGTTGCGCACCATTACAAATGCCAACAGATAGCGTATCATCTCTATCAAAAAAGTTCTTTAAAGCAGAATTTGCTTTTTCATTATACTTAAAAGCACCAGCCCAACCCTTAGCTGAACCTAAAACATCAGAATTACTAAAGCCACCAACGGCTCCAATAAATTGAATATCTTCTAAAGTTTCACGACCAGAAATTAAATCGGTCATGTGCACGTCTTTTACATCAAAACCAGCTAAATACATAGCATTTGCCATTTCACGTTCAGAGTTGCTTCCTTTTTCACGAAGGATAGCTGCTTTAGGCCTTGTATTTCCTATGACAGGTAATTTTCCAGTGAAATGTTTAGGGAAGGTATATTGTAAAGGTTGATTTTTGTAATTGTTGAATCTATCTTCAGCTAAATTCTTCGCGGTTTGTTTTTGGTCGAGTAGGAAAGAGGTTTTATACCAGACATCTCTTAATCTCGATACCGTCATAGTGAATACTTCAGCTTGATTAATAACACTTAGTACATCAGATTCGGTTACTTTTCCAATATTGAAATACTCAATATTTGCTTCTGATAAAACTGTTTCTACTGAAGCATCTTTTGCTTGAAACACAACTCCTGAATTTTCTGCAAATAAGATTTTAAAAGAATCTTTTTCATCTAAAACACTTAAATCTAATTCAGCACCTAAATTAGTGTCAGCAAAGCACATTTCAAGTAACGTAGTAATCAAACCACCAGAAGCTACATCGTGTCCAGCAACAATTTGCTCATCTTTGATTAACTGTTGAATCGTGTTAAAAACTTTTTTTACATAAGAGGCATTGGCAACATTTGGCGCATCATTTCCAATTTTATTAAGTATTTGAGCAAACGAGCTTCCACCTAACTTAAAATCGTCCTGAGATAAATTAATATAATAAATAGCCCCTGCGTTTTTTTGAAAAACAGGCTCCACAACTTTTGTAATATCATTACAATTTGCAGCAGCAGAAATAACCACAGTTCCTGGTGCAATTACTTCTTCATTTGGATATTTTTGTTTCATCGACAAGGAATCCTTTCCTGTTGGCACATTAATACCCAAATCAATAGCGAATTCTGAAATCGCTTGAACCGCTTCATATAATCTAGCATCTTCACCTTCATTCTTACAAGGCCACATCCAGTTTGCAGATAGAGAAACTGACTTTAACCCATCTTTTAAAGGTGCCCAAATAATATTGGTCAAGGCCTCTGTAATGGAATTTCTACTTCCAGCTTCTGGATTAATAAGACCAGAGATAGGAGAGTGCCCAATTGAGGTTGCAATTCCTTCTTTTCCTTTGTAATCTAAAGCCATTACACCAACATTGTTAAGAGGTAATTGTAATGGTCCAGCACATTGTTGTTTAGCTACTTTTCCACCGACACAACGGTCTACTTTATTGGTTAGCCAGTCTTTACAAGCTACTGCTTCTAACTGTAAAACTTGATCTAAATACTCGTAGAAATTATCTGAGTTATACGAAACATTTTCATAATTTCTTTTAACAGTTTTGTCAAACATAACAGTTTTAGGAGAGCTTCCAAACATATCTTCCATAGCTAAATCCATAGGTTTGTTGCCTTTGATTTTAGATTGAAATGTAAAGCGGTCGTCTCCTGTAACATCACCAACGGTATACATTGGTGAACGCTCACGTTCAGCTATTTTTTGTAATGTATCAATATGTTTTTCAGAAATAACTAACCCCATTCGTTCTTGAGACTCGTTACCAATTATTTCTTTATCAGACAATGTAGGGTCTCCTACTGGTAATTTATCTAGATCTATTTTTCCGCCTGTATCTTCAACTAGTTCCGACAAGCAATTTAAATGTCCACCAGCCCCATGGTCATGAATTGAAACAATGAAGTTTTCTTCACTTTCTACCATGCCACGAATAGCGTTTGCTGCACGTTTTTGCATTTCTGGGTTAGAACGTTGTACAGCATTAAGCTCGATTCCTGATTCAAATTCTCCAGTATCTGCAGATGACACAGCAGCACCACCCATACCAATACGGTAATTTTCACCACCAAGAATCACAATTTTATCACCTTCTTTAGGTGTGTCTTTTAAAGCTTGATCAACTTTTCCGTAACCAATACCTCCAGCTTGCATAATAACTTTATCGAAACCAAGTTTACGTGGTTGAGACCCTTCGACTGCGCTCAGGGTGACATCGCTACTCTCGTCATGTTCAAAAGTTAATACTGAACCACAAATAAGTGGTTGGCCGAATTTGTTTCCAAAATCTGACGCACCATTCGATGCTTTTATTAAAATATCAATTGGTGTTTGGTATAACCATTTACGGGCTTCAAATTTTTGCTCCCAAGGTCTGTTTTCTTCCAAGCGAGAATACGATGTCATATAAACTGCTGTTCCTGCTAATGGCAACGAACCTTTTCCTCCAGCAAGTCTATCTCTAATTTCTCCGCCTGAACCTGTTGCGGCACCATTAAAAGGCTCTACAGTTGTTGGGAAGTTATGCGTTTCAGCTTTTAAAGAAATTACAGAGTCAAATTCTTCTGTTGTATAGTAATCTGGAACATCGGCACGTTTAGGTGCAAATTGCTCCACTTTTGGACCTTTTATAAAAGCCACATTGTCTTTATATGCCGAAACAATATCGTTTGGATGTTGTTTCGATGTTTCTTTTATTAATTTGAAAAGCGATGTTGGTTTTTCTTCACCATCAATTACAAAAGCTCCATTGAATATTTTGTGGCGACAATGCTCTGAATTAACTTGTGAGAAACCAAAAACTTCCGAGTCGGTTAATGGTCGATTTATTTTCTTTGAAACACCTTCTAAATACTCAACTTCTTCATCACTTAATGATAGTCCTTCTTGTTGATTGTAAGCAGCAATATCTTCAATATTAAGAATGGGTTCTGGTTTAATATTAATTGTAAATGATTCTTGATTCAATCCGTCGAATTTTTCAGAAATCATAGGATCGTAATCTTTAAAATCTTTAGCAACAGCTTTGAATTCTTCAATTCTTAGTATACCTTCAATTCCCATATTCTGGGTTATTTCAACAGCATTGGTACTCCAAGGTGTTATCATAGCAGCTCTAGGACCAATAAAAAAAGCATCCAATGATGCTTGTTCTAGTTTAGGTTGGTTGCCAAATAACCAAGTTAATTTCGAAGTGGTTTCAGTTGATAATTCTTTTGTTGCTTGAACAGCAAATACTTTACTGTTTTGGTTTCCGAAGAAATGAATCATTATGTCTTAGTTTGTTATTTTTAGTAAAGTGCAAATTTAATTTTTTTACTTGTAATTCTTTGCTAAAAATTAATCTTAATTTGATAGTTATTCACGAGGTTTTAAACATAAAAAAAGTGAGCTAATTAGCTCACTTTAAAATATAGTCTTTACTGCCTAATGAGTTTTTTAGTAATACTCTGATTGTTATTAGAAATTCTAACTAAATAAACACCTTTGCTAATGTTAGAAATATCAATATAGTTATTATTCATTATTGCTTTTGAAACAACCAATTTACCAAGTACATCATAAATCTTAATATCTAAAGTTTTATCAGTACTAAAATAAATAGTATTGTCTTTTACAGGATTTGGAAAGATTTTTACAGACGAGACTAATTCTTCTTGAGTATTCAAAAATAATCCCCATCTATCAGCTGCTGCTACTTGACCTGCTGGTGTTCCCCAAATAAGATTTGCTAAATAGGGTTCGTCTATAAAAGGGTTTCTATTACCCTGTGAGTATGTTGCTCCACTTGTGTGGTACGAATTTCTATTATCTTCATAAGTTGAAACAGGGTCTTCAGAGTTCCATTTAAGAAATAGGTCAATCATATCATCTGGAGTACTTGCAGGACTTCCAACACCAACATTTGTAGGTAAGCATTGGTTACCATATCTAATGTACATATACATAATAATACGAGCTGCATCACCTTTCCATTCATCACCAGGATACCATCCGCCAGTAACGTTTTTTGAATCACCTGAACCATCAGCGAATTTTTGGTTACCTCTTTGACCGTTTCTTTGAACATCTGAAGCTCTAATATGGTGTCCATCTGCTCCAGGAATACTATTACTTGTAAAACTAGGAGTTCCTAAAGATTTTGGAAATACATGCTCTCTATTAAAATCACAATTTGATCCTCCATTTGAATTAACACTTCTTTCGAGGTCATTGGTGCAATCTGAATCTGTACCGTCTTCATATCCGTAAATTAATAATACGTTTGAAAAATTACTCGGATTTAAATCGGTTGCTTTTGTTGCATCCCATCCATAGGATAATACATTGGTGTGCGTTGTTGTTACTTTATTAGCTAACTCATTTTTTAGTGCAACACCTGTAAGAGTTAAATTCACATCGTCGTAATATGATTGTTGTGCAAAGACACTAATATTTATAGTGACTATAAGGGCTAAAAAGTAAAACTTCCTCATAAATATTATTTTTTTCTTTCTAATAACGCCATATAGAATCCATCATATCCAGATTCGTGGGCGAATACTTTTTTGTCTTTTACAAATGTAAAATCTTTTCCTGATTCCGATACTAAAAATTCATCAACCTGTTTTTGGTTTTCAGAAGGAAGAATTGAACATGTTGCATATACCATTTTACCTCCAGGTTTCAGCATTTTGGAGTACTGTTGTAATACTTGCTGCTGCGTTTGCTTTATATTGTCAATAAACTCAGGCTCTAATTTCCATTTGGCATCAGGGTTTCTTCGTAAAACCCCTAAACCAGAACAAGGAGCATCAATTAAAATCCTATCTGCTTTATTATAGAGCTTTTTAATTGGTTTAGTGGAGTCAATTACTTTCATTTCAATATTATGAACACCATTTCTTCTAGCTCTAATTTTAAGTTTTTTCAATTTACTTTCGTAAATATCCATGGCGATAATTTGTCCTTTGTTTTCCATTAAAGAGGCTAAATGAAGTGTTTTTCCTCCAGCTCCAGCACAGGTGTCAACAACTTTCATACCTGGTTTTACATCTAGAAAATCAGCCACTAATTGAGAGGAAGCATCTTGAACTTCAAACCACCCATCTTTAAAGGCCTCTGTCTTAAAAACATTAGTTCGTTGAATCAATTTTAGTGCTGAAGGATGATTTGGTAAGAACTCGGTTTCAATATCTTCAGATTGTAGCTTTAGCTGTAAGTCTTTTTTATTGGTTTTAAGTGTGTTAACACGTAAAACAACTTCAGCTTGTAGGTTTTGGGCAGCAAGTTCTTTAGTCCATTTACTTTCTCCAAGCTCTTTAATTCCCAGTTCATCCATCCAATCTGGGATAGATTCTTTGAATTTTCTAATTTTTGAGAGCTCATCAAAACGCCCTTTAATTTTACGAGTTGGTGTATTTTCAAAGTATTTCCAATCTGGAAGACTAATTCCTTTTAGCGTCGCCCAAACTGCAAATAAACGCCATACATCATCACGACTAAAAGGTTCTTTTACATCAGCAATTTCAGCATATAAGCGTTTCCATCGAACAATTTCATATGTGGTTTCTGCAACAAATCCACGATCACGACTTCCCCAACGCTTGTCACGTTTTAAAAGATGTTGGACTACTTTATCAGCATAATCTCCTTCGTTGAATATTTGAATAAGTCCATCAATAACGGCAAAACATAAATTTCTGTGTAAACGCATCTCAATAATTTAAGCATGCAAAGGTAGTTTAAAAAGTTTATTTGTTGAATCGTTTGTATGTTTATTCAATGAGTTTTCTATTTTTATAAAAACTTTAAATGATGAAACAAATAATAATTGTATTTCTATTAATCTCTTTGTTTTCTTGTAAAACTGAAGAAAAATTTATTCCTAGAGATTTTAACTCTGTTGAAATTGAGCATATTCTTGAGGATTCGCTTTTAAGTATTCGAGCTATTGATGTTTTAAATGATGGCAATTTAGCTTTTGCAGCCAATAATAATTCTTTTGGACTGTACAATCCAGCTAAAAGAGCCTGGAATATTTCTAAACAAAAACAAGATACACTCAAGTTTAGTTTTAGGTCTATTGGACATACAACTACCGATTTTTTTATGTTAACTGTTGCTAATCCTGCACTATTATATAAAACTACAAGTGCTGGAATGCAATTAGTATATAGGGAAGACCATGAAAATGTATTTTATGATGCTATGAATTTTTGGAATGATAATGAAGGCATCGCAATTGGCGATAGTATAGATGGTTGTTTATCTATAATTATTACACGAGATGGAGGAACAACTTGGACTAAATTACCTTGTGACCAATTACCTCTTGCTGAGGAAGGTGAGGGTGCTTTTGCTGCTAGTAATACTAATATTGCTATTGTTGAAGATAAAACTTGGGTTGCTACAACAGCAGGAAGAATTTATTACTCTGAAGATAAAGGAGAAACATGGGAATTAATAAATACTCCAATGATTAGTGAAAAAGATACTGAAGGTATTTACTCTATAGATTTTTATGATGAACTAAATGGTTTTGCTATTGGTGGTGATTATACAAAGCCAGATGGTAATAAAGGAAACAAAATTAAAACTGTTGATGGTGGAAAAACTTGGCAGTTAGTTGCTGATGGACGAACACCAAATTATAGAAGTTGCGTGCAATACATACCTAATAGAAATGGAATGGAGCTTGTTGCTGTTGGATTTAAAGGAATCGATTTTAGTAATGATGGAGGAGAGACTTGGAAAACTGTTAGTAATGAAGGCTTTTTTACAATAAGGTTTATTGATGAAACAACAGCTTATGCAGCTGGAAGTGGTCGTATTAGTAAGATAGTATTTAAATAAAAAAAGAGGAGCAGAATGCTTCTCTTTTTTTATTTATGGTCTATTTTTAGAACGCTGACTATGCCTTTTTCTATAAGACTCCATTAACTTTCTGTTAAAAGCATCTTCAGCAGATTTTAGCTTAATAATTTTTTGCGCAGGAATTACTTTTTTAAGATCCTTAATTAATTGTTGTTTGGCATTGTGCATTTTATCTTCAACTGCCATGAATTTATCTAAAATATCTTGAGCTTCTTTTTCTGTAAGGTTTTCTTTTTTCATAGCAGATCTAATTTTGTATAACTCAGATCTACGTATTTGATTTGTTTTATCTTCAAAAGCATTATATACTGGCCAAAATTTTTGAGCTTCATTTGAAGTTAAATCTAACTTATCGGTAATAAAAGCCACTTTTTGAGCTTTAATTTTTTCCTGTATTTCTTTTCTTCCTCCTTGTGCAAAACTAGAAAGGCAAATTAGAAAAAAGAAAAAAGGAATAATTATTCGCTTACTCACTAAATTCTTATTGATTAAGTATTCGTGAAAATTTTTCAGTTTTTTCATTTTAATTGTTATTGGTCAATGATATCTTCTAAGTTAACATTCTCTAATAAATAATCTTTAAGAGAATCATCATTAAAAGTATCATCAAAAATTTCTATGTCTAAATTTATGTCATCATTACCGGTTAGTAAAGATGCAATTTCGTAAGTATTTATACCTTCATTAATAATATAATTTTCTACAAGTTCATTATCAATAGAGTCTATTGATATTTCTGAGCTATTCCAAAAAACGTTTAACATAATAAGTACAGCTGCTGCCACTCCTGAAATATAAATAAGTGTTTGCTTATTAAATAGAGAAATTACTCTAGAATTGGTTGTTTTAGTTACTTTACTAAATATAACATCTTCTAAAGTATCTAAATAACCTTCAGGCATTTTATAACCTGTACCATCATCAGTGTTTTGAAGGGCAACATCCAGCTTGATATTGTCCATTATTTGATCCTCCAGATTTTGGAAGTAATCCTTAGGAGCTTTGAAGCCAGCGTTTTTTATGTTATTTAAATTGTTTTTCATGTTAATAGTTAGACTCTAATTTCTTTAAAAGGTTTAATCTTCAGTTAAATATGCTTCAATTTTTTTTACAGCTATATGGTATGATGCTTTTAAAGCACCTTCACTAGTCTCTAGAATGTCAGACATATCTTTATATTTTAAATCATCAAAGTATTTCATATTAAAAACCAATTGCTGTTTTTGTGGCAAGCTAGCAATTGCTTTTTGAAGCTTTAATTGAATGTCATTACCATCAAAATAAACATCAGAAGTTAAACTGTTAACAGCTTTTGATTGTATATCTTCATTACTAGTTTGTAGACGTTTGGCATTTTTATTTATAAAAGTAATGGCTTCGTTTGTAGCAATACGATACATCCATGAAAATAGTTTACTATCTCCTTTAAACTTATCGATGCTTCTAAATACTTTAACAAAAGTATTTTGTAATACATCATCAGTATCATCATGAGATATTACAATTTTACGTATATGCCAATATAAACGCTCTTTGTAGAGGGCAATTAAGTCTCTAAAGGCTTTCTCTCTTGTCGATGGTGATTTAAGTTGAGATAATAAAAGATCTTCGTTATTCAAAAAAATAGGTTTCTTTTTAGACTCATCAATTTATAAAAAGTTTAATGACTTTATAATTTAAATTTTTTATTTTTTTTAGAATCATAACTTTTTAAAAAACAGATAGTTAATGCGAAAATCATCGATAAAGTGTAAAATAATATCGATAAAGTGTAATTTTTTTTTGGTCAGTCCCAAAATATGTTATATGTTTACACTGTCTTAACCTACTAAGTATTACCATTTCCCCCAAGATTGGTAATAAAGAGAAAAGGATGTTACCCAAATTACATCCTTTTCTTATTTTTATAAGTTTCCTGTTTTTAGATTTATTGAAAGGATTGCATAGCAATTAAATTACTATAAACACCTTTTTTATCAAGAAGTTCTTGGTGTTTGCCTTGTTCTACAATTTCACCTTTTTGCATTACTATAATCTCGTCAGCATTTTGTATGGTAGATAAACGATGCGCAATAACGATTGATGTTCTATTTTTCATCATGTTTTCTAGAGCGACTTGTACTAAACGCTCACTTTCGGTATCGAGTGCTGAGGTAGCTTCATCCAGAATCATAATTGGAGGGTTTTTTAAAACTGCTCTTGCTATACTTAAACGCTGTTTTTGACCTCCAGATAATTTGTTTCCTGAATCTCCAATATTTGTATGTATACCTTCCGGAAGGTCTTTAATAAATTCCCATGCATTGGCAATTTTTAAGGCATCAATAACTTGCTCGTCTGATGCGTTTTCATCACCCAAAATAATATTGTTTTTTACAGAATCGTTAAATAAAATTGAATCTTGAGTGACTAAACCCATGAGATTTCTTAGTGAATGTTTTGTGAGCTCTCTAATATCTATTCCGTCAATTATTATTTGTCCATCGGTAACATCATAAAAACGTGTCACCAAGTTGGCGATAGTACTTTTTCCACTTCCAGATTGTCCTACTAGCGCTACTGTTTTTCCTTTAGGAACATTAATGCTAAAATTTTTAAGGACTAGTTCTTCGTCGTATTTAAATGATACGTTTTTTAGTGAAATACTATTCGCAAAATCTTCTTTTTTAATAGCATTTGGCTTATCTTTTAAACTAGATTCAGTATTTAAAATTTCTAAAACACGCTCAGCTGCAGCATTTCCTTTTTTAACTTTATAGCTAGCTTTACTAATTGCTTTTGCTGGCGTAAGAATATTATATGCTAGTCCCATATAGACTAAAAATAATCCTGGGTCTAGCGATTTATCTGTTAATACCATTTGCCCTCCATACCATAATAATACAGCTATAACGGTAATTCCTAAAAACTCACTAGTTGGACCAGCTAAATTTTGTCTATTTAAAAGTGAGTTTGAAAATTTATAAAAACGATTAGTAGATTCTTGAAATTTCCCTCCAAATATCTTCTCGCCATTAAATCCCTTAATAACCTTAAGTCCAGAAAGAGTTTCATCAACAATAGATAAGAATAATCCTTGTTCTTTTTGTACTTTATTAGATTTTCGTTTTAATGATTTTCCTACTAAAGAGATTAAGAAGCCAGATACTGGAATAAAAACGAAAACAAATAATGTAAGTTTTGAGCTTATTAAGAACATTGATATAATTGTGAATAAAATCATCAATGGTTCTCTAACAATTAACTCTAAAATAGATAAAAATGAATGCTGAATTTCTAAAACATCAGTTGAAATTCTAGACATGGTATCACCTTTTCGTTTTTCAGAATAAAAGGATAGGGGTAAAGAAGTTATTTTTTCATAGAGCTCATTTCTCATATCTTTAAGTACTCCATTTCGTAAAAATGTAATGAAATACATTGCCAAATAGCTAAATATATTTTTTAACAAAAAGGTGCTAACTACCAAAATCACCATAAAAATTAAAACATCTTCATTACCTTCTGCTTTTTTTTCAGTAACAAAATAGTTAAGGTAGCTTTCTCCATAAGAAGTAATTTTACCAATGCCTTCCCAAACAGGTTTTGTTGATACTTCTTTAGTATCTCCAAAAAGTACTTTTAGCATTGGAAACAGCGATATCATAGATAAGGTTCCAAACAACGCATAAAATATGTTTGATATAATATTTAAAACAGCATAAATTTTATACGGTTTTGCAAATCGTAATATTTGCTTGAAGTAGTTCATTAATTAAGTTTCATATCTTTAATAATAGCATCAATCTTTGCATCCAAATGTTGTTCCGTAGCCTTAAATGCTGCCACATTGTCTAGTGTAGCATTTACGCTAATATAAAATTTAATTTTTGGTTCTGTACCACTTGGTCTTAGCGCAATCTTACTTCCATCTTCAGTATAATAAATAAGGACATTGGATTTTGGAATTTCTATATTGTTTTCCTCTCCAGTTATTGTGTTTTTTGAAATAGATAATAGATAGTCTTCTATTTTTATAACTTTACTGCCATTTACTTGATTTAAAGGATTTTCTCTAGCATTAATCATCATTTGTTTAATTTGTTCAGCGCCTTCAATTCCTTTTTTAGTAATTGAAATTAAACACTCTTTATAAAAGCCATATTCTAGATACAATTTAATAAGTTCTTTAAAGAGAGTACTGCCTTTTTCTTTTGCTTGAGCAGCAATTTCGCAAGCCAAAAGCGTAGCGGTAACAGCATCTTTATCTCTCACAAAATCACCAACCATAAAACCAAAGCTTTCTTCTCCACCTCCAATAAAATCTAATTGAGGAAAATCCTTAATCATTTTTGCAATCCACTTAAACCCAGTAAGTCCAATTTTGCATTGTACATTGTAATGTGCTGCTAGATTTTCCATCATAGGTGTAGATACAATCGTAGACCCAATAAACTCTTTACCTAGAATTTTATTTTCATTTTTCCATTGTTTTAGAAGGAATTCGGTCATTAGGACCATAGCTTGATTACCGTTAAGTAGTTTTAACTCGCCATCTAAATCTCTTACTGCAATGCCAACTCTATCACTATCAGGATCTGTACCAATTACAATATCTCCATCTACTTTTTTAGCCAATTCCAATGCCATTTTTAATGCAGCTGGTTCTTCAGGATTTGGTGAATCTACTGTTGGGAAATCACCATTAGGCACTTCTTGCTCTTTTACTAAATTTACATTTGTATAACCTGCTCTTTTTAGTGTTTCTGGAATAATGGTAATAGAAGTACCATGCAACGATGTAAATACTACACTTAAGTTCTTTTTTGCATCTTCAGAAGCATTAAAACTTCCATTTTTTACAGAGGCGCTAATAAAAACTTCGTCTATATCTTTTCCAATATATTGAATAAGTGATTCATTAGAATTGAAATTAATTTCAGAATAATCTAGTGTATTTATTTCAGCAATAATTTCGGCATCTTGTGGTGGTACTATTTGTCCTCCGTCTTGCCAATACACTTTGTAGCCATTATATTCTGGGGGATTATGAGATGCTGTCAATACAATTCCGCAATGGCAATTTAAATGTTTTAGAGTAAAGGAAAGCTCAGGTGTAGGGCGTAAATCTTCAAATAGATATACTTTTATATTATTTGCTGAAAACACATCAGCTACAATTTTTGCAAACGCTTTGCTATTATGCCTACAATCGTAAGCAATAGCAATTTTTAATTGCTCATTTGGAAACGATTGTTGTAGATAATTACTTAAGCCTTGTGTGTTTTTACCAATAGTGTATTTATTCATACGGTTGGTGCCAACTCCCATTACACCACGCATTCCACCAGTGCCAAATTCTAAGTTTTTATAAAAACTCTCTTTTAATTGTTTTGGTTTTGAAGCAATTAACTCCTTTATTTCATCTTGTGTATCTGTATCAAAAGTTGACGTTAACCACGCATTTACTTTTTCTAGAATTTGAGGTTCTATATGAATCATTAATTAAATTTTATATACAAAAATAGCGAATTAACTTAGGTAACGTTGTTGTAGTAAGGTTAACAACTTATAAATTCATTTTTTTGTCAATTTTGTATCGCTCTTTGTCATCTTTATTGCGTAAAATAATTTCACCTAAAAATCCTGCAACAAAAAACTGCGTACCAATAATCATAGTGACTAAGGATATATAAAACTGAGGTCTTTGGGTTATTAATCGCCCAGTAGGATTAATAAAAAGCTTATCAACACCTAAATATAGTGCAAAACAAAAGCCTATAAAAAACATGAGAGCTCCAAGAGCTCCAAAAAAGTGCATTGGTCGTTTGCCGAATTTAGATAAAAACCAAATACTTATTAAATCTAAAAATCCATTAATAAATCGTTCCATACCAAATTTTGTTTTACCGTATTTACGTGCTTGATGTTGTACTACTTTTTCACCTATATTATTAAAACCTTCATTTTTAGCTAATACTGGAATGTAGCGATGCATTTCACCATAAACATTTATATTTTTTACGACCTCTTTATTATAAGCTTTTAAACCACAATTAAAGTCGTTTAGTTTTACTCCAGAAGTTTTTCTGGCAGCCCAATTAAAAAGTTTTGAAGGAATGTTTTTTGCTATAACCGAGTCGTAACGTTTCTTTTTCCAGCCAGAAACCAAGTCGTAACCATTATTGATTATCATTTTGTAGAGCTCTGGAATTTCTTCAGGATTGTCTTGTAAATCGGCATCCATGGTAATTATAGCATTACCTTTTGTTTCTAAGAAACCTGCATGAAGTGCCTGAGATTTTCCGTAGTTTTTTAAAAATCGAATACCTTTTACAGCATTATTTTTTTTTGATAACGTTTCTATTGTTTCCCAAGACCCATCAGTACTACCATCGTCTATAAAAATAATCTCATACAAAAAATGATTGGACTGCATAACATTTGCAATCCAATCATGTAATTCGTTTAATGAGTCTTTCTCGTTAAGTAGTGGAATAACTACTGATATATCCATTTTAAGTAATTTCTTAATTCTTTGTCAAAAATAAAGAAATTATTTAAGCATCTGGGTTAGATTTTTTCATTATTGCAGCTACAATTAGTCCAATTATGGCTTGAAACAAACAAGCCCATGCTAATCCCTTAAGAGTATTAACAACACTATATTGATTTTGATTTTCAATTTTTTCAACCGCTTCAGCAATTGCTTCAGCTGGGGCTCCAAATCCTTCCATCATGCTAATTGTTCTCTCAACAGTAATTTGTTGTATTTCTTTTGCAGCTTCTGGATCTATAAAATTAAAAAGAATCATGCTTACTAATAAGCTGACAGCAATTCCAATAGCAACAGTAATAAAATATGACGAGAAGGCTTCTTTGAAAGTTAAAAACCCTTCTTGTATACTTTTAGATTTAGCTGTAGAGACTACTCCAAAAGCTATTATGGCTAATAACAAGCTTATACCAAGCCACATGTTAGCCATTAAGTTAATGTTTATGAACCAAATGGCCACAGTAATTAAAGATAAAATACCACCTAAATATAGGCCGTAATTAATTGCACTCGATTTAATTGAGTTTTCCATGATGTTTTTTTATGGTTAATAATGTATTTGTATCATTATTAGTACAAACGTTACAATAAATATAAGAAGAATAAAAAAATAAATAATATCTTGTTGTTTTATGAAAAATTCTTAAATTTGCAGCTCGAAAAAAGAAACGATTTTAAAGTTTAAGTGATGAAAAAAGGTATACATCCAGAAAATTATAGATTAGTAGCGTTTAAAGATATGTCTAATGACGATGTGTTTTTAACCAAATCTACTGCAGATACTAACGAAACAATAGAGGTTGATGGTGTTGAATATCCATTAGTAAAAATGGAAATTTCAAGAACGTCGCATCCTTATTATACAGGTAAGTCTAAATTAGTTGATACTGCTGGACGTATTGATAAATTTAAAAACAAATACGCGAAATTTAAGAAGTAATTTCAGCCAAAATATAATAATAAAAGCCTTCAGAATTTTCTAGAAGGCTTTTTAGTTTTATACAATTAAGTTATTTTTGATAAACTATTAATATAAGTAGTTGTTAGAGACAAAACTTCTAACTTCTAACTTCTAACTTCTAACTTCTAACTTCTAACTTTCATGAACTATATTCTTTTTGATGGTCCTTCTAGAAATAAATTACTGCCATTTACCTATACACGACCAGTTGCAGACATAAGAGTAGGGATTTTAACCATTCGTGAAAAATGGGAAAAATATCTAGGTTATACTACTTCTACTGTTACTGAGGAATATTTAACTGAAAAATTTCCGATGGTAGAACTAGAAGAAAATATCATGATAAATGCGTCTTACTTACCTAATGGAGAGCTTGTAGAACTAATTAAGTCGTTAACAGAAAAGCAAGCCATTTTTAAAGACGAAGATGTTATTGCATTTTTTACTAAAGAAAATCAAGACGAGGTCAATTTTGATGAATACGAGGCTATTGAGTTTGAAAGAGAGATTTTATGTATAGAAAATACTTGGGATATTTTTTCAAAAAATGGAGAAGCAATCCAAAATGATTTTAAACTATTAACCAATGATCGAAAATCACAACCTGTACCAAAAAGTAATAATTTAATTGAGGCTAGCAATATTTTTATTGAAGAAGGAGCAAAATTAGAATTTACAACACTTAACGCAAGTTTTGGCCCAATTTATATTGGCAAAAATGCAGAAATCATGGAAGGGAGTATTATTAGAGGTCCTTTTGCATTATGTGAACAGGCAACTGTTAAACTAGGTGCTAAAATTTATGGGCCTACAACAGTTGGACCACATAGTAAAGTAGGAGGAGAAGTTAATAACTCAGTACTTTTCGGGTATTCTAATAAAGGACATGATGGTTTTTTAGGAAATTCTGTTTTAGGTGAGTGGTGTAATTTAGGAGCAGATACTAACAACTCAAATCTTAAAAATAATTATGCTGAGGTAAGACTTTGGGATTATGAAACCGAAGGCTTTGCCAGAACAGGATTACAGTTTTGTGGATTGATGATGGGAGACCATAGTAAATGTGGTATTAATACCATGTTTAATACAGGAACTGTTGTTGGGGTAAGTGCTAATATTTTTGGAAGTGGCTTTCCGCGTAATTTTGTTCCAAGCTTTAGTTGGGGAGGTAATAGTGGTTTTACTACATACTTAACAAAAAAAGCATTTGAGGTTGCTAAAGTTGTAATGAGTAGAAAGAATGTAGAGTTTACAGAAAAAGATGCGACTATTTTAGAACATGTGTTTGAAATAACAAAAGAATATAGACCTTCATAATCTCCAATATATTTAATTAAATAGTTTATATTAGCCTTATTAAGGTTGTAGTTACTACTTGTTTATTTACTAACGCCTTATCGGATTGCCTAAAGAATTTTTTCTAATTCCCAATTAGTTTTTGTTCTCTATTATTGTTTAAGAAAAGAATTACTAACTAAACCATTTAATTATGAAAAAATCACTTCCTTTTGTATTAACTTTTGTCATCTTGTTTCAAAGCTGTAGAATTTATAATTCTAAGACATCAACAAAAGAAGATGCAATTCTATCTGAAAATAGGGTTAAAGTCAAATCTACTACTAATGTAAGTTATAGGTTTGAAAAATTATTTGAAGAGGAAACCCAATTATATGGTATTGCTAAGAGACAATCTAGTAAATCTAAGCAAGTTTATAACGATAATATTGTTAATGAAAACAAATTGGATAAAAATGTAAAAATTCTACTTACTGATGATTTGGTTAACGAAATCCATCTATATAGCAAAAGTAAATCAAATATTGTTGGAATATTAGGTATAGGGTATATTGGAGTATTACTTATAGTGGGTGCAGGTGCGATTTTATTTGTGGTTGCCTTGGGAGGTGGTTTATAAAACAAATTATTGGATAGTTCGATTAAGAATTATTTTTTTATAACTCTTTTTAACTTCAATAAGTTAATAGGGTTAATACCCAAACCACTTACTTCTTTTCTAGTGAAGCGGACAACTTCATCATAAAACATATTTACTACAGGTGTCTTATCCATAACTAAAGAATCCATTTTCGCATATAAAAGCTCACGCTTTTTTGTATTGGTTTCAGTAAATGCTTGTTCATACCATTCATCAAATTGATCATTTTTAAAATACGTATAATTTGGACCATTGGGTGCAAAATTCTTACTATAATATAGTGATAAATAGTTTTCGGCATCAGGATAATCGGCAATCCAACTTGCTCTAAACATATCTAATTTCCCGTTGGCTTTTGCTTCTTTAAGTGTAGAAGGAGGAATTACATCCACATTAACCATGAGTCCGTGTTTTTGTAATTCACGTTGTATATATTCGCAAAAACTTAAATAATTGCTTGTGGTTGTAATTGTAATTTCGGGATTTTCATTACCAGTTTCGTTGATGTATTGTGCAACTAAAGATTTTGCTTTTTCAGGTTGGTAATTAAATCCTGCTTTACCGTTAAAACCAGGTAAGCCTTTTGGAATAAAACCACCATTAGCAGGAATACCAATACCATTGCGTAAATAGGTCATCATTTTTTGTCTGTCAAAGCCATAGTTAACAGCTTTTCTTAACAAATCTGATTGTATTTCGGGAACATTGGAATTCATATAAAACGCTAAATATTCTGTGTTCAAATATGGCCCACGAATCATGTTTACATCATTAGTATAAAACTCACGCATTTCACCCTTTGCAGTTAATATTTCGTCCTTATAGGATGCGTCCAATCCAGAGATAAAGTCAATATTCCCTTGAGCAAACTGTAAAAATTCACTTTGTTTGTCAGGTAAAAAGGTAATCGCGATTGCTTCTAAATATGGTAATGAGTTTCCTTGAGCATCTTTTTCAAAATAATTATGGTTCTTTCTAAAAACCAATTTTAAATTTTCTTCCCAACGTTTAAATTTAAAAGGCCCTGTACCAATCGGATTAGACCTAAAATCGCTACCATAATGTTCTACAATTTCTTTTGGAACTACAGAGCAATACTTTATGGTTAATAACCCTAAAAACGCTGGAAAAGGCTGATTTAATTGAATATTAAAAGTACTGTCATTAACAGCTTTAAAATTTTCTACCTTTCCTAAAACCCAACTTCCTGGAGAAGCTACTTGTGTGTCTTTTAATCGATTAAAACTGTATTCAAAATCCTCAGCAGTAACAGTTCTAGTAGAATCACTTCCAAATAAATGATGCTTATGAAAATAGACATCATCTCTCAATGTAAATACATAAGACAAAGCATCTTGAGAAATACGCCATGTTTTAGCAATACTTGGCTGAACGTTCAAGCTATCGTCCATTTGGACCAAACCATTGAATAGTTGATTTGCAGCCCAAATATCTGATAAATCTTTTGCAAAAGCAGGATCTAAAGAGCCGATATTTTTGTGTTCATTGTATCTAAATACTTGAGAATCGTTAGTAGATTTATTTTTGGATGTGCAAGAGCAAAAAACAATAGAAATACAAAAAAACCATTTATATGCTTTAAAGAATTTTGAGGTGAGGGCAATTGGTTTTATCATTTGGCTTATAAATTGTAAATTTGCACGCTACAAAAATTTGTCATTCTTGCGTAGGCAGGAAACTCATTGTTGTGTAAATATAAATTTTAAAAGATCCTGAAACAAATTCAGGATGACAAAATATGGAACGAAAAAAAGTCGCATTTTACACATTGGGTTGTAAACTTAACTTCTCTGAAACTTCTACTATTGCCAGAAGTTTTAAAAGTGAAGGATTTGACCGTGTAGATTTTAACGAAGCTGCGGATATTTATGTAATTAATACATGCTCTGTTACCGAAAATGCTGATAAACGTTTTAAAACTATTGTAAAGCAAGCACAAAAAGTAAATTCCGAAGCATTTGTGGCAGCAATTGGGTGTTATGCTCAGCTAAAACCAGAAGCTTTAGCAGACGTAAATGGTGTAGATTTAGTTCTTGGGGCTACTGAGAAATTCAAAATCACCGATTATTTAAACGATTTAACCAAAAACGACTTTGGTGAAGTACATTCATGTGAAATTGAAGATGCAGATTTCTATGTTGGAAGTTATTCTATTGGTGATCGTACTCGGGCATTTTTAAAAGTGCAAGATGGATGCGATTATAAGTGTACTTATTGTACAATTCCTTTAGCAAGAGGAATTTCTAGAAGCGATACTTTAGCAAATGTCTTAAATAATGCCAAAGAAATTTCGGAGCAAAACATTAAGGAAATTGTTCTTACTGGAGTTAATATTGGTGACTATGGTAAAGGTGAATTTGGAAACAAAAAGCATGAACACACCTTTTATGAGTTAGTCCAAGCATTGGATGAAGTAGAAGGTATAGAGCGTTTACGAATTTCGTCTATAGAACCTAATTTACTTAAAAATGAAACTATAGATTTTGTTTCAAAGAGTAAGGCTTTTGTACCTCATTTTCATATTCCATTGCAAAGTGGTAGTAACGATTTACTTAAATTAATGCGGCGTCGTTATTTATGTGAGCTGTATGTAGATCGTGTAAATAAGATAAAAGAGGTGATGCCACATGCATGTATTGGAGTAGACATTATTGTTGGGTTTCCTGGCGAAACTGACAAGCGTTTTTTAGAAACCTATAATTTTTTAGCAGAATTAGATATTTCTTACTTACATGTATTTACCTATTCTGAAAGAGATAATACTTTAGCTGCTGAAATGGAAGATGTAGTACCCAAAAATGTACGTTCTAAACGTAGTAAAATGCTAAGAGGCTTGTCGGTTAAAAAGCGTCGTGCTTTTTATGAAAGTCAATTAAAAAGTAAAAGAATTGTTTTGTTCGAAAGCGAGAATAAAGAAGGCTATATTCATGGATTTACCGAAAACTATGTAAAAGTAAAAACGCCTTGGAACCCTGAATTTGTCAATACACTTCACGAAGTAGAACTTTCTGAAATAGATGATGATGGATTGGTTCGTTTTGAATTTCTAAAAGAATATGCATAAAAAACCGAAACTTTTGTTTCGGTCTCGGTCTTCAATTAAATTCTTACGCCAACAGGAAGCATACTTTTGTAGCGTCTGTTTCTACGGATAAACTTTGCAATTGGAGGGCTCGTTGGCACCACACTAATGTTTCTGTCTTGAATATTTTCCATTACAAGTTTTAAAAAATCTTCAACAAATACCTCGTCCGTAACACATTCAGGAACAACAAGTTTTGTTAAAAAAATCTTTCGATCTTGAAGGGAATATTCAATAGTTGCTAAATTACCTTCAACTTCAAGTTGAAATTGTCTTAAAAAGGCATTGTCAATAAGTTCAGCTGCATCTATCATAATTAGTCTGTTTATTCAATGGAGAAAGAACTATTTTATATAGTTTTGTCACGCAAAGGTACTAAAAAAATCATTACAAACCTTATAAACAGGGACTTAATTACTTATGAACAAAGAGCTAATACATGTTTACTTTATGCCAGGAATGGCAGCTAATCCTTCAATTTTCGAATATATAGAACTGCCAGAGGACATATTTAAGCTGCATTTTCTAGAATGGATTATCCCAGAACCTTATGAAACCATTGAGCTATACGCCAAACGTATGTCAAGTAGAGTGGAACATAAAAATGCTGTGTTGGTAGGTGTATCATTTGGTGGTGTATTGGTTCAGGAAATGAGTAAATTTCTTAAACTTAAAAAACTCATTATAGTTTCTAGTGTTAAAACTAAGCATGAACTACCTAAAAGAATGAAGCTAGCAAGAGTTACTAAAGCCTATAAATTGTTGCCAACTCAGTTTGTGGGTAATTTTGAATCGTTTGCAAAATATGCATTTGGAGAAACCATAAAAAAGCGTGTTAAGTTGTATAGAAAATATTTATCTGTAAGTGATAAAACCTATCTAGATTGGGCACTCCAAAATATGGTGTGTTGGGAGCGAGATGAGGTTATATCAAATATAATTCATATTCATGGTGATAAAGATCCAGTATTTCCTATTAAAAACATTTCCGATTGTATCACAGTAAAAGGAGGCACTCATGTTATGATTATTAATAAATATAAATGGTTTAATAAACACCTTCCAGAATTGATTCTTAGTTAAAATCTATTACTATTTCAGTTTTTTCCTTTATTTTTAGTGCATAATAAACTTTTTAAAATGATAAAGACAATAAAAAATATTTTTGCATGTCTTGGATTATTAAGTTTATCTGGACTGTTGATTTTTGCAGTTCAAGATGCTCCAAGTGATGAAAATTTAGAAAAGAAAATTATTAACGATTATAATGTTTACGCATTAAACGTTCCAGAAAATTTGGATTTTGCCGGAGAAGACTTGCCTTTAAGTAATCCTGATATTTTAGAACGCATGGATCGTGAATTATTGGTAAACACCTATTGGCAATCTAATGCTCTGTTAATGTTTAAAAGAGCAAACAAGTATTTTCCTATCATAGAACCAATTCTTGAAAAACATGGTATACCGAACGATTTTAAGTATTTGGCAGTCATAGAAAGTGGATTAACAAATGCTGTGTCCCCTGCTGGAGCAAGAGGAGTATGGCAAATAATGAAAGCTACAGGAAGAGAAAATGGTTTGGAAATTAATGACAATGTAGATGAACGTTATAACCTTGAAAAATCAACAGAGGTTGCTTGTAAGTATTTACTCGAAGCCAAAGAACGTTTTGGTAGCTGGACATTAGCTGCAGCTTCTTATAATGCTGGAAAAGCTGGAGTAGCTAGACGTTTAAAAGAGCAAAACGTATCTGATTATTACGATTTATTGCTTGGAGAAGAAACAGGACGTTATATGTTTAGAATTGTGGCTTTAAAAGAGATATTGAATCATCCAGATAAGTATGGTTTCAATTTTAGACATAAAGATTTGTACAAACCTATTCCAACTTATAGAGTTGCTGTAGACACAGCTGTGACAGATTTTGTAAAATTTTCAGAGAAGTACGGAATTAATTATAAAATATTAAAATTACATAATCCTTGGTTACGTGAGCCACATCTTAATAATAAATCTCGAAAAAAATATTTTATAGAAATTCCAGAAAAAGGACATTATTCAGTACCTTAGTAATTGAAATTTTAAAACAAAAAAAGCACTGATTAAATCAGTGCTTTTTTTGTTAGTTATCGTCTGCTTTTTCTATTCTGTCTTGAAGATGTTGGACTTCCATAATGTTGATTTGGTATGGATGCTTTTTTCATTTGCTGTTTCATCATTTTTATTTGATCAGCTAACATATTACGCTTATCAAGTTTTTGAGCTTCACTCAAAAGTTTTTGAGCTTCTTGCTTACGACGTTTGCTAAATGCTATTCCTGCCAAGTTTAATTTAGCCATTGCCATATCATGATCCATGGATAACCCTAAAGCAACTGCATTTTTAAAATACTTCTCAGCTTCATTCATATTAGTTTGCGAGACCATAATACCATTTAAATAATTATAATATCCCTGCTGCTTTTTAGTTAATGCAGAATTTGGATGCTTAATTTTATCTAGCCATTTTTTTGCACCATCAAAATCTTGTTTCCTTAATTTTAAAAAAGCTAATAGAATAAATTCATTTTTAAAATAAAGAAAAACAAAAATTGAAGAGAGTAACACATACATAATTCCGTTACCAATAAAGCCTTCAGCGAATTGGTATATTGCATATGCAAAGATTAAAAGGGCAAGAATTAACTTGATAATTTTATTGTACATTTTACTTGTTTAAATTTAAGATTGCAAAGGTAGTAAAAACAATTAAAAATATTTTTAATTTTAGGCTTGTCAAATAAAAAAGGCTTTGTATATTTGCACCCAGTTTTGAGAGAGCTCTCAACTTATAAAAAGAATATTTAGTTTATAAAAATATAAGATAATGCCAAAAAGAACGTTTCAACCATCGAAGAGAAAGAGAAAAAACAAGCATGGTTTTAGAGAAAGAATGGCTTCTGCTAATGGTAGAAAAGTCCTTGCACGTAGAAGAGCAAAGGGAAGAAAGAAGTTATCTGTGTCTTCTGAATTAAAGCATAAAAAATAATGATTAACAATTGTTAATATATTAAAGGTGTTACTGGTCGTAACGCCTTTTTTTATATCCTGTGGTTAAGTATTTTTGAAAAATTTTTAAATAAATAATAGTATAAATAATGCCGAAAAGAAAAGATTTAAACTCCATTTTAATTATAGGTTCAGGACCAATTATTATAGGTCAAGCTTGTGAATTTGATTATTCAGGAACTCAAGCACTTCGTTCTCTTCGAGAGGATGGAATAGAAACTATTTTAATAAATTCTAATCCAGCTACAATCATGACAGACCCTTCAATGGCTGATCATGTCTATTTGTTGCCTTTGAACACGAAATCTATTATTAAAATCCTTAAAGAACATCCCCAAATTGATGCTGTATTACCAACTATGGGAGGACAAACGGCATTAAATCTTTGTATTGAAGCTGATGAAAAAGGGATTTGGGAAGATTTTGGTGTTGTAATTATTGGAGTAGATATAGATGCTATAAACATTACAGAAGATAGAGAGCAATTTAGAGAGTTGATGCTTAAAATAGGAATTCCTATGGCACCTCAAGCTACTGCTACATCATATTTAAAAGGAAAAGAAATAGCCCAAGAGTATGGATTTCCTTTAGTTATTAGAGCTTCATTTACACTTGGAGGTGCTGGCGCATCTATAGTTTATAAAGAAGAAGACTTTGACGAATTGTTAACTCGCGGATTAGAAATTTCTCCAATCCATGAAGTGATGATAGATAAGGCGCTTATTGGCTGGAAAGAATATGAACTTGAATTATTGCGTGATGCTAACGATAATGTGGTAATTATCTGTTCTATAGAAAATATGGATCCAATGGGGATTCATACAGGAGATTCTATAACTGTGGCTCCAGCAATGACATTGAGTGATAGAACATATCAAAGAATGCGTGATATGGCAATTCACATGATGCGAAGTATTGGTGATTTTGCTGGAGGATGTAATGTGCAATTTGCTGTAAGCCCTGACGATAAAGAAGATATTATTGCTATCGAAATTAACCCTCGTGTATCTCGTTCGTCTGCGTTAGCAAGTAAAGCCACCGGTTATCCCATAGCTAAGATTGCAGCAAAACTAGCTATTGGTTATCATTTAGATGAACTTCAAAATCAAATTACTAAATCAACTTCAGCCTTATTTGAACCAACCTTAGACTATGTTATTGTAAAAATACCACGTTGGAATTTTGATAAATTTGAAGGAAGTGATAGAACTTTAGGACTTCAAATGAAGTCTGTTGGAGAAGTAATGGGAATTGGACGCTCGTTTCAAGAAGCTCTCCATAAAGCAACTCAATCATTAGAAATTAAAAGAAATGGACTTGGTGCAGATGGTAAGGGTTATAAAGATTATGACCAAATTATAAGTAAACTAAAATTTGCAAGTTGGGATCGTGTATTTGTGATTTATGACGCTATTCAAATGGGAATTCCATTAAGTAGAATACATGAAATTACTAAAATAGATATGTGGTTTTTAAAGCAATATGAAGAGCTATATTTTCTTGAAAAAGAAATTTCAACATTCACTATAGATACGATAGAACGTGAGTTGTTACTTGAAGCTAAGCAGAAAGGTTATGGTGATAGACAAATAGCACACATGTTAGGTTGTTTAGAGAGTCAAGTTTATAACAAACGTGATGAAATGAATATTAATCGTGTGTATAAATTAGTGGATACTTGTGCTGCTGAATTTGAGGCCAAAACCCCATATTATTACTCAACTTTTGAAGGCGAAGTAGAAACTGCTGATGGTAAAAGATATTCAGACAATGAAAGTATTGTTACAGACAAGAAAAAAATTGTAGTTCTTGGATCTGGACCAAATAGAATTGGACAAGGTATTGAGTTTGATTATTGCTGTGTTCATGGGGTGTTAGCTGCTGCTGAGTGTGGCTACGAAACGATTATGATTAACTGTAATCCTGAAACTGTTTCAACAGATTTTGATACAGCAGATAAGTTATACTTTGAACCAGTATTTTGGGAGCATATTTACGATATAATTAGACATGAAAAACCAGAAGGTGTCATTGTTCAATTAGGAGGTCAAACAGCATTGAAGCTTGCCGAAAAACTTGATCGTTACGGTATAAAAATACTAGGAACAAGCTATCAAGCCTTAGATTTAGCTGAAGATAGAGGTCATTTTTCAAGCTTATTAAAGAAGTTGGATATTCCTTATCCTAAGTTTGATATAGCTACAACTGCAGATGAAGCAGCAGCAATAGCTGATGTGTTAGATTTCCCAATTTTGGTTAGACCATCTTATGTATTAGGTGGACAAGGAATGAAAATTGTTATTAATAAAGAGGAATTAGAAGAACATGTTGTTGGATTGTTAAGAATGATGCCTGGAAATCAACTGCTTTTAGATCACTATTTGGAAGGAGCAATTGAAGCAGAAGCAGATGCTATATGTGATGGCGAAAATGTTTACATTATTGGAATTATGGAACATATTGAACCTTGTGGAATCCATTCTGGTGATAGTAATGCAACACTACCTCCTTTTAATCTAGGAGATTTGGTAATGCAACAAATAAAAGACCATACTAAAAAAATTGCATTAGCATTGAATACAGTCGGTTTAATCAATATTCAATTTGCTATAAAAGACGATATGGTATACATAATTGAAGCCAATCCTAGAGCTTCTAGAACAGTTCCTTTTATTGCAAAAGCCTATGGAGAGCCTTATGTAAATTACGCTACTAAGGTCATGTTAGGGAAAAAGAAGGTAACCGATTTCGATTTCAAACCGCATTTGGAAGGTTATGCTATTAAACAACCTGTATTTTCATTTAATAAGTTTCCTAATGTTAATAAACAACTTGGACCAGAAATGAAGAGTACAGGAGAGAGTATTTTATTTATTGATAGTTTAAAAGATGATGAGTTTTATGACTTGTATTCGAGACGTAAAATGTATTTAAGTAAGTAAATACATCATTTTGCCGAATTTATTAATGCTAATTAACTGAAATTATTATTTTTACGCTTATATAAATCTCGAGTTTACTATGAAACAAAAATTACTTTACTTATTCTTTTCATTGTTAATATCTGCTTCAGTTAGTGGGCAAGTTACCGCTGGTCAAATTGATGATTTTGAGGATACTACCACACAAGGTTGGAGAATTGGAGGTGCAGGTGGTGCATCTGGACCAACAAATGTTGCAACTGGGGGGCCTGGAGGGACTAGTTACCTTCAATATGTTTCAACAGGAACGGGAACAGTTGCGAGTAAGATGATTATTATTAACACTGACCAATGGATTGGAAATTATACAGGTCAAGGAATAAAAGCAATTAGATTTCATGTAAAGGTAGAAACTAATGATTTGAATTTAAGAGTTGCCTTTAATGGAGATGGAGGAAGAATATCATCTACTAATCCGTTGTTTATTGCTGCTGGATCAGGATGGCAATTAGTAGAAATACCTGTAGAAGTAGGAGACTTTTCGCTAGTGAGTGGTGGTAGCAATGTAGCTGCTACTTTATTAAATGTATATGAAGTTAGATTGTTAAGTAGTCCAACACCTGCTTGGCAGGGAGAAACAATAGCTTCTACTTTGTCTTTAGATAATATTACAGCTAAAACTTCATTTTTAAGTACAAAAGATAATAAATTGGTAAATGCTTTTTCAATTTCTCCAAACCCTGGAAGAAACAGATTGAACTTAAAACTATCAAAACTAAATAGTAATGCTACTATTGAAGTTTTTGATGTATTAGGAAAAAGGATATATGCAAATAGAGTTAATACAATCACTAAAACGGTAGATGCATCGCAATGGAATAACGGTGTTTATTTGGTGAGATTAACAACCGACTCTGGTACACAAACTAAGCGTTTTGTAAAACAATAAGCTTTAAATCTATAAATTTTATTTTAGTATTAATAACAGTAAGAATTATTAAGAGTGATATAATTTAATTGCTATTGATCAATAACTTGATTATTTGAAATTAAGAATGAATATTAAGACCCCATTTATAATATGTTGCTTGTTTGCTTCTAGCTATATTTTTTGTCAACAAAGTATTTTTGATGCAGCACGATCTGGAACTGTAGAAGATATTAAGCATTTAATGAGTATTAATGCAGATACTATTAATAGCATTGAAAAATCTGGTTATTCTCCTCTGGTTTTAGCATGTTATAGTGGAAATGATGATGTTGCTGAATTTTTGGCTAAAAATGTTTATGATATTAATGGAGATAGTGATCACGGAACCCCGCTAATGGCTGCTGTATATAAAAACCGTGATAATTTAGTCGAAATGCTTTTGAATTTAAATGCAAACCCTAACAAAGCTGACCCAAATGGAACAACAGCTTTGCATTATGCCGTTATAATGAGAAATGAAAAAATTATTGATTTATTAATTAAAGCAAAATCTGATTTATCACTTAAGGATAATAGAAATTTAACAGCAAAGGATTATGCTTTAATGACTAAAAAAAAAGCTATAATAGAATTATTTAATTAAAGAAAGCATCATGAAAAAAACTACTATTGCTCTATTAGGAGTATTTTTATTAATAACATTAAATTCTTCTTCTCAGACGATTACTACTGGAACTTTTGATTTGTCTAATACGACCGGTTTAGAATTCTCAGTAAAGATAGATGTTAGTAGTAATTTAGTTACATTAACTTTAGTTGGTCCTGCGGATAGATGGCTTGGTCTAGGTTTTGGTCCTCAAGCTGGTACTCCTGAATATGGTATGGTAAATGGCAATGATGTTGTATTGGTAACAACAAATGGTACTGTACTTAGTGATAGATATTTTGGACTTCCTGGAGATCCGCCCGGAGATGATGGGAGAGGGATTATACCTGCTGTAGATGCTATACAGAATTGGACTATAATATCAAATACAACAGAAACTCATTCAAACCCAACCGAGCCTGATGTTAGAACTCTTGTTGCTACTCGATTGCTAGATACTGGAGAAGTTCATGATTATGTTTTTAGTACTTCGGATACCTCAGTGGATCTGGTTTGGGCAAGAAGCAGTGGATCTACATTTGACTTGGGATGGCATTTCCCAGCTAATAGAGGAATCACAATGGCGGCTTTCCATACATTAGGATTAAATGAATATAAAGTTAATACTTTTTCGATTTCTCCAAACCCTGGAAGAGATAAGTTGAATTTAAGACTAGAAAAGTTAAATAATGCTATAGTTACTGTAGAGGTTTTTGACGTATTAGGTAAAAAAATATATGTAGATAAAATGGAAAAAAATAATAAGTCTGTAAATGTGTCACAATGGAATAACGGTGTATACCTAGTGAGATTAACAACTGAAACTAGTACGCAAACTAAACGTTTTGTAAAGCAATAATTTACCAAAAAATAATAAAAAGACTATTGGTTTCACCAATGGCTTTTTTATAGATTATACTTTTTCTAAGAATCTTAAAATCAAATAACTAAATTATTTTCATTATCTTTAAGAAAAAGAAATATGAAAATAAAACTACTTATTTTAACTTGTTTATGTGCATCAAGTGTAATAGCACAAACAACACATGATCTTATTTGGGAGCGGTTTTTTCAAAGTCCTGATTCAGATTTGACTATTGATATTGGAGATACAGTAAGATGGACTTGGACTGATGCTTTCTCCCATACAGTTCAGAATTCAGTAGGAAGTTCTGTTGAAAATTTTAATAGTGGTACGCTTACTGGTTTAGGTCAAACCTTTTCTTATACATTTACGGTGGAAGGTGTAAATGATTATTTTTGCGGTATTCATGGTGCAGGAAATATGTCAGGGACTATTACTGTTGTAAACAACCTTGGATTGGAAGATTTAGAAAAAAATAGCTTTTCAATTTCTCCAAACCCTGGAAGAGATAAATTGAACTTAAAATTATCGAGCCTTGATAATAGTGCAGCTGTTGAGGTTTTTGATGTATTAGGAAAAAGAATATACACAAATAGAGTTAATATAATCACTAAGACAATTGATGTGTCGAAATGGAATAACGGTGTTTATTTGGTAAGATTGACAACCGATTCAGGTACACAAACTAAACGTTTTGTAAAGCAATAACTTACTAAAAAATAAATATAAAAAAACCATCAGTTTTTAACGGGTGGTTTTTTATATGAGTAATTTAAATAGTAGTCCTACAGCAATTGCAATTCCAAAGCTAATAAGTGTGCCAATTAGTATGTATTCTGTCAATTTTCGATGCTTAGATTCTTTCAAATCACCAAATCTAAAAACAGATTTCGCAGTAATTAAAAATCCAACAGCTTCCCAATGATCAAAAATGATAAATATAAAAACTAAGATACGTTCCAGTATACCAATGTATTTTCCTGCATCTTTTAGAGATTCATTGTTTTCAGTAAGTTTTGAGATGTTCCATTTTGAAAAAATAGTTTTCATTATTATGGAAGTTGGTAGAGTAAGAAACAATAAACAAACTAGTAATAGGAGGTTGTTTTCGGTTAATAATTGTTCAATAGAAAACGAATTATCAGTAAACACATAGTAGACAATTATAATTACTAAAAGATGTGATATTTGATCTATAAAGAACCAAAGTCGTTTTGTTTTTTTCTTTTGAATAATCAGTTTAATAGCGTCTATAATAAGATGTGAAAAGCCAACAACTAGAATTATTGGCCAAAGTGATATATCCCAAAGTATCAAAAATAACAATGCAAAGTGTATAGCTATATGAAGATATAATTTTGGAGATTTCAGTTTCTTCTTTTCCTTTTCTTTAACCCAATGTATAGGTTGAAGAAAAAAATCTCCAATAATATGCGCTAATAAAAGCTTAATAAGTAGTATCATAATTGACTTATTTTATGTCTGTACATTTTGTCTAGTTCTAATATATGTTCTAAACCAGCACGTTTTTGACGTTTGCTAATTGCGTCTTGTTTTGTTCCTATAATAGCTGCAAGTTCATGTTGTAAAGCATCAGGATTTTCTATGCTTAGTTTTACTATCTCTGCTGAATTTACCGTCCAACTATCCATAAAAGTCAAAGCTAATTTAAAATAAAGATTTAGCTCTTCGTCTATTTTATTATTTATCGTTTTAATACGTAAATTTTGCTTGTCTTTCTTTAGGTTTTCTAAGGTTTCTCCTGAAAATACAAAAGCTTCTCCGTTTGATTCGCTTACCTTTTTACCTTGGTATGTTTTATCACCAATACCTATTGCAAGCCTTACGTCTAAATTCTTAATCATTTTTATACAAGCTTTTATATATATAGCGTCTATAAAACTATTATTTGGATTGGTTATTTCTATTTGAAAGCTATCGCCACGATAAATCTCCCATTTATTTGATTTGGACTCTAGCATACTTAATGCACCTTTTAAAGAGTTTAACCAAATATTTGGATTAACGTGTTTTGTTGAACGTATAATATCTCCTGTAATTACACTTGTCATAACATTCCTTATTTATGGAATAAACAAATATATGCCTTATTTATGGAATAAACAAATATATTCCTTTTTAAAGGAATAAGTTAAAATGTTTTTTTGTTGAGAAATAGGCTTAAAAAAAGCTACTTTATGAAAAAAAACTTACTTTTAAGTAAGAAAAAAGAATGATTATTCTTCTTCATCTTGTGCACGATTCAAAAGCTCTTGATTGATATACTTATTGGATGAAACACCAAGTTTCCTCATTTTTTCAACTTTAGTTATTAGATTTCCTTTTCCTGTTAACTTCTTCATTGTATCATTGTAAGACCCTTTAACTGTATTTAGTTGCTTTCCTACTTTTAACAAATCATTTGTTAAATTCACAAATTGATCATAAAGCCTACTGGCTAATCTTGCAATTTCAATAACATTTCTTTTTTGATCTTCTTGTTTCCAAATTGAAGCGACTGTACTTAAGGTCGCTAATAATGTAGAAGTGGACACCAATACAACATTCTTGTCAAGTGCCTCAAGGTATAATTTATTATTTTCATTTAGAGCAATTAATAATGCATTTTCAATTGGAACAAACATTAAAACATAATCAGGAGTGTTTATTTCATAAAGGGCAGAGTATTTTTTCTCTCCTAAATCTCGGATATGTTTTTTTATACTATCAATATGCTTTTTTAAACTATCAGATTTAACAATCTCATCTTCAGAATTATAATAGGCTTCATAAGCAGTTAGAGAAACTTTGGAATCAATAACTAAATGTCTATTATCTGGTAAATTAATTATGAAATCAGGTTTTTTTAATCTTCCATCTTCATCTCTAAAACCTCCTTGGGTAGTAAAATGTATACCTTTTTTTAATCGAGATTTTTCCAACAAAACCTCCAGTTGGGTTTCACCCCAATCACCTTGTGTCTTACTGTCACCTTTTAAGGCCCTTGTAAGGTTTATCGCTTCTTTACTCATTTGATTATTTAGTTCTTTCAATCCAATAATCTGTTGCCTTAAAGCAGCATGATAATCAATACTTTCTTTATGGGTTTTATCTACTTTATCTTCAAAAGTTTTTATTTTATCTTGTAAAGGATTAAGAAGTTCTTTTATATTTTTTTCATTTTGAATTGTAAATTTTTCTGATTTCTTTTCAAGAATATTATTCGCTAACAACTCAAAATCTTTTCTAAGTTGCTCTTGCTGTTTAGCAAGTTCTTCATCTCGTTTTAAATTTTGTTGCTGGAGATTTTCGTATTCGGTATTTTTTCTAGTTAATTCAGAATTTAAAAACTCTTTTTCTCGTCTTATCTCTTCTCGTTCGTTTTCAATTTTACCCAAGTTTAGCTTCAGTTCCTCAATAGTTGAACTCATTTGGTTTTGACGTTCTTCTAAAGTGCTTTTCTCTCCTTTGCTTTTTAATTTAGTTATTAGCATGCCAATATAGGCTCCAATTGCAGCTGAAAAAAGTATTGAAATAATTAAGAGGAGGCTGTCGTTCATTTAAAATAGAAGTTTAACCAAAGATACTTCTTTTACTTAAAAAGTGAAAAATGTAACAAAAAGATATATCTAATTTTTTAAAACTTTCATGTCGCTTATAATACGCTCAATCTCTTGATTATTTGTACCATCATAAATACCACGTATTTGTTTTTTCTTATCAACTAATATAAAGTTTGGAGTATGTATAAAATCTTGTAAGCCTCCATCACCTTGCTCTACAACAGCAAAGTAACTTTTACGAGCTAATTCATAAATATGTTTTTTAGAGCCAGTAGTGATATTCCACTTACTATCTATAACGCCTTTATTTGTTGCATACTCACGCAACACAGAAATAGTGTCTATATCTGGTGTAACTGATAATGATAATAACATTACGTCGCTATCATTTAAAAATTCTTCTTGAATCTTATTCATGTTATTTGTCATTATTGGACAAATGGTTCCACAACGTGTAAAAAAGAAGTCGGTTACATAAATTTTATCTTCATAATCTTTTTGGGTAATAGTATCGCCATTTTGGTTAACAAGTTCAAAATTTAATACAGTATGATTCTCACTCTTATTTTGTAAGCTTTTATCAACTAACTCAGGGTTAAAATTGGCTGGATTATATACTGGTAATTCTCTATTTTTTATTTGATTACATGAAACAAAATTTAACCAAATAAGGGATAAAATGAATATACGTTCTTTACTAATCTTCATGGGGTGTTACAATTAGGAGGCTAGTTTCTCAATAAAAGCTTTAGCTTCTTCTATTTCTGGTCTATCGTTTGTTGAATTTTTCGTTAATTCTATAAGCTGATTAAAATAGAGTGTTGCCTTGTCATAATCATCAGATTGCTTTGCTGCTATAGCTGCCCCATAAATACCATTAAATCGATAAGGATGCGCTTTTAAATTTTCTTCATAAGCTATCAATGCTTCTTCATATCTGTCTAATTCTAAAAGCATGTCTCCCAATAGTTCTATTGCTGGCAATACATCACCTGGAGTAATAGGATGTTTACTTGTTTTCCTTTCTATTTCTACGGCTTCTTTCATTAGCGCAAGACCATCTTCTTTTTCATTCATTTTAAAGTTCATCCATGCTTGTGATGTTTTAATTTGAATTTCAACTTGTTTAATTTGAATCGATTTTGAACGATCATTTTGAGCTATTAAATCTTGATGAAGTTTTTTTAGTATGTCTATTTCTTGTGTTGCTATTTCAAAATTACTGGTATGAGAAGCTCCTACTGCTCTTGCAAAATGAAGTATTGCTTTTTGCCATGGAAATTCTGTCCAATTTAAATCTATTTCTTGCAATTCTAATTGCAAAGCTTTTTCCCAATTTCTATTTTCAAGGGTTAGTCTTGCTGGAATTGCAGTCAATGGATATATAGCTGCAGTTATATTAGTAGGATAAAATGATTTTAGATCTTTAATTTGGTTGTATTGTTGTTCGGCGCTTATGTTATCGCCTTTTTGAATGTAAGCATAAACCAAATAGTCAGTTGCATGTAACTCTTCAAAATATGCGCCACTTAGTGCAGCAGCCTCAGTATAACACCTAGAACTACTTGCAGATAGTAAGTTAGATTCTATGGATTCTTCCCATATGCCTAGTCTAGTAAAAATATGTGATGGCATATGCTGTGCATGAGAGGATGACGGTGCTATTTTTGCATACCGACGTGCAGTTTCTAAAGCTTTAGGAGCCAAAACGGGATTATCATAATTATGAATAATATAATGTGCAATCCCTGGATGGTTTGGATTTTCAGCAAATAAACCCTCTAGTATTTTTCCTGCTTTTCTTTCATTTTCATATTCTTTTCCAACTCTATCTCTTGTAGAGTATAAAGCTAAAGTATAAAAAATGGCAGCTTCTACATCGTCGGGATATTTTTTATAGATGTTTTCCATTTCTTTTTCAAACCTTAAAGCTCTAGTTTTATGATCTACAGTTTCCCAATTTGTGTAAAAAGCATCAATTGCATTTATATAATCTCTTTGCTTGTTATCCATAGATAGCTCTTTTGCTATGGTAAGTATTTTTGAAGCCTTAATTAGTTCTTTTTCTGTTGGAGGAAACCATGCAGCATGATAAATACTCATTGCAACACCCCAATATGCCATTGGGCAATTTGGATCTGCATCAATAACTCTAACAAAAGCCTTTTCTGCTTCCGCATATTGAAAAGAGTGTAATAAAGCTATTGCCATATCAAAATCTTCACGAGTATCATAGCTACAAGACAATGAGAATTTTAGTTCTCCAAATTGTCCATCTCCGCACAATAACAGTTCACCTCTTAACAAATCAATAGAGGCTAATGCAGGGTTTGGTTTTGGTGATTCTTCTTTACAAGCAGTAAAAGAAATTAAAAAAATAAAGCTAACTAGCTTTAGGATAGTTTTTTGCGATTTCATTAGAAGTATATTTAATTTATAAATTAATAGCTTCTAATAAGTGCGATTAGTTTTAAAAGCTTGATTTTCAAGAAATAAATATAGTGATTTATTCTTTGAAAAAGAACGATGTAGATTAAATCTATTGTTTATTAACTCGGAAACTTCTAGTGGTTTTATCAAAAGTAATAAAATCCTTAGGAAACAATGTTTCAAAAGTTTCTCTTTCTATAAGTTTACTTGGAGTGTCTGAAACTACAGTATTTTCAGTCATCACAATAAGTTTATCACATAATTGAATGGCTAAATCTATTTCGTGTGATGAAAATAAAATGGTTTTATTAGTGTCTTTAGCTAATTTTTGTAGTAATCTTAAAATATAGGCTTTATGGTACATATCTAAATGAGTTGTTGGTTCATCTAGAATAATCAAATTGGTATCTTGTGCTAAAGCACGAGCAATCATAACTTTTTGTAGTTGCCCATCGCTTAATTCATAGCATTTTTTATGCTTAATATCATTTAAGTTAGTTTCTGCTAGAGCCTTATTGACGATATTAATATCAGTATAGGTAAGGTTACCTACCCAATTTGTGTAAGGTTGACGACCAAGAGCAACTAATTCAAAAACGGATAAGTTTTTTGATATCACAGATTCGGTTAAAACCAAACTCAACGCTTTAGCAAGTTCTAGGTTATTATACTGTTCTAATGGCTTGTTGTTGATTAGTATTGTACCATTTAATGACGATTGTACATTAGTAAGTGTTCGCAATAGTGTGGACTTTCCAATACCATTAGCTCCAACCAATCCAATTAGTTCACCAGAATGCAATTCGATATTAATATTGGAAGCAATAGCAGTTTTTTCTTTCTTGGTTTGATAACCAATAGAAAGGTTGTGGGTTTTGAGGATGGTATGTTTATTTTCTTTATGCATATTAAAATACCATTTTTCGTTTCCTTACGAGTAACCAAATTACCACAGGCGCACCAATTATAGAGGTTATAGCATTAATTGGTAGCATATAATCGCTTGTTGGTAATTGCGCAATACTATCACAAATTAGTAATACAATAGCTCCAAATAGTATAACTGCTGGAATTAAAACTTTATGATTAGAAGTATTAAATACTTGTCGTGTTATATGCGGAATTGCTAAACCAATAAATGCAATAGGACCAGCAAATGCTGTTATGGTTCCAGCTAAAAGGCTTGTGGCAACTATAATTAACAAACGACTTTGTTTTATGTTCAACCCTAAACTTTTAGCATAGTTTTCACCTAATAGTAAGGTGTTTAGTGCTTTTATGGAAGCAATACTTAAAACAATACCAATAAAACAGACGCTAAATAATACTAAAACTTCGTTCCAGCTAAGACTTCCTAAGCTTCCAAACCCCCAAAATATATATTGCTGTAATTGTTCAGCTGAGGCAAAATATGATAAGACACTCACTACAGCAGCTGTAATACTTGCAAACATTAAACCTATTATTAAAATTGCCATCGTGTCTCTTACTTTAGAAGACACAAGTATTACTGCTAGTAATACTAAAAAACTTCCCAAACTTGAAGCAATGACTAAACTCCATTTAGAAGCTAATAGTATAGCCATCGAGCCGCCAAAAAATGAGCTTCCCATAACTACTAAAGCAACTCCTAAACTTGCACCAGAGCTAATCCCTAAAACAAATGGTCCAGCTAGAGGATTTCTGAATAATGTTTGCATTAATAGGCCTGAAATGCCTAAGCCAGAACCAACCAAAATAGCTGTAAATGCTTTTGGTAGTCTATAATTTTGAATAATATAATTATCTGAAACACCAATAAAGCTATTAAAAATACCCTTAAAAGGAATTGATACCGAACCCAAGCTAATATTCATAAAAAAGCACAGTAGCAATACACTACTAAGTATGATGAATGAAAGCTTGTATGTTTTTTGGGTATGCAATTATTTTAATGGTTTGAAAAAGTAAGGCTGATAGTTTGGAAGTAAATTTGGATGACAAATTTTAATAATATCCTTTAATACTAAATCTGGTCTAGCGGTACCTAATTCGTAATATAGAACACCACCACTTTCACCTGTGGTATTAGCAAATGAATATACTTGCTTATTTTTAAAAGCAGAAAATTTAGCATAATGTTGACTAGCCTTTTCTAGGTCACTTAAACTTCTATAATATGATGGACTTAACCAAATCTGAGCATTATATCCTTTTTCGAATACACTTTCAAAGCTTAAGGCTAAACTTCCTTTTTGGTCAGTGTCACTCCAAAGATAATTGACGTTGGCATCTTTTAAAAATTGTGCTTCAGGACTTGTACCACTTGGTAAATACCAAACATCTTTATGTAAAGCACCACTTAAAACAGTAGGTCTATTTGTTGCAGACTTAGCTAAAGTTTTAGCTTCTAAATAATCAGCTTCAATTTTAATAAAAATGGCTTCAGCTTCTTTTTCTTTGTTGAATAAGGTTCCAAAAAACTTAATCCATTCAGCTTTTGCAAGTGCAGATGTTTCTACCCAATCGCCATTATAGATTACAGGAATACCAGATTTTTGTATAGTTTCAAAACTTTTATTTGTACCACTAACACCATAACCAATGACAACATTTGGATGAAGTTCTAATAACACTTCGGTGTTTATACCTTCATTTTTGCCCAACTCTCTAACGTTTCCCTCGTCAATACGTTGTCGCGTTTTTTCAGAAGAAATATAATCAGTTCCAGGAAACCCCATTAAAGTTTGCTCGATACCTAAGAGTTCTAATGCTGGAATATGTGTAGTCGAAGTCACTACTATACTTTCAATTGGAATTGTAATTATTCCATCATAATCCTCTTTATTAAAAGTACTAACCATAGCTTGCTCCTTTGTAAGTAATAAATAAGTGTACTTTTTATCAGACTTTGGCCAAGGGCTGTTAATTTCTAATACTTTATAATTGCTGTAATTAGTTATAGAAAACCCAGTAGCATGTTTTAGAGTTATTTTTTGCCCTGTAGTAATTGTATCTTCTTGTTTTGAGATATCATTTTTACAAGTAAAAACGAAACTTAAAATTAAGAATAAGCTTATAGATTTATAAAGGTGTTTCATAAGTAACTTTAATAACTGAATCTCTCATTTTGTATTGCAATTTTGAATATAAATTAGGACAAATGAGAGGCGATTCAAATTTAGTAATATATATAGTTGCAGGAGTTATTATTGCACATTTTTTAATTGGTTTTATTTATTTGATATATAAAATGAATAAGAAAAAATAAGTTTTTATTCATAAGTAAAAAGAATATCTATACTTTCGCAATGAATTTTGGTTCTTTTCTAATTTTTATTATTAAGGATTAAAAGGGAATCTGGTGAGATTATAATTAATCAAGTCCAGAACTGTTCCCGCAACTGTAAGCTATAAAGCTTCGTGTTAAACTTCGAGTCACTGGATTTATTCTGGGAAGACCAACATGAAGACGTAAGTCAGGAGACCTGCCAAATTCAAACAAATAAGTCAAACTTTCGGGATAGAAGTTTTGGTATGATAAATACATACTACTCTCGAGCAATTAGTAATTAAAATGAACAAAAAAACATGTGTTTTAAGTGTCTGTTGTACACTTATTTATGCTTTTGGTTTTTCACAAGAAGATGAAGTTTCCAAAACAGAACAATTAGACGAAGTCGTAGTAACCAACTCTCGTTTTGAGATTAAAAAAGAAGATTCAGGTAAAGTCATTACAAAAATCACACAAAAAGAGTTAGAAGAACTACAAGGTAAAAGCATTGCAGAGATTATTAACAATACTGTTGGCATTGAAATTAATGGAACAAAAAGTAATGCTGGACAAAATTTAAGCTATTTTGTACGAGGTGGTAGAAATAGGCAAGTTTTAATCCTAATAGATGGAATTGCCCTTTCGGATGCATCGCAAATAGCTAACGATTACGATTTACGATTACTTAATGCTAATCAAGTTGAAAGTATTGAAGTTTTAAAAGGAGCTTCCAGCACTTTATATGGCTCTGGAGCTGCTACTGCAGTGATTAATATTAAGCTAAAAGTAGCTACAAAAAAATCTATATCTGCAAATTTCAGAAGTGTGTTAGGGAGTAATCAATCGCAAAACGATAATAATTATCACCTAGAGAATTTTCAAAATAGTGTTTCAATAAATGGAACTGTAAATAAATTAAATTATTTAGCAAGTTTTGGTAACCAGTTTACAGATGGCTTGTCTGCTATAAAATTAGGCTCTGAAAAGGATGCTTTTAATGCAATTAATGGACATCTAAAACTAGGTTATAAGTTTTCTAATGCTTTTAACTTTAGTATGTATGGAAGTTTTGATAAATACAAAGCCGATTTTGATGATGGTTTCATGTTTCAAGATGCAGATAATATGATTAAAACGAATCAACATAGAATTGGCATGTCATCAAACTATGAATATAAAAACGGAAGCATAATAGTTAATGCAGCTACAAATGATATTGAACGCGATGTTACATCCAATTATCCAAATATATACAAAGCAAAAAGCTACATGATAGATGTATATAATAAATACAATTTCAATGATACGTTTTATACTGTGCTTGGTGTAAACTATCAAGATAATAATATGGAAAGTTTTGAAGTCCCTTTTGGAAGCACAAGTTTAGAGCAATCAATAAGCCCTAATGATGCAGTATTTACTATTGTAGACCCTTATGTGAATGTTGTTTATACATCAAACTTCGGTTTGAATATTAATTCTGGATTGCGATTTAATAACCATAGTGAGTATGGGTCGCATTTAGTATACAGTATCAACCCTTCATTTAAGGAGGATGTTACTTTTGGTTATATAAAAGGGTTAGTAAGTTATAGTACTGCTTATATTACACCTTCGTTATACCAACTTTTTGAACCTACGTACGGAAACATTAATTTAAAGCCTGAAGAAAACACTACTTTAGAAATAGGAGCAGAGTTAGGTATAACCAATAAAGTCACTACTAGTATCGTATATTTTAATAGAAAAGAAACTAATTTTATTGATTTTGTGGATCTAGGAAACTGGGTGTTTCAGTATAAGAATGCAGATGAATCATTTACAGCAAGTGGTATAGAACTTATAGCCGATTATAAAATTTCGAGTAAAGTATCTATTAAAACAAACGCAACATATACTAAAGTTGAAGATGATTTAAACTTGCGTATTCCTGAAATTAAGGTAAATGCTAAGTTAAACTATCAAGTAAACGACCATTTTTTTATGAGTGCATCTTACCAGTTTAATGATGATAGAAATGATACTTTTTATAATAATGTAACCTTTGTGAATGAAGACGTTACTTTAAAAAGCTACAGTTTATTAGATTTTTACGCAAGTCATAAACTAATTAATAATAAAGTGACCTTGTTTACTAATGTTATAAATATTTTAAATTCTGATTATGAAGAACTTTATGGATATTCAACTAAAGGGCGGAATATAACCTTTGGATTCAATTTAAGTTTTTAACTCATAAAGAGGTTGTCTTAAAATCAATATTTTGTCAATCTGAACTTGTTTCAGGTTCTCATCAAGATTAATAATCAAAATAATACGATTCTGAAATAAATTCAGAATGACGCTTTTTAGTTTTTTTAAGACAGCCTCTTTGTTTAATCTTGTTCAATATTATTCTTTTGTACGTCTATTAAAATACCTTGGTCAATATACATTTCGTTAACATAAGGGATTAAATTATGGCTGCTAGCTTTAGGTTTTATTTTATTTAATGCAGAAAAATTAAATCTTCCAGTACCTTGTATATCTGCAATTGCAGCTGCCAATAAAGGCTCATTTACGTTCCCTAAAACACCATAATTTGCTGGGTTTTCTAAAATAGTTATCGTTGGAGTTAATCCATTTGAAGGCACAGAACTGTTAAGCTTATTCAAAGTGTTTGCGACCAAAGGTTGCATAGCATAAGTGTGATTTGGATTTGCGCCTTCTCGTTCTAAATTTGACGAATCATACACTGTAATTGAGGCTTGAGACTTTCCAGTAGTATCATCACCAATTTGAATAACCTCTATATATGGACTTAAACTATTAATAACCATCTCACTTGCAGAAGCAGAATCTTCAGTGGTTAGCACATAGATTTTATCTAAATTCAAACTGTTTATAGCTTCACTATTATCTATTAGTGATTCAAATTCAAAATCATAATTATTAGCTTGTAAATCACTGTTGTAAACTAATTTAGCAAAGACTTCTCCATTAAATTGACCAGTTATCATACTTCCTAAATAGGATGCTGTTAGTACAGAACCTCCTGGGTTATATCTTAAATCTAGTACCAAATGCTGAACATTACTGGATTTGAAATTATTAAAAGCAGTATTTAATTGACTGTTATAATCCGAAGTAAAACCATTATACATCAAGTATCCTAAATTTTCACCATCAACATCAATAATTGCAGTTTCAAATATTGGATTCTCAGAAAGTACAGTTTTAGTGAGTGTAATATTTTGGCCATTAGGCGTAATGATATCATCATTTAAGTTTTCAGGTGTGCCGTTATCATCATAATCGGCGAAACCCATTGTATAACTATCTGGACTAAATAATGTGCGGTAATTACTTTCAGTCATAGTTACTCCATCTATAGATGTAAAAACCTGTCCTCTAGTTAAGTTATTATCACTGGCATTACTATTTGGTAGCACTAAGCGTACAATACCAAATACGTTTGTAGCACTACCAGGAATTGGGTATAAATCAAATTCATAACCACTTCTTTTAGAGACACCACTAAAAAGTTGCTCGAGAGCAATATAATCATCAACAATCCAACTAAATCTATCTACAGTTTGTCTTTGATGAATTAAACTTTCAAAAAGTTCTTCAGGTGTACTAAAACTATTTAAATAGTCAGCATATTCTGAGGTGGATGAAAATCGGTCATTAGCAAGGTCAGGAATATTATCTTTATATAAATAGACAGCATTCATACCTTTCCAAACAAAATCATTAATTTCATTGGCAGATATAGCGTTGTCATCCATATCATCAAAGCAACTATAAGTTATTATAGTCAATATAAGGCAACATAAAAGGGGTTTAGAAAATTTCATAGCAAAGGTGTTTTTCTTTTAACTCTAAATTTAGTAACAATATTACAAAGTAAAAATTATTTTCAATGTTCTTGTAACAAAATATAAAGTGTATCGTCGTAATAACAAATAGCCATAATAAGCTATAAGCTAACCAAAAAAATGACACAGGCTGAGTTTTTAAATATAGTAATGCCTTTTAAGGATAAAGTATTTCGTTTGGCAAAGCGCATACTGGTTTCACAAGAAGAAGCCGAAGACGCTACCCAAGAGATCTTGATGAAGTTGTGGAAAAACAAACTTAAGATTAGTGAATATAAAAATGTAGAAGCATTTTCTATGACTATGACAAAGAATTTTTGTTTGGACAAATTAAAATCTAAGCACTCTCAAAATTTAAAGATTGTGCATAGTAATTACCAAGATAAAAATGTGTCATTACAGAAGCAAGTGGAGTTGAATGATAGTGTAGGTTGGGTTTCTAAAATAATGGAAGAGTTACCCGAACAACAAAAGATAATATTACAGCTAAGAGATATTGAGCAATATGACTTTGAGGAAATAAGTAAAATGCTAGACATGAACCAAACAGCCATTAGAGTCGCCTTATCAAGAGCAAGAAAAACATTAAGAGAAAAACTAACAAAAACACATAGTTATGGTGTTAAATAGCATAGAGAAATTAATAGAGAAGTACGACAACGGAGAAACTACTTTAAAAGAAGAGCAACAGTTAAAAGACTATTTTTCGCAAGAAACTGTTCTGCCACACTTAGAAGTTTATAAATCAATGTTTCAGTATTTTTTGCACACCCACGAGGAACAGTATACTAAAGACATTCCATTAAAACCTAGAAAAACATATAGCTTGTATCAATGGATTTCAGTCGCAGCAGTAGCAGTTATTATGTTGGGAGTTTATTTTCAAATGAGTGGACCGACAGAAGCAGAGAAGCAAGAAGCGCTTTTGGCTTACAACCAAACAATGGAAATGTTTAATCTAGTGTCAAATCAATTAAATAAAGGAACCGAAGGTATTGAAACACTAAATATGGTGACTACAAACTTTGACAAAGGCACTGATAACATTGCTTATCTTGGTGAATTTTCAAAAACAACAAATAAAATTTTAAAAACAAATTAGTAGAACAAAAAAACAAATAAACATGAAAAAATTAGTATTAATATTAGCAATTATGGTAACGCCTTTAATGTCTTTTGCACAAGGAGGGTTGTTCGATAAGTATGAGGACATGGAAGGTGTAGGATCTGGAGTTGTAAACAGTAAAATGTTTCAAATGATTTCGAGTATCGATATAGATATGGACGATCCAGATGCAGCAGCAATGTTCGAAATGATAAAGAAGATTAAAAGTTTAAAATTCTTAACAACTGGAGATAAATCAATATCATCACAAATGGCAGCAGATGTAAATAAATACATTTCTAGTTCAAAACTGGAAGAGTTAATGCGTTTTAAGGACGGTAACCAAAATGTAAAATTTTATGTAAGAGAAGGTTCTAGCCCTAATCAAGTTAAAGAACTTTTAATGTTTGTAAGTGGTTTAGACGAACTTACAAAAGATCAAAACATAACAATTAATGGTGAAAAGCGTGAAATAGAAACTGTAATTGTATCTCTTCTTGGGGACATTAATCTTAGTGAAATTTCTAAGCTTACTAAATCTATGAATATTCCTGGAGGAGAGCATTTGAAGAAAGCTGGAGATAAAAAGAACTAAGACATTATAAAAAAGAAGAATTATCATCATGAACACATCAATCAAAAACATTGTAGCGTCACTTCTTATAACTGCAACTTTAATTAGTTGCGGTTATGGAGGAGAGACCTTACAAGGGTATTATGTTGTAAATCAGGAAGCACCAAATTTTATTTCGGTAGATATTCCAGTAAGTTTTGTCAATTTAGATGACGCCAAACTTACAGACGTACAACGAGAAGCGTATGAGTCTATAGATAAACTTAATATGCTTGGATACCGAAAAACTGATGATAATATTGAAGAATATAAAGCAGAGTTAGTAAAAGTACAAACGATTCTAAAAGACGAGAGATATCAAGAATTATTTAGAGGAGGAAACTCTAGTGATGGAAAAATAATTGTAAAATATATTGGGACTGATACATCTATAGACGAACTAATTATTTTTGGCACTATGAATGAAGCTGGATTTGGAATAATTAGAGTGTTAGGAAATAATATGGAACCAGCAAAAATAATGAAGCTAGGCGAAGTAGTTAACCAAATGTCCTCTGAAGAGAACACAGTTGAAGATTTTATGCAATTCTTTAGACCTGGTAGCTCTGGAAGTGATATTGAAGATTTTTCAGAAGTTTTCGATTAATCAAAAAAGTACTATCAATCAAAAAACGATAAAATGTTAATGTAAAAAACCTGTCTCTTGAGGCAGGTTTTTTTTATGATTAATCGTCTCTAGATTTTATTAGAATAATATTGACAACAATGCCAATAAATCCTAAAAAAAGCAACATCATCACTATAAAATTATCTAGCAATTGTAATAGTCCTGCTATAAAAAAGAAGGCTACTAAAAGAGCAGTTGCTAATAATGTGACATTATTCTTCATTTAAATACCAGTATAATTACTTGGTGTAATGGCTTTAAGTTCATTTTTAATAGTATCGCTAACTTCTAAAGTGTCAATAAAATTGGCTATAGATTGTTGCGTAATTGCTTCATTAGTTCTAGTTAAGCCTTTTAGGGCTTCGTAAGGGTTTGGATAGCCTTCACGTCTTAAAATGGTTTGAATAGCTTCAGCAGCTACAGCCCAATTGTTTTCTAAATCTTCAGCAAACTTAGGTTCGTTTAGTAGTAGTTTATTTAATCCTTTTAAAGTAGATTTAAAACCAATTAATGTATGTCCAAATGGCACACCAACATTACGTAAAACAGTACTATCCGTAAGATCACGTTGTAAGCGAGAGATAGGTAATTTAGCTGAAAGATGCTCAAAAATAGCATTAGCTATACCTAAGTTACCTTCACTATTTTCAAAATCAATAGGGTTTACTTTATGTGGCATAGCGCTACTACCAACTTCCCCTTTTTTAATTTTCTGCTTAAAGTAGTCCATAGATACATAGGTCCAAATATCTCTATCTAAATCTATTAGAATAGTGTTAATACGTTTTAAGCAATCAAACAAAGCAGCCATGTGGTCGTAGTGTTCAATTTGCGTCGTTGGGAACGAGTGATATAATCCTAGTTTTTCTTGCACAAATTTACCTCCAAAATCTTTCCAATCAATATTAGAGTAAGCTACATGATGTGCATTAAAATTACCTGTGGCTCCCCCAAATTTAGCAGCACTTGGTATATCGTTCAATAAATTAAATTGTTCTTTTAATCGTACCACAAATACTTCTATTTCCTTTCCTAAACGTGTTGGAGATGCTGGCTGACCATGAGTTCTTGCTAGCATTGGTATATCTTTCCAGTCTGTTGCTAATTCTTGTAAACGATTTAAAATAGTGAAGTATTCAGGGACATAAACATCGTTCATAGCCTCTTTAATACTTAACGGTACTGCAGTATTATTGATGTCTTGAGAGGTTAATCCAAAATGAATAAACTCCTTGTATTGTGAGATGCTTAACGCATCAAATTTTTCTTTAATAAAATACTCAACCGCTTTTACATCGTGGTTTGTTACTTTTTCTATATCTTTTATTGCTAAAGCATTTTCAGAAGAAAAGTTTCTATAAATGTTTCGCAATTCATCAAATAAATCAGTATTAAAATCTTTTAGTTGAGGTAGAGGAATTTCACAAAGTGCAATAAAGTATTCAATTTCTACTTGAACGCGATATTTTATAAGTGCTTCTTCAGAAAAATAAGGCGCTAAAGATTCAGTTTTACTTCTATAACGACCATCTATTGGAGAAATGGCATTGAGCATTGATAAAGACATATCTTATGTGTTGATTTTTGAAGTTGCAAAGATAATTCTTTTAAAAAGAAGCAAGAAGTTTATGCCTTGAAGTTTTTAACCAAAACAGCTACTTTTTCAACTTTTTAAGTAAATGTCTTGCTCTGGCTTTAAATGCAGCAGTACCTGAGTTAAAATCGCGTTCTAGAATCATGGCTAATTCAGGATGAATCCAATCATACTCTTTTCCTAATAAATATAATGTATTCATAGAATATGCTTTAGCTGCTACTTTTTGATTAGTTATCATATAATCAAAACTAAGCTCAATAATTTTTTCTTTATGAGCAGCTTTCAAATACTCTTTGGCATGGTTATTATCTCTATGGTAATAAGCTTCAATGAGATATTCACAAATTTTTGCTACTGGACGTACTGCAGGATCTTGATGTACAGTATGCATATTTTTAGTAAAACTGTCTAAGTAAGGCAAAATGCTATCCAGATTTTCACGAGCTACAAACTCTAGCAACCAAGCTGCTCTACAAGATATTTTGTCATCTACCTGAAATAAAATATCTAAAACTTTAGGGATTAACTCTGGACTAGAAATAACAAGCAACGCATATTTTTTTCTGTTTTCCCTAGAATGGTTTACATAAGATAATTCCTTGTATAATTCTTCGTTCGTCAATGATATTTTATTACTTTTAAGACACTAAAATTACTAATTATGAAGCTTCTAAAAAAAATATTATTACTGCTTTTAATTGCATTTGTTATTGCTCAGTTTTTTGGACCAGATAAGAACGAAGGAGACCTTACTTCAATCGAACCTTTTTTAACTGAAACCAATCCACCAGAAGATGTGAAATTAATTTTGAAAGAATCTTGTTTAGATTGTCATAGTTCAAACACACGATACCCTTGGTATAATACTATTACACCTGTAAATTATTGGCTTGATAGTCACGTAAAGGACGGCAAAAAACATTTTAATGTGTCTGATTGGAAAGATGCTTCTCTAAAAAAAAGAGATCATAAATTTGAGGAACTCATAGAAATGGTCGAAAAGAAAGAAATGCCCTTACCATCGTATACATGGACACATTCTGAAGCAAAACTTACCGATGATCAACGTGCAAGCATTGTTGCTTGGGGAAAAAAGGTAAGAGCCATGTATGCAGAACAAAAAGCGGTTGCGGAATAGATGCCTAAACTTTTAATCATAGGCTTTGTATGGCCAGAACCTAAGAGTTCAGCAGCTGGAAGCCGAATGATGCAGTTAATTAACGTTTTTTTATCAGAAGATTATACTATTACTTTTGCGAGTCCTTGTGTAAAATCTGAAAATGCATTTAATCTTGACTCTTTAGGAGTAACTCAGAAAGAAATCGAACTAAATAATTCTAGTTTTGATGATTTTATATCTCAGTTAAAACCAGATATTGTTGTTTTTGATCGTTTCATGATGGAAGAACAATTTGGTTGGCGAGTTGCTGAAAACCACCCAGAAGCGTTACGTATTCTAGACACCGAAGATTTACATTGTTTAAGAAAAGGTAGAGAGCAAGCCTTTAAGGATAAAAAGCCTTTTAATAAAACCTATTTGTTTAGGGATATTGCAAAGCGAGAAATAGCAAGCATTTATAGATGCGATTTGAGTTTAATTATTTCAGAAGCCGAAATAACCATATTGCAAAACGATTTTGGTGTTTCGGAGAATATATTGCACTATCTACCATTTTTAGTGAATGGTATTTCAGAAGAAAAAAGCAAAGGTTTGCCATCGTTTAAAGCGCGTAAAAACTTTGTAACTATTGGTAATTTCTTACATCCTCCAAATTTGGATTCTGTTAGGTTTTTAAAAGAACACATTTGGCCACAAATTACATCAAAATTAAAAGATGCAGAACTTCATATTTATGGAGCTTATGCTAATGAGAAGGTTAAGCAATATGAAGATAAAAAAAATGGCTTTATCATTAAAGGCTATGTAGATGATGTAAATGAGGTGATGGCGAATGCTAAAGTGTGTTTGTCTCCTTTGCGGTTTGGAGCTGGTCTAAAAGGTAAGTTTTTTGATGCCATGCATAATGGAACTCCTTTTATAACAACCACTATTGGAGCAGAAGGTATTGTCGATGAGAATAGTGAACAACAATTTGTAACAGACCTAACTGAAAATATTGTAAAACATGCAGTAAATCTATATCAAAATGAAGAAATCTGGTTGAACCAACAAGAATTTGGTTTTAAACTTCTAAGAAAAAAGTATAATAAAAAACTTCATACAAGGCGTTTTTTAAATAAGTTAGAGGATGCATTTACAAATAAAGAAACAAATCGTTTAAATAATTTTTTAGGAAGCATGTTGCAGCATCATAGTATGCAAAGTACTAAATTTATGTCGCGATGGATTGAAGAAAAAAACAAGGAATACATAAAGAAATAATTATGGAAGTAGCAGATCATATCTTACTAAATGGATACAAACATGTGTTGTACGATTCTGTAAAGTTAACACAAGAGGAATCCATTAAAAAAAGTAAAGCGTTTTATGATTGGTTAGAAACCAGACGCTCAGTGAGAGAATATTCTAGCCAAGATATTCCAAAAGAAGTTATAGAGAATATTATAAAATCGGCTTCTACAGCTCCATCAGGAGCGCACAAACAACCTTGGACATTCTGTGCTGTATCCAATCCTGAATTAAAGCACCAAATTAGATTGGCAGCCGAAGTTGAAGAACGTGAGACCTATAGCAAACGAATGAGTGAGCGATGGAGAAAAGACCTAGCGCCTTTAGGAACAGACACTAATAAACCTTTTATAGATGAAGCGCCTTGGATTATTGTAGGCTTTAAGCGTGTGTATGAACATGATGGTGACGAACGCTATAATAATTACTATGTTAACGAGTCTATTGGTATTGCAAGTGGGTTTTTAATTACAGCTATCCATAATGCTGGCTTAGTAACTTTAACACATACGCCAAGTCCTATGAATTTTCTAACAAAGCTACTAGGCAGACCAAGTAACGAAAGAGCGTATTTATTATTACCAATAGGATACCCTAAGCAACCAGCATATGTGCCAGATTTAGATAGAAAACCTTTAGGAGAAGTGGCTGTTTTTTATGAGTAAACAAAATAAAATGACCAACGATATAAAGAAGTAAGCGATATGTTAAGTAGGTTTAAGAACTTAAAACCACTTGATGTTGTATGCGTATTTTAAAACAAACTTAAATTATTTAATAATGAAATTATCCTATTACTTGTTATGTTTAGTATTTATTATTGGTTTCTCTTGTAAAGAGAACAAAGCGGTTGATAAAAAAGAAGAAACTCTGGAGATAAGTATTAAAGAGAATGAAACTCAAATGAAAGCGTTGATGCAAAAGCATTTGGATGCCGTAAGCAATAAGGATATTGAAACATTAAAGTCTACCATGTCTCCAAAAGGGTATATGCGACTTATTTTACCACAATCTGAAATCATGGAAGGTGTTGATGCTTTTATTAAGTATCACATAGATTGGTTTGCTGTAGATAATGGCTGGACTTTTGAAACTAAAATTTTGGAAACCAAAGTAGGAGCCACCTTAGGGATGGCAATTATAGAAATTGTTTATAGAGAACCTGATAGAAATGGCGAACCGTATTTTAATAGAATGGTTGTAAGCTATGTGCTTGAAAAAACAGATGGTAATTGGTATGTTATAAAAGACCATGCGAGTTCTGTAGAAAAATCTACTGATAAAACTGAATAAATGAATAAACAGGTAATTATTATTTGTTGCGCGCTTGTTTTGTCAATGTCTTGTAAACAAGAACAGACTTTACCAGACCCTTATCAAGCTGGTTGGGAAGGCGAAAAAGTATGCGAAGTCCTTGAAGATAATAATGAGTTACGTGTTTTAAAATGCACGTTTCCACCAGGCGTAGGTCATGACAAGCATTACCATGAGCCACATTTTGGGTATGCATTGGTAGGAGGGACGTTTAAAATTGAAGAAGCTACTGGAACTAGAGAGGTTAGCTTTCCAACTGGGTTTTCTTGGAGTAAGGAGGTTGTTTCACAGCACCAAGTGCAGAACGTAGGCGATAGTACTGCAGTGTTTTTAATTATTGAGTATAAATAATTGTGGTTTTTGTTTAACGGTATTGTGTAAGAATAGTTACGGTGTTAAAGACCTAATTTAGTAAAAAGAAACGAACCAGAGGAAAATCCGTAGGATTTTCCGAGTAGGCTAGAACTAAGCAACTATTTTTACACGGTGTTGGGCACAGTATTTATGCTTTTTTTATGTTTATAGCACAAGATCCTGTTTTATTTTCTCCCATTTCAAATGAGACTAATTGTCCGTTTTTTAAGTCTTTCCATTCTTTCCAATCAGCTATGTCAATAAAATCATAGCGATAAGCAAAGATTCTGTCATTTCCCGATTCTATAAAAACAAAGTTATTTTGCTCTTTGGTTTTTATTACGTTTCCTAGTTTTTTCTGCTGATTTGCCTCATAGTCAATGAGTGTATTCAAAGAATCATCTTTAAACTTTTCCTCAAATTTTAAAATGATTTTTTTCTTCAAATCTACGGTAAGGTCAATATATGAGTTGGTTTTTTTTACTAAATCCTTTATATATTCTCTGTTTTCATCAATTGAAACAACAGGAATCATTCTCACAAAATGAAGTAATCCAATACTGAAATTTTTCGTCATCTTGTAGTCTACAATTGAATCATCAATACATTCTAAAAATAGTTCAAAGCCTTTCTTAAAATGACTAACTCCAACTATAATATCCGTTTGAATTAATAATTCACTCTTTCCCCTTTCAATGTAGTAAGATATAAGTTCGGTATTTGCAATTCTTAAATTTTTGGAATCTAATTCCACATTAGTTTTTAAGTTAACTATAACCTTAATGGCATTACTAAAATCTTGAGCCGTATTTAAACAGCGTGCAATTAAAAAAGCAGTAAATGGATGATTTGGTTTTTGGTCATATACTTTTCTTGCATATTTTAAAGCTCCATCTGTATCTTCAAGCTTAAACATTAAAAATTGCGCATAATAATATAAAAGACGTATATTTTCTGGTGCAATTTCAAGACCTAATTGGTAATCTTCATCTGCACTTAACAAATCACCTTGAGTAGCTTTAATGAATGCCCCAACTCTATAGACTTCAAAGAAATTTGGGTCGATATTTTTTGCTTCTTTTACTTTTAAAAGTGCATTTTCGTAGTCACCATTTTTGGAATAAAATAACGCTTCTTGCAAGAATTTAGCACTAACCATTTGGTTTTGATTATCATATACTAATGCGTTAAGAGCGAATTCATTATATTTTTGAACTTTATTAATTTGTCTTATTCCAACATTTAATTCTTTTGATTTTTTGATATTTGCTTTAATATAAGATTCTTCAATTGGATATTTCTTTGAAAGAAAGTCTTTGGCAAAATCAGAGATATAATAAATAACTTCTTCGTAGTTATTCCCATCCTCAATTTGTCTAGAAATCAATGTGGTTTTAAACAGTTCAATTAAGTATTTTCTAACCTCTAATGGCTTATAATCAGATAAATATATGATTTCCGCAATGGTTACCTTTTTTCTTGATGCTCTGATAGTTTTTAGAATAGAGATTGCTCCTTCAGATAATTTTTCGTAAACGTTAGTAAGACAAAAATCTAGCAAGTCTTCTTTATTGTTTATTACTTCGTGTGGTGCGATTCCAGTTTCTACAGTACTCACAAACCATTTAATGGCTAAAGGATTGAAATAGAGTTTTTCTGAAATATCAACTAAAGTCTTTTGAGGTAGCTTTAATAAAGTTTCACTATTTCTAATTCTTGCAATTTCTCTAATTAATTTTGCCGATTCTGTTTCTGATAATCCTTTTAGCTTTCTCGGATATTCTAATTCGCCCAATCCAATTCTAGAAGTGATTAAAATATTGCACTTTGTTTGTGCTTCTCTTATGAAGTTTCGGACTTCATCACTTTGAATTGTCTCTAAATTATCTATAATAAGCAATGTTTTAAAGAAATCGAGATACTCAAGAACTTCTGTAAGTTTGTTATCTGTTCCAATTGAATCGCTGATTTCAGCTATCAGCCCAGAATAGTCTGTAATTGCAGAGAATATGTCTTGTATTCCCTTTGATGTTAGCATTGTTGTTTTAGCTGATGTCCAAATTATTAATTCAAAAGGACATTTTTCATTCATATCTACAATGTCATATGCAACTTTTAAGGCTAACGCAGTTTTCCCTATTCCTCCATCACCTAAAACTGAAACAACTTTATTAGATAGTACTAATTTTGTTAAAGCATCAATATCTTGGGCTCGACCAATAAAACCAGTTTCGTCAAAGTCTGGAACAGGTAAGTTATGGCTAACTTTTGATATTTCTTCTTTCTGATGATAGGCTGGAAATTTTAAAGTAAGAACATACGAAGGGTCTTTGTCTATTTTATGCCTTGTGTCTATTGTTATTGTCCATTCAATTGGGTCAGAAGATTTTAATGTTGATATAAAGTCATAAGTGAATGAAAAATCACCTCCAAGTAAAGGGCGAGTATGCATAACTCTATTCCTTATGGGTGTAAGGTCACTTAAAGTTTTAAAGATGCTTTTTAAATAAACTGCACTTTCTTTTTTAAGAAATTCTTTATTCTGATTTAAAATCGTGAAAGAGTCGTGAAAATCAAGAAACTCAACAACTTCGTCAATATTTTCGAGGTAATTCGCTCCTGGATTATCTATCTCAAATCTTTCGATAATTTTTCTTTCCAGTTCAGGGTTTTTAAAAAATGCTAAATTTTCAAAATATGGTGTAATACTTTTTTTAATAGTATTCTTTAAATCTATTTCTATACCGTAGATTAATGCGGCTAATGTTAATCTTGTTTCTGTAATTTTAGACATTCTTTATGTTTTTCGATATTGTGCCCAACTTTAGTGATATGACGTCGTTTTAATGACTTATATTAGTCGTTAAACAAATCTAGGTGTTTTTTCTTACAAAATCAATACGTATTTATACGTATGTATATGAAAGTGAAGTTTTTAGTTACTGTACATTTTTAAGAACAGCTAATAATAGTTCATGGGAGATTCGCTGTTTATAGTTAGGCGAGATATATTCAAATAAAATTTCACCGCTCTTGTTTAAAACTAAAACAGTTGGTACAGGTAACACATCAGTAGTTTTTCCAGTGGTTTTTTTAGCAATATAATTGGTTGTACCCTCAGAAGGTGTAAACCCAATACCTAAATTTTTAATAAAACTACCGTCGGCATCCGAATACAATTTATAGCTCGTTTTATTTTTTTCAACCGATGGTTTAAGGTTTCTATAGTCATCTGGACTTACAGCTATAATTTGGTATCCTAGCTCTAAAATAGCCGCTTCACTTTCTGCCAAACCAGCTAATTGCATATTACAGTAAGGACACCAACCACCACGATAAAACACTAAAACCGTATTCTTTTTAGCAATTTCTTCATTTAAATTTACAGATTCTCCATTTTCGTCAAGTAGTATGGCTTCTGGCAGCTTTTCTCCAATAAGTAGTGGCGAAATATCTTCAGGATTTTGAGGTGTTTGAGCATCAATTGTTAAGATGCTAGTTAAAAAGAAGAATGCTAGTAGTTTAATAGTTTTAGTTTTCATGATATATTTTAATGATTAATGTATTGTTTAGACGTCATTAATTTTGTTTCTCTACAAAATCTTTAAAATTCTGTAACCATTTTTGCACTTGTTTTTTAAACATACCTGGAAAAAGTGTTTTTAGAATTGTGATAACAAAACCTCTAAAGGCAGTATATTCAATCTCCCAATCACATTGTGTGGTATTTGCATCAATCATGGTAAATGTACATAGCATCGTATTATCTGTATGCTTATGATGATATTGAGCAGCAAAAGAGTCTGGTAGGTTATTATTAGTAATAGTTTCGGTAAGCTCCATTTGACCTTTTCCCATTTTATAATACATTTTTGAGATAGCCCCATTTTGCCCTTCGTTACCAGAAACAAATTCTTTTCTAATAAAACCTTCTTGATATTCTTTTAAGTATTTTGGATTAGAAAAGTACTCAACAACCAAATCTCTTGGTTTATTTACTGCTATAGAACATGTAAACTTCATTGTTTTATCTTTTGAATTCTTTACAAGATAAACTTTTTTGAAATAATAATTGTGAATTTATAAAATGTAAAGTATATTTGTCATATAGAAAAGTAAATTTTACATATTATAAAATATATTTGTCAATTATGAATACAGAAAAGATTATTAATTGCGAACGTAATCGTTTAGAAAAAATAACAAATTTTAGATTGCCACAATATTTTTACAAAGTTGGAATCGTATTAGGAGCAATAACACTTATAATGATGTTTGTTAGAGCTTTTACTATGGATGGTAATACAGAGTGGTTAAAGCACCTATTGCAAAAAACACTTTTAGTTGCATTGTTATTGATGTCTATAGCTAGAGATAAAGAAGAAGATGAGCTTACTGTAAAACTCAGAATGCAATCCTACGCTTGGGCGTTTATTACAGGCGTTGTGTATGCGTTAGTTATGCCTTATGTAGAATTTGGAGTGTCTAATGTTGTAAATAATGGAGGAGAGGTTTATAAAGATTTAGGTGATTTTCAGATTTTAATGTTTATGCTCATGATTCAATTAATGTCCTACCACATTTTAAAACGTTATAGATAATGCAAAACACAATAAAGGTAGAACGTGCTATTTTAAACTTGACACAAGACGATTTAGCTAAACGTATTGGTGTGTCTAGACAAACTATTAATTCGATAGAAGCTAATAGATATGTGCCTTCAACGGTATTAGCTCTTAAGCTTTCGCAGTTGTTTAATAAACCAGTTAACGATTTTTTTAAACTGAGTGATGATGATTAAGGTTTGTGTGTTTTTAATTGTTTACTTGGTTAATCTATTGCTTAAATGGTGTTCTTAATAAATGAACAAAAACCATTGTTAAAACCTATATTAGCTATGTTTTATGCACGTTGTTGGTAACAATTTTTTTATTAATTTATTTTTCTTTTTGTAAAAGGTATCATCATTGGTGTTTTCTTTATATATGCTAAATATTTAGATCTAAAATTTTCCTTTAAATCTTTTTCTTCATACAGAGCTCCAATGAAGAAATACAAAGTTAAAAGAATAGCAAACACTAAATGTGTTGCAGACATCATTGGTGTAAACCATAGTCCCATAATTCCACCCAAGTATAATGGATGCCTTGTATATTTATAAAATGAAACCACTCTAAATTCCAATTCAGTGTATGGTTTATTTAATAGTTCTAAATAGGTTTGTCGCAGACCAAATAAATCAAAATGATTGATTAGAAAAGTACTTACAAATAAAATTACCCAACCTAAAAAAAATAAAGCGTACATAGTATAAAATAGAATACTTTCTTCTTCAATAGTCCATATGTTACCACCAATTGGTTCCCAATTCCATATAAGAACAAAGAGTAAAATACCAGCTTGCAGCACGTAGGTACTTCTTTCTATGGGTTTTGGCAGAACTTTAGTAATCCAATTTTTAAATGATTTTCTAGCCATTACACTGTGAGGTACAGCAAAGAGTAAAACAAGTGAAATATTTTTTAAAAGAGCATAATAAAATGGTACTTCAGGGTTTCTATCGATTGATATTTCTGGAATTAGATGACTTATCGATAAAATCCAAAATAATAAAGAAGCAAAACCAATGCAATAACAGATAATAGAGTAGATGAACATGAATACCGTTTTCATAATATTTAGTTGAATTAATAATGACACAAAATTCAATTAAATAAGTGACAAACAATTTGCTGAGATGTCCTAAAAATATTCTCTAAGGCTCAAGTAAAATATGAGTTATTATGAACTAGTATTTAGTTTCCTAAACCGATTTGGAGGCATTTTGTATTTTTCTTTAAAGGCTCGAATAAAATGGGATGTATTCTTAAATCCGCTATCATGACAAATTTCATTGATATTCAACTGGGTGCTAATTAGTAGCATCTTACTGTAAGTGAGTCTTCTATTAATAAGCCACTTTGATGGTGAGGTTTCAAAACACTTTTTGAAATCTCTCTTAAAACTTGAAAGACTCCGTCCCGATAGTTTGGCAAAAGCGTTGATTGGAAGCGCATATTGAAAGTTATTATTCATAACTTGCTCAATGTTAGCTTTCCTTTGATTTGAGATCTCAAGTAATAGATTTTTAAATGCGCTATTGTTTTTGTTTAGGGTGATATTGTAAATCAATTCTTTGAATTTTAGCTCCACAAGTTCAGGTGGAATAGATTCATTCATTGTCAGATATTGTAAAATACTTTGTATTAAAATCTGGAACGAATTGTTGGTCTTAATTTTTAGTACGCCATCTTTTATAGCTTTGTCTTCGGAAGTCCTAGATGTTATATGATTTTGCAAAGTGAATTTTCTGATGAACTCATCATTCATAAAAAAGAGCATAACGCAATAGTCTTCTTCAAGATATTGCTTTGTTGCATACACGCCTTTTTTAACAAATAGTGTATCACCAGCAGTAAGACAATAGGTTTGTTTAGGGGTTATCCAATCTTTACGTCCGCTAATAACGTAAGTGATCAAGTGAGATTTTGTCCACAGTTGAAACTCTTCAACATTGAGTGGGCATTTATATTCTACCAAAAGAAAGTCATTTCCAATATGTTTATTGAATTTGGGATGTTTTTTAAAAAAATCATATACGTCTACAGTCATGTACTCGAAGTTCAGTTTTTTTTATGAGAAAGTCAAGGTTAGTTTGATAATAGACTAATCACTTTCTCTACACCAATAGTAGCTTTTTCAGCAAAAACAGTTACTTGTGTATTACTATCTATTGCTGGTTTTGGATCTATGTAAAAAATGTTGGTTTCTGGATTTACATAATGCATTAAACTAGCTGCAGGATACACTTGCATTGAAGTGCCAATAATTATTAAAACATCAGCTGTTTGGCAAATATCCACAGCTTTTTCTATCATTGGTACTGCTTCACCAAACCACACAATATGTGGACGTAATTGATGACCTTTACTGCATACATCTCCTAGTACTAAATCATGTTTCCATACTCGAATATCAAATTCATCATAAGTACTACGTACTTTTAATAATTCACCATGCAAATGCAATACATTACTACTTCCAGCTCGCTCGTGTAAATCGTCTACATTTTGTGTGACGATGGTTACATTGTAATCTTTTTCTAAATTGGCTAAAACTTTATGCGCATGATTTGGTTGCACTTTAAATAATTGTCTGCGACGTTGGTTATAAAAATCTAGAACTAATTCTGGATTAGCAGCAAAACCTTGTGGTGAGGCTACTTCCATAACGTCGTGTCCTTCCCATAAACCATCGGTATCTCTAAAGGTTTTAATGCCACTTTCGGCACTCATTCCTGCTCCTGTTAGTACGACTAGATGTTTTACTCTTGTTTCCATTTTTTGTATAAATTGGACGCTACTAAAAATTCGAATACGTTTTCTCCATTTTCATCTAATTCTTCAACAAATTCAATTAAATCGGTTTTTTCATAACCTTCAGTTACCATAAAAGATAACAATTTAACACACTCGTCAAACTTATTTGTAATTGCGAGACACGACAAATAAGAAAAATGCCCTTCCCAAAAGTCTGGATAATTATCAGAAACTATTTTAAAATAAGCTGTAGCCTTGTCATATGCTTCTCTTTCATATTCAATATTTCCTTTTAAAAGATTTAGAAATTCATCTTCGGTTTTTTCTTCTAGTGAGTTTAACAAACTGATAGCAGTATCGTAATTTTTAGTCATAATATGATAATCTATTTGACTTAGTGAAAGAGAAGGATCATCTGGATAAGCATCAGAAATGGCTTTTAAGGATTTTTTATATTCATTATCATTAATACCAGATGCACAAAAAGCTTTTATTAACAAAACATATCTATCCTTTTTTAAATCGCCTTCAATTTCACTTATCTTATCATATGCTTTATTAAACTCACCTTGATTGTATAAATTTACGGCATCATGCAGCTGTAAAAACTCATCAGAATTGTTTTTTCCAAAAAAATCAAGTAAGCTTTTTTTAGGAAGATTATACAAATAAAACCTTTGGAAAGTTTTACTAAGGGTTTCTCCTGATAAATAAATATAGATATCCTTAAAAACAAACTTACCGTTTAATTTAGACACTGTATAATCGTGATAATTTATACCAGTATCGGGAGAATAAATTCTAAAAAGCAGATAGTAGTTTTTAGTGTCATCATCGTATCTATAATTTACAAAGTCATAATAACTACCAGCTTCAACTTCGCTAATAATCTTTTTTGGAATAGACGAAATACCATCTTTTAAGCCTTTTAGAAAGCCTAGCGTATAATTCTTAGATTGTTTATCATCTTTTACGTCTTTAATAATTAGTTTTCCAAAAGCATCTAAATCGTAATAAGATAAATATGTATCAATATCACTATCAAAAATAGCGCTTTGTATATTGTATCCTAATTCGACAACATTATCATCATTTTCTTCATTTTCAACCAAGTAACTTTTACTATTATTAGCTTTGTTAGTAGATTTGGTGTTGTACTTATTTTGAGAAAAAGAAACTGTAATACAGAAAATAAATAGTATTACAGTTAGCGATTTGGAAAATTTAAATAAATTCATGGATTAGTATCTTTATGTAGTATAAATATAAATGTATTTGAATGATTGACATAAGTTTAGTTGAATATTTAGAAACCTATTTAACCGAAAAACGAAAAGCACGTTTTAAGCAAGTGCTACCAAAGCGCACTAAACACTTTACAGTTGCCACGGAAGACGTGTATCAATTACATAACACAAGTGCAGTGATGCGTAGTTGTGACGTTTTTGGTGTTCAAGAGTTGCATGTTATTGAAGAAGTAAATGTAAAGCGAATCGATAGAGAAATAGCAATGGGAGCGCAAAAGTGGGTGGATTTGTATAGACATCATTCCTCTAAAGATTGTATAAATTCGTTGAGAAAACAAGGTTATCAAATAGTGGCGACTACACCACATACAAATGATTGTTTATTACAGGATTTTGATATCACTAAAAAGTCATGTTTCTTTTTTGGTAAAGAAACCAAAGGCTTATCGGACGAAGTCATGCAGCAAGCAGATGCTTTTTTAAAAATACCAATGGTTGGTTTTACCGAAAGTTTAAACATCTCGGTATCTGCTGCAATTATTTTGCAACATGTAACTACTAAGTTAAAACAAAGTGATATTTCTTGGCAACTTTCTGAAGATGAAATGCTTGAAAAACGTTACGATTGGTGCAGAAAAACAATTAAAAGTGTCGATAAAATCTTAGAGCACTATAAGAATCAAACTTAATTTTGTAATTTTAAATCAGTCAATTTGATTAATACAACTAGCCATGGAAATTTTTTTATATGTACTTGCTGCAATAGTGTTACTAATTGTAGTATTAGGGTTAATTGCACCTAAAACTTACCAAGTAAGAAGAAGCATTATTATTAATTGCCCACTATCAGAAACATTTGACTATTTAAAATTGATTAAAAACCAAAATAACTGGTCTCCTTGGAAGAAGAAGGACCCTTGTATGGAGCAAACTTTTGAAGGCACAGATGGAGAGGTAGGTTTTATTTCTAGATGGAAAGGAAATAAGGGAGTAGGAGAGGGAGAACAAGAAATAGTATCTATAATAGAGGATGAATCTATAGATACGGAGTTACGCTTTTTTAAACCTTGGAAATCTCAATCTATTGGACATTTATTAGTTGATAAAGTAGATGATAACCAAACTATGGTTACATGGGGATTTTCGGGTAGAAATCCATTTCCATTCAACATTTTTATTTTATTTGTTAATTTCGAAAAAGCTGTAGGTAAAGATTTTGAAGACGGTCTTCAAAGTCTAAAAAAAATATTAGATAAATAATACTAGAATTATGAGTAGAAATATGGTTGCTTGGTTTGAAATACCAGTATCAAATATGGATCGTGCAAAGGCATTTTATGAAGCAGTATTCAGCATTGAAATTAATATAGTTGATTTTGGAGGTACCTTAATGGGTTGGTTCCCACCAGGTGATATGGAAGCTTATGGAGCTTCAGGATCGCTTATTAAACAAGAGACATACATTCCAAGTCAAGAAGGTACAACGGTTTATTTTATGAGTGATGATGTACAAAATGAATTAGATAGAATTGAAGCTGCAGGAGGTAAAATATATCAATCTAAAACTCAAATTTCAGAAGAACACGGTTATATGGGTGTTTTTATTGATACTGAAGGGAATAGGGTAGCGTTGCACTCACAAAGTTAAAGTCGTGAACGACTTTTACTAAGTACTTTGTATTCTTCATAACACTCACTAATTGCATCTAAAATTTGAAGGTCATTAGCGGTTCTTATAAAATCTTTGGAATAGTTACATTCGCTAATTAACAAGTCAAGATCTACTTTATCAACCTGTAAAAGAGCGGTAAGCATTTCACGATCAAAACGAGAGGCTAAAAGATTTCGTATTTCATCATCGGCTTTCATTTGTCTCAATTTCCGCATTTCTCTAGGTTTTTTCCCAAACATTTTATGTAAAAAGTCTGCAGGATTAAATATAGCTCCTAAAACCTTACTTACCATACTTGGTGAGTTGGTTTGTCCTTCGTAACCTCTAGTAGGTAGCCCAGAAATGCTGTATCTAGTATCTCGACGTAGAGGTACTTGTTGTATATCAATTTCTAAATAGCCAGTTAATCGTAATTGGTTTACTACCACTTTTTCTAAAGCTAAAGCAAGTTCAGTCATTTCTATGGATGTCGCCGCACCAAACACAATCCAGTCGTTAGTTACTCTAACTTTAATAGATTTATATCCTAAATAAGATAAATGAAGCGTGTCATTTACATTAGCGCTTATTTCAAATTCTCCATTTACATCTGTAGTTGTACCAATTACCTGAGTAAGATTTACAATATTGACACTTTCAAGTGGAGAGCCATTTTCGGCACGTATTACTTTACCATTAACAGATGTTTCTTGAGCATAACCTAATGCTGAAATAAATAAAATAGTACAAAGTAGGTATAGGTTTTTCATCTGTTTAAATCTAATTCTTTAAGAGATTGAATATAATTTGCTATTAGACAATTCTGTTCATATTAGAATTGTTAAGCTTATTTTATACAATCACTTTAGAGTATAAAAGTACTAAACAAAACGTATATAATTAGAATTGCTTGTGTTTTTGACTTAAAATTAACATGAAAGTTTACTTTCTTCGACTACGTCTTGGTCTTGATGATGCAAAATCTCCAGACTTGTTATTTGAATCAGAACGTTTAGATCTAGAACTGTTATCAGAGCGTCTAGGTCTTGAACTTGAACTATTGTCTGAACGTCTTGAGCTTGAATTTTCATCGGAACTCCTTCTGTCACTACGATTCCCACTGTTGTTTCTTGGTTCAGAGCGTCTTTCGCTACGTTTGCCTCCATCACGTCTTCCGCCACTACGTCTATCACTACGACCACCACCACGGTTTCTGTTTCTTCCGCCGCCGCCACGATTTTCGCTAACTTCAACATTAACAAAACGACCATTGTGCTTAAAATCGGTAAAAAAGGCTAACACTTTTTCTTGTAGTGTTTTTTCGGTATTAAAGAATGAAAAACTTTCTTTAACGTCCACTTTAAAGACATCATCTTTTCCTAATTCTAAAGTGTCTTTTAAGAAATCTTTTAAAGACATCCAATCGTAACCGTCTTTACGACCAACATTTATAAAGTAACGAGAATCATTAGAGTCCTTATTGTAATCGCGTCCACCATCACTATCGCGATCATCACCGCGAGAGTCGGTAACGTTTAGGTTTTTTGTTTTTTGGTAATAATTATAGAAGCGTGTAAATTCGACTGAGAAGAATTTTTTAATTAACTCATCTTTCGAAGTATCTTCAAATAACTCATTAATACTAGATAGATATTTGTCAATTTCATGATTCACTTCCGTATTATGAATTTTATTTGCAAGCGACATTAATTGCACTTCGCAAATCTCCATACCATCAGGAATTTCTTTTTTCTCAAATTGCTTCTTTATGATGCGCTCAATACTTTTTATTTTACGTACTTCACTTTTAGAGACAATAACCATAGAAATACCTGTTTTTCCTGCACGTCCCGTTCTACCAGATCTGTGCGTATAAATTTCAGGTTCATCAGGAAGTTGGTAATTAATAACGTGAGTAATATCGTCTACATCAATACCACGAGCAGCAACATCTGTAGCTACTAGCATTTGTATTTGCTTGTTTCTAAACGATTTCATTACCAAATCTCGTTGGTTCTGGCTTAAATCACCATGTAATGCACCAGCGCTATAACCATCTTCAATTAAGTTTTCGGCTACTTTTTGAGTATCACGTTTTGTACGACAGAAAATCACAGAAAAAATATCTGGATTGGCATCAGATAAACGCTTTAATGCTTGGTAACGATCTCTAGTGTTTACTAGGTAATATTCGTGAGATACTTGACTTGTACTTTCATTTTTATTTCCTACTGTTATTTCAATAGGGCTATTCATGAATTTTTTTGCAATAGTCGACACCTCTTTAGGCATTGTTGCAGAAAATAACCAAGTACTTTTTTCTTCAGGTGTATGTGATAAGATATCGGTAATATCTTCATAGAATCCCATATTTAGCATTTCATCGGCTTCATCTAAAACGGCGTATTCAATTTTAGAAATATCAACTAAACGTCTACTAATCATATCTTTCATACGACCAGGAGTCGCTACAATTATTTGAGCGCCACGTTTTACTTCTCTAGCTTGATCTGTGATGCTTGCACCTCCATAAATTGCTGTAACATTTAGACCTTTACAATGTTTACCGTAAAGTTTTAATTCGTTAGTAATTTGTAAACAAAGCTCACGTGTTGGAGACAGAATTAGACCTTGTGTTGTACGACTATTAATATCAATTTTTTGTAACATAGGAAAACCAAAGGCAGCAGTTTTACCTGTTCCTGTTTGCGCTAATGCCACTAAATCGCATTCTTTTTCTAATAAAATTGGAATTGCTTTGTCTTGTACTTCGCTGGGTTTTGTAAACCCCATATCAGTAATAGCTTGCAAAAGGTCTTCATTAAGACCTAAATCTTGGAATGTGTTCATTCGAGTAATAAGTATTCGATTATGTTATGTGGTGTTACATAAAGAAGCGAATCGACATACTAAACCTAAACTTCTAGTAACACATCCTCACCCTGAGGAATTTAATTGAACTCAGTCTTCTGAGTTTCAGCGTGCAAATATAGTGTTATTTTTTGGATTACGTTTTAGGAGTTCGCTTATCGGTTATGTATAAGATTAATTGCGTGTTTAAGCACCTAATTTAACAAATACAAACCGAATAGAAAATCCGAAAGGATTTTCGTAAGTAGGCTTGCACTAGCAATTGATTTTATACGGTGTTAGCAGCTGTTTATTTTTCCGTTGCCAATGAATCTTGTTTTTCCGATAGCTCTTTAATCAATGCCATTAACCCTCCTTCAAATCCAGAAACTTGTTTTATAAAAGGTAAATGTGCCCCAATTGACCTGCCTTTATATATTTTATTATCCTTAACCCAAAAGATAAACGTTTCGTTAAAATCAGTTTTACTAGCCTTGGTTGTTGAACTAGCAATTTTTGGTAAATCAGATTCCATTCTAATCAAGAAAACAACTTTTTCTTTATCAGCTACTGCCTCTACAATTTCAAGTTTTAAATTTGGTAAAAGAGATTCAATTCTTTTAACGGCAGATTTTAATTCATCCCGACTATTAAATTTTCTTCCTTCCGTTGATGTATGCTCATAATTTTCAACAAACAACTCATCAATTAAATCAATATTATTATGATTGTATACTTCATTGAAATAACGAGAAGTTAATTCAAGGTTTGATTTTCTTATTTTTTCATCAGATGATTCTTGTTGACAAGAAGTCAAAAGTATTAGTAAGAGTATTAGAGTTGTTCTCATTATTGTAGGATTGGTTTAATTGAAGCTAACTTTTTTAATGATATGAAGTCGTTTTTAATGACTTATATAAGTCGATAAGCGAAAGTAGTTTTTAAAATTTAGTAAGTCAATATACTAAGAATTAATAAGTAACAAATTTATTAACAACTTAAAGGTCGTTTAAAAATTTATTTAACTGTTTTATAGCTTTCCCTCGATGTCCAATTTGATTCTTGAGTTTCAAATCCATCTCGGCAAACGTTTGTATATAGCCATTAGGTTGGAAAATAGGGTCGTAGCCAAAACCATGTTCGCCACTTTTTTCAATGGTGATGCGTCCTTCGCAAATACCTGTAAATATTTTTAATTCGTCATTAAGATGTAAAGCTATAACCGTTTTAAACTGTGCACTTCTATCATCTTTTAGTTGCAGTTTGGTTAAAAGTTTAGCCATATTGTCATTAGAATCTCGCTGTTCTCCAGCATATCTTGCTGAGTTAACCCCAGGAGCACCATGTAAAGAATTAACTTCTAATCCTGTATCATCGGCAAAGCAATCATAACCATAATTATCTTTAATATATGCTGCTTTTTGTATAGCATTACCTTCAATAGTTGTTTGGGTTTCTGGAATGTCTTCTAAACAACCAATGTCTTGTAGGCTTAACAATGTGATGCTTTTTGGAAGTAACGCTTGTACTTCTTTAAGTTTATTGGAATTGTTAGTAGCAAAAACGAGCTGCATATATTATAGGTTTAAGCACAAAAATAATTTAATATTTCTATGAAACTAAAATTTTAGTATCTTGATACAAACAAAATTTCTCCTTTATGAGTTCTATAAAAAAAGAAGATATCAAACAAGAAGTGTTTGATCTTTATGATGACTATACCCACAACAAAATTGATAGACGTCAATTTGCAGAAAAACTCTCCTTATATGCTATTGGAGGGTTAACAGTATCATCCCTACTAAGTTTTGTGTCTCCTAATTATGTAGACACTATTACAGTGAAGCAAGATGATCCTAGGTTAGAATCTAAATATGTGAATTATGACTCTCCAAAAGGCGGAGGTTCTATTAAAGGATTGTTATGTAAACCATCTAATACTAAAAAAAAGTTGCCAGGAATTGTCGTTGTTCATGAAAATAGGGGATTAAACCCTTATATTGAAGATACTGGTAGAAGAGCGGCTTTAGAAGGTTTTATCTCTATAGCTCCAGATGCTTTAACACCTCTAGGTGGTTATCCTGGAAATGATGACGAAGGAAGAACAATGCAGCGTAAGCGTGATAGAAATGAAATGCTAGAAGATTTTATTGCAGCTTTTGAGTATTTAAAAACACACAAGGATTGTGATGGCAATATAGGCGTTGTAGGTTTTTGTTTTGGAGGTTGGATATCCAATATGATGGCTGTTCGTTTACCTAATTTAAAAGGAGCTGTGCCATTTTATGGAGGGCAGCCTTCTGATGAAGATGCTGCAAAAATTAAAGCACCACTCATGTTGCAATATGCAGGATTAGATAAGCGTGTAAATGAAGGATGGGAAGATTATGAGAAAGTATTAAAAGCCAATAATATTGAGTACACTGCTCATTTTTATCCAGATGTAAATCATGGATTCCATAACAACACAACCCCAAGATATGATGAAGCTGCTGCAACTTTAGCTTGGACTAGAACAATTGATTTTTTTAAAGAAAAACTGAAATAGCCTAATAAAATGACGAAAAAATTAGCCACTAGAAGACAATTCATTGAAAAAGGTGTAAAATTTGGAATAGCATTACCATTAGTAGGTTCAAGTTTATTAGCATGTAATTTTAATGAAGAAAAAAAGAAAGAAATTGATATTTCTTCAAAAAAATTAAACATATTAATATTAGGAGGTACTAGTTTTTTAGGACCACATCAAATTGCTTATGCTTTAGGACGCGGACATTCTGTGACTACTTTTACAAGAGGAAAAACGGTACCAACAGTTCATCAAGAGTTATTTAAAAATGTCACCTCTTTAGTTGGAGATAGAAACAATGATTTATCCGCTTTAGAAACTGGTATTTGGGATGTGGTAATTGATAACTCTGGGAGGGATGTTGAGTGGACTAAAAATTCTGCAGAATTATTAAAAGACAGAACAGACTTGTATTTATATACATCATCTACAGGAGTATATTATCCTTATTTAGCAGATAATATTAAGGAGGATACAAAAGTACTTTTGGAAGAACCAGAAACACTTGAAGATGAGGAAATGCGTCTTGAATATTGGTATGGTGTTATGAAATCTAACTCTGAGTTGGCAGCTAGAAAAATCTATGGTGACGATAGAACTATAGTGGTTAGACCAACATATATGTTTGGACCAGCTGATAAAACGAATAGGTTTATACATTGGCCTTTAAGATTATCAAAAGGTGGAGAAGTTTTTGTTCCTGGAAAGCAAGAAGATCCAGTACAATATATAGATGTACGTGATGTAGCTGAGTTTATGATTCGATTAATTGAAGAAAAGCACTCAGGAACTTTTAATGCAGTTGGTCCAAAAACTGCTCAAAACATGTATGATTTTGTTGAAGAAGCGAGTAAAGCATTTGATGTAGAGCATACCTTTGTAAGAATAGATGATTATGAGTTTTTAAAGGCAAATAAAGCGCCATATTTAGTGCCATGGATAATGCCAGAAGGCAATAATTATGGATCAGCAAGAGCTAATGGAGATAAAGCTTTGGCAGCTGGTTTGACTTATAGAAATTTAAAAGATTCTATCAAGGAAACTTACAATTGGTGGCACTCAGACGGAGTTACTGACGACATGCGACAAAAGTTTGAGGATAACGAAAAAAATGTTTTTAATCGAGAAACAGAAATTATTTCAGCTTGGAAAAAGCACAAAAAAAAAGTTAGTTCTTAACTAACTCATTATATATGTCAAAATTTAAAACACCATTAGAAGCTTTTTTGTACTGGGAACAGCATGCTCCTAAGGTTCTTTTTTTAAAGCAGCCAATAAATGGAGAATATAGAACTTACAATTATGCTGATGCTGGTATTGAAATACGGAAAATTGCCTCAGCCTTAAAATCGTATAATTTGCCAGAAAGAAGTCATGTAGCTCTATTATCTAAAAATTGTGCGCATTGGGTCATGGCAGATATTGCTATTATGATGGCAGGTTTTGTTTCAATCCCTATTTATCCAACATTAAATGCATCATCTATTAATGAAATATTGGAGCATAGTGAATCTAAAGCCATCATTATTGGAAAACTTGATGATTATGAATCACAAAAAGTTGGCATTCCAGATATTCCAAAAATAAGTATTGAATTATATGGTCAATCTAATGGAGACCTTTGGGAAGATTTAATTAAAACACATAAGCCATTAGAATCTATCCATAAACAAGAGCCCTATGATTTGCATACTATTATTTATACTTCGGGAACTACTGGCATTCCAAAAGGGGTTATGCATACTTCTAGTAATTTAATGGTAAGCGCGCATACACTTACCGAGATATTTAAGCTGCCTAATAATATTAGATTATTCTCGTATTTGCCTTTAGCGCATGTTGCAGAACGCGTATTGATTAATGCAGGTGTAAATCTTGGAGGCACTATAGCTTTTGCAGAATCATTAGAAACATTTGCTTCTGATTTAGAAAAGACACAACCGCAAATTTTCTTCGCAGTTCCAAGAATTTGGACAAAATTTAGGGAAAAGATATTGGAATCTATCCCACAGAAAAAACTCAGTTTGTTATTAAAAATTCCAATACTTAATGGTATTATTAAAAATAAGCTAAAACAAAAGCTAGGCCTTAAGGAGGCGGTATTTATTTGTTCAGCTGCTGCGCCTATAGCTCCGAGTTTAGTGAAATGGTATAGAAAATTGGATATCACAATTTTCCAAGGTTATGGTATGACTGAGGATTGTTGCGTATCGCATTTTAATACGATTCATGATGATAAAATTGGAACGGTTGGTAAAACGCTTTATAATGTAAAGGCAAAATTATCTGCTGAAGGTGAGATTTGTGTTAAGAACGATTGTTTAATGAAAGGCTATTATAAAGAACCTGAAATAACCACATTTGTTTTCGATGATGAAAGGTATTTAAAAACTGGTGACATTGGTGAGTTTGATCACGATGGTTTTTTAACCATCACAGGACGTGTTAAAGATCAATTTAAGACAGATAAAGGAAAATATATTTCGCCTTCACATATTGAGCTAACATTATCTAAAAATACTGATATTGAACAAATTTGTTTGGTAGGTACAGGAATTCCACAGCCAATAGCTTTAGTAACATTGAGTGATTTAGGAAAAGTAAAGGATAGAGAAACATTATCAGTTAGTTTAATAGATAGTATAAATGCAATGAATCCAACACTAGAAAAGCATGAAAGGGTTGAAAAAATAGTTATTATGAAAGAAGATTGGAATGTTGATAATGGTTTAACTACACCTACTATGAAGGTAAAGCGAAATAGCATTGAGAAAATACATCAAGAGTTCTATACAAGTTGGTTTAAGGAGAGTGATACTGTAATTTTTGAATAAAAATGAATTTGACATTTAGAAAACTCTATTTTTCGGTTATATTAAAGGTAAAAAGCTAAATTTTCATGCTACTCAAGTTTTTAAATTTTCAAGATATTAATAACGAGATATTATCTTTTTACGGATGGTGGCAATTTTCTGTATGCCTCTTTGCATTTATAGCTTTAATTGCAATTTGGTGGCATATTGGTAAAAAGCAAAACGATTTTGGACAAGTTTGGTTGGCTCTTTCTGTATTGTGTTGGAGTTTCTCAGGAGCATTTGAAATTTATTTTATTAAAACAAATACAACATCAGAAATAGTTGTAGATGGTTGGCGTAGTGTATGGTCTTTACTAAATAGTTTATTTATTCTTTTAGCGTTGCCTTGGTTTAGGTATTTGCCTGAATCTATTGGGCATATTATAAAATCTAAGTATTGGATTTACATTGTAGGAGTTCCATTTTTGTTTTCAATTTTACCAACACTAAGTCGTATGTTATCTGGTAAGATTATTACTATGATTAATGAACTAGATGTTTATTACTCAATTTTTACGCTTGGTTTTTTAGGATATGTATTATGGGAATCCTTTTTGAAACGACGATTAAAAGCACTTGCTTTTTTATCTATGGTATGTATTCTAATAGTTTTAGTTGCACAGGCATATAAGCTATCTGGAAACGACATTAACTTGACATTATTCTCAGCTATTTTTAAGACTTCATTAATCATGATTTTCTTTGCTTTAGCATTGAGTTGGGTAAAAGAGTTAGCAGAAAATGTAATTCCAGATTCAAATAATTTTCACATAAAATTTCTGAGCAATAAATTATCATCAGGAAAAATTGAACATGTCGTTTTTTTGAAAGGATTTCCTGGTACTGAAAAACGTAAGGTTAAATTAACTCCAGCATTGTTTGAGCTTTTATCAAAATTTGCGAAACGGAAAATATCGAATAATGACGACTGGCTAGAAATTAAACCTAAAAACTTTAGTCATAGTAATAGAGTTTTCGATATTAACGATTATAATGAAGTAAAGCGATTGCTTATAGCATTGCTTGATGGTGTTTTTGGAAAGGATAGTTGGACGATTGATCATCACCTTAATCCTTTAAAAATGACACTTTTTGAAATGTCTGAAAAAAGAGATCGAAAAATTCGTTTAAAAATTCCAAAGGAGAATATTTCTATATAGCTTAGTATCTAACCTAATTTTGTCAGTAACTTATTTACTGACATTTATCTTTTTTTTCTGATAATTTGATTCTCTAAAAAATCATTTTTACACTTTGCGCTCTAATTCATAAAAAAATTATGGCTTCGAGACATCAACTACTTGTTCTAACATTTTTATTATTTCCATTCATCAATCAAGCGCAATCAATAGGATTCGACGAACAGATTAATAACGCTTTTATGCCATTTGCAACATGGTGGGAAGGCTTTATACTCTCTACGGTTAATATATTTGGGTTTGGCATCCCCATTGTTTTAATCTTACTACTCATAGGAGCTTTATTTTTCACCATTTATTTTGGATTTGTTAATATCAAACATTTTCCAACAGCTATTCAGGTTGTTCGTGGTAAGTATGATGACTTAGAATCTTTAAATACTGAAACAAAAGCAAACGTTTATGAGGTTGAAGGAGATATTATTGATACTATAAAAGACGAAAGCCACCATGGGGAAGTTAATCACTTTCAAGCGTTAGCAACTGCAGTTTCTGGAACGGTAGGGTTAGGTAATATTGCTATGGTAGCAGTTGCTATTTCTATAGGTGGTCCAGGAGCTACATTTTGGATGATTATTGCTGGTTTACTTGGGATGTCATCAAAATTTGTTGAATGTACTTTAGGTGTTAAATATAGAGATATTGATGAAGAAGGAAATGTCTATGGTGGACCGATGTATTATTTGTCTAGAGGATTAAAAGAAAAAGGATTTGCAAAACTGGGTAAGCTACTTGCTATAACTTTTGCAGTTTTATGTGTAGGAGCATCGTTTGGTGGAGGTAATGCATTTCAAACCAATCAAGCTGCAGCTCAAATTATTGCTAGATTTGGAATTGAGGGTTCAGCTTCTGGAAGTATTATAGGTTTTATTTTTGCCATTATAGTTGGTGTGGTTATTATTGGAGGTATTAAGCGAATTGCAAAAGTTACTGAGAAAGTAGTTCCATTAATGGCTGTGCTATATGTTGCTTCTGCATTATTTATCATTTTTTCAAACTTTAGTTTTGTAGATGATGCTATTAGTTTAATAATAACCGAGGCCTTTACACCAAAAGCGACAATAACTGGAGGTTTTATTGGAGTAATGATTCAAGGATTTCGTCGTGCTGCATTTTCAAATGAAGCAGGAGCAGGTTCGGCTGCAATTGCACACTCTGCAGTAAATACTAAGTATGCTGCTTCAGAGGGTCTTGTTGGCTTGTTAGAACCCTTTATTGATACTGTTGTTATTTGTACAATGACTGCAATTATTATCGTCATGTTTAATATGGATGGAGCTTTTGTTTATGGAGATGTTATAAACGGACAAGCTTTAATGGCTGATGGCTCTAGACTTGGAGGTGTTAATTTAACGTCGTTGGCATTTGATAATGCTATACCTGGATCATCTTATGTACTTGTGGTTGCTGTTACTTTGTTTGCTTTTTCAACTATTTTGTCATGGTCGTATTATGGTTTGCAGTCATGGAAGTACTTATTTGGTAGAGGAAAGCTTATTGATTTATCTTATAAAATTATTTTTCTAATGTTCACAATTTTAGGTGCTGCAATAACCTTAGACGCTGTTATTAAATTCTCGGATGCTATGATTCTTGCTCTTGTGTTTCCAAATATGATTGGGCTATTATTTTTATTTCCAAAAGTTAGAGAAGAAATGCATCGTTATTTAAAAGCTATTAAGGGGCTTAAATTAAAAAATGCTAAATAAATTGTTAATCATATGATAAAAATCATCTAAGTATTAAAATATGTCTAGTACTTTTATATCATTGTTAAACTTAATACAAAACACTATGACAATTAATATTCAATATGTACATATGGCAACAAGTGAAGCTATGAACGAATATGTGACAGAAAAATTAAATAAACTAGGAAAAAAATATGATTGGATTATAGGTGCTGAAGTGCATTTTGCAGTGGAGCATAATGATAAAACCAAAGGAAAAATTTGTAAGATAGAACTAAGTTTACCTGGACCAAGAATTTTCGCAGCTTCTAATGAGGATAATTATGAAGATGCTGTAAAACACACTATAAAAGATTTAGAAAAGCAGCTTAAAAAACGTAAAGAAGTTTTTAAAACACATTAATAAAAGGGAGCCAATTGGCTCCCTTTTATAGTTTTTATAGACTGCGGATATATGTTGACTATAAATTTTTCTTAAAAAATTTGCATTACTAGACGAGTGGTCATATCTTTGCTTCTTTAATATAATTTATGCTGAAAACCGTAAAACATGATGCCAAAGCAGATTTCCTTTTAGAAAAAGGAATGGAAATACTATGGAGTAAAGGTTACAATGGTACAAGTGTAAACGATATTGTAAAAGCTGCTGATGTTCCGAAAGGATCTTTTTATTTTTATTTTGATTCAAAGGAAGACTTTGCAGTCAAAGCAATAGATAAATATTTTAATGGTCATTTTGCTTTAGCTAAAGAGATACTGGAAGATAAATCGATTTCCCCTAAACAACGACTTCATGATTTTCATGAGTTTAGATACAATATATTAAAAAATGAAATGTGTTGTAAAATGGGTTGCTTAGCAAGTAATTTGGGTAACGAAATGTCAGAACACAGTGAAAGGATAAGAATAGCAATCTTTGTAAAAGAAGAAATATTACTGTCCTTAATTACAAATGTTATACAAGAGGCAAAAGATTTGGGTGAGATAAATAATCCTATGAAGGCTGAGGTTATTGCAGCTTTTATAGAAGATGCAGGTAAGGGCTCTATGATTAGTATGAAAGAAATGAAAAGTTCGGAACCAATCGATAATTTCATGATTATTGTTAAAGAGGTTCTATTACAATAATTTTTTTGATTAAACAATAGACGACTGGTCGATTATTAAATTAGTTTGATTTTTTGTCATCTTTTATGTTAAGTATACGTCAATATAATATAAACCACTAAAACAAATTAGTCATATATAAGTGACTGGTCAACTAATCAAATTTAATAAACTATGAATGCACTAAAAAAAGCAGGTAATATAACAAATACTTTTACGAAAAAATGGACTGATTTTGTAATTAAATATAAATGGCCAGTATTAATCGCTACACTACTGTTAGCAATAGGATTGGGTTCAAAAGGAAACATGGAGTTTGATGGCGATTATCATGTGTTTTTCAGTAAATCAAATCCAGAGTTAGAAGCTTTTGATGCACTTCAGGAAAAGTATACAAAAGATGATAATGTTATCTTGGTATTATCTCCTTCTAATGGAAATATTTTCACAAGAGAAAATTTAACAGCAATAGAAGAGTTAACAGCAGAAGCTTGGAATACACCCTATTCTTCTCGTGTTGATGCAGTAACAAATTTCCAGCACACTAGTGCTAATGGGGATGATCTTTATGTTGACGATTTATCCTATGAGTCTTCTTCAAAAACAGACTCTGAAATACAGAAAATAAAAGAAATTGCTTTGAAGGAACCTTTATTGGTGAATAGAATTCTCAATAAAACCGGAAGTGTAACAGCTATTAATATTACCGTAAGGTTACCTGGTATTGATATTAATGAAATACCAGGAGAAGTAACACCTTTTGTTAGGAATATGATTTCTAATTTTAAAGATAAGCACCCAAATTTTGAGATACACTCATCAGGGTTAATACCTATGAACACTGCTTTTTTTGAAGCCTCTATGAAAGATTTGGGACTGACTATGATTATGTTAATAATTGTCATTATTACTACGTTTGTTTTAACCAGAAACATTTATAGTACCCTTGCAACACTAGTTGTCGTTTTATTCTCAATAATAAGTGCTGTTGGTTTTGTTGGGTTAACAGGTATTAAACTTACACCTCCATCATCAGTATTCCCAACTATGATAATGACTTTAGCAGTAGCTGATAGTATACATATCTTAATAACTATGCTGCAAAAAATGCGAAAAGATGGTTTAAACAAGATAGATGCTTTAAAGGAGTCTATGCGACTAAATTTTATGCCTGTATTTATTACTAGTTTAACAACAGTTATTGGATTTTTAACCATGAATTTTGGAGATGTTCCTCCATTTTGGGATTTAGGGAATATTACCGCCTTTGGAATGGCTATGGCATTCTTGTTTTCTACTACTTCTTTACCAGCATTAATGGCAATTTTACCATTGAAATCTAAAGTTACCAAAGAAGTTGTTAAGAAGAAAGCAGGTATATATACCCAGCTGGGAAATTTTGTAATAAAACAGCCAGTACGTTTAGCGGTTATTTCAATTGTAGTGATTTCTGGGCTAACCTATTTAGCTACAAAAAACACATTTAATGATGAATTTATTAATTATTTCGATAAAACTGTTGAGTTTAGAAATAGTACAGATTATATAAGTAAAAACTTAACAGGTATCTATAATGTAGAATATTCTGTTGGTAGTGGGGAAAGTGGAGGAATTAATAGTCCAGAATACCTAAAAAACTTAAATGCTTTTGAAGATTGGCTCAATAAGCAACCTGAAGTAATACATGTAAACGCCTTTAGTGAAGTAGCAAGACGTGTTAACAGGTCTATGCATGGAGACGATGAACGTTTCTATCGTGTTCCAGAGAATAGAGATGAAGCAGCACAATATCTATTGCTTTATGAGCTCTCATTACCTTTTGGCTTAGATTTAAACAATCAAATCAATGTTGATAAATCCGAGACACGTGTTACTGTAACTACTAAAAATATTTCTAGTGCAGAAATGATCGCTTTTTCTAAGAGAGGCGAACAATGGTTACAGGATAATACTCCAAAACCTATGCATACCATTGGAGTAAGCCCAACATTAATGTTTTCAAAACTTGGGTTTAGACAAGCTGATAGCATGTTGAAGGGGAATATAATCGCATTAATTTTAATTTCATTAGTATTAATGTTTGCACTTAGAAATTTCAAGTTAGGCTTATTAAGTATTATTCCTAATGTAACTCCAGTATTGGTAGGCTTTGGAATATGGGCACTATATAAGGGACAAATTAATACAGGAATGGTGATTGTTTTTGGGATGACACTAGGAATTATTGTTGATGATACCGTACATTTTATGAGCAAGTTCTTAAGAGCCAAAAGAGAATTAGGGTATGATTCTAAACAAGCAGTTGTCTATGCTTTTGAAACCGTTGGAAAAGCTTTAGTAACTACAACCATTGTGCTCATAGCTGGATTTGCAGTATTGTCTACATCATCATTTGCTTTAAATAGTTATATGGCAAGAATTACAGTTATAATTATTATAGCTGCATTGGTAATAGACTTCATTTTACTACCATCATTATTAATTCTTACAAGCAAAAAAGAAGATATAGTAACTAAATAAATAGGAATAACACAAGAAACTTTTTTAAGAACAAACAATAATTAAATATATAAAAATGAAAAAAACAGTTTTAGCCATAGTATTATTAAGTGCAATAGGAGCATATGCACAGTCTGCTGAAGAAAAAGGAATGCAAATAGCTCAGGCAGCCGAAAAGGCTGATTTTGGATTCAATAGCTCCACTGTTGAGTTAAAAATGACTTTGAGAAATAAAAATGGACAAACAAGTGAGCGTTTGTTAACAACTAGTACCCTTGAGCTTAATGAAGATGGAGATAAGTCGTTAATTGTTTTTAATAGCCCTAAAGATGTAAAAGGCACCTCTACTTTAACTTTTACTCACAAAATAGGAGCAGATGACCAATGGTTATTTTTGCCTTCTATTAAAAGAGTGAAGCGAATTTCGTCTAACAATAAATCTGGTCCTTTTGTTGGTAGTGAGTTTGCCTATGAAGATTTGTCATCACAAGAAGTAGAAAAATACACCTATAAATTTCTTGAAGAAAAAGGAGATATTTTGGTAGTAGAGCAAGACCCTGTAGACCCAAAATCTGGCTATACAAGACGTGTTGTAAATTATAACAAGGCCAAAGGGTACCGAATAGAGAAAGTAGAGTTTTATGATAGGAAGAATGCTTTATTAAAAACACTTACCTATTCGGGATATAAACTATATAAAAATAAGTTTTGGAGAGCTGCAACATTTAAGATGGTTAACCACCAAAGTAATAAAGAAACACTTTTGGAATTTAGCGATTATAATTTTGATGCAAATCTTTCTGACGAAGATTTTACTCAAAATGCACTTCGAAGAAGTAATTAATATTTTATTAGTTAGTTAAGTAGTTGTGTAAGGAATCGGAAGCTTATTAAATTGATTTCCGGTTCCTTTTCACTTAAATTATTTGTTATGAAAAGTATATTACAATTTATTATTATAGTTTTTTGTTCATTTTCGATTATAGCTCAAGAAACAAAAGAGAAACAAGTAGTTGATGATTTTGAACTAGAAATTGAAGGTGAGTATCGACTGTTTTATGATGATGCATCATTTGATAAACAAAAAAATCATTTCCCATCATTAGCCATTCGTCCTAAGTATACTCTAGAATGGAATAAAGGTTATGAAAATATAACTATTGAAGGATTTTACAGACTTGATGTTGATAGTGAGCGGACACATTGGGATATTAGAGAGTTGTATTATCAAAAGGTTAAAAATAATTGGGAGTTAAGTATTGGGCTTAAAAAAATATATTGGGGAGTTACAGAAAGTAATCATTTAGTTGATATTATCAATCAAACTGATGCTGTAGAAAGTTTTGATGGTGAACAAAAGCTGGGACAACCTATGATTCAGTATTCGTTAAACACCACCATTGGTACGTTCGATTTATTTTATTTGCTTTATCATAGAGAACGACTATTTCCAGGTAATAAAGGCCGCTTTAGGTTTCCAATTGTTATAGATAAAGATCAAGTGAGTTATGAGAGTAGTGCTAAAGAATGGAATCAGGACGTTGCTTTTAGATGGTCTCACTTTTTTGGCGCTTTTGATGTTGGACTTACACACTTTTATGGAAACGGTAGAGAGCCATTATTTATGTTCGATTCATTTGGAAATATAAACGCATTCTATCCAGTAATTAATCAAACAGGTTTAGATATGCAAATTACTAATGGGGCTTTTTTATGGAAACTAGAATCAATATATCGTTCTTCTAAAACACAAGATTTTTTTGCTTTGGCTGCTGGTTTAGAATATACATTTAGTAATATAGATGGCAATGGTTTGGATATAGGAATATTGGGAGAATACTTATATGATGAACGAGATGAATTAGCGTTAACTGCTTTACAAAACGACATTTTTTTTGGAAGTAGAATTGCGTTCAACGATATTCAAGATACCTCGATTTTAGTTGGCGGAATTGCAGATTTGGAATCTAGTAGTAAAATTTTTAGCGTTGAGGCCTCCCGACGCTTTGGTAGTAGTTTGAAAGCAGAATTGGAAGCAAGGGTTTTTAATAATATAGATTCTAGTGAACTTCAATTATCAAACTTTAAGAATGATGGCTTTTTAAGATTTACTATAATTAAATATTTTTAGACAAAAGTTATATTTACTTACCTTTAAAAAATGAATATCGAGGAATATCGTTTGTATTGTTTATCTAAAATGGGAGTTACCGAATCTATCCCATTTTCAAAATTCCCTAATGTACTCGTATTTAAAGTAAAAAGTAAAATGTTACGGCTACAGACATAGATACATTTGCAAATTTTAGCATTAAGTGTGATTCGGTTACTATCGATCAGTTACGGGCTCAATACCCTGCACTTCAAGTTTTAGTAAGAAACACTGGAGTAAGGTTGTAATGGATGGTTCTATTTCGAATGAAGTGTTATATAAATGGTTGGATATATCTTATAATCTTGTTATAAATAACCTTTCAAAGAAGGAACGTTTGGAATTAGAATCCGAAGATTAAATATAAAAGGAGCTATTCATTATATAGCTCCTTTACTTTCTTTAAATTATTATTAACTATTCTCTGCCAAGTAGCCATCCTATAATACCACCAGCTACGGCAAATCGCACACCAAAGGTTACTGCACCAGTAATTACTCCAGTGAGGTCAGTTAAATCAGTAGTAGTTGCAAACAATTCTAAGGTAGGTAAAGCACCTAGAAATAATCCAATTATTAGACCAGTCTTTGCACCAGTACTAAAGGTTTTAATTTGTGCCCACTTACTAAAAATCATTGTAATTAGTGTAGCATACAATACTTCCATTAAAATAATCATTGGTAAATTTAATTCTTCAGCAGCTATGGATTCAACTCTAGATCCATTCAAAGCATGATAGCCAAGAACAACATAAATTAAATAGCCAAGACCAAAAAGGGCAACAGTTCCGCCGAGAACGGCTAATACATTATTTTTCATATTAGTTAGTTTTATAAAACTCCTTTTAAAGAAGTTCATGTTAGTTACTCTAAATATACAAAAATAAATAACTGATTATTAGAAAGATATGAATAGATTATCTATGATGGTAAGGTTCATTCTTCAAAATAGTGAAACCTCTATACAGTTGTTCTATAAAAAACAAACGGACCATTTGATGCGAAAAGGTCATTTTAGATAATGATAATTTTCCTTGAGCTTTTTGATATACCTCTTTAGAAAAACCATAAGGACCACCAATTACAAATATTAATTGCTTAATCCCAGAATTCATGTGTTTTTGTAAGTAGTTAGAAAACCCAATAGAATCTAATTGTTTTCCATTTTCATCTAATAATATTAAAACATCAGACGTGTTTACTTTGGTTAAAATTAAGTAGCCTTCTTTCTGTTTTTGTTCGGCTTCACTTAGATGTTTAGAATTTTTAATATCTGGAATAATTTCAAGATGAAACTTAATATAGAAGCCCAAACGCTTAGTATACTCTTCTATGAGTTGCTGTAATTGTTTATGGTCAGTTTTACCTATGGCTAGAAGTTTTATAGTCATATTAGAAACAAGTTAAATTATAATCTAAATAGTAATTTCTATACCTGTATGGTAAGCTTTTAAAAAAACCATAGCCTTTTTTATATTTTATACTATTGGAGTATTTTAAATCTCTTTTATATTCAGACCAATCACTATTATTGAGAAAAGGTATGATACTTTTCGGATGCACAAAAAATTCAGAGGAAAAATATTCTCCTTTAGGTAGAATAATTACAAATCTAGTACTATCAGGTAGGCTAGAGCGAATGTCTTCTAAGTAATTATTTCTTTTTATTAAGGTTAAACCTTTGTAGTCTTCATGTAAACTATCAAAACTGTATTTTGCTAAATGAAAAACTTTTGAGTTTGATTTTTTACTAACTTTTTTTATGCATTTTTTTTCACGATATAAATATCTTTTAAGGTTTTTTTTATGCCATGATTCAGGTAAAACACTTGACTTCCCCTTAAAATGTTTTTTTTCTCCATTTTGAAAAATATAATAGTCATATCCTCCCGAATTCATCTTATTAAGTTCATGTTTGACATAGCTTTCATAGCTTAAATGTCTATCTACAAATCTTAAAACAATGGTTTGGTCAGTTTGTGTTTCATTGTTTTTGTATAATTCTGACAATAATTTTTCATGAACTTCTGGTGAGATTCTTCCAAATTTAAACCTTGAATGTAGTATGTTTACTGCTAAAGAATCAGAAACAGAGCTTGTACAGCGATAAATACTCTTACCGCAATTATTTAAAAACTGCTCTTTAGTCATTCTATTCATGTCTTCATCAACATAAATTTCTTCAACTTGTGCGGTTGAAAAGAAAGGTATAAGAAGTAATAGTATTAAAAGGGATTTAACTGTAAAATTCATGTTTTAAGACAAAGGTTTTACCTTCCAAATATAACAGAAACTATTTGTTTTACCTTTTTATAATCCCAAAATAAAAGATAGATATTTGCTAATAACATTAATCCAGCAATTATTGGAGTGCCCTTAAAATTCATAGATACAACAATTATAAAAATGTTTATGATTATGGGTAAATAGAGTATGGCTCCCAAAAAGGTTGTTCTAGGTATTAATAACAGAACACCAACTAGCAATTGCATAAACCCTAAGAAGTTCCAGTAAAAACCAGTACGATATAAGCCTTCAAAAAAGAAGCCAACAGGTGTATCTATTCCTAAAATTGTAAACCGTTCCCCCAATACCTTTTTTAAACCAGAAGGTAAAAATGCTAGAAATAATAGTATTCTCGTTCCCCAGGTAAAAAGTGTAAAAAGGCGTTTTTTATATATACGATTATGAAGTTTTTCAATACTAGTCATTGTAATCGTTTATTTTAAGACGAATAATATTAATTGTTGTTACTTTTTGAGAGTTAATTATAAAAATCAATTGCTATTTTAGCATTAAAGTTTTAGAAAATGATATCGCAAGCCCAATTTCAAAAAGAAATAGATTTAATTATAAGCAATGCCATTAGAGAAGATGTTGGTGATGGAGACCATAGCTCATTGTCTTGCATTCCCAAAACTGCAAGAGGAAAAGCAAAATTACTTGTAAAAGACGAAGGGATAATTGCAGGTGTAGAATTTGCAAAACAAGTATTTACTTATGTTGATAAGGATATGACCGTTGACACATTAATTGAAGATGGAAGTAAAGTGAAGTTTGGTGATATTGTATTTTATGTTGAAGGTGCTTCCCAATCAATTTTAAAAGCAGAACGATTAGTCTTAAATGCCATGCAACGTATGAGTGCCATTGCCACTAAAACCAAACAGTTTGTTGATTTATTAGAAGGTACTGGAACTAAAATATTGGACACTAGAAAAACGACCCCAGGAATTAGAGCTTTAGAAAAATGGGCTGTAAAAATTGGAGGAGGAGAAAACCATAGGTTCGCATTGTACGATATGATTATGCTAAAGGATAATCACATAGATTTTGCAGGAGGAATTACCAAAGCGATTAATAAAACCAAAACATACCTTAATGACACTAATAGAGATTTAAAAATTATTGTAGAAGCCAGAAGCCTTGAGGAAATTAAAGAAATATTAGAAAGTGATGGTGTTTATCGCATATTGATAGATAATTTTAATTATGAAAATACCAGAAAAGCTGTAGCACTTATCGGAGGTAAATGCTTAACAGAATCTTCAGGAGGTATCAACGAAAAAACAGTACGTAAATATGCTGAGTGTGGTGTAGATTATATTTCAAGTGGCGCGTTAACACATTCGGTTTACAATATGGATTTAAGCTTAAAAGCTGTGTAATGACTAAGCACATTGAAGAACGATTAGATAAAATTCCTGTAATAAACTGGGTAGTTAGACTTTTAAAGAATATTAAACTACCAGGATTCGAAGGGCTTTCTATTTATGATCTTCTTGAAATGTATACCATAGGCATTGTCCAAGGAGCTTTAACGACACGTGCTAGTGCAATTGCTTTTAGTTTTTTTACAGCTATTTTTCCTTTTTTGTTATTTATCATAATTCTTATACCAATCATCCCATTTGAGAATTTCCAAAAAGAATTTTTAGAATTTCTAAACTCTTTTTTACCGCCACAAACATCAGAGTTTTTTAATGATAATATTTTTAATAATATAAGTGTAAATAAACAAGGAGGTTTACTGTCTACAGTATTTTTGTTATCCTTGCTTTTAATGGCAAATGGTGTAAACGCTGTGTTTTCTGGTTTTGAACATTCATATCACCAACAATTAACAAGAAACGTTTTTAAGCAATATTTATATGCTTTAGGAGTTGCAATAATTCTAGCAGTTTTGCTAATTGTTACTGTTGGGGTATTTGGTTATTTCCAAATTTCTATAGTTACACCGCTATATGAAAGTATTAGTGGAAAAGAGATAGATAGTTCTAATTCAGGACTATTTTGGGTGCAGTTTGTTAAATATGCTTTTTTTATCTTAATGATTTATATAGCTACTGCTACTTTATACTATTTTGGGACTAAAGAAGGTAGGCACTCTAAGTTCTTTTCGATTGGAGCTTTGTTTACTACATTATTAATTTTACTAACATCTTATCTTTTTGGTGTGTATATTGAAAATTTTTCTAAATACAATGAGCTTTATGGTTCTATTGGTGCTTTATTAATTTTGTTATTCTACTTATGGTTAAACTCAAATATTTTGCTCTTAGGATATGAACTTAATGCATCCTTACAGCAATTAAAGCGTAAGGTATAGTATGTTTAACTCAACTCATTTTATAGACGTTATACTACCAATTCCACTAGAAAAGCAATTTACCTATGCTATAACGCTAGCAGAATCTAAATTTCTAAAAACTGGTATGCGTGTTGCTGTGCCTTTTGGGAAGAGTAAAATATATACTGCATTAGTTTTAAACATTCATCAAAATACTCCTGAGGCTTATGAAGCCAAAGAAATTCACCAAATTCTGGATGAAATACCTTTGGTTAATGAATTTCAAATAAAGCTTTGGCAATGGATGTCTAGTTACTATATGTGTACTTTAGGAGACATTCTTAGAGCAGCATTACCAAGTACTTTTTTACTAGAAAGTGAGACTACCATTATTTTAAATAAAGATGAAGAAATTAACGATTTAGAGCTAAGAGACGATGAATTTTTAGTGTATGAAGCGCTGCAACATCAGTCTAGCTTAAAGATTCAAGATATTAGTAATATTCTTGATAAAAAAAATGTACTTCCTGTAATAAAACGACTTATTGAAAAAAACGTTATTACAGTTGAAGAAGAATTGTATGAAAAATATAAACCCAAATTAATACGATATGTCAAGCTAAATGAAACATACAAAAGCGAAAACGCATTACAAGAATTATTAGAAACATTAAGTAGAGCTCCAAAACAACGACAAATAATAATGTCGTTATTCACATTGAATTCCATTTCAAAAAAGGCAATAAAAGTATCAGATTTAATCAAAAAAAGTGAAGCATCTTCTGCACAAATAAAAGCATTAATTGATAAAGAAATTTTAGAAGGGTATTACTTAAAAACTGATAGAGTTTCTTTTGAAAAAGATGAAATTTTAGAATCTAAGTCTCTAAATAATGACCAAGAAATCACTTTAAATGAAATATCTAAATCATTTAAAAATCAAAATGTTACATTATTACACGGTGTTACATCATCTGGTAAAACAGAAATTTATGTAAAGCTTATTGAAGATGTTTTAAAACTAGAAAAACAAGTATTGTATTTAGTGCCAGAAATTGCGTTAACCTCTCAATTAGTAACCAGATTGAGCACATATTTTGGCAATCAAATTTCGGTATATCATTCACGGTATTCTTTAAACGAGCGTGTTGAGGTTTGGCATCATGTGTTAAATAATTCCGATAAGGCTAAAGTAATTCTTGGGGCGCGATCATCTGTATTTTTACCCTTCAATAATTTAGGGTTAATTATTGTAGACGAAGAGCATGAGCAATCGTATAAGCAATTCGATCCAGCACCTCGTTATCACGCACGCGATACTGCTATTGTGCTTGCTAATTTATTTAAAGCAAAAACACTCTTGGGCTCTGCAACACCTAGTATTGAGAGTTACTTTAATGCAGTAAAGGAGAAGAAGTATGGATTTGCAGAGTTAAATACACGTTACAATGATGTGTTAATGCCAGAAATAGAGCTTGTGGATATTAAAGACAAACAGAAGCGTAAGCGTATGCAAGGTCATTTTAGTGATAGATTAATCGAAGAAATGACAGAAGCTTTAGATAATGACAATCAAATAATATTATTTCAAAATAGAAGAGGTTTTTCTCCAATTATTGAGTGCAATACATGTGGACATTCACCACAATGCTCAAATTGCGATGTAAGTTTGACGTATCATCAATATAAAAATCAGTTGCGATGTCATTATTGTGGTTATGCTATTGCAATGCCTAAAAATTGTATAGCTTGTGGCAGCAGTGAGCTAGATAATAAAGGTTTTGGAACCGAGCAAATTGAAGCTGAGGTTAAAGTGTTATTTCCTAAAGCTAAAGTTGCTAGAATGGATTTGGATACCACTAGAGGAAAATATAGTTACGAACGAATTATTACAGCGTTTGAGCAACATGAAGTAGATGTATTAGTAGGTACGCAAATGGTCACTAAAGGCTTAGATTTTAGAAATGTGAAACTGGTTGGGATTATGAATGCAGATAGTCTATTAAATTTCCCTGATTTTAGGGCTCATGAGCGTAGTTTTCAATTGATGTTACAAGTTTCTGGAAGAGCAGGTAGAACAGATGTAAGGGGCAAGGTGCTTATTCAAACATATAATCCTTACCATAAAATTTTGCAGCAAGTATCTACTAATGATTATTTAGGGATGTTTTATGAACAAATGGATGAGCGTTATAATTATAAGTATCCACCAATTTATAGACTCATTAAAGTCACCTTAAGGCATCGAGATTATAACAAAGTAAATGATGGTGCAGAGTGGATGGCAAAATCATTTAGAAATGTGTTTAAGCAACATGTGTTAGGACCTGAGTTTCCGCCAATTTCTAGAATTAGAAATCAGTATCATAAAAATATACTTATTAAAATTCCTCAAAATCAATCTTTAGCAAAAACAAAAGAAGCTATTCTTAAAATTAAGAACAGCTTCTTGAGTATCAAAGATTTTCGTCCGATTAAAGTAATTCTAAATGTCGATAATTACTAGGGTTTAAATATTATTTAAAGCATCTACTAATTGCGTCTTCTTATTTCTACTTAAAGGAATTTCGTAAGCGCCAACTTCAACATTTTTACTGTTAAAGCGATCAATTTTATCTAGATTAACGATATAAGATTTATGAATTCTTAAGAATTTACCTTCTGGTAATTCTGCTTCGAAAGCTTTCATGGTAGATAATACCACTAAACTATTCTCTTCGGTTACTAATTTTACATAGTCACCAAGTGCTTCAATCCATTTTATATCCTTAATATAAACTTTTCTCTTTTTTAAATTACTTTTCACAAAGATATGCTCACCGTCAGTCTCTTTAAAATCCAGCGTTAATTTATGCTGTTCTAAAGCTTTGTCTACTGCAGTATTAAAGCGTTCTCTTGTAATTGGTTTTTGTAGATAATCTGTAGCATCGTAATTAAATGCTTTAAATGCATACTCTGTTTTACCAGTGACGAAAATAATTTGGGGTTTATTATTTAATACGTCAAGTAATTCAAAGCCATTTAAAACAGGCATTTCGATATCCAGAAAGATTAAGTCTACTTTGTGAGTATTGAGTCCGTTTTTCGTCTCCAGAGCGCTACTATATTCTGCTATCAAGTTAAGAGAAGGGTGGTTCTCTATAAGCTTGACAATAGATAAGCGTTGGATTGCGGAGTCATCTACAACAACACAGTTTAAAGTCATAACATTTCTTGTTTTAGGTTAAGATATCGACAATAGTACAAAAAATTCGGTTAAAAACCAAAAAACGCCGATAAACTGTTTTGTTTAACAAAATTTTAACATTTTATTAAGAGTGAAAAAATAGCTGTAAATATTGTTGTCTAAACAATAATAAATACCTATTTTTGCAGCCATTTTAAACATAAATAAATAATTTAATATGAATCATTACGAAACTGTTTTCATCTTGAATCCCGTTTTATCTGAAGATCAGATAAAGGAAACAGTAAAGAAATACGAAGATTTTCTTGTTTCTAAAGGTGCAAAGATGATAGCAAAGGAAGATTGGGGACTAAAAAAGTTAGCTTACCCAATCCAAAACAAAAAGAGTGGATTTTACCACTTATTTGAATTCACTGTAGATGGTGAAGTAATTAACCCACTAGAGGTTGAATTTAGAAGAGATGAGCGTTTTATGCGTTATTTAACTGTAGCGTTAGATAAGCATGCTATTTCTTGGGCAGAGAGAAGAAGAGTTAAACTTAAAGAAAAAGCGTAATTATGTCATCTATAGAACAACAGTCTAAAGGAAAAAAAGAAGGAGAAATTAGATATTTAACTCCTCTTAACATAGATACTAGCAAGAAAAAGAAGTATTGTATGTTTCAAAAATCTGGAATCAAGTATGTTGATTATAAAGACCCAGATTTTTTAATGAGATTTATAAACGAACAAGGTAAAATTTTACCAAGACGTCTTACAGGTACTTCATTGAAATACCAACGTAAGGTAGCTGTTGCAGTAAAAAGAGCACGTCATTTAGCATTGATGCCTTACGTAGCCGATTTATTAAAATAAAATACCGATAACAATGGAACTTATATTAAAACAAGACGTTGAAAATTTAGGATTTAAAGACGATGTTGTAACAGTTAAGAACGGTTATGGTAGAAATTTTTTAATTCCTCAAGGACAAGCGATATTAGCTACAAGCTCTGCTAAAAAAGTATTAGCAGAAAACTTAAAGCAAAGAGCTTTTAAAGAACAAAAAATTGTTGATGATGCTAATAAAGTAGCAGAAGCAATAAAAGCATTAGAAATTAAGATTACTGCTAAAGTAGGATCTGGTGATAAGTTATTTGGATCTGTAAATAACATCAATGTTTCTGAAGCTTTAGAGAAAGAAGGTCAAGAAATTGATAAGAAATATATTACTATCCCTGGTGGTAGTATTAAGCGTTTAGGTAAGTACACAGCAGTTGTTAGATTACACAGAGAAGTATCTGTTGATTTAGATTTCGAGATTGTACCACAAGCTTAATTAGCTTTTCACAATATAAAACTAACCGTTTGGATATACTTTCTAGACGGTTTTTTAATTTTTAAATATTACATCATGTCACGTATTACTCTATTTATAGTCTTATTAATCATTTTTTCTTGCAAAGGAAAGCCTAGTGGAACTAATGAAATTGTTACTAGTAGAGTAAAAGCATCTGCCTTAATTGAAGCTTTTAAGTATGCTGAAGGTAAAGATCCAATTATAAGTGTGCATCGTGGAGGTGTTGGATTAGTAAATTACCCTGAGAATTGTTTAGAAACAATTGAATATGTAAACGATAGTATTTCAGCAGTATTTGAAATTGACGTAGCAAAAACCAAAGATGGTGTTTTGGTATTAATGCACGATAATACACTTGAACGAACCACTACTGGAACAGATAGAATAGAGAAGTACACATATCAAGAATTACAAGCATTTAATTTAGTAGATGATTTTGAAAATGTAACAACGTTTAAAATTCCAAAATTCATAGATGTATTAGCATGGGCTAAAAATAATAATGCTATTCTTACAGTAGATATTAAGCGAAGTGTTGACGTTGCCGAAGTCATAGAAGCGATTAGAGAACAACAAGCTGAGGATGCCTCAGTGATTATTACATATGATGTAAAGCAAGCAATTAAAGCATACCAATTAGCTCCAGACTTATTATTATCAGTTTCAGCCAGAAATCAAGAAGAATTACAACGGTTGTTAGAAACTGATATTCCAACAGAAAATATGATTGCTTTTACTGGGACTAGATTGTCTGATGTCAAATTGTATAACGAATTGCATCAATTAGGAATCACAACTATGCTAGGAACGCTTGGTAACTTAGATAAACAAGCTGAAACTAGAGGAGATAACTTATATATGACATGGCGTAAACTAGGAATAGATGTGTTTGCAACAGATAGACCTTTTCAAGCTGCTGCCGCATTAAATATTATTAAATAAAAAGAATAGATTTTTTAAAATGAAGTACGCGAGATTATCCAAAGAACAATTTGAAGAACTACACCAAGAATTCATAAACTTTTTAGCGACACAGTCTATTACAGCAGACGAGTGGAAAGATATTAAAACTAATAAACCAGAAGTTGCTGAACAAGAATTAGACGTTTTTAGCGATTTAGTTTGGGAAGGTGTACTAACCAAAGCCGAATATTTAGAAAATATATCACCACAGCATATATATCTATTTCATTTAGCTGAAGCTCAAATAGAGTTAATTGGTTTAAAAGTTACTAATACAGCTATAGATTTAACCACTAGAGAAGGGTTTTCGTGGTTGCGTGAAAATTTAATGGATGATACAGTGGAGCTCTTTCAGGCAAAAAAAGAGTACTCTGATGATAAGCAACTAGATAAGTTTGCTTTAATACAGCAAGGGTCAGTTATTACAAAAGGCGATTTGTTTAAGTATTTTGATAAGTTGGTACATTAATTTTGTCATTCCTGCGAAGGCAGGAATCTATTTCAAATTATTTTAGAGGATGATAAATCGATTAGTCACTTCGAGTAATTCCGAAGTATGAGGAATTGTATCGAGAAGTTTTCTAATGAAAAAGCTCGCAATGACGATTTCATTAATTATTTTTGTCATTCCTGAGTAGTCACTGAGCTTGTCGAAGTGCAGGCAGGAATATTTTACGATAATTATTAAAAAGATACCTGCCTTCGCAGATAGTTGATATGGCACAAAAACCAAGCATTCCAAAAGGGACTAGAGATTTTAATCCAGAGCAAGTTGCAAAACGTAACTACATATTTAATACCATTAAGTCTAGTTTTGAACGTTTTGGATTTCAGCCCATAGAAACACCTAGTTTCGAGAATTCGGATACCTTAATGGGAAAGTATGGGGAAGAAGGAGATAGATTGATTTTTAAGATTTTGAATTCTGGAGATTACTTATCTAAAGCTAATGAAAATGCCTATAATGAGAAGGATTCAAATAAATTAACTCCAAGTATCTCTGAAAAAGCCCTACGTTACGATTTGACTGTGCCATTTGCACGCTACGTCGTACAACACCAAAACGATATTGTATTTCCTTTTAAGCGCTATCAAATTCAACCAGTTTGGAGGGCAGATAGACCACAGAAAGGACGTTTTAGAGAGTTTTATCAATGTGATGCCGATGTGGTTGGTTCTACATCGTTATGGCAAGAGGTGGAGTTTGTGCAACTGTATGATGAAGTATTTACCAACTTAGGATTAAAAGGAACAACCATAAAAATTAATAATCGTAAGATTTTATCTGGAATTGCTGAAGTTATTGGCGCTCAAGATAAATTAATTGATTTTACTGTAGCCCTTGATAAGTTGGATAAAATAGGAGAGGAGAAGGTAAAAGAAGAGATGTTAAGTAAAGGCATTTCTGAAGAAGGTATTTCTAAATTGCAACCTCTGTTTACTTTAAAAGGTGATTTTGGTAACCAAATTGGAAGTTTAAAAACAATTTTAAGTACTTCAGAAATTGGATTGAGAGGAATTGAAGAATTAGAGTTTATAGATAAAGCTATTTCTACTTTACAATTAAAGTCGGCATTATTGCAATTAGATGTCACCCTCGCAAGAGGTCTAAACTATTACACAGGTGCTATATTTGAAGTGTCTGCACCAGAAGGTGTACAAATGGGTTCTATTGGTGGTGGAGGTCGTTACGATGACCTTACTGGCATTTTTGGAATGCCAAATGTGAGTGGCGTTGGTATTAGTTTTGGTTTAGATAGAATTTATTTGGTTCTTGAAGAGTTAAATTTATTTCCGGAAACGGTAAGTAATAAAGTAGATGTGTTATTTATAAATTTTGGAGATAAAGAAGCTTTATTTGGTCTTAAAGCCATTAAGGCTTTAAGAGAAAAAGGCTTTAATGCAGAATTATATCCCGACACAGCAAAAATGAAAAAACAAATGACCTATGCAAACAGAAGAGATATTCCTTATGTTGTTTTGGTAGGTGAGGAGGAACTTAAAAATAATCAATATACCCTTAAGGAAATGAGTTCAGGTGAACAGCAAAAATGCTCGCTTGATGAACTTCTAAATAAAGTTAAATAATAAATGGCTCCAAGAAATTGGAGCCATTTAATTTTAACTAACTAATAAATTTAAGTTTTCAGAGCAATTTTATTCGACAATTACTTTTTTAATAATTGTTTCTTTTTCAGTTTTTATAGTTATTATATATGCTCCTGCATTAATGTTTTGGACTCTTACTTCATTATAACTACTATTGTTAACACTTTCGTTTTTGTAAACAGATTGTCCAAGTATGTTAATCATTTCTACACCATTAATATTTCTATTTGAAGGATTAATAATTATGATACTTTTAATACTATTAGAGTAATGAGTATCAACAATAGTAGATTCTTCTTGAATAGGCTCTTCTTCCTCTTCTTCTTCACTAGTTCCAAAGCTAATTTCGAATCTTTCGAGATGCTCACCAGGTGTAAGATATACTTGATAGTCACCCTCTTTAAGTTCATGATATACTTCTAATTCTTTATCATGCAGATAAATAATTGTGTTTTTAGAAATATTTTCTAAATAATCTATTCTAATAGTTGCAGTACCTTCTTGTTCTACTTTTACAGCAAAAGGAATTATTCTATCATCATTAAAATCGCTTACGCCTTGAATAGTAAAATAGTTGTCATCAATAGTCCAATACATATCTTCTTCGTTGATGTCGATAATTGGAGCGTCATATCCAATATCATGACCATCAGTAGTATTACTATCTGCTCCAACTAATAGTTGTCTGTGATACCCTTTAGGAGAGTCATACATCAACCTTATTTTTTCACGTAAATCAACTTTGTCACTAGTTCTAGTGTTGTTATTTGAAACAGTGTTTTTTCCTTTTTTGTCACCACCACTTCTCATAAACACTGAAGGATCTGAAGCTTCAGTTCTAAAAGTACGCTGACTGTTTTTAAAAGTTATTGTTCCACCAGTATCTGCCGTAACAAAGAATCCTTGTCCAACAGGAATATATTGCTGAGGTGTTTTCACACCTGAAGCTCCAGTGTTATTAATACGAATATCGTTGGAGATGGCGGTTGTACCACCTATAAGTGTATAGGTGCCATAGCCTCCTTGGTACTGTGATAGAACATGTGTAGAACTAGCAAAATGTTCCCAAAAATATAGGGCACCATCAATAATATTTGAAGGAGCTCTACCAGCGCCATCGCTAATATTATCTAGTATAAATTCATCTGCATCAATTGCTGAGGCATATGGATTTCCAATTAAATAATCATTACCAGCAGATAACGTTAATGTTATATCAGCATTATGAGGTTTTCCATTAAAAACATAATTTTGTTCGGTTGAAATAGCGCCACCAGTATCAGTAGTTCCTTTCATAGTAAAACCTTCACCAGGTTGTAATGATCCTGTACTTCTCACATGTTGCCATGATGGATAATTGTCGGTTACTTGGTTAGCATATTTCCATATCCAATAATCAGCAATTCCAACAGGCGATCCAGAAGTTCCATCATAACCAGAAGTTAGCCAACTAATACCTAAAGGTGTAGCAGGAGTTGTTCCATCGTTGAGTACATCAGGGAGTGTATAATTATTATTGTTTGTTGTTGCATTACTAACACCTACAGGTGCAGCCCAATAGTTATAGGTATACAAATCGGCAGTACCTTGTTGATCACGTTCTAATGTACCACTAGATGTAGCGTCTAAGTCACTAAGATTTGTTTGTATTAATTGCGATTCTCCTTCAAGGTCTATAGTACCATCAATTTTTAAGTAATGTGTAACGGTTAATCCATTACCAGTGCCAGCAGCAGTATTACCATTGACTTGTAATTCATTACTGGATACTATTAGCCCTAAAACTGAACGCTCACGGCCAAGACCTGCATTAGTATCTATAGTAATGTTATGATTTGTTTCTACAATATTCCAATCTATAGGAGTTACTCCGTCTACAATAGATAAAGCATTTGGTAATGTCTGTACACTATTGTTTAACCAAGTAGCATCAGTAGTCCAAGGACCATTAGCTTGTGATTGATATGGTAGTGGAGCAGTTTGAAAATCGACAGTATTTAAATTTCTTAAGGCACCTTGGTGATTATTACCTGACAAATCATTTGTATTTGTATACGTATATACAGACATAGGATAATATCCTGCTAAACTAGCCCAAGGAACAGCACTTATTTCGTTATTTGTTATAGAAGTAGGTATTACATCACCATACTCTAATGCTAAAGTAGCATCATTAGATATTTCCTGATTCATGATATATCTAAGTTGACCAGAAGTAAGCGCAGTATCCCATACTCTAACTTCATCAATATTTCCCGCAAAATAATCAGTTGTATTAGGGTCGTAGCCATCAGCCGCTGCCATTAGGAATTTTCGTGATGTTGCTACTGGTGCCGCTAAAGATGATGCAGAAGTATCAGCAACACCGTCAATAAATAAAGTTGCAGTACCACTATTATAAATTACTGCTACTTGGTGCCATTCATTTTCTGGAATAGCCACAGAAGAAGTTAAAGTAACTGCACCACCATTATAAGTAAATACAAGTCTTCCAGTTGCATTTATTCTTAAATCATATCCTTCAGTAAATGCATTATCTCTTTTTGAAACAATAGAGGCATTTGTAGTGCCTGTGTCTCTTTTAATCCATGCAGAGATAGTAAAGGCTGATGTATTTAAATCTAAATTATCTTCAACATCTACATAATCTACAACGCCATCAAAATAAATTGAGCGTTCTACAATTACTTGAGGAGCATAGCCAAAAGTGATGTATTTTGTACTATTAAAATCATAATCTGTTTCCAAGTTCCCGCTTCCGTCAGGAGTCATTACTCTATAATCGGCAGTAGGATCAAATATAGGTGTATCTGAAATAAACATTAAATAACTTCCAGGAGGAGAGATGTTTCTAATGGCATTTTGAGGTATTCTAACCGATACGGAAGGGATATCACCACCATTTTCTACTACTTTCCAAATACGTTGCATCCCAGTAAAAGTTACTGGAGTTGATAATCCACCTATACCAGAACTCATATCGACATTTATTACAGAAGCTGCTAAGTTTAAATCTGCACCATTATTACCCCAAACTAAATATTCTTTATCATTTAGTTCTGTAGGGTTACTTGATTTATTTAAGTTATTTGTGGCATATATGTCTGAAAGCCCAATGGTCAATATGCCCTCAATAGGCCCTGTGCCATCAGTTGCATTATTTACACTACTAGATTGTTTTTGGTTAAGCCCAGAACTTGCATCACGACCAATACCAGCAATGTCATAATTATAACCACTATTTTCAGATTGATCCCAAATAACAGTTCCATCACTATCTACATAATCTTGAGAGGTACCATTAACACCTAAAGTAATACCATATTTTATGCCTAAATAAGATTGTATTCTATTACGTTCATCAGTTAAGTCGGCATCACTTTTTCTAGATGAAAAGGTGATGATTTCTGCCATTCGAGCATTTAAACTTGCTTCCCAACCTTCACTTCGCCCAATCCAATATCTTGAATTAGTTACATTAGAAAAATCTGGAATGTCATTTTGTGTAGTTTCAATATTATTTGCATTATAATATAACTCTTGTTGTGTTGCACCAGCATTATTTCGTGCATTAATAATACCAATATTATTATAAGAACTACCTGTTCCAATTTCTGCAACACCATATCCTAAACCAGCATTAGTAGTACCAACGGAAAAGCATATTATTTCATCAGTAAAACGACCAGTAAAATCTCCAGTACCAATACCAGTGGCATCAGTTTCGTTAGTTCCTGGATTCTCATCACCACAAAACACATCAAAAAAACCATAACTGTTGTTTATTGGAGTATCATCCGGTATCATAACTACAAATATTTCTTGGGTATACATACCGCTTGTGCCTTCTAAAAATTGTGTGGATGTATCGTCAAATGAAAAGTCACCATCTAAAGTATATGTAGCATAAGAATTATCAAATTCTACAACAGGGTTAAAATTAACGTTCTTTGTCGCGTTATCTCGGTAAGTAGGCTCTTGACCAGCAGTATTTACCGTTGCATCAGCTCCATTTCCTTGGTCACTCCACAAACCTACACTTTGTCCATCAGTATATGCTAATCCATCAGTTCCTTTAAGCCATAATCCTAAATTTGTAGTAACACCTCCAGGAGCTTCAGTGTTTATTCCAGTTCCTTGAATATTAAATACATATGTGAATTCATCACTATCATTATTTGCAATGGTTAACGTTGCAGATCTTAACCCTACTGCGCTAGGGTCAAAAGTTATTGCAAATGTTGTATTACTAGCAGCAGAAATTGGTGTATTTGGAATAGTTGTTACTGTAAAATCGGCTGCATTTGTTCCAGAAACTACTACATAAGGTGAAATACCAGTTAGGTTTAAATTATTTACAGTTCCTAAATTTTCGATAGTAAAAGTGTTTACGTTTGTAACACCAGTTATATGTACATTTCCAAAATCTGTACCATCTGTCAAAGATGGGGTTAAGTCATTATTTACTATATCTACAGAGTTTCCAGTTATATTTATTTCTTGAACAGTTGAAGTCCCATAGCCTTGAATATCAAAATTATAAGGGTTTTCATCACTATCGTCATTAGCAATAGTTAGTGTAGCTGTTCTTAAACCAGCAGCACTTGGGTTAAAGGTTACTGTAAAAGTCGTACTTCCAGAAGCAGCAATTGGTGTTGTTGGGTTTGTAGTAACACTAAAATCAGCAGCATGAGTACCAGAAACTGCTACATAGGTAGGTCCAGTACCAGTTAGGTTAAGTACTCCAGTATCAGTATTTTGAATAGTAAATGTGTTAGCATTAGATCCTGCTGCTACATCTATATTACCAAAATTTGTATCATCAGTTAGTGAAGGTGTTGTATCTCCATCAACAATAGATACAGCATTACCTTGGATGTTTATTTCGGGAGTTAGAACGCAAGCTCCTCCTCCACCAGATACATTAAAATAAACTGTTGTTCCAGAAGCATTAGCCCCCGCTCCAGAATTAGTTAATACAGTAGCTCCTCCTGAAGTAATTGTAACATTAGATGCACCACCATTCCAACCGTCTCCATAGATGTCATACATGATGATATAATAATTTGAGGCATCACTTAAGCATCCCAAGTTTAATGAGGTGCTATAAGTTCGATTGCCTCCATCATAAGCATCATCAATTGTAGCTATAGTTGTCCCTCCTGGGGTATAGATTACTACACGATTTTCTCCAGACCAACTAGGCCAATTAACAGAAACAATAACTTCTGATGTTTGTGAAGAAGCATTCGTTGAAAGTAGCATACCTAATATAAGTATACTAGACCTTATTAAAAAAGTATTTTTTTTCATAAGAGGTTAAATATTAGTTTGGGACTAATTAAAATTTAAGCAAATATATACTAGTAATCCATGAAATGCAAATAAAATCGATAAACGGTAAGTTGTAAAATTAAAATATTGATTATCAATTGTTTATTTTTTTAAGATTTAACTCATTTTTAATGATTTTTTACTATTTATTTGTTTTTAAGGCTTTTTTCTACTATAAAAAAGAAGATTTCGTAAGAATATACTTAATCTATACCATTTAGGGTTAAGAGTTAATCATTTATAATAAATGAGTTAACTTATAGTAATAAAAAAGGCGACTTAATAAGGTCGCCTTTTTTATTACTATATATTTAAAAATTTAATTTTTTATAAGTTTTTTAATAACATTTTTCCCAGTATTAGTATCAGTTATCTTAAGAAAATATGCACCTTGAGATAGTGTATTTAATGAGCTAATTCTAAGCTTTCCATTGTTATTTGTTGATGTTGTATTGATTGCTCTACTTCTAATGTCATATAGAATAAGTTCTACATTATCACTATTTACGTTTAATGGTAGCTCTATATCTATTGAGTTTTTAAAAGGGTTTGGATATACATTTGCTAGATTAAGAATGTTATCTTTGATATTTAAAGGGTCTTCAACAGTTACTACTACTTCACTTCTTGGGCTTACTATATTTTCAATTTCCCAATCATAAAAGAAATAATAAAATCCTGTACCAGCATTACTATTTTTTATAGAAATTGAACCATTAGTATATGGGTAGCTTACTGCTGCATTATTTCTATATAGGTTAAACCCTGTAGACATATTAACACTTACTAGTCTTAAATCTGTACCTATAGGTATTAAAAAATCTAAATCGATTTGTTGTACTCCTGAATTTTCAACAAGGATAATTTCTGCATCTAATACCTTACCAGTGTTATCTTGTAATTGTACTTCAATTTCACCAGCTTGTTGAGCGTTAATGGTAACTTTATTTAATCTAACAATTTCTGTTGCATCAAAAACTAAATAACGCTCAGTAGATCCACCAGCAAAGAAACCTCCATTTACAGCATTATCGGTTGAGCCTACGTTTCCTTTTGTAATTTCATCTTCAGCAAAATACGATCTAGTTGCTGTTAAAGTAGGAGTAGTATAATTTGCTCCTACATATACAGGTGTAGTATCATCAATATTTTCATACCAATTAATTGTACCTGAGCCTGTAGCTGATAAAGATGCAGTTTCTCCACTATTAATTGTTACATCACTAGCTGTTGGTGCAGATGTAGTTGCTACTAGAGTTACATTTTGTATGGTTGTAGCATTGTCTACTACAGTTGTAGAAATTGTTTGTGATATATATCCAGGTGCTGAATAAGTAACATTATATGTACCTCCTTTTACTAATTTTTGGTATTCGCCTAGACCAGATTCTGACATTCTAAATGTATTTAATTTATCATGTCCTACAATTTCTATTTTTGCTACAACTGGATTTCCAGACTCATCAGTTATAAATCCTTGTATTCCGTAGTTTGCTTGCTTTATAAAGTCTAAGAAAGCTTGTTTATTATATGTCCAATGAGCAGGTAAATTTGGACCACTTACCCATTTAGTATCTGATAATTCAAGAGTAACTTCTTTATCTCCATGATAAAAATTCATAAAATCTTGTCTTCCTCCATAAACTCTGTACCATTCTGCACCATGAGTTACACCTGGACTCACAATATAATGTGAATCATCGTCAGCTGTCATATATCCAGAAGGACTATTGTTTTGTGCGTTTGTAGCATACTCAACAGAAATATATTCAAAGTAATCAGTATCAGCATGAGTATATTGACTTACATAAGCATTATCATAAGGGTAATTAACTAATTCAGTACCTCCATGTAAATTTGCAGATAGCACAAAGTTTTTGCTTTTGGCATAATTAATAAATGCTATAGTTTCATCTTCATAAGTACCATCATAGTGTAATCCAGCTACATTATCAGGGTAATTTCTGTTTAAATCTTGACCACTATCGTTAGCTCTTATTGGGCTACTAATTACATCAGTATCACCTAATCTATATGATCCATCTGGATTAGCATTAGGATTGATGTAGATTTCAGTTGAGTTAACTATGTTGGTAACTTCAGTATCTGTGCCATAGTTTGTTAGTAAATAGTCAATTAACCTAATCATTAACGGAAAACCTACTAATTCATCACCATGCATTGTAGAAGTATAGAAAAATTCAGGTTCCCCTTCATTAACGGACACATTATCAGTAATTTTTAATACTAATAGCTCTCTACCGCTTTGTGTTGTTCCAATACTTTCTAAAGAGCATAAAGTTGGATAGTTTGTTGCATAGTAATTCATTTTTGCAACATATTCAGAATATTTAGGGTAAGAGTCCCAAGTTGTATCCCAACCTGCTCTTCGTCTTGAGTTTTCTGTTTGTACTAGTAAGTCTTTTTTAGATGATTCACTTACATGTGGATTAAATGGCAATTCATTATCATTCTTTGATACGTCGTATGATAATCCATATTCTAAGAATTTCGAAAATGTTTTTTTGTTAGCATAAGCTTCAACTATTAATTCACCTCTTTTAATAGGTTTATGTCCTAAAGATAAAAATGAAGAAATTTCTTCCAATTGTTCAATTGAGTTGGCTTTAAATGTAAAGCATACTTCTCCTTTAGTTTCTAGGTAAGCTTCTGCTTTTTGTTTAGCTGTATTTTGCGCATAAATATTGCTGCAAATAAGCATAAATAAAATAGGAATAAGAGTAATTTTTTTCATTAGACTTAGGGTTAAAGTTTTTAGAAATTTTTTGCTAATATATAATTATTATCTATAAAATGCATAAAAATCCGATTAAATGCAATATTCTTTTGCGATAAAATAATTAAAGCATTAAAAATAAGCTGTTTACTAAAAATAGATGTAAGAATAATAGTTAGTGCTTTTTTTGATTTGAGAAGGCATAGCTTTATTGTATAAGTAGTTGGCATTCTGTATATTGTTCATTAGTAATAACTCGATTTAAATCAATAAAATGAAGAATACCCGAAGAGTTTTTTTAAAGTCAGGCGCTTTATTAACATCTATAGTACTTTTTCCCTCCTTTACTTCTAAAGCCTCATTAATTAAAGAATCTTCCTTAGATATAGATAATGATAGATTTGATCCATGGATTGAAATAATACCCGAAGCTATAAAACACAATGTAAAAGCTTTATATAAGCTTTCAGGAAATAGGCCCATTATGGCAGTTATAAAAAATAATGGTTATGGGTTAGGTGATGTAAATGTGGCTAAAATATTAGAAGAAATGCCAGAAATTGTTGGTTTTGCAGCTGTAAAAACTGACGTTTGTTTAGCTGTTAGAAATGCTGGAATACGCAAGCCAATATTACACATGGGAATGACAACTGATAAAGATTTTGAAACATTAGTTTCCCATGATATACAATTATCAATATATAATGAAGGAATGCATAAGCTACTTGATGAAATATCTGTAAAAGCTGGTAAGCCAGTGAATGTTCATTTATATATTGATACAGGAATGAGCCGTATGGGAATTCCTTATCATAAAGCTCTTCCTTGGATCGAAAATATTGCTTCAAGTAAAAACATTAATATTCTTGGTGCATTTATGGGATTTACTGAAGAGCCTGAGTATGATAAAATTCAATTAGAGAGACTGAAAAGCTTAAGTAATGAAGTATCAAAAAAAGGAATTGATATAGGTAAGCTGCATGCGGCATCTTCCAATGCTATTTTTCATTTTCCAGATTCGGCTTTAGATATGGTAAGACCAGGAATTAGTTTATATGGTGCTTATCCTACATATTATGAGAAAGAAAAAAAGATTTCAGAACTGAAAGTTGCTTATAGATTTAAGGCGAGAATTGTTAGAGTTGAGCAACTACGTGTTGGAGATAGTGTGAGTTACGGACGTAATTATATTGCAAAAAAACCAGTATGGGTAGCTACAATTCCAATTGGACATGCCGATGGTTATATACGTAATGCTGTTAAGGGAGCAAAAATTTTGGTGAATGGTAAGGTATATCCAGTTATTGGAGCTGTGAGTGCTAGTCATACTATAATTGAACTTGGAAGCAGTAAAGAGGTTGAAGTAGGAGATGTGGCAATTTTAGAAGGACCAGATCACATTGAGATTCATCCAAATCATATTTCAGATGTAACTGGTACTTCAGTGTATGATATTTTAATGCATTTAAGCTCTCGATTACCAAAAAGTATTGTTTAGATAATTCTTGTATGCTTTTTAATTTGAAAGTTAACTTTGAAGCTTTAAATAAAAAAACCTGATACTTAGTATCAGGTTTTATCTTTAGTAGCGAGACCGAGATTTGAACTCGGGACCTCTGGGTTATGAATCCAACGCTCTAACCAACTGAGCTATCTCGCCATATCATTGCGGCTGCAAATATAAAAACAAAATGATTTAGAGCAAATATTAACCCAACAAAAATATTTTTAATTTTTAGTTTTAAAACTAAATAATTAATGTATATATTAACCATCTAATTTTTTTTAGAATTTATGGATGATAAAATAAAAATTGACTTAGAGTTTCCAATACATGCATCACCTCAATTACTATATCAATACATTTCAACACCATCTGGGTTGTCCGAATGGTTTGCAGATAATGTAAATTCAAGAGGCGAGCTATTCACCTTTATATGGGATGATAGTGAGGAGCAAGCTAAGCTTTTAAGTAAAAAAAACGGAGAACGTGTAAAGTTTAAATGGCAAAATGGTGAAGATGATGCAGCTTATTTTGAAATTAGAATTCAGGTAGATGATATTACTAAAGATGTGTCATTAATGGTAACAGATTTTGCTGATAAAGATGAAGTAGATGAAGTAAAAATGCTTTGGGAAAATCAAATTTCAGATTTAAAGCAAGTACTGGGATCAGCATAACTATTCTTATTAAATAAATTATATTTGTCCCGATTTATTCGGGACTTTTTTTATGGTAAATATTAACGGAAACATTTTACAAGAAACAACGGCTTCTCTTCCAATAAATAACAGAGGTTTTAATTATGGGGATGCTGTTTTTGAAACAATTAAAATATCACATTCTAAAATACTTTTTTTTGAAGATCATTATTTTAGATTAATGGCTTCAATGCGTATTTTAAGAATGGAAATACCAATTAGTTTTACTCTAGAATTTCTTGAAAATGAAATTTTAAAGCTTGTTGAGACTAATAATCAAAAACAGAAACCTGTAAGAGCAAAACTAGTTGTTTATAGAGAGAGCGAAGGATTATATACGCCTAGTACTAATGATATTTCTTATCTCATTACTACAAAGATCTTGGATGATGATTTTTATGAGTTTAATGAAGAAACATTTAAAGTGGATCTTTATAAAGATCACTATATATCACCTAGTTTATTATCTACTTTGAAAAGCAATAACAGGCTTATCAATGTAATAGGAGGTATATATGCTAAAGAAAACAAACTCGATAATTGTTTATTGCTAAATACTAATAAAAGTGTTGTTGAAGCGCTAAATTCGAATATCTTTTTAGTTAAAGGGAAAAATATTAAAACACCACCAATAAGTGATGGTTGTGTAAAAGGTATTATGAGAAAGCAAATTATTGAGAAAATTAGGCAAATTCCCGATTATACTATTGAAGAAACTTCTATTTCTCCATTTGAATTACAGCAAGCAGATGAACTGTTTTTAACAAATGTAATTTCTGGAATACAACCAATAACTAATTATAGAAAAAAGCAATTCTCAATCAGTTTTTCTAAAAGTGTATTAGCTAAATTGAATGTAAAAGTAAGGTTAACTTAGTTATAGCTAGGGTTTTCAGGCGCATTGGACCAAATACTATATTCGCCTCCCAATTCGAGCATTTTTTCTTTCCAAAAATTCACATCATTTTTTTCAATAATGGATTTTTTATAAACATTAGCTGCTACTATCCAAGTATTAGAAAGCAACTCACTAGCAAGTTGCTTGTTTTCCCAACCTGTATATCCTAAAAAGAATCTAATATCATTATTGCTTAAGGTATTATTATTAATAAGTTCAGTAACTTTTTCAAAATCACCTCCCCAATAAATACCATTAGATATTTCTATGCTATTTGGAATTAACTCAGGAACTTTATGAATAAAATATAAATTATCCTGCTCCACAGGACCTCCGTTATAAATCTTAAAAGCACCTTCTATTTCTGGAATTAAATCACTGATAGTGTAATCCAGCGGTTTGTTTAGTATAAAACCTATAGATCCTTCTTCATTGTGGTCGGCTAATAAAATCACAGATCGATTAAAAGAGACATCCCCTAAAATGGATGGTTCAGCTATGAGCAAATGGCCTTTTTTTGGGTTATGATTAACCATATTCACTAAGTTTATATCTACAATCTAATACATATTTATTTAAAAAGCAATATTTTGTAGCGCTCTTAAACTAAAAAAGGTTCGTTATTCAACGAACCTTTTAATATAAAATTATGCTTACTTTTTAGTTTACAGCATTACCTAAATCAGATCCAGCTTTAAACTTTACAACGTTTTTAGCTTTGATTTTTATAGTTTTTCCTGTTTGTGGATTTCTTCCATCTCTAGCAGCTCTTCTTGTAACTGACCATGATCCAAAACCTACTAAAGAAACTCTGTTTCCTTTTTGTAATGCTCCTTCAATGTCAATTAATAGACCATCTAATGCTTTTTTAGCAGCAGCTTTAGTAATTCCAGCGTTTTCTGCCATTCCATTGATTAAATCTGTTTTGTTCATAAAATTAAGTTTTAAATTGTTTATTATTTGGGTTAACTTTTTTGTTAAATCCTACACAAAATTATACGTATAATCCATTCACACAAGTAATAGCAAGGGAAAAACGTGTTTTTGTTGATAACTTAATGCAATTGTTAATAAAGACGACTAATTTTCACTTAAAATTTGTAATATCAGCAATCACAAGGGTTTAGAGCATTTTTGCATCTTTATTAAATGTATAACCATTAAGAAGTGAAATAATATCCATTTTGCGCTTTCCAGGAAGTTTAATTTCTTTTAATATTATAAATCCATTTTTCACAGCTACTTTCACAGATTTTTTTGAGCTTACAATTTCTCCAATACTAAAACTATGATCTTGCTTTTGTTTTTCGACTTTATAGACCTTAAGGTTTAATTCGCTATCTCCATTATCTAACAAACTCCATGCTGCTGGATATGGACATAATCCTCTTATTTTATTATAGATATTATCGAGCGAGTCTGTCCAATCTATTTTGCAATTATCTTTATTTAGTTTGTGTGCTGTTTTTATTTTGACATTTTTTGGTTGTGGAATCGTTTTAACTGTACCCTTTTTTATTAACTCGACAGTCTTTATAACTAATTCACTTCCTAAATGCATTAATTTATCATGTAAAACACCTGAAGTTTCATCTGGTGATATCTCTACTTCAGATTGAAGAATCATTTCTCCTGTATCAATATGTTCATCTATAAAAAAAGTAGAAACTCCAGTTTTTGTTTCTCCATTAATAATAGCCCAATTAATTGGAGCTGCACCTCTATAATTTGGTAATAATGATGCATGCAAATTAAATGTGCCATACTCTGGCATTTGCCAAACTATTTTTGGTAACATTCTAAATGCTACAACAATTTGGAGGCTAGCCTCTAAGGACTTTAGTTTTTCAATAAAATGGTCATTTTTTAGATTTGTTGGTTGTAAAATGTTTAACCCAATAGATTTTGCATACTCTTTCACAGGACTTTCATGAAGTTTTCTTCCTCTTCCTGCTGGTTTGTCAGGTGCTGTAATTACGCCTACTATATTATAGTCGTTTTCTACTAACGATTTTAAAATAGTAACTGCAAAATCGGGTGTTCCCATAAATACAATTCTTAAATCTTTTGTCATATTACTTTATTTTATAAGTATTTGTATGTGTAATTTCTATTAAGTTGTTTTCAAGCATGTCTCTTAATATTGATGAGATAAGATGTTCTTTTATTTTAGTAATCTCTATGATTTCTCTTGATGATAAAGGTTTTTCTTCTAAAACCGAAATTATTTTTTCAATATCTGTATTTAGCACTATAGCTGGTGCTTTCGTATTCTTTTTTATGCATACTGAGCAAATCCCACAATCTTTAGCATTTTCTTCACCAAAATAGGAGAGAAGCTGTGTACTTTTACATATGGAATTATTATTTGCATAGTCAATAACAGCATTAACTTGCAATTCTTTTAACTCATTTTGCTGTTCTATAATTTTTGCTATTCTATTTATAGTTTTATCGTCTTCTCTGGGTTCTAAAAAAGTAACTTCAGCATCTGTTTTGTTAAGCTTTAGTGAAATAATAGCATCTTTTTCAAGCTGAACTAATGCATTAATTACCTCATCTTCTTTTAAAGATAATTTATTAGCTATCATAAAGGTGTTAATCTTTACATCTTGATCGAAAGCACCACCATAAGTTCTTAAAATGGACTTTACTATCATACTTATACTTTGGTGTTTCTCTAGATAAGTAAATAAGTGATTACTACTTACCAAAAACATAATAATTGAGGTGTTTTGGTATTGTTGTGATAAATGGATAATACTTGTTCTATCTAAAGCTTGTAATGCATTATATGTAGTATGTGTGTTAAATTTATATGTTTTACAAAAAGTATTAAAATTAAAATCATGAGTTGTAAATTCTCCTTCTCCATAAGATATTTGAAAGTAGTTGCATAGCTTTCGGTAGACCAGTTTTATAAAGTCTATACTAGGTAAAATCTTTAGAAATTGATTCTTTACATGTTGTTCGTCGCCTTTATTTTTTAAAATAACCGCAAAAGCTTTTTCGTTATTACGTCCAGCCCTTCCTGCCTCTTGGAAATAGCTTTCTAAACTCTCAGGAAGATTTACATGAATAACCGTTTTTACATCAGCTTTATCAATTCCCATTCCAAAAGCATTGGTAGCTACCATTATTTGCTTTTGATTATTAAACCATTGATTAAAATGAGATTCTTTTTCGTTGTTTGAAAGACCACCATGATAATACGTACTTAAAAACCCCTTACTTTTTAAATAAGTATGAATCTCGTATGTGTGTTTTCTGCTTCTGGCGTAAATAATGGATGATTGAGGATTCTTCTTTAATATTTGCTCAATTTTATAAAGCTTGTCTTCAACCTCAAAAACCATAAAAGCTAAGTGCTCTCTCTTAAAACTTTGTTTGAAAATTTTTGGACTTATAAAATCAAGATTGGTTATAATATCTTCTACTACGTTGGTTTTTGCAGTTGCAGTTAGAGCAACAATATTAACAGTTGGCTGTAATTCTCTAAGTATGGTAATGTTTTTATATGCAGGTCTAAAATCGTTTCCCCATTGACTAATACAATGTGCTTCATCGACAGCGATAAGGCTGACATTCATTTGTCTTATTCTATCTTGAACTATATCTTGTTGTAAGCGCTCAGGAGAAAGGTATAAGAATTTGTAATTACCATAAATGCAATTGTCGAGCATCATATTAAGCTCATCATATTTATACTCGCTTGTTAAAGCCATAGCTTTAATGTCTTTCTCTTTTAAAGCCCTAACTTGGTCTTTCATTAAAGCAATTAATGGTGAAATTACAATACAAATTCCTTCTTTTACTAATGCTGGAATTTGAAAGCAAATAGATTTTCCACCTCCAGTTGGAAGTAAAGCAAATGTATCTTCACCTTCAAGAATAGCATTGATGATATCTTCTTGAAGAGGTCTGAAACTAGTATGGTTCCAATATTTTTCTAGTATTTGAATTGGATGTGCCACTATAAACTCTCCACTATATTTAGTATGAAATCTGCACGTTTTTCAACAGAATCAAAAGGCACATCATGTAAATCGTAACCATATTGAGAATACGTATTTACTAAGTGGTCATGAATTTGTACAGCTTGATCGAAATTTTCATAGCGTTCATTATCACTAACATAAATTTGTTGCCAAGGTGCTAAAATAAATACATGTTCGTAAATATGCTCTTTACAAGCTTCAACAAATCTTTCAGGATATACAGTGCCTAAGTAATCCATATATGCTACTACATCTGGAATTCCTCTATCTAAAAAAGTAAGATCAACATCGCTAGACGTGGCTTCTAGGTACTGTTTTTTTCTGCCTTCTAGTAGCAAATCGCTAAACAAGAGTGGTTTGGTTAAAAATAATTGGTCAATACCTTGCTTTTGTGCATTTAAAGTTACTTGGCGAGAAACTTCTTCTAGGCATACAAAATCTCTACGTAATAATTCATTAATAATAGAAGTTTTACCAGTACCTGGACCACCAGTTATGACAATTTTTTTTGCACCCAAAGTTTATTGATTTTCTCAGTAAAAATCGTAATTAAATGCAGAAATAAAAAATATTTAAAAGTGTATATTTGTCACGCTATAAAAAAAGGTTATGAGTGCACCAAATGCAGAAGAATTTTACAAGAAATTAAAAACACAACTTTTAGAAACGGCTTCATGGCCATCGGAGTATTTATATAAGTTTATTGTTAAATCAGATACTGACAAAATTGAAAAGATTGAAGCTCTTTTTGATAATACTGGTGCGGTAATTAATACCGTTGAGTCTAAAAACGGAAAGTACACAAGTGTTTCAATAAATGTAGTCATGAAAGATCCAGATGCTGTTATTTCTATGTATATAAAAGTAACAAACAATGTGAAAGATGTTATTTCGTTATAAAGTTGTCTAATTTTTAGATAATTAATATGCCAAAAATCATTTAAAAACAATGGCTATTGTTTATTTTTTTGTACTTTGGCGCAAGTGAAAACTTCATAAGAACTTATTAATTCTACACATACATAATACAATATTTTGATAGATCAATTAGAGTACAATACAGAGCGTGAGCATTTAATTATACCAGAGTATGGACGTCATATGCAAAAAATGATTAATTATGCTAAATCACGAGAAACTAAAGAAGAGCGTAATAAACTAGCTAAAGCCATTATTTCTGTTATGGGAAATTTGCAACCACATTTGCGTGATGTACCAGATTTTCAGCATAAACTTTGGGATCAGCTTTTTATTATGTCTGATTTTGAATTAGACGCAGATTCTCCTTACGAAAAACCTTCGAGAGAGGTGTTGGAAGCGAAACCAGAACCTTTGCCATATCCACAAAATTTCCCAAAATACAGATTTTATGGAAACAATATAAAAACCATGATCGATGTTGCTAATACTTGGGAAGATGGTGAAATGAAAGAAGCTTTGTTATATACAATTGCTAATCACATGAAAAAGTGCTTCTTAAATTGGAATAAAGATACAGTTGAAGATGTTGTTATTTTTGATCACCTTTATGAGTTGTCTGATGGGAAAATTGACTTAAGAAAAAGTGAAGAAGACCTAAGTGATTCAACCAGTTTAATGCGTTCTAAAAAGAAATACACAAGCAATAAAAAGACTACTGGTAAGAAGAATACCAACCGAGGTCGTAAACGCTATTAATTATTCAATGAGTATATTTAAGATTGAAGGTGGCCACCAATTAAAAGGTGAAATTCAACCACAGGGAGCAAAAAATGAAGCACTTCAAATTTTATGTGCAGTTCTTCTAACTCCAGAAAAAATTACTATACATAATATCCCAGATATTGTTGATGTTAATAAACTTATTAAACTTTTAGAAAAATTAGGAGTTACAGTTAATAAGTTAGCTCATGGTTCTTATAGTTTTCAGGCAGACAATGTTAATTTACCTTATTTAGAATCTGAACAATTTAAAATTGATGGTCGTGGTTTACGTGGCTCAATTATGATTGTTGGACCATTGTTAGCGCGTTTTGGCAAAGGGTTTATTCCTAAGCCTGGAGGCGACAAAATAGGACGTCGTAGATTGGATACACATTTTCAAGGGTTTATTAATCTTGGAGCATCCTTTAGATATAATCGTGAGGAACATTTCTATGGTGTAGAAGCAAAAAGATTAAAAGGAACATATATGCTTCTTGACGAGGCTTCTGTTACAGGAACTGCAAATATTGTGATGGCTGCTGTTTTAGCAGAAGGGACTACAACTATTTACAATGCAGCTTGCGAACCTTATTTACAACAACTTTGTAAAATGTTAAATAGAATGGGAGCTAATATTTCTGGTATTGGTTCTAATATGCTCATTATTGAAGGTGTAGATAGTTTAGGAGGAACAGAACACACGATGCTTCCAGATATGGTTGAAATTGGAAGTTGGATAGGTTTGGCTGCAATGACTAAAAGTGAACTTACCATTAAAAATGTAAGTTGGGATAATCTTGGATTAATCCCTACAGTATTTAGAAAATTAGGAATAACTGTTGAGCGCCAAGGCGACGATATTCATATTCCTGCTCATGAAGATGGTTACGAAATACAAAGCTATATTGATGGTTCTATTTTAACCGTTAGTGATGCACCATGGCCTGGATTTACTCCAGATTTATTGAGCATTGTTTTAGTAGTAGCAACTCAGGCTCGAGGTACAGTATTAGTACATCAAAAAATGTTTGAAAGTCGCTTGTTTTTTGTAGATAAGTTAATTGATATGGGTGCAAAAATTATATTATGCGATCCTCATAGAGCTAACGTAATTGGTCATGACTTTAAGTCAAGCTTAAAAGCTACCACAATGACGTCTCCGGATATTAGAGCTGGTATTTCGTTGTTAATTGCTGCCTTGTCTGCAAAAGGAACATCAACAATACATAACATTGAACAAATAGATCGTGGTTACGAACGTATAGACGAACGTTTACGTGCTATTGGTGCTAAGATTGAAAGAGTAAGTTGAAAATGCTATAGACGCAGAACTAGTAAGTTATATAATAAATAAAGCTCCTAATTTTAGGAGCTTTATTTATTATGTAAGATGATATATTACATATCATAGAAGAATTGTTCGCTTACAATTTTTCCATCTTTTACTTCAAAAACACATACTTCTTCCATTTGAGTTCGTCCTTTTTCTTTAAATGTAACATCAAAACCCATTTTTGAAGTAAAATGATTTCCAGCTACTACAGGATCACTTATTTCACCTTTGTGAAACACTTCCACATTATTTAGCCAAATTTTATTTTTATTTAATACATTGGTTTTTCCGCTAACTATAGCCTCAGGAAAACCAGGCATTTCTTTACTTGTAACATTATCTGCATACAATTGCTCAACGCATTCTAAATTTTCACCATTTCTGCACATTTCTGCCCATTTGTTTGCTACTTCTTGTGTATTCATTATAATGATAGTTTTATGTTAGACCTAAATTTAGCAAAATTGCACCATAATTCTATTATAAAAATATTAGAATTTATTTAATGCCTCTTTGTAAGTTTTTAAACAGCGCTCTCTAGCAAATTTATGGTCTACAATTGGTGGAGAATAAGTTAACTCTTGATATTCTGGCACCCATTTTTTGATGTATTTATGATCTTTATCAAATTTTTCAATTTGGGTAGTTGGATTAAAAATGCGAAAATAAGGCGCAGCGTCAACACCACAACCAGCAACCCATTGCCAATTACCAACATTACTGGCTAATTCATAATCGTGTAGTTTTTCAGCAAAATAGGCTTCACCTAAGCGCCAATCAATCAATAAATGCTTGCATAAAAAACTACCAACCAACATGCGTACACGATTGTGCATAAATCCTGTTTCGTTGAGCTCACGCATTCCTGCATCAACTAACGGATAACCTGTTTTACCTTCACACCAAGCTTTAAATTCTTCTTTATTATTTCTCCATTGTATAGCATCGTATTGTGGTTTAAAGCTTTTTGTAATGGTATGCGGAAAATGCCACAGAATTTGCATAAAAAACTCACGCCAAATAAGTTCTTTCAAAAAAGTATTATTATGACTCTTTAAAGCTTTTTGAACCATTTTTCTAACACTAACGGTTCCAAAGCGCAAATGTGGACCTAATTTTGACGTACCTTCTTTTGCTGGAAAGTTTCTTGTGGCTTCGTATTGATTAATAATTGCTTCGGAAACATGATAAGGCTCAATGGTTTGTTTTGATGCTTTAAAGCCTATAGCATCTAATGATAAAAATGGGAGATTTGTACCATTTACTAGATTTGATAAAAGTTCATCGGAATTAAAATTTTTAATCGGATGGCTTTTAAGATTCTCTATCCATTTTTTTGAATATGGTGTGTATACCTTGTATGGTGTGCCATCATCTTTAACAACTTCATTGGTTTCAAAAATGACTTGGTCTTTAAAGTTTTTAAAATCAATATTTTTTGTATCTAAAAACGCTTTCACATCATTATCACGCTTTATAGCATAGGGTTCATAATCGTGATTTGTAAATACTGTGTCAATAGCATAATTGTCGACTAGCTTTTTAAAAACCTCTATAGGTCTATTGTGAAATGTTGCTAAAGAACTTTTAAACTTTTCTTTTAATGTGTTATTAATATCACTTAACGTTTTGTGTATAAAAGTGACTCGTGTATCATTTTTAGGAAGTGATTCTAGAATATCTTTATCAAAGATGAATATTGGTAAAACATTGTGTTTAGTATTTAATGCATGGAAAAGTGCAACATTATCTTCTAAACGCAAATCGCGTCTAAACCAGAATATATTTATAGTTTCTTTCATTTATATGTACCAAAAAGTGCTTCTAGTTTTTTGGTCCGATATGTAAAAATTTCTTCCAGTTTTGGCTTCACTAATAGTGGTTGCACTAATTGTCCAAGCCAACCAAAAGGTACTTTGTAATCTATAATATCTTCCATTTCAATACCACCTTCAATTTCTTTAATAAAATGCTTATGATGCCATAATGCATATGGCCCAAAGCGTTGTTCGTCTACAAAGTATTGTTTATCTTTTACATGTGTAATTTCGGTGACCCATTTTGTTTTAATTCCTAAAACTGGCGTAACAATGTATTGTATAATTTGTCCTGGATACATTGGTCTATCTGCTCCTGATAGGATATCAAAACTCATATAATCTGGAGTGATAATTTTTAAATTAGCTGGACTTGATAGAAATTCCCAAGCTTGATCAACCGTAATTGGTAAATTTTGCTTTTTATGTAGCGTGTATATTTTCATTTAATTACGAATAACAATGTATAAGTTGAGTGATACCGCAATGCATAGCCAAATAATATAGGGTAGTAATAAATATCTTATGTTTTGCATCACATCTGTTTTAAATGTTAGGAAGTAATACAAAATCACAATTAATAAAAGTACTATCACTATTAAACCGATAAAAGTTAAGTGTTGATTAAAAAACAGATAATTCCAACTTACGTTTAGAAGGACTTGCAAACCATATAATAACCATAAGAAGCTAGAATTTTGCCATTTAAAAAGATATGCTAAATAGATAGAAAAGCAAATCATTATTGCTGTCCAAGCAACGCCAAAAACCCAACCTGGAGGTGTCCAAGGCGCTTGGTTTAAATTGAAGTACCATTGAGATGTTGGGCCATTATTCATTAGTAGATTACCAATGTATAAACCACCAAAGTTTATAACAAGAAACAGGATTAGTTGAAAAACCTTCATTTCAATTAGCTTTGTTTGAGAGTTTCAATTTGGTCTAAAACTTTTTGAGCTTCAGCATATTTTTCATCACTTTTACTACGATCAATTGATGATAGTTGATGCCATTCACCCATTAGTTTTTCATAATGCTTTTGCAAAACGTCAAGTTTTGATTTCGATTTAAATAGTCCAAACATGATTATAGGTGTTTAATGATTTTTTTACTAATCGGGCTAGTTGTTGAATAAAAATAATCAACGAGATCACCTTTAGGGTTGATAAGATATTTTTGAAAGTTCCATTTTACAGAGGATTTTTTAAAACCATTAAAATCTTTATCTGTAAGCCATTTATAAAGTGCATGTTGTTCACTTCCTTTAACATTTACCTTTTCGGTTATAAGAAATTCCACGCCATAATTCACTTCACAAAACTCTTGAATTTCAAAAGAGTCCCCTGGTTCTTGGCTTCCAAATTGATTGCAAGGAACACCTATCACTACTAGTGAATCATCAAATTTTTCATGTAATTTTTGTAGGTCTTTATACTGAGGTGTAAAGCCACATTTTGATGCAACGTTGACAAATAATATGTATTTGCCTTTAAATTCAGATAAATTAATAGGCTTGCCTTGTAGGCTATTTATCCTAATATCATAAATAGAAGATTTTGACATTTTTTTATCGGAATTAAAAGTAAAAAGGCTTCATTTTAGTAAGCCTCTGTTAAAGGTCTTCCTTTAAGTCGCTTTTCTATTTTTTGTTTTATAACAGTTAGACGCTTCATAATATCCATAATTTTAGCATCTTTCTTTTCTTTATAAATCTCATTTAAACCTAATATAAGTGATTTTGCTTCTCTAGTAATTCTTACTCTATCACTTATAGACAAGCTACTTCTTTTTTGCTTTTCGAATTCTAAAGCTTTATTTATGATGTCCATGTGTATTAATTTAATCGTTATATAATTTACTGTAATCAATTTTTGATAACACAAAGATACAAAATGTTTAATAAAAAATAAATAATATTAAACAAAAATTAACATTTGTGCTTTGTACAGAGCTATTATTTAATTTTAATTATTAGCTAACTTTTTTATCATACCATTAAAGATAAACCCATGAAAAGGCAATACACTATACCAATAAAGTCTTCCAGCTAAACCTCTGGGTCTAAATGTGGCAGTTTGCTTCAATATATTATCTTCAATTTTAAATTCTAGCCATGCCTCACCAGGAAGTTTCATTTCTGCATAAAGGAGTAGCTTTTGTTTTGACTTATCGGCAAAAATCACCCTCCAAAAATCGAGCGCGTCCCCAGCATTGAGTTCAGTTGTGTTTGTACGTCCACGGCGCAAACCAATACCTCCAAACAGTTTATCAATATAGCCTCTTATTCGCCAAAGAAAGTTACCATAGTACCAACCTGTTTTTCCACCAATACTCCATATTTTATCAATGGTTTGATCAGCATCGTTAACATGTCGTTGTTTATAGTCTATAAAACAACCAAACTTTGGCACATTGATATATTTATGTAAATTATTTCTTAATCGTCCACTACTAACCATAGAGTCCTTCCAGCTAGAAACAATACTATTTTGTTCAATTTTTTCGAAAGCTAATGCGACTGCTTCTTTATAGGACTTTGGTTGGACATTTAGTAGTTGGTTAATAGCACTTGGTTTTCCAATAATTTGAACTCCCATACTATCTACCAAAGTTGTGGCGAGTTTGTAAGATGTTGAAGTTACAAAGTATAGCCAATACGAAGATAATTTAGGTGTCATTATTGGAACTGTTAGGATATATCTTTTCAATCCTCTTACTTGTGCAAATTGTAAGAGCATTTGCTTGTAAGTTAAAATTTCAGGACCGAAAACGTCAAATGATTTATTATATAGGTCTTGGCGACCAACACTGCGATGTAAAAACGTCAAGACATCTCTAACAGCAAGTGGCTGCGTTTTTGTGTTTAACCACTTTGGTGCAATCATAAATGGCAGTTTTTCAACCAAATCTCTTATTATTTCAAACGAAGAACTTCCAGAACCCACAATAATTCCAGCCTTAAAAATGGTTAGCCCATAGGTGTTAGACTTTAGCATGTCTTCAACATTTTTGCGTGACCGTAAGTGTTTTGATAAGTGATCTTCGTTGGTAATACCACTTAAATAGATAACTTGTTTTACATTAGTTTTTTTAAGTTGATTTTTAAAATTGATGGCACATCGTTCTTCAAGAGATTCGAAATCTTTTGAAGAATTTGACATAGAGTGAATTAAGTAGAAGGCTGCATCAATATCTTCAGGAATGTTATTAAGTGTTTCTGGTTTTAAAAAATCAGCTTCAACAACATCAATTAAGTCATCTTCAGCATAACTTTTATCTGTACGTAACTTATCTCTTACCGCGCAAACAACATGATGACCATCATTAGCTAATAATGGTATTAAGCGTTTGCCAATATATCCTGTTGCACCTGTTACAAGAATTTTCATAAATAATGTTTATTAATAAAACTGTTTTTTATTCTTTGACACTCTAATCGTTTTTTTGTAAATTATTTTTTAAAAATACAAATTGTTTAGTTAATAACTAAAAAAAATAAACAAAAGTGCTTTATTCAATGTTACGTTTTTGTAAAGAATGCTATCAAAGGTCTATTAAGATTATTATATAAGTTGTTTAATATTTACTTTTGCTTTAAATATTATATGTAATGGCAGTATCAGGTAAAAAGCTTAGTTTTTTAGATTCTTATCTTACTTTATGGATATTCATTGCTATGGGTTTAGGTGTTGCTTTAGGATATTTTTTCCCACCTATTACGTCATACATAGATTCTTATAGTAGTGGCACAACCAATATTCCAATAGCGATTGGTTTAATATTGATGATGTATCCACCTTTGGCAAAAGTAAATTATAGCTTATTACCTAAAGTTTTTAAGAATGTTAAGGTATTGTCTATTTCATTGTTTTTAAATTGGATAGTAGGTCCAATTTTAATGTTTGCGCTTGCATTAATATTTCTACAAGATCACCCAGAATATATGGTAGGATTGATTTTAATTGGTTTAGCTCGCTGTATTGCGATGGTCTTAGTGTGGAATGATTTAGCAGAAGGTAGCAGCGAATATGGCGCTGGTTTGGTGGCATTAAATAGTGTATTTCAGGTGTTTGCATATAGTTTTTATGCATGGATTTTTATTACCAAACTTCCACCTCTTTTTGGTTTTGAAGGTGCTATTGTAGATATTTCCATTGTGACAATAGCTGAAAGCGTCGCAATTTATTTGGGCATTCCTTTTTTAGCAGGCATATTAAGTAGACTTATATTAGTAAAAGCAAAAGGCGAGGAGTGGTACACCAAAAAATTCATCCCAACAATTTCACCAATTACTTTAATAGCATTGTTATTCACAATAGTAGTGATGTTTTCGCTAAAAGGAGAATTGATTGTTGAGATTCCCATGGATGTTGTAACTATAGCAATTCCTTTGCTTATTTATTTTGCAATCATGTTTCTTATTGGCTTCTTTGTGTCTAAAGCCATGGGAGCGTCTTACGACAAAAATGCTGCTATTTCGTTTACAGCAGCTGGAAACAATTTCGAGCTAGCTATTGCGGTATCTATTGCAGTATTCGGATTAAATTCTGGGCAAGCATTCACTGGCGTTATTGGGCCTTTGGTTGAAGTTCCTGCTTTAATTTTATTAGTTAGAGTTGCATTTTGGCTTAGAAAGAAATATTACCTAAAAGCATAGTAATACAAAATATAATTGGAGTCATTATTTTCTTAGTTTGATTTTGTAAATTTGTGTAATTAAAAAAATAAACATTAAATCTTAATACACATGAAAAAATTACTTTTAATAATGCTTGCGTTTACATTGTCTTACGCAATAAATGCACAATTGCAAACCCCTGCGCCAAGTCCTGCGTCTAAAGTAGAGCAAAAGGTTGGGTTAACAGACATTACTATTGACTATTCTAGACCAGGAGTAAAGGGTAGAAAAATATTTGGTGGATTAGAACAATATGGAAAAGTATGGAGAACAGGAGCTAATGCAAGAACTAAAATTACTTTTAGTGACGATATTACTTTTGCAGGTCAAGATGTAAAAGCAGGAACATATGCTATTTTCACTATACCAGGAGAAAAGAATTGGGACGTGTATTTATACACAGAACATCAAGGAAATGGAGCACCTCAAACTTTGGATGAATCTAAAATTGCTGCAAAAGCAACAGTTGAAGCTATGCCAATTCCTTTTGTTGTAGAAACATTTACTATTGATATCAATAATATTAGAAATGCTAGTGCTAATTTAGATATCATATGGGAACAAACGTATATCACTGTGCCTTTTACTGTACCAACTGATGCTAAAGTATCGGCTGCTATTGATAAAATGTTGGGTGGCCCTAGTGCAAACGATTATTATGCTGCTGCAGGTTATTATTTAAGCGCAGGTAAAGATCCAGCTACTGCAAAAAAATGGATAGATAAGGCTATGAGCAAGATTGAAAACCCTGCATTTTGGCAACTGCGTCAACAGTCCCTTATTTATGCTGCCGCAGGTGATAAAAAAGGTGCTGTAGAACTAGCTAAAAAATCTTTAGCTGCTTCTGAAAAAGCTGGAAATGCACAGTATGTTAAAATGAACAAAGCGTCTCTTGCTGAGTGGATGAATTAATGATTTATATTATATAGAATAAAAAAAGCGAGCTATATGCTCGCTTTTTTTTATAACTATATTTGAGAGTTTGTTGTATTTTTAAATCAACTTGAAAATAGTCATTAAATAAGTCGCAATGAAATATATTTTTATCGTATTTGTATTCCTTACAAGTTGTGTAAGTAATGCTTCAAAACAATTACCAACAATTGCTACTAATGAATATGAAGTTACCAAGGACTCTGTTAAAATTGAAACTTCCAATGGTACTATATTCGGGATTTTGTATAGACCTATTGGTGTTGATAAAAAAACGCCTGCTGTTTTATGCTTGCAAGGTGGTGGCGATGTTGGGTTGTCTAATTATCTTTATGAAGCTGAGTTTTTTGCAAAACAAGGAGTTGTGGCATTAGTATGTGATAAATCTGGAGCTGGGTTATCAAACACAAAAAAAGGATGGAGAGCACAAAGCTTTGTAGATAAAACCAATGAATATTACGAATTGTTTACTTGGTTGTCTAATAAAGCGTATGTCAATTCTAATAAAGTTGGCGTACATGGCATGAGCGAAGGAGGGAGGCTTGCTCTTAATATGGCTATTGAATATCCTAATGAGATAGCTTTTGTGAATGCTGTATCTGGACCCATTGAGTCTTATAAAAAAAACCATTTATACGCCATTAAGCATAATTTCTTGTCAAGAAATATCGATTCTGTTACTGTAAACGAAGCTGTACGTCTTTGGGATATCTATCTGGAGGAAGTTAGTTCAGGCAGCATTTCAAGTGAAACTATTAAAAAAGTAAATGCCTTTAGAAAGCTTCATCCAGAAATTAATTATTTACCAAGCAATTCGACACGATTACCACAAAGACCATTATCACAAGATGTACATTTTACTCAAGAAGATAAACTAGATGGTATAACATGTCCAGTATTGTTTCAATATGGCGAATTAGATATTTTGGTTGACCCAAAAAAATCAATTGCTTTAATACCAGATAAGCCTAATTTTAAAATTAAAAACTATAAAGTAACAGACCATTCCATGACTCTTAAAAATGGCGATGTGCATCCTAACTTTATACTAGATAAAAAAACATGGATTCATAGTTTTTTAGAATTATGATTTCTGCAAAAATTTAAAAAACGAGCCAATTGACTCACTTTTTTAGTTAATAACTTTGTCATCAAATAATAATGATACAATTGACTTTGTAGTAAGAAAATTCTAACTTCGCTTATCGTTTGATATAAAACATTAAAACGTTACATATCATGACATTGTAGCCAATTACCCAAAAATGCCTGAAGAGTTAGAAAATAAACTAATCGATATTATTGAAAGTGATAAATGGATGACTAACATTTTGAAAATAGTCAGAGATTTAAACCTAAAAGATTGTTGGATTGGAGCTGGTTTTGTTAGAAATAAAATTTGGGACGAAAAACACGGGAAAGACAGAACTGAACTTAATGATATTGACATAATATATTTTGACAAATCAAATTTGACCAAAAAGTTTGACTTAGAAATAGAGAGCAAACTGAGAAATCTGAATCCTAAACTAAATTGGTCTGTTAAGAATCAAGCAAGGATGCATATTAGAAATGGACACAAACAATATACTGATTGTAATAAAGCTATTTCCTTTTGGCCTGAAACTGCTACTTCAATAGCTGTAAGATTGAATTTCAAAAACAAAATTGAGTATATCGCACCTTATGGATTAGAAGATTTATTTAATCTTTTAGTTGTACCAACACCGAGGTTTGATTTGACCATTTACAAGAATAGAATTGAAAAGAAGAACTGGAAAGAAAAATGGAACGAATTAGAAATAAAAACTGGCTACAACAACGTATAAAAAAATAGCGGTTTAAGTGCTTAAACAAAGGAAAATTAATAAATTAGAGGTCATTGTAAAACCGAAAAGTTAGTCTGTAAAAATCCGCTACTTTTCATATACAAAACCGATAAGCGTAATTTAATCCACTATTTTACTCACCAATAGCTTCTAACTCTTCACTAGGCGAACTTCTATCCATTGTTTGAAGCAGAATGGCAATTACCATGACTATCACACAACCAACAAAATTTAACCATAGAAATGGTAAATTAATAAATTCGTATTCGTTTAGTAAAAATAAGCCTATCACCAAGACTTGTGTAATTAAAGCTGCGGTAAACACTGCATTTCCTTTTACCCACCTTACAAAAAAGGCTAGTAAAAAGATACCTAAAACATTTCCGTAGAAAATAGAGCCAATAATATTTACTAATTGTATTAAATTTTCGGCGAGGTTTGCGACACAAGCAATACCAATGGCTAAAATTCCCCAACCCAACGTAAATAGTTTGGAGGCTTTTACCATCTCTTCTTCAGAATGCTTACCAGTATTTCGTTTGTATAAGTCGATAGTCGTCGTGGATGCCAAAGCGTTTAATTCACTAGAGGTACTCGACATAGCTGCACTTAAAATAACTGCCAATAATAAGCCTATTAAGCCTCTTGGTAAGTTGTTTAATATAAAGTTGATAAACACATAATCTTTGTCATTTTTTTCAACTTTTACCTGTTGTGCATCTGCTGCTTTTTCAATTAAAATTCTCGCTTCGCTTCTTAGTGCTTCATAAGCATTGTTTGCTTCAGCTATTTTCTTAGTATTAGCTTCGTTATTGTCATTAATAAAGTCGGCAATATAAGTTTGCTTATCATTAAAAATAGCGGCTTGTTGTGCTTGTAATGCTTTGTATTCATCGGCATATTCCGAGTTCAAAACTGTTTTGGTTGCATCTGGATTAAAATTTAAAGGCGCTGCATTAAACTGGTAAAATACAAATACCATCACACCAACTAATAAAATAAAGAACTGCATTGGTACTTTTAACAAGCCATTAAACAGTAAACCTAATTGCATTTCTTTAACCGATTTTCCGCTTAAATAACGTTGCACCTGACTTTGGTCTGTTCCAAAATAAGAGAGCATTAAAAACGTACCACCAATAATACCACTCCAAAATGTGTAGCGATTATTTAAGTCGAATGAAAAATCTAACACTTCCATCTTGCCATTTGCACCAGCTATTTCTAATGCTTTAGAAAATGTGATGTCTGCAGGGAGCTTGCTAACTATAATAATAAATGCAACAACCATTCCTGTAAAAATCACAATCATTTGGTGTTTTTGAGTCACACTTACTGCTTTAGTGCCTCCAGTCACAGTATAGATGATGACAAGGATTCCGATAATAATGTTTAGCAATATCAAGTTCCAACCAAGTACTACAGATAATATAATTGAAGGTGCAAAAATGGTAATTCCAGCAGCGAGTCCACGTTGTATTAAAAAGAGGATTGCTGTTAAGGTTCTTGTTTTTAAATCGAACCGATTTTCTAAAAACTCATAAGCAGTATATACATTTAATCGATGGTACAATGGAATAAACACCATGCAAATAACAATCATAGCAATTGGCAATCCAAAATAGAATTGCACAAAGCCCATACCATCATTAAATGCTTGTCCTGGTGTAGAAAGGAAGGTAATAGCACTTGCTTGAGTCGCCATGACAGATAAACCAATAGTCCACCATTTTGAGGTGCTTCCGCCTTTTAAGTAGTCTTTAACATCTCTATTTTTTCTGGTTATCCAAGTACCATAAGCCACAATGGTAACTAGTGTAAATATTAGGATAGTCCAATCTAAGGTTTCTAATTTTGTAAAATGATTCATACTACGACAGCGACTGAGTTATGATATAAAAAAGAATAATATATATGGCATTAGCCACTAAAACCAGAGTGTACCAGTTTTTCCATTTTGCTTTTTGGTATGAATGATTTTCCATATTAGTCAGTTAGTTTTTTGTTTAAATTAATATTATCCTTCCCAATAGATAACATATTTGAGAAAAGTCTATAGGCTCCAGAAACGCCTGCAGGAAACTCTCTAAAAAAGCTTAATCCTGTATAGATATAATGTCCTTTACCATGTTTGGCAATCAATAAGCTTCCATCTTTAGGTGTTTCTCCTTTATCGTTTATTGAAATAAGAGGTGTAAACTCTTTACTCCATTCGTTAGGGAAGTAGAGTCCACGTTCTTGAGTCCAACCATCAAAATCTTTTGACGTAATTTTATTTGGGAAATTTAAAAGTTCGTGGTCTGGATTTAATATTCTTACTTCCGCGTTTTCGTCGGTAACTCTGTCTCTCGATAGTTTTAAATCGAAAGGAGCAATGTTATCGACCTTAACACCTCTGCTAGTATTGTATTGCACAATCATATTGCCACCTTGCTCTACAAAATCAAACAAAATATCTTGCTTAAATTTTAGTTCATCTACAATGTTATAAGCCCTAATCCCAACAACAACGGCATCAAAACGCGCTAAATTTTCAGAAGTAATATCTTCAGGTTTTATTTTTACTACGTTATAGCCTATTTGTTGTAAACTTTCAGGAACAACATCGCCAGCTCCTTCTATATAAGCAATATTTTCACCGCGTTTTTGAATGTCTAAGCGAACAATTTTACTTTCGCTTGGCAATAACACTGTTTGAAAAGGAATGTGGCTATAATCTATTTCTATTAATTCTTTTGAATAGGTTTTTCCGTTAACAGATACTTTTGGTACAAGCGTTCCTTCACTTTGGAATTTTGGTGGAATAACCGTAAATACTAACTTTTGAGTTTCTCCTTTATTTTCTATCGTCACTTTTTGTTGTTGTGGATATACATTCCAATCTTTAGGATGTTCAAGGGTAATGGACCCTTCTATATTATCTCTACCAGCTTTTACAATCACTTGAATTTCTTTTTGCTTGTCGTTTTCAAAAATGATTACTTTATTGCTAATGCTAGTAGATACTTCTGGAATAATCTCGAAAGGTCTATATAATTCCCCTTTATCTGGTTTTGAGTAGCGATATACAACATCTTTAGTAAATGTGATAAGCGTATTATTAACCATTACATTAAAATCGACAGTTAAACCTCTAGGTGTTTCTGGTTTCCCAATTAACGTTTGGTCATCTACCTTATATACTCCTAAAGTTCCTTTTTCTTCAAGCCAGTAAGGTGTGGTTGTTTTTATGCTTCTAGGTAAGGTGATTTCTTGTTTAAAAACCTCCTTTACATTTGGTAAAAGTGTTTGATTTTTTTCTATTGAATTATTATTTGAAGACACTTGGTAAGACATTAATTTTAAGCTAGCATTACTTCTATTAAGTGTTTCGAAATTTAATGTAATATCACTTCCGCTACTTGTTGTTGGTGTATTTGATGACACTTCTAAGTACAACCCTGTACACGCTTCAATAATATGTTTTAATTCATTGATTTTTATGTCTTTCCAATGCTTATCTTCAATGTTTTGTAGAAGTTTATATGCGTTAACTAAATCGTCTAAATGAACGGAAGGGTCTCTAAAATTGAAGTTTTTTTCTACCTTATATAAAATGTCTCCAATAGCTTTTCCGTCTTTAACACGATTCCAAGATGTGTCGATTCCAGAAAAGATATTGTCTTTATTTTCTGGGAATTCTCCTTTTAAAAATTCTATGTATTCTTGCTGTGACCCACGTGTTGTTAAGCGACCAAATCCTTGACATAAATGTTGGCTACTTGCTAGTGACGCCACTTCGTTATTTGACAATCCTTTATGTGGATAGAATACACCAACATCAAAGTTTAGCATTCCACTTTTATCGGCTTTTTCAAAATTTTCTTGACTCCCATAAAACCACCAACCAGTATTAAAGAATAATCTTTTAGGTTGCCAGGTATCCACGTGTTTTAATTGGTCTGGGTAACTATTTTTGTCTGCAACCATATCAAAAGCTTCCATGCTTAACATGGCTGAACCTGTATGATGACCATGTGTGGTTCCTGGGTTTCTATGGTCGAACCTATTTATAATAACATCTGGTTTAAATTGTCGTATGGCCCAAATAACATCACCTAATACTTTTTCTTTATCCCAAATAGCAAAGGTTTCGTCAGGATGTTTAGAATATCCAAAATCGTTAGCTCTTGTAAAACGTTGTTCGCCACCATCTACATGTCTCGCAGCTAATAATTCTTGCGTACGAATAACACCTAATAATTCTCGAATTTCTGGTCCAATTAAATTCTGTCCACCATCACCACGAGTCACAGATAGATAAGCTGTTCTAGCCTTAACATGATTGGACATATACGAGATAAGACGTGTGTTTTCGTCATCAGGATGTGCAGCTACATATAACACAGAACCTAAAACATTTAGTTTTTGTACCGCTTCATAAATTTCGGAAGTACTTGGTTTTTTTGGTTGTTGGCCGTAAGTAATTATTGTAGAAAAAAGAGCAATGGCAATTGCTAATTTAAATTTTTGCATGGTTATTAGGTTTGCTAGAAACCAAATATATAAAAGAAACCAAGTGAAAAGCTTGGTTTTAATCTTTCTTTAACGGTTATAGCCACTTTTTGCGCTTAAAGTAGAATAACATGCCAATAAAAAGAACAATCATAATTCCCCATAATACGAAATACCCATTTTTATAGTGCAGTTCGGGAATATTCTCGAAATTCATTCCATAAATTCCAGCAATAAAGGTTAGCGGAATAAATATAGTTGCAATAATAGTAAGTACTTTCATGACTTCATTCATTTTATTACTTATGGTAGTCATGTACATATCCATAAGTCCCCAAATCATTTCTCTATAAATATCAATGTTTTCTGATACTTGAATGATATGATCATAGATGTCTCGGTAAAAATGAATGGTTTTTTTATGAATAAGTTTATGCTCAATTTTTTCAATTCTATTAATTATTTCTCGCAATGGAAAAATTGCTCGTCGCACTTTTAAAACTTCACGTTTAAGTGATTGAATTTGTGTGGTTATATCTTCTTTTGGGTTGCCACTAAAAAGGAGGTCTTCTAACTCTTCAATTTTATTACCCATTGTTTCTATAATTTCGTAGTAATGGTCTACCACAGAATCAATAAGCGTATAGAGTAGATAATCTGCTCCTAAATTGCGAATCCTTCCTTTTTTGGTTCTTATTCTATCTCTAACGGAATCAAAAACATCCCCTTCGGCTTCTTGAAAAGATAATACATAATTAGCGCCTAACACAAAACTTACTTGTTCTGAAACGACATTTTCATCGTTATCATAATACAGCATTTTTACAACGACAAATAAATATCCTTCATATTCATCTATTTTTGGGCGCTGCGAGGTATTTACAATATCTTCAAGTGTTAAAGGGTGAATATCATAATTTTCACCAATTTTTTCTATTTCATTAATATTATTTAGACCATTTATGTTAATCCAAGTTATAGAATCGGTGGTTTTGTAATGAAGAACATCTTTAATGTTTTTCAGCTCTTTCTCTTCAACATGATCTGCATTGTAATCAAAAGATTCAATAAAAAGTTTAGACAATTTACTCCCTGTATATATTAAAGCACCTGGAATTTGTCCAACGTGTTTTTTGTATTTTGTAGTTCTTTTTTTTGCCATAAAAACATAATACTATATGTTATAAATATACTATTTATATAGCATCACTACCATCATCTATAGCATCTTTTTCAACTAAAGTCACTGCTTTTTGTAGAATTAAATTGTTTGGATAGGTCACTAAATCGCCATTATCCATTCTAAGGTGTAATTGAAAAGCTCGAATATCTTCAATAATGGCTTCTATTGGAAAATCTTTATCATGTATTTGTATTTTGTCTCCAACTTTATATGGAAATGAAAAAAACATGATAACACCAGAGGTTATATTACTTAAAATAGACCAAATTGCAAAAAGCGCAATTCCAATAACTGCAAAAACTGAAGAAAACACTAATGATAAATCTTCTGGTTCTGCACCAAAAATAAAGGCTTCAATAAGTAATACAATAAGAAATAGTGTGACGGTTACATACCTATTAATAAGTTTGATTCTTGCATCATTAATACCGCTTTTTCTGCCTATTTTATTTATAGCAGTTTTAATAATAAATCGCAAAGTAAATAGAATTGAAAAAACAATTAGTGTATTAATTAACTCGTTTTGATATGTTGTTAAGAAATTGGTCATTTTGTAATCTTTTTGTAAAGATAAAAAGTTGCTAATCAAAAAAACTATTTAAGCATAAGAGTTTCTCTTAACATACTATCCTTGTTGCTATTTTTGCTCCAATATGGCGATTTAATGGTTTTTAATTTTGTTGCTTTAGTAGTTAATGTTTCACTATCACTTTTAGTTGTTTCTGTCCAACTTAATATCTCGTAAGGTGATGTTTTATTAAAGTTAATAGTTAAAACTCTTTCTAATTCGGGATAACTAATAGAGTAAGAGCCTAATTTTAATTCAGCGTTTGCTTGATATGGTTTTAACTCAACATGTTTCAAACTAATAAATTCAAACGAAGGAATTATGTTTAAACTTCCAGTTGGTAGCTCTTTTGGATTTATTCGAAGCTGTGTCCAAAGTTCATTTTCTAAAATCGTTTTTTCTAATTGGTAGTTTTGGTCAGCCTCACCTTCAAAGTACGAATGTGAATTGATTTCAAAATCTTTCTTATTATTGAGTTGCATATAGGTTTGTCCACACCACTCTTGTATTGAACTAGATATTTTAATAGCATGTTCTACTTTTGGAAGGGGATAGAAGGTGCTTTGCATGATGGAATATGGATAAATACCTGTATTGAATTTTTTGGTTGCGTTTAACTTTAAAACTGATATATTTTCAGGATTTTGGTTATTTGCTTTTACTTGTTCTACTGGAAGAAAATCTTCGGTAACATAGATTAATACTGCATGTCCTTTTCTAATTTCACCATAGCGAGCTTGTTCTAACTCATAAGATGTTATTTCTGCTTCTCCAGCATACCAATAATCTTTAAACTCGTCGCTTAGTTCTCTATACTTTGTATTACTTGATAGTTTGGTTGTTTTTTTATCTTCATTGTTTTTACAAGATATACTAACAATTAAAAGAACTGCTATAAGAAAGCTAGTAATGCTTTTGTTATTATGTGTTTTCATAGAACCTTATTTTTCTACAATGTCAATTAAATTTTGATATACTTTATGTACAGGTAATCCCATTACATTAAAATAGGAACCCTCTAAGTGGGTGACTCCAATTTGTCCAATCCATTCTTGTATACCATATGCGCCAGCTTTATCCATTGGTGGAAAATGACTTATGTAGTACCAAATTTCATCATCAGTTAACTCTTTAAAAGTCACTTTTGTAATATCATGTATTGTTTTTTCAGAAGAGATTGTTTTAAAACAGACAGAAGTAATGACTTCGTGTGTAGTATTGCTCATAGATTTTAACATGTTAAAAGCCTCTTGTTCTGATCTTGGTTTACCAAGAGCTTCTTCATTATGCCAAACTATAGTGTCACTAGTAATGAGGATGTCATTTGGCTGCAACTCACTTTCAAAAGGCAGGGATTTTAACTGTGCTAGATAGTTGCTAATTTCAAAATGACGTAAACGGTTTGGGTATTCTTCTTTTACGGGTTTTAAAATAACATCAAATTCTAAACCAAGATTTTTAAAAAATTCCTGACGCCTAGGAGAGCCTGATGCTAAAATAATTCGATAATTTTTTAGTTTTTCGTTTAGCATTAATTAATAATTAATGGATATAGTAACAAAGATAACACACCAAATAACATAATTACTTTTAAAACATTAGATAAATGCTGATACTCTTTTTTTAGTTCTGCCGAAAAGATCTTGATTGTAAAATATAGCATTGGCCCAAGCACAAATATTAGAAAATACACAACAGCTAATATGTTATTATATAATTGCGAAACAATATAATTTATTAGAGCTAGTAAAGGAATAAATGAAAGCGCAAAAACAAGCATAGTTGCTCTATCTCTACCAATAATAATTGGCAGTGTTTTCATTTGCGACTTATAGTCGCCATTAATATCTTCAATATCTTTAATGATTTCTCTTAAAAGATTTATTATAAAAGCAAAAAGCGCATAGTATAATGCAATTTTAAAAATGTCTAAGTATAATTCTCTATTACTACTTGTTAAAGAAGGAATTAAATCAAAAATAGGCACTATTAGAATGCTTAATGCTACTAATATTGAAATAATAATATTACCTAGAAGACATGTTTGTTTTAAGTAAGATGCATAAATGTAAAGTAGTGCAGAAATAATTACAAATATGACTGCAAAACCGTTTCTGTTAATTGTATTTGACAAATAAAACCCAAGACCAACTCCAAGTACATTTAAAGCAATAAATAAGTTTAAAGCTGTTTTTTCTGAAATTATTTTACCTACTATGACTTTTTTTGGTTTGTTTACTAAATCAGTTTCAACATCATAAATATCGTTAATAATATTTCCTGCTGCTGCAATAAATACGGTAGCTAATACAAGTAAAGAGAATTGCAGTGTATGTAAAGTAAGTTGAATATTAAAAGACTCAAAAAGGGCGTATTTAACAAGAACTTGAACTAATGCAATAAGCAGAAGATTTTTCCAGCGGACGAGGTTTAAAATATTAGTCATCTTTAAGAGAATAAATAACTAATTAGGTATCTAACTAAAATGAATATTATTAGAAAAGTAATAATAAAAATGAATACTATTTTCTTCATTCGTTGTTTTTCAGTTTCTCTAATTCTATCTTTAATTCTATTTCTTTCAATATTGGTTAATTTCTTGTCATTAAAGTCTTTATGAAACTTCTCTTGACTTTGTAAATTGAGTTTGTGCTTAATTTCAGAAAATGCAACCTTTGGTTTCCTAAAAAAAACGTCGTGAGTATTGCCAGAACCTATATAACCAAAACCAATTTTATGCCTTCTTTTATTTCTTCTATTTCCTCTCAATCGTATTTCGCATCAAAATTAGCATTCCATTTACCTTGTACTTTTAACACTTGCTCAATCACATCGCGTACTGCACCTTTGCCACCATTTTTATGAGAAATATAACTAGAAATCTCTTTAATTTCTGGTGCAGCATCTTGAGGACAACAAGGTAAACCTACTAATGTCATTGTTGGGTAATCTGGAATATCGTCTCCCATATAAAGTACATTCTCTAGTTTTATATCGTAGATGTGTAGAAACTCATTCATTTGGTCAATTTTATTGTGAGCACCTAAGTAAATGTCATTAACACCTAATCCTTTTAAACGCAAACGAACGCCTTCGTTAGACCCTCCAGAAATCACACAAACATTATAGCCTTGATCCACGGCAGTTTTTATTGCATAACCATCTTTAATGTTCATTCTTCGCAGCATTTCTCCTTTGGTAGTAATAGTTACAGTACCATCTGTAAGTACACCGTCTACATCAAAAATAAAGGTCGTTATATGGTGTAAATATTCTTTATAGCTTTTTCCCATGAGTTTGTTTAATTGATTTTGTTAGCAATTCATAAATATCTTTATGAATGTCTTTATCTAAGGTTTTTAAATGCTTTTTAATCGTTTTTTTATCACCTCGTTTTGCTGGACCAGTTTGAGCCATATAAGGAGATAATAATTCTATTTTGTTTGCAGTTTCTTTTATTAAAGGTTTTAAAATATTAAAATCTACACTTTTAGATTCTGTAATTTCATGACCAATACGATATAATTGATTTGTAAAGTTATTTACAAAAACGGCAGCCAAATGTAATGCAGCACGTTGATCGGAATTTACCCTGTAATGCTTACAACCTAGAGCTTTCGAAAGCTCTTTTAGGAGTTGTAAGTCATTCTTGTCTTCTATTTCTATACAAATTGGGACTTCTGTAAAATCTATATCTGCATCTTTCGTAAATGTTTGCAAAGGGTAAAACACACCACGTCTATTTTTTTTGTCTAAATCGTGTAAACTCACACTTCCCGATGTATGTACAACAAGCTGATTACTAAATGGTAGTTGTGATGATAACGCTCCAATTACATCATCACTAACGGCAATAATGTAGATATCGGCAGTTTTTAAATCTGCAAGATTATTAGTGATACTAACCTTATTTCGGTAAGATTCAATAGTTTTTAGATTTCTATTGTACCATTGTAAAACAGTGATGTCTTTAGCTTTTTCTAAAGCTTTATACAAATGCGATGCTACATTTCCTGCGCCAATTAATACTACTGATAACATACTGCTAAAATAGATAAGTAAAATATGATTTAAAAGTTTGATGAACTATCTTTGTAAACAATGGAAAAGAAAGATATTAAAACACGTGAAGATATTTATAAACTAGTATCTACATTCTACGCTAAAGTGAGAGTAAATGAAACTTTAGGACCTTTTTTTGGAAATATTGAAGATTGGGATGAACACTTAGATAGATTGACAACATTTTGGGAATCTAGTCTGTTCTTGCAAACAAAATACTATGGAGACCCTTTAAAAGCCCATGCAAAAGCTGATAAAGAACACGGTAACAAAATATCTGAATTGCATTTTGGTGTGTGGCTAAATTTATGGTTTGAAACTATCGAAGAGCTTTTTATAGGAGAAACTGCCGAAAATGCTAAACGTCGCGCCAGAAAAATGGGTACTTTTTTATATCTTAAAATATTTGAAGCTAGACAGAAATAAGAATAATTTACTGCCTGTTAAAAGATTATTTAATAACTATTCTTTGTAAAGAAAATACTAAATTTGCATGATTTTAAAAGACGATTTCTGTTATGTTAAAAAAACTCTCCAATATTCTTTTTTCTACAAGACTTACTGCTACTTTATTTATTGTTTTTGCATTGGCAATGGCAATAGGAACTTTTATGGATGCAGGACAAGAAACGTCGCCAACGCCATATTCAAGAACACTTATTTATAATGCATGGTGGTTTGAGACTATTATGGTTTTATTTACCATAAACTTTATAGGAAACATATTTAGATATCGCCTTTTAAGAAAAGAGAAATGGGCAACTCTAACATTACATTTAGCCTTTATATTTATTTTCATTGGTGCTTTTATTACTAGATATGTAAGTTTTGAAGGTATGATGGCAATTCGAGAAGGTGCTACCGAAAGCACTTTCTTATCTCAAAAGACATACTTAACGGTTTATATTGATGGAGATTACGTTATTAATGGACAAAAGCAGCGTCTTCCAAGAGAATATGAAACTGATTTTTCTCATCGACTTGATAATTTTTTTGTAAGAAATGAGAGATATGATGATCAACCTGTAAGTATAAAGCTTGAAGAATTTATTCTTGGAGCTGAAGAAGATATTGTACCAGACGATTTAGGTGAAAATTACTTAAAGATTGTAGAAGCTGGAATGGGTGGTTCCCATAATCACTTTTTAAAAGAAGGTCAAGTGCAAAGTATTCATAACGTTTTGTATGCTTTAAACACACCTACAGATGGCGCAGTAAATATTACACATACAGATAGCTCATTGACTATTCAATCACCTTTTGAGGGTGAGTATATGACTATGGCAACACAAGCTCAAGGTAAATTGGTTAAAGATAGTATTCAACCATTAGTATTACGTTCTAGATATATTATAGGAAACCAAACATTGGTGTTTCCTAAACCTGTAATAAAAGGGGTGTTTGATGTTGTAAAAAAATCTGAATTGCTAAAAAATGATGAAGATGGATTAGTATTAAGTGTGTCAGCAAATAACGAAACGCAAACGGTAAAATTACTAGGAGGTAAGGGTACCAGTAATGCTTTCAAAAAAGTAACTATTGGAGGTCTGGATTTTCATTTTAAATACGGTTCAAAAGTTTTTGAGTTGCCATTTAGTATAAAACTTAATGATTTTATTGCAAAGCGTTATCCAGGAACAGAAAATAGTTATTCAGCTTATGAAAGTAAAGTCACTGTTTTAGATGAACAAGAAGGTGATTTCGATTTTCATATTTATATGAATAACATTTTGAATCATAAGGGATATAGATTCTTTCAAGCCTCATTTGATGGTGATGAGAAAGGAACAATTCTATCTGTAAATCATGATTTTTGGGGAACAAATATTACGTATTTAGGGTACTTCTTACTGTACTTTGGATTGATGGCAATTTTGTTTGCGAAGCATACACGTTTTGATGATTTACGTAAAGGCCTCAAAAAAATAAAAGCTAAAAAAGCGGCTATGTGTATTGCTTTATTTTTAGCAACCACTTTTGGACTTAGTGCACAGGAAACGCACACAGAAGATGATGGTCATGAACATGAATCATCAACAATTAATAAAATTCAAGTAGACTCTATTTTAAGAGCAAATATTATATCTAAAGAACAAGCCGATAAATTTGGGCGTTTGGTAATTCAGGATTTCGATGGACGAATGAAGCCGATAAACACCTATGCTTCTGAATTACTACGTAAATTAAGTAAACACGACACGTACGAAGAGTTTGATGCAAATCAAGTGTTTTTATCAATACAAGAGAGTCCTATTTTATGGTATAATGTGCCACTTATTTATCTAAAAGCTAAAAAAGCAGATACAATAAGAAGTATTATTGGTTTAGATCCATCTGAAAAGTATGCCACTTTCGCACAATTTTTTACCGAAAGAGGAGAGTATAAATTGGACCCATATATGGTTGAGGCGACTAGAGCTCAAGTGCCAACAGCTATTCAAAAGGAGTTTAGAGAAGCCAACCAACGTGTTAGTTTACTTTACTCTACGCTTAATGGCGAATCGTTAAAGATTTACCCAATTCCAGAGGATGATAATAATAAATGGATATCGTCTTATGATTATAGAGACCAAAAAATTCAACTTAGAGACTCACTTTATGGTAACTTTATAAACACTGGTTTTAAAGCTTATTTGTATATGCTTAACGAAGGAAAAAAGTCTGGAGATTTTTCTGAAAGTAGCAAGTTACTTGATGCCATTAAAAAAACACAGCAAAAGTATGGTGCTGAGGTTATGATAAGCGATAAAAAGATTAATGCTGAAATTACCTATAACAAATACGATATTTTCAAAAAGCTATTTAGTTGGTATATGTACGCAGGTACACTTATGTTTATTTTGTTAATAGTCCAAATATTTAAAGATAAAAGCAAAGGGATCAACTTAGCTGTTAAAATATTTAAATACATCATTTTAGGATTATTTATTTTACATACTGCAGGACTTATTGTAAGATGGTATATTTCTGGTCATGCACCTTGGAGTGATGCTTATGAATCCATGATTTATGTAGCTTGGGCTACGATGTTATTTGGGCTGCTATTTGGAAAGAAAAGTGATATAACTATGGCTTCAACTGCATTTGTAACCTCTATGATATTAATGATTGCACACTGGAACTGGATGGACCCTTCTATTGCAAATTTACAGCCAGTTTTAGATAGTTATTGGTTAATGATTCACGTAGCAGTAATAGTTGGTAGTTATGGGCCATTTGCTCTAGGTATGATTTTAGGAGTTGTATCATTATTATTAATGATTCTTACAAACGAGAATAATAAAGCTAAAATGGGCTTGAACATTAAAGAGCTTACCATAGTTAATGAAATGGCATTAACGGTAGGATTAGTAATGCTAGCTATTGGTAACTTTCTTGGTGGTATGTGGGCAAACGAAAGTTGGGGACGTTATTGGGGTTGGGATCCTAAAGAAACTTGGGCGCTTATTAGTATTATGGTGTATGCCTTTGTAATTCATATGCGTTTAGTTCCTGGGCTTCGAGGTCGCTTTACATTTAATGTGTTTTCTATTTATGCGTTTGCAAGTATTTTAATGACCTATTTTGGCGTTAACTTCTATTTAGCTGGATTACATAGTTACGCTAAAGATGACCAAGAAATAAGTGTGTATTTTATACTAGGTGCTGTTTTAGGAGTAGCTGTAGTAGCAATTTTGGCTTATAGAAAATATGCTAAGTATTATAAAAAGTAATCATTTTTAGTATTTAGAATAATTTTGATAACTAAATTTTAGTACCTTAGAAATCAAAATTTTATATATGAAATTCTTCAAAAAATTCAGTACTACCAATACCATACTACTAGTAGTAGGTCTAGTGTTTTTTAGTTGTAATAATCGAGAAAACCTTGATAAGGTTAAAATTAACACCTCGCAAGGGATGTCACTATTAAACACGCCTTTAATTAGTGGGCAAGTAGATGCAACAAAAGATTCTCTTAAAATTGTTAAATACTTAGAGGCCTTAAAGGATTATGAAAGCAATGATAAGTTAGCAGATAATATTATTTGGTTAGGAAGAAGAGTTGCTTATTTAGGAGATTATAAGAGAGCCATAGAAGTATTTACTGAAGGTATTAATGAATTTCCAGAAGACGCCAGATTTTTAAGGCATAGAGGTCATAGATACATAAGCACACGACAATTTAATAATGCTATTACTGATTTTGAAAATGCTGCTCTACTTATTAAAGACTCCGAAGATGTTATAGAGCCTGATGGTGTTCCAAATAGACTCAACACACCTGTTTCAAGTTTACATACAAATATTTATTACCATTTAGGGTTAGCATATTATTTAAAAAATGACCTTAAAATGGCTTTAAAATCATTTTCTGATTGCTTAGAAGCTTCAAAAAATGACGATATGCAAGTAGCAACAAGACATTGGTTATATATGATTTTACAGCGAATGAATATGAAAGATGAAGCAGCTTCTATTTTAAATCCTGTAACAGAAGATATGGAGATTATTGAAAACATAGCCTATCACGATTTGTTATTATTTTACAAAGGGTTGCGTAAAGAAAATGAAGTGTTAAAACTAGAGAATGGCTCAGTTGGTGCAAATGAAGCAACACAATATGGTATTGCTAATTGGCACTTCTATAATGGCAATGAAGACAAGGCTATTAGTATGTTTCAAAATATTATTAAAACAGGAAATTGGGCTGGATTTGGATACGTATCAGCAGAGGCTGATTTAAGTAGAATGCAATAGTTAAATAGTTTTAATGATATCTAACTTTGTGAATAAGTAGCACATATATGTTTTTTTATAATGTTTGGTGTTATAGGTTTTAAAATTTTATTTGTTATTGGATGTAATCCTAAAAAAGTGTAAAATTCCATATTCTCTTGTTCATTTCTTCCGTACCAAATTTTTTCATTTCCATCTGTGTCAAAAAAAACAGTATAACAATCAGGAATAATTTTTTTAAAAAGACTAAAACGCTCTTCTTTATATAATTTTAAATTTCCTTTTTTAAACTCGTTTATACTAAATTCCACTTCTACATACTGGTGTTCTTGCCATCGCATCCATCGTCGATTATTCATAGATACTACAGTCATTAATAGAATAATTGCAAGCATACTTATAGAGAGTACAATTTTATTTTTTCGTATGCGTATATCTATGCGATCATTCTTCTTTAAAATATTCTCGGGAGATATAGTAATAAGTGTATCCTCCTCATTTGAGTTATCTTCATAAACAATTTTTAAGCGATTTTTAACTACAAAATCCTGATAGTTTTTATATCCTAGATACTCACATAAAGCGTTAACAACATTGAGCTGAGTGATGTTAATATCACCTTCATCATTGATTCCTTTATGAATTGCTAGCTTATAATAATCTCTAAGCCTTCGCTCTCCAATAGGAGTTTTAAATTCATTAGAAATATAATCAGATAAAATTTTTGCCAAAAAATTATTAGAGGGATGATTAATACCTTTTTTTTGGGCTTCTTTCCGAGCCTTTTCAAAAGCCTTAATTATTATTTTTCTGTGCATTAGAGAATTAATTATTAGTTCAATTTATTTGTTACATCTTAAATTGATTATGAAAATTTTCGTCCATAATCTTTCCTAATTTCTTCCATTTTCTTTCCACATTCTAATAGTAATTTTCTTTTCATTTGTTAAAGAGTTGATGGCCGCTTTACTCGCAATAAAGCTTGCGAACTTCAACTCTAATTTTGGAGTAGCAAAGTAAATGTTATTGCTATTGGGAAGTAAAATACCCTTTACTTCTTGCTCTCCATACTTCCCGACGAAGGGTTTTCTCTTCAAAGTTATTCAAGTGTTGTAAGCATTTGCTTATCCGATATAAGTTATCGGACAGCAACACTTATGTCAAACTTTTAAACACAACAAAATGAAAAAAATATCTATAATATTGTTTACGGTTTTCCTCAATTTGGGATTATTTTCTTGTACACCTCAACCTTTAGATGAAAATGCAAGTACAGCAGAAGTATGCTGTGGTGATGATAATGATCCACCGCCACCGCCACCAAATGGTAACTAATAAATAAAGAATAACTAAAAATTTGTTTTTACATTAGAGGAATGAAATTAATAAGAATTTTATTCCTCTTTTTTATATGCTTTTTCACTTTTAGTAAGGTGAGTTTTGCCGTTCAAGAGAAGGATAGTATAGCGTATTACCAAAATATAGCACGCAATCCAAAAAGCAGTGAGAGTCTTACTAAAGCATATTCTTTTTTTAACGAAAAAAAAGGATATGCTTTAGTAAAGAAAGATACTACTTTAATTATATTTCATTTGATCAATTTAGCAATGATCGAAAAAGAAGGGGGTTTGTATGTTGAAAGTGAGAACACTTATATTAAAGCTCTTGATCTAATCGATAAGCTTGAAGAGACGCCATATTTAAAAAAGCTTAGAAAATCGTTAACTACTAATTTGGCAATAACATATAGAGAGCAAAGTAATGTGGAAAAATCATTAGATCTTTATAATAATGCAATGTTAAACGCCCAAAATGCTGAAGATAGTATAGGAATTTTTAATAATAGGTCAAATGTTTTTAAGGATCAAGGAAATTATTTAAAATCTAAAGAAGAATTACTTAAGGCACAGTCATTAATATCGCAAGCTAAAGATACTTTATTGATAGCTTTAGTTTTAAATAATTTAGGATTTGCATATTCAAAATTGAACTCAGATAAAGCTCTTAATTATTTGGAAGATGGATTAAGGCTACGAGAAAAGTTTGGATATTCTAAAGGAATGTATTCTAGTTATTATAGTTTGGCTATACATTATAAAGACAGAAACAATAAGGCTATAGCTAATGAGTATGCTCAAAAGGCTTTAAAAATGTCTCAATTAATTAATAGCACTTCATATAGGCAAAATGCTTTGGGATTAATAGTCGACTTAAATGGAAACGATTATGTAAGAGAGTATAAAGAAATGACAGATAGTATTACTAAAGCGAGACAGGTAAATACTAATAAATTTGCTGCTTATAAATATGATTTGAGTAAAAAAAACGAAGAACTTTATAAATCAAAATTAAAAGAACAGGAACTGCAACGTCGAACACTGGTAGCTCAAGGTATTATTGTTTTAGTATTATTAATAGCAACATTTTTATATTTTGTTTTAAAATCTAGACATAAAAAGCGCCGTCATATAGAAATATATAATACAGAAACACGTATTTCAAAAAAAGTACATGACGAAGTTGCTAATGATGTATATCATGTAATGACAAAGTTGCAACAGGATAGTAATATACATGAAGATGTTTTGGATGATTTAGAGCATATTTACACCAAAACTAGAGACATTTCAAAAGAAAACATAGCCATTAATTTTGACGAAAAATTTGAAGAATTATTAAGTGATTTGCTATTTAGTTTTAAACAGGATAATATTGCTGTTATTACAAAAGGATTATCTAAAATTCAATGGAAATCACTATCGGAAATTAAAAGAACAATGCTGTATAGGGTACTTCAAGAGCTAATGGTAAACATGAAAAAGCATAGTAAAGCCTCTATAGTTGTTGTCACTTTTAGTGAAGTTAAAGACAAGAAGACTATTGTGTATAAAGATAATGGTATTGGGTGTCTCTTAAAAATGCATGGAGGTTTGAGCAATGCGGAAAACCGTATACATTCTATAAACGGAACAATTAATTTTGAATCTGAAATTAACAATGGTTTTAAAGCCATAATTACAATTTAGATATGTTTACAAAAGTTCTAGTTGCAGACGATTTAGGAAGTATAAATCAAGGAGTGATATCTATCCTTGATACTTTAGGAGTTAAAGAAGTAGAGAAAGTGCAGTATTGTGATGATGCTTATTTAAAAGTAAAAAAAGCAATACTAGATAATAAGCCTTTTGATTTAGTGATTACAGATTTATCTTTTAAGGCAGACTATAGAGAGCAAAAGTATGCCTCAGGTGAAGATTTATTGAAAGCATTAAAAATTGAATTCCCTGATTTAAAGATTATAGTATATTCTGTTGAGGATAGGTTGCAAAAAGTTAGAACGATTATAAATAAACATAAAGCTGATGCTTACGTTTGTAAGGGAAGGCAAGGATTAATTGAATTATCTAAAGCTGTTAAAAAGGTTTATAAAAATGGCGTTTATTTGTCACCTAAAGTAGAACATGCTTTAAGTCCAAAAGCAAGTTTAGAAATTGATGATTATGATGTAGAGTTAGTGAATCAATTATCTAAAGGATTATCTCAAGATGAAATAAGTATTTTTTTCAAAGTAAATAATATGTCCCCTAGTAGCCTAAGTTCAATTGAAAAACGATTAAACAGACTTCGAATACAATTTAAGGCAAATAATGCTATACATTTAGTGGCAATAGTAAAAGATTTGGGTCTTATTTAATACTTTTTTCAAATATTACGGATATCCGTAAAATAGTTGTTTATTGAAATTATATTATTGTGCTATTAATTAGTTCTTAGGGAGAACGAAAGATAGCACGTTAAAAAACTTTGTTTTTGAAGCGTGCTTTTTTTAACAAGTATAATCAGTTATGGAATATTTAATTTCTGTTATCTAATTAAAGTAAAAAGCTGAGTTTTTTTTAATTCTTATAAATTATAAGCATACAATACATTTAAGAGCTAAACTAGGGGCTCTTACTCTCTTTATTTGACCATAATTTTTATTGATACTTGTAATTATCAAGTTATATTCTCATATTTGTTGCTATGATTGATTAAATCCACTTTCGTCTTGTCGAAATTCTTTTCGACCTTTTATTGCAAAATACTTATGGTATTTAGCTATGTCTATATTTAATCATCAATTATGTCATCTAACAAAATTTCAATTAAACAATTTTTCAAGTACTTCAAAATTGCTGTGTCTGGTAAAGAAGAAAGTTTTACAACGGGCAGTATTCGTCGTGCAATTTTTATGCTCTCTATTCCTATGATTTTGGAGATGCTTATGGAATCTATTTTTGCCATTGTCGATATATTCTATGTATCACAAGTAAGCGTTAATGCAGTAGCAACCATAGGTTTAACGGAGTCTGTAATCACCTTAGTCTATGCTGTTGCCATTGGTTTAAGTATGGCAGCTACAGCTGTAGTAGCAAGGCGTGTAGGCGAAAATGATTTAAAAGGAGCTTCGCAAGCTGCAGTACAAGTTATTTTTCTTGGAACAGCAGTAGCTATTGGTATTAGTATTATTGGGATATTATATCCTAAAGAAATTTTAAGCATTATGGGAGCCGAAGCTGATCTTATAGAAGAAGGTTACGGTTACACACAAATACTTTTGGGCGGTAACATTACCATTATGTTACTCTTTTTAATCAATGCCATTTTTAGAGGTGCTGGAAACGCATCCATTGCCATGTGGACACTCATATTATCAAACGGACTTAATATTATTCTTGACCCCATATTTATATTTGGTTTTGGTCCTATTGAGGCACATGGTGTTGAAGGTGCAGCTATTGCGACTACTATTGGTCGTGGTAGTGCAGTGTTATTCCAATTATGTATCTTATTTTTTGGTTATAGCAAAATTAAAGTTGCTGTAAAAGATTTAGTTCTGCAAGTAGGAGTGATGTGGAATTTAATAAAAGTATCACTTGGTGGTATTGGTCAGTTTTTAATTGGCACCTCAAGTTGGGTATTTTTAATGCGAATTATGAGTGAATTTGGTAGCGAAGTACTAGCTGGTTATACCATTGCTATTCGTGTGATGATGTTTACTTTAATGCCTGCTTGGGGAATGAGTAATGCAGCTGCAACGCTTGTAGGTCAAAATTTAGGAGCAAAACAACCAGAACGCGCAGAAAACTCTGTTTGGTTAACAGGAAAGTATAGTGCTATTTTTATGTTGTTAGTATCCATTGTGTATTTAGTATTTTCACCACAAATAATTGCCATATTCACTTCTGAAGTAGAAGTTATAAAGTATGGAAGTTTATGTTTGCGAGTAATTGCAGCGGGTTATGTGTTTTATGGCTATGGTATGGTTGTTATTAATGCTTTTAATGGTTCAGGAGATACTAAAACACCTACATATATTAATTTTGTGTGTTTTTGGCTGTTTCAATTACCTTTTGCTTATCTCATGGCTATTACTTTAGATTATGGTCCAATTGGCGTGTTTGCTGCTATTACTTTAGCAGAAGTGCTTATTGCAGTTATTGGTGTTATTTGGTTTAAAAAAGGAAAGTGGAAGCTAGTTGAAGTTTAAACGAATTCTATTAGTAAGAATGTATGGGAAAACAAGGACGTGAAAAAAACACAAAGAATAAAGCTAAGCATAGCAAGTTAATGACTCGTAAAAAGAACAAGATTAAAACTGAGAAAAAGAAATACGAAAAGAAAGATTAAAAGCTATTATCGCTAAATCGAAAGGATTATAGTTGCTTAACTTCTCTAACCATTCCTGTATTTAGATCTAGCTTAATATCACCAATTCTAACACGTACTAGTCTTAAAGTTGGAAAACCAACAGCTGCTGTCATTTTTCGTACTTGTCTAAATTTTCCTTCAGTGAGTGTTATAGACACCCACGAAGTTGGACCATGACGCTCATCACGGACATGGCGTTTTTCAATAGGATAATTAATTAGACTATTAACATGAAAAACTTTGCATGGCTTTGTATTGTATGGTTTTCCATGAATGGTTATAGTCACTCCATTTTGCAATTGATTGATTTGTTCATCAGTAATTAGCCCATCAACTTGCACATAATATTCTTTTTCAACTTTGTTGCTAGTTATATGCGAGCTAACTTTCCCATTAGTTGTAAGTAATAATAAGCCTTCTGAAGTCTCGTCTAAACGACCAATAGACATGGTGCCTTGAGCAAAATTATAAAGTTCACCAAGTAGCTTTTTATTCTTTCGCTTATTCTGGTTATTAATAAACTGACTTAAATAACCGTAAGGTTTATGCAATATGTAATGACTATGAATTTCTTGCTGCATTATAAGATGCAATGTATCGCTTTTTTTCTAACTTTATATCGTTAAAATCACTATTATATGAAGTCTAAAAACCTTGGAGAAAACACTACTTGTACGCATACTGGAGAAGTTAAAGATATAACGTTTAAAGGTGCAGTGTCGCCAATATATATGTCATCATCTTATGAGTTTATGGATGTTGATATAAAACGATATCCTCGTTATTTCAACACACCAAATCAGGAATATCTAGCAAAAAAAATAGCTGCTTTAGAAAAAGCTGAATCTGCTATGATTTTCAGTTCAGGTATGGCAGCTATAAGTACAGCACTGTTGGCGTTTTTAAGTTCTGGTGATCATATTATATTGCAAAATGATATTTATGGAGGTACAAGAAACTTAATTGAAGAACAATTTGGTAGATATAATATTGAATATAGCTTTACAAAAGGTATACATGTTGATGATTTTAAAAAATGTATACAGCCTAATACTAAGATGATATATATTGAAACGCCTTCAAACCCTTTACTAAAGTTAGTAGATATAGAAGCTATTGCTAACTTATCTAGAGCAAATGGTATATTATCAGTTATTGATAATACATTTGCGACGCCAATAATTCAAAAACCAATTGATTTTGGGATTGATATTGTGCTGCATAGCGCAACAAAATACTTTGGAGGTCATAGCGATATTAGTGCTGGAGCAGTAGCAACTTCTCAAGATAACATTGATGCTATTTGGAATTTAGCTAAAAACCTTGGAGGTAATTTAAGTGACTTTATGGTTTGGATGTTGGAGCGTAGCATGAAAACGTTAAATGTTCGTGTAAAAGCGCAACAAAAAAATGCTAAGAAAATAGCAAAAATCCTCAATAAGAATAAGGCAATTAGTCAAGTGTATTACCCTGGATTAAAGAGTCATCCAGATTACAAATTAGCAAAAAAGCAAATGAAAGGTTTTGGAGCGATGCTATCGTTTGATTTAGCTGAAGATTTGAATGCAGAAGCGTTTTTAAAATCATTGAAATTAATAAAACCTTCTATGAGTTTAGCAGGCGTGGAGAGTACCATGATTTTGCCAGTAATGACTTCGCATGCATCACTAACTCTTGAAGAGAGAAGAGCTCAAGGGATTAGTGATAGGTTAATACGTTTTTCAGTTGGATTGGAAGAAGTTGATGATTTAATGGAAGATATCGAACAAGCGTTAGCTAGAATTAGGAATTAGGAATGATTAATTAAGAATATGAAAAGTGATAATGTAGTTCAAGTTAAAAGTTATGCATTTGCAATCAAAATTGTAAAGCTTTATAAACACCTCAGTGAGGATAAAAAAGAATACACATTATCAAAGCAATTATTAAGGTCAGCTACCTCTGTTGGAGCTAATATTGAAGAAGCGATTGGAGGACAATCACGAAAAGACTTTTATGCTAAACTTACAATTGCTTATAAAGAAGCTAGAGAAACTAAGTATTGGTTGCGTTTATTGACAGATACTGATTTTTTAACAAAAAAGCAAAGTCTGCCATTGCTAGAAGATATAGAAGAATTGTTACGAATTATTGGGAGTATTCAAAAAACCATTCGTAATTCCTAATTAATCAGTCATAATTTATAATTGAAAATTCGTAATTGAATACATTTTGCATAAAAACAACAAACATCAAAAAAACTATGATTTTGAAAAATTATCTCAATCTGTCCCTGAGTTAAAACCTTATATTTTTAAAAATGATTATGGGACATTAACTATTGATTTTGCAAACCCAGAAGCAGTAAAATTGCTTAATAAAGCACTTTTAAAGACCTATTATGCTGTAGATTATTGGGAGTTTCAAGATGATCATTTATGTCCACCTATTCCTGGACGCGTAGATTATATCCATTATCTAGCCGATTTGCTTAAGAATTTTAAATCACCAAATCCAATTAAGGTTTTGGATGTTGGTACTGGAGCTACATGTATTTATCCTCTACTTGGTTATAGTGTTTATAATTGGAGTTTTGTTAGTACAGATGTAGATGTTAAAGCATTAAAAAATGCTCAAATAATTATTGATAAAAATAATTTAGCTTCTAATATTGAGTTGCGTTTACAAACAAATAATGCTCATATTTTAAAAGGAATTATTAAGCTAACTGATGCTTTTACATTAAGTATGTGTAATCCTCCATTTTATAAAAGCGAACAAGAAGCCACAGAAGCAACTATAAGAAAGTTAAAAGGCTTGAAAATGGAACATGCAATTCCTATTAGAAATTTTAGTGGTACTGCCAATGAACTCTGGTATCAAGGAGGGGAAAAAGCTTTTCTGCATAATTACTTATATGAAAGTTCTTTGTTTAAAACTAATAACTTTTGGTATACAAGTTTAGTGTCAAATAAAGACTTAGTTAAATCTATGCAGAAGTCTTTAAAAAAGCTTGGAGCTAAAGAAGTGAAAGTCATTAGTATGGAACAAGGAAATAAAGTAAGTAGAGTAGTGGCTTGGACTTTTTTAACAAGTGAACAACAAAAAGATTGGCGATTATAGTTCTTTTAGATTACCCGATAATTCGTAATTTGCATTTATAATTCATAATAAATTACATGAAACTAGATATACTTGCAATTGGAGCCCATCCTGACGATGTAGAGTTAGGCTGTGGAGCTACTATAGCCAAAGAAATTGCTAATGGTAAAAAAGTTGGTATTATTGACCTCACAAGAGGTGAGCTGGGTACACGTGGTACTGCCGAAACTAGAGATGCAGAATCTACAGAAGCAGCTAAAACTTTAGGAGTAGCAACCAGAACAAATATGGAATTTGCTGATGGTTTTTTCATAAATGATAAGGAGCATCAATTAGAGCTTATAAAAATGATTAGAAAGTATCGTCCGGAGATTGTATTATGCAATGCTATTGACGATAGACATATAGATCATGGTAAAGGAAGCCAATTAGTAAGTGATGCCTGTTTTTTAAGTGGTTTACTAAAAATTGATACTAAATGTCCTGATGAAGATGGTTGGCAAGAACCTTGGAGACCAAAACACGTGTATCATTACATACAATGGAAAAATATTGAACCAGATTTTGTAGTAGATGTTACTGGATTTATGAATAAAAAAATGGATTCGGTATTGGCGTATAAAACGCAATTTTTTGATCCAGCTAGTAAAGAACCTGAAACACCAATTTCCAGTAGTAATTTTACTGATAGTATTGTTTATCGTGCTAGAGATTTAGGACGTTTAATTGGTGTAGATCATGGTGAAGGGTTTACAGTAGAACGCTATGTTGCTGTAGATAGTTTGTATGATATAAAATAATTGCAAAAAAATCTTTGTAGAAAATTTGAAATAATTTACATTTGCACACGCCTTTCGAGGCACCATTAACATGGTGGTTGTAGCTCAGTTGGTTAGAGCATTGGTTTGTGGTACCAAGGGTCGCGGGTTCGAATCCCGTCTTCCACCCAGAAAGACAAAGTCTCTCAGAAATGAGGGACTTTTTTTGTACAATGCATTGTAGCTTGCTAATAAAAAGATATAAGCTATACAAGGTGTTGGTTACGGTTTTTTATTTTAATGTAAATTAATATTACTGTAATAACCTCTCCGAAATAATATAGAATTGATTGTATAAAATATAAATTGTTTTTGTTCCCTAAATATTCATAGTAAGCAGTAATCTTATCGTTAATTTCATATTCAAAATAGTAATTAAGTAAAGGATAAACTATTTGAATAAGTTGTACGACAAAATAAGCAATAAAACTCCAGATGAAGTATTTTAGAATTTTGTCACTTATTGATTCATAATTGTTAAAAACCCTATTAATTATGAAGCTAATTAATATTACAAATACTGCGACATCACATATTTCAGATGCCCAAAAAGTCAATGAATGCTTTGTGTTTAAATTAATTAAGAAATTTTTTAAAAAATTCCCAAAGCTATAACTTATACTTGAAATAGTCTTGTACACAAAAATTCCAAGTCCGAAAAATCCAATTAATTTGTTTTTATCAATATTCATTAAAGTGAGCGATATTTGTGAATAAGTTTAAATCTTTACCAGTGTATAGATATACGTTCTGGTTGTATATCTTAAACATAGATAATTCAAATTTAGCGAATTTTCTTATAATGCATTAAAAACAAAAAAGCCTTCCATTTGGAAGGCTTTATATTATATAACTAAGATATACTTCTATTCTTCAGTAGCTTTATCAACTACAATACGTTCTGCACGATTTGCTAATTCCCATGCTGTATGGAACACCAAACGCGATCTGTTTTCTAACAAGTCATAATTAATTTTATCTGGAGTATCTGTATGTCTATGGTAGTCATCGTGAGTTCCATTAAAATAAAATATGATTGGAATGTTATTTTTTGCAAAGTTATAATGATCTGAACGATAGTAAAAACGATTTGGATCGTTCTCATCATTATAGGTATAGTCTAACTCAATATTCGTAAAGGTTTTATTTACTTCTTCAGAGATTTCATGTAATTCCGTACTTAACTTATCCGCTCCAATTAAATAGATATAGTTTCTATCTCCTTCACGTTTTGGGTCAATACGACCAACCATATCAATATTTAAGTTAGCTACTGTATTTGCTAAAGGTTTTAATGGCTCATAATCGGTATAATATCTAGAACCTAATAATCCTTTTTCTTCACCAGTTACGTGTAAAAAGATAACTGAACGTTTTGGTCCATGACCTTTATCGGTAGCTGTTTTAAAAGCTTCAGCAACTTCTAATAATGATACAGTTCCAGAACCATCATCATCAGCACCATTAAAAATCTCACCTTTAGCATTAACACCAACGTGATCTAAATGCGCAGAAATAACAATATACTCATCTGGTTTTTCAGAACCTGTAATCATTGCTGCTACGTTTTCAGACGGCATAGACTCAGTAATACTTTCATAGTTCATATCTAACTTAGTAGCGAGTGTTGCAGTTTCAGTAGATTCGTTAATGTTATCTACTAACGCTTTACCCATTTTTTCGCTAATCAAGAAATCATAAATTTCAGGGTCAGCATCTTCTTTTGTAGGTAATGATAAGCGATTACTCCCACCATTAGCGTCACGTTCTTTATAGAATGTTGCGTAACGGTTAAATAACTCATTATCCATAAAAAATAATGCTTTTGCACCATTGTCTTTAGCAGCAGTTCTTTTAGAAGAAAGTGCTTGACGACCATTAGACCATTTAGAAGCTTCTTTACCTCCGCTTAATATGTTGTTTCCTGCTTGGTCTTTAGGCTCACCGCCTTTTACAACAACTACTTTACCCTTAACATCAAGATTAGTATAATCGCTGTATTTTTCATCATCAATTCCATAACCAGCATAAACTACTTCTGAAGCAGATATAGTTCCAGTAGCAGCAGCTGTTTGAGAAATAAAGTCATCGAAATAATTAAATGATTCACCATTTACTGAAATACTAACATTTGGCGTTTTAACAATATTTAAAGGCACTGTTTGAAAATAGTTTCCTTCGATAACCGATGGAATACCCATAGTTTCGTATTCTTTTTTAAGATACTCAACTGCTTTCTTTTGTCCTGGAGCTCCTGTGTCTCTTCCCTCAAACTCATCAGAAGCATAAATGTATAAATGATCCTTTAACTCTTCTTGAGTTATAGTACTTCCGTAAGTAGCGACGTCTTCTTGAGTTGCTTCTTTTTTACAAGAAAATACTATTATCATTGCGCTTAATAGTAATAGTGTTTTTTTCATTTTTATTGGTTGTTATATTTATGTGTTGTGCGATATTACAAAAAAAGAACGACTATGATGCTTTGTATAGCGTGTCTTTTAACACTTTTTAACACATTATTTATCAACAATTATGCGATTTTCTTGATTGGCAAGTTGCCACGCGGTTGCAAAGATGAGTTTTGTACGCTTTTCTAGTATGTCATAGTTAATTTTATCGGCAGTATCGCTAGTTTGATGATAGTCATCATGTTCTCCATTAAAATAGAAAATTACTGGAATATTATGTTTCGCGAAGTTGTAGTGATCTGACCTGTAATAATAACGATTATGATCATTTTCATCATTGTATTTATAATCCAGCTCAAGATTGTTGAACGTACTATTAATAGCTTCCGATATATAGTGTAATTCTGTACTTAATCTATCCGATCCAATTAGGTAAACATAGTTTGGAGATTTTAAATGAGATTTATCTACTCGACCAATCATGTCTATATTTAGGTTTGCAACAGTATTTTCTAGAGGGAAAGCAGGATTTTCGGTATAATATTTAGATCCTTGTAGTCCGACTTCTTCAGCGGTGAGGTGTAAAAAGAGAATACTTCGTTTTGGACCATGTCCATTATCTTTAGCTTTTTTAAAAGCTTCGGCCATTTCTAAGAGTGCTACTGTACCAGAGCCATCATCGTCTGCGCCGTTATATACATTACCATCTTCATCAATGCCTTCGTGGTCATGATGTGCAGAAATCACAATGATTTCATTAGGTTTTTCTTCTCCTTTTATGAAAGCTAGAACATTTTCTGTATCATTATAACCTTCTCCTAAATAGCTTTTGGGAATAAATTGAAAGTAATTAGAATCTGGATATGGTGACGAAATTTCTTTAGAAACATAATAGTTTTTTATAAAGTTCACCCCTTTTTTTTGTCCAGCACTTCCAGCTTTTCGGCCTTGAAATTCATCTGAAGCAAAAATGTATAGGTGTTCTTTTAACTCCTTGGAAGTTATTGTTTTAGAGTAGGTTTTTAATTGGTCTGGTTGAACAATTTTAATATTATCAACTATTGCTTGTCTTTTTTCTTTGTTGCTTAAAGAAGCACAAGAACCTACAAGTATAAAAGCCGAAGCATACACTAAAATTTTCATTTATAAACTTTTGTAATATGCTTATTACCAGATGTAACTCATTATTAAGTGGCTATTAAACAGGTAATAACAACTCTAAAGAATTAAGTATTTGATGAACTAAGCAATTAATTGTTAGGCAAATAAAGTGAAAATATGTTTAATCTTCAATTTCTAAACCTTCTAATTCTTCAATAGCATCTTCTTTAGATTGCTTTTCTCTTTCAATGGTTTCTATGTCATTTTCTACAACATTAACTTCAAAAACCGATCTGTATATAGTTAATGCTAGTGAAATGATTGTTATTAAAAAAATGACCTTAACAAGTTTGGTATTTGCACCATCTTTTTGAGCCATTTTAAAAGCAATAAATGCTAAAATAAAGGCACCAATTATTGGTATTAAAGCAATAGAACCTAAAGGTAAAATAGATAGCATCAATCCTAAACTTGCTGCTAATATTGCTAATATTGTTACTGCTAACCTTAATTTTTTAATAATTGCAGCAAAAATTAAAATTAAAACAATGCTGATAATGCCTAAGTAAATGTATAGAGTCATATTTAATTTTTTAAACCGGTTGCACTTTGTATTCTTAATTCACCATTTCCAACTGGAACTTTAAATTTGGCATATACAGGTATTTTATTTTTGTCTGCTGTAAGCCAAAGTAGGTTATCATTACTTCCTTTTAATAGATTATTGTTCATTGCTATAGCTAATTTATAGCATTCTTTTTTGCCAATACTAGTATTAATAGTTTCTTTAGCTAGTAAAGTAAGTGTTATTTTAAACTCTTCGTTGTCCATTAAAACTGTGAATGTATCTGAGTTTCCAATACTTGCTTTATGAATATCTAAATTTCTAATATGGTAAAGCGTTGCAATTATATCTCTAGTATTTGACGATATACTAAGATTTTTATTTTCATCCCAAAAGGTACCGTCACCTCTTCTTTTACGTTTTAAACTTTTTACCGAATTGGTTTTATGATTGTAATTATATTGCATGAATTTGTAATAACCACCTTCATTAATATCTCTTTTATATAAATATGGTTTTAAAGAGCTTGGATGCACATAGCTTTCGTATAAATCATTGATTTTAAAAAAATTATCCCATTTGGTGTAAGTTCTGGCTTTGCCTTTTAAACGAAGCAAAGTGCTTGTTGAAGTCTTAACTTCACTTGTTTCCATGGTGACTTGTGCTAAATCTGTTAGTAAACCAGACATATTATAAGATGCCGTAAATACAAGTTTTTCGTTAGAACCAATAGCAGTATTTTGACTTTGAATAAGACAAGAAGTAAGACATAAAATTGTAAAAACAAATGATTTCATATAAAAGAAGTTTGTTGATTATAACGCAAATATTATCATTTATTATACCAAAATACAATGCTTATATAAAAGAAACTAATATAATTTCTTTTCAGTTACTGAATTAACTGACATTTGTCATAGTTTTTGGCTTTTGTCTATAATATTTTTATCGTGCTTAAAAATATAAAACATTGAAATCAATATTATTACCTACAGATTTTTCAAAGAATTCCATTAATGCAATTAATTATGCTGTGGAGTTATTTAAAAATGAAGTGTGTGAATTTTATGTATTAAATATCCAAAAGGCGTCATCGTTTGTATCGGATGATTTAATGACGATGACCTCTTCAGCTACCATCTATCATACATTAATTGATATTGCTAAGAAATCAATTAAAAATGTAATAGATGAAGTTAAAGAAACTTATAATAATGACTTGCACGAGTTTTATTCGATAGTTGATTACGATAATTTTGTAGATGGTATTAACCAAGCCTGTGAGACAAGGCAAATTGATATAATTATCATGGGTACTAAAGGAGCCTCAGGCGCCGAAAAAGTTCTTTTTGGGAGTAATACAGCACGAGTTATGCAACGATGTAGTACTCCAGTATTAGCAATTCCTGATGGATGCAAATTTATAGGTCTAGATAAGATTGCTTTTACTTCAAATTTTTCAATCAAATACAATAAAGAAGACTTTCAATCACTGTTAGATATTTCTAACCTATATACATCTAGTATTGATATTTTACACGTAACAAGTGATGGTGAGTTGACATCAAATCAAGAAGATAATAGAACCTTTTTGGACACTCTTTTTGGTAGTTTAAAGCATGAATTTATCAATATTGAAGAGTCAGATATTTTTAAAGCAATACAAGATTACATAAAGGATAATAGCATTAAAATATTGGCAATGACAAGTCGACACCATTCTTTTTTAGAGCGTCTTTTTACTAGACATTTGGTAGAAACTTTTGCTTTTAAAATTAATATTCCATTTTTAGTTATGGAAAACTCTAATCAATAAACAGATATAATTAAATTATTTTCGAGAGTGGAAACCCCTTCTGTAACCTATGTTACTTTAGGGGTTTCCATGATTTTTATCATGTTTTTCAAACATAATACGAAGTACTTTTACAAAGTAATTAAGCACTTAAAATGCTTGTTAATAAATGATTAAGATGAAAAATTTAGTAATATTAGGAGCGGGAACTTCTGGAACAATGATGGCAAATCATTTAATTTCAAAATTACCAAAAAGAGAATGGAATATAACTATTGTAGATCAATTTAAAACACATTATTATCAACCAGGGTTTTTATTTCTTCCGTTTGATATTTACACAACGAAACAAGTTAAAAAGAAAGGGGAGAAGTTTATACCTAAAGGAGTTAATTACATTCAAAAAAAGATTGAATTAATAAAGCCTGATGAAAATAAAGTCCAACTTGAAGGAGATGCGCAATTAGATTATGATATTTTAATCGTTGCAACTGGTACTAAAATTGCTCCTAGTGAAATTGAAGGAATGGATGGCCCAATGTGGTACAAGAACATATTCGATTTTTATACCTATGAAGGTGCTAAGGCATTGAGAAATAAGCTACGCGAATGGGAGGGAGGTAAGCTAGTGGTACATATTACTGAAATGCCAATTAAATGTCCAGTTGCACCTTTAGAATTTGCTTTCCTTGCCGATTCTTTCTTTAAAAATAAAAGTATGCGAGATAAAGTAGACATTACTTACGTAACACCTTTGGGAGGAGCTTTTACAAAGCCTAAAGCGACTGAAGCATTGCATCATTTATTAGAAGAAAAAGGAATAAAAGAAGTTACTGATTTTAATATTGAGCGCGTAGATTATGAAAACAACAAAATAGTAGACTATGCAGATACTGAAGTTGAATATGATTTATTAGTAACTGTACCAACAAATATGGGAGATGAGTTAATTGAACGCTCAGGAATGGGAGACGATTTAAACTATGTTCCAACCAATAAGGCAACATTACAAACAAATGATTACGAAAATATTTTTGCTATTGGTGATGCAACTAACTTACCAGCTTCTAAAGCAGGATCTGTGGCACATTTTGAAGCAGAAATATTAACCGATAATATATTAAGGTATATAAAGGGTGAGCCTTTAAAAGCTGAGTTTGATGGTCATGCAAACTGTTTTATTGAAACAGGAAATGGTAAAGCATTGTTAATTGATTTTAACTATACTCACGAACCAGTAGAGGGAACATTTCCTTTTCCAGGAGTTGGACCATTAAAACTACTAAAGGAAAGTAGAATGAACCACATGGGAAAAATGGCATTTAGATGGATTTATTGGAATATGTTAATTAAAGGAATTCATATTCCATTTGTATCTACTAATATGACTACAAAAGGAAAAAAACTTGAAAAAATAAATAACTAACTTAAAATTTAATAATCATGAAAAAAGTTTTAGCAAATAGAGAAATTGATGTTAACGAAGAAGGGTATCTAGTAGACTTTAAACAATGGGACAGAGAAATTTGCGAATGTATTGCAGATGAATGTAATATTGTGATGACCGAAAAACATTGGGAGGTTATAGAATACATACACGAAAAACATAAAAATGAAGAACCTTTATCTATTAGAGGTATTAAAAAGAGTGGTGTTATAAACATTAAAGAGTTTTATAACTTATTTCCAGGTGGGCCATTAAAAAAAGCAACTTTAATTGCTGGTATACCTAAGCCTAAAAGCTGTATTTAAAACACTAAAAAAGAATATTATGGAAACTCAAGTAGATGCAATAGAAAAAAAACAAGAAGGAACAAAAGTTAAAAAAATGCTTTTCATTTTATCAAAAGCAACCATAGAGAATGTTTATGCAGCTTTTGTTATGGCAAATGGTGCTAGGATGGAAGGAATAGATTCTGAAATATTTTTTACTTTCTTTGGTTTGGAGGCCATCCAAAAAAAGAAATTGGAACATTTAAAAGTAGCTACAGTTGGGAATCCTGCGATGCATATTCCAACAATGATAGGTGGTTTACCAGGAATGGAAGCCTTTGCTACAAAAATGATGAAAAAAGAAATGGAAAAATTAGATATGCCTCCAGTAGGTGAGTTTATTGAAATTTTATCAGATTCTGGATGTAAGCTCTGGGCTTGTAAATTAGCAGTTGATATGTTCCATTTAAAAGAAGAAGATCTTATAGACGAGTTAGATGGAATCCTTACCATTGGTGATTTTTATAATAGAGCCAATGAAGATGGTACCCAAATTTTATTCATCTAGTTAGTTTTTGATTGATAGTAAAGAAAAAGCCAGAACAAAATGAATGTTCTGGCTTTTTTAATTGAATTTTATTTATACTTATTTTTCAGCTCCCATATAAATGGAATTAAAAATCAACTTATAAGTACCTCTTGGTTGCCCTCTAAATTGAGGCCTAAAGCCAAATAATACAATATCACCACTTCCATGAGGAATATGCATCATAGCACTCTTATTTTTTAAATAACGCTCTTCTCCCATAGCCCAACCACTCATTAATAGATCTTTATCTGCATACGAAGTAACTTCAATTACATTTGCTTCTGGAGCGTCAGCTATATCTTCAGTACCACCTTCACCAGATTTACGTTGTTTTATGGCTTGAAAAGCACGACTTCTATTAAAAGAAGCGGCAACTTCATCTATCATTCCATAAGCCAAAGGATTTTTTGTATCTACTTTCATTCTAATTAAAGACCCAGGAATAAAGAAATTGCTTGATGATATATTTGATATTACATTACGTACTGGAAGTCCTAATTGCTCAATAGCTAAATCACTCGAAGAATCAAAGAACACAACGGTTCCACCAGATTTTGCGTATTGGTCAATTTTTGCCATTCCATCTAATCCAATTCCTCCTGTAAACTTTTTAGGCATCGAAGTTTCGCGATGGCCATGTAAGATCCCATTTGGGCTTTGAGAAGGAAATATAATAGCACTATACTGCGATAATTTACCATTTTTAATATCCTTATTGTGTAATGTGTCTATATCAAATTCAAACTGTTCTAGCATCCATCTAGTCCAACCTTCATCCATATTTGCTTGCCAAGATTTATAAAGACCAACTTTAATTTTATTTAACTCAATAATTTTAGAGTTGTCTATACTGTTTGCATCTTTAAAATCAATACCAAGTTCTTTACTTAGTTTTGAAAGATCCTTTTTTAAGTTTCTTTTACCTTTTACAACAAATGAGCCAGCTGAGAAATCATTATAATCTGCTTTTAATTTGCTAACACTATAACCAGTATTTTGTAATCTGTTTACGGCCAATGCACTTAAATTATCTTTATTTGAGAATATAAAACTTCCATTTCCACTAACGGTTCCTTCTTTATAACTAAGTTTAGATGTTATAAGTTCTGTTTTAGCACTAAAAGATTCGTTAACCTTATCAACAGTAACACCCATTTGCATAGGTAGTGTCCAACCCGCTAAATCGTAAGGAGGTTGTGGTGGTCCACCTGGATATAAAAATTGGTCTGGATAATCTTGTTTTTCCATCAAATCTGTTAGGTAAGGTCTAAAAGCTTGAGCTCCATAAAAAATTATTGAACCAGCTTCATATGATTTATCACCAACATAAAAAGAAGACGTCGCTTTATGCGCCTCAAGACCACCTTGCATTAAAATATTTGTTAGGTTAATAGATTCACTTGGATTCCATTGGTCTTTTGGGATAATGTATGCAAATACTTTTTCGGTATCCTCAATGGCATCTTTCCCCATATCATAGATATTATACAAAAACTCATCTTTCTTATCGGCAGCTAAGTCTAAGATCCCCATAGATGCAGTCAACATGTAATCTACAGCATCCCTAAAGTGTGATTCGCCACCTTCCCAAGGGTAAGGGTAAAATATTTCGGTACCATTAGATGGTTTTCCTCCAACATTTTTAGGTTTCTTTTTAGGATCATAAAACCGAGGTGTAGGAGTTGCATGAGCTACTTCGGTTAATATTCCTATTTGGTTATGGTAATATGGTGTTGTTCTCATTCCTCCATTCCAAAACATACTAAAAGCTGTTCCTGATATTACTCCAGGCATTTTTTTCATGGCAAATCTATTTGCCATAGCTGTACCTACAAGATTTACTCCTGTAGTTACTCCTGGATGAATATTTGGGTTTACGGGGCTTCTAAAAGGTGGTAAAAATATACGTGCCCATGATGGTGATGTTTGGTGGTGGTTATGAACAATTTGCGGATACCACTGATTGTATAATACGGTAGTCACTGCTTTGGTTTCTGGCATATTGCTCATAAACCAATCACGATTGTTATCATGACCTACATATTTTTGATAAAGTATAGGTGGACCAGTTGTTTCGTAAGGTGTTCCTAGGTTTTTTTTGTACCAATCTACCACAATATCTACACCATCAGGATTTATTACTGGAACCACAAGCGTAATAACATTATCTCTAATTTTTTTCATTTCTTCTGATTCTTCCGAAGCAATTCGCCACATAAGTTCTGAAGTCATTTGTGCATGAGCACGTTCAGTTGCGTGCATACCTCCATCAAACCATACAATGGCTTTTCCTTCATAAGATAGTTTTTTTGCCTCTTCGGGTGATATTCTTGCGCGAGATAGTTTTTCACTTATAGTTCGCCATTTTTCAAGAGATTGCATATTTTCTTCGCTTGAAATAAATAGGAGTTTCATTGGGCGTCCCATAACAGATTTTCCAATCTCAATCATTTGAACACGATCTGTAGATGCGGCTAGTTTTTCATAATACTCCAACATTTGGTCATAATCAGCTAGTTTGTAATCGGCTCCGACTTCAAATCCGAAAACGTCGGATGGTTTTGGAATTTGCGCATTTATAGATAAACTTGCTAAAAAGAAAATGCAAAATGTAAAACGGAATAATTTATTCATAGGGTTGGCTTAAAGTGGTTGTACTTTGCTTAAAGCATAAATTTAAAAATTATTTAGACTAATTACTGTTTATAATGAGTGGTTTAACATTAATACTTGAAATTCAAGTAAATTATTCTTTTAATAAAGTATTGGCTTGAGATATACTATTATTAATCATTTCTTTCATAATATTTACTTTTTCTTCTTCTTCTATCAACCATTCTCGTTTTTGTTCACTCAAAGTTTTACCTTCAAATATTTCATCTGAATCAAATCGTTCACCAAAACCTTTCATCCAATCCATCATATATTTGTAAGCTTCTTCTAAATCTTCTTTTGCAGTTTTACATTGCTGTCCTGTAGATGTACTATCAACTTTACGTTCTAGAGCACTAATAAGTTTACCTAAAGTCCCCATTTTTGGCATCACTTCGTCATGTACTGCAATAACTCGTTCCATTCGAGCTGCTTCTTCTGTATCTTTTTTATTATTTTTACAAGACAATGTGCTTACTATTAGTAGCACTAATAGGTATATAGTTTTTTTCATGTTTTGTTGTATTGTAGTTATGAAGTATTGTATGATAAAAGTAATACCTAATTACTTTAACTCAAACTAAATATTGATGATGATCAATCATTTTTTTTGATTATATACAAATGAATCTTTTGTTATAGAATCTTCATGGCAAATCTGGTTTACAACTTTCTGTTTTTTAATTAATGCTGAATGACCACTATTTTTTTAGATATGAATTTACAGATACTCTATGAGTAATAATACAAATCCCGTAAAAGAAAGATTATTTGTAAACTCAAATAGAAGCATTTACGGTTCCTCCAAAAAACTCCATTTGATTTTTTTGATTTTGTTTTGCTAATTCTTTTGTCTTAGACGAGAAGGCAACACTGTTCTAAAACCAAGATGTTCTAATCCTGTATCAAAGCTTGTTGCCATGCGTGCTGAAACTCTATAACTCGCACAGTAAGAATCATGGCATAAAAATGAACCTCCTCGAATTACTTTTTCCTTAGAATAAGAGTTATTCGGATTCCATGGTTTATTTGGTCCTGTGGGATTATTATTAGAGCTATTTTTGTCTAAAGACTTATAATAATTGTAATCATACCAGTCTTGAGTCCATTCCCAAACATTACCTGCCATGTCGTACAAACCATAATTATTTGGAGGGTATGATTTTACTGGAGCAGAACGTTCAAATCCATCTTCTTTTGTATTAGATGTTGGGAAAACACCTTGCCAGGTATTCGCATTATCACTCAAAAATTCAACATCATTTCCCCATGTAAAAATAGCATCTTTCAACCCACCTCTTGCAGCATATTCCCATTCGGCCTCTGTAGGAAGTCTTCGTCCCAACCATTTGCAATATGCAAGTGCATCGTCATATGATATATGCACTACAGGATAATTCTCTTTCCCTTTAATACTACTTCCTTTTCCTTCTGGATGCTTCCAATTAGCTCCTATTTTCCATTCCCACCATTGTGAATAGTCATTCAGATTTGCTATTTGCGAGTGCTTACAATGAAAAGACAAAGAACCGGCTTGTAACAAGGAGTCATGTGGTTTTGGCGTACCATATGGGAGCTGTTTTTTCATCTCCTCCCACTGTATTTTTTTCTCTGCCGTAGTCACATAACCTGTGGCATCTACAAATTGTTTAAATTGGGCATTCGTCACCTCGTGCTCATCCATATAAAAACCATCGATATCTACTTTATGTCGTGGTTCTTCATCTTTTCGAGCAAAATAATCTGAAGGGTTGGCTCCTCTGATGTAAGTCCCTGAAGGAATCCATACCATCCCAAGTGAAGGTTGCTTCTTTTGAAGTTTTAAATCCTTTCTCAAAGATTTTTCTTTACAGGAAATTAGAATGAAACACACACAACATATAACCATAGCTTTTTTAGTATATATGCATAATATCAATATGTGTTTCATGCCCTATTTGTAAATTAATCTGTATTCTTTTTGTGTAGATTCTTTTGATTATGATTTCTGTTTTTTCTCAAGAACCCTCTCTTGCTTTTCAATGGTCTTTTGTTTATCATGAAGTAACCCTTTTTCTATGAGCGGGATACGAAATCTCTCGGTGGCTGCATCTGTGTGCTCTTTGGCAAATATAGCCGCTGCCTTGGCTATAATTTCAGGATATTGTTCAGCTACATTATTACTTTCTTCAGGGTCTTCTTGTAAGTTGTAAAGTTCTAATGTGGGTTCTTTCTTTTTGCTTTTTAAATTTTGACGAATGACTTTCCAATCACCAATTCTAATGGCTACCTGACCACCATATTCGGGATATTCCCAAAATAAGAACTCGTGTTTTATCTGGTTTTGCTTTCCTAATAGTTCGGGTAAAAAACTTATACCGTCTGTACCTTTACGAATCTCATATCCAGTAAGTTCAGACAGTGTTGCCATCACGTCGTAATGAGCAGAAATATGATTAGTTTTAGTCCCAGCTTTGATATACCCTGGCCATGTTGCTATCATAGGTACGCGAATACCCCCTTCATAGACAAAACCTTTTGCTTTTCCGTAGGCTTCACCAAAAGGCCCTGAGCTGTTAAAGAAAGCACCGTCTGTCCCGCCAGTGTAAGTTACTCCATTGTCTGAGGTAAACATGATTAGCGTATTCTCATACAAGCCTTCCTTCTTCAAATAGTCGATAAGTTTGCCTACGTTTTCATCCAAATAGGAAATCATGGCGGCATAGCCAGCCCTTGGGTTTTGGTGAGGGTAATATCCTTTTTCGCCCAAATAGGGTTCTTCCTCCCCAAATTTGGCTTTGTAATAGTCTATCCATTTTTGTGGAGCTTGGATGGGATTGTGGGGGATGGGGGTGGCCCAATAGAAAAAGAAAGGATTTTTCTTGTTTTCTGAAATGAAGCCCATCATATTTTCAAACATCAAATCGGGCGTGTATTCATTCAAGGTGTAATCTGCATAACTTGCTGGGTCGTTGATATCTGCTCCTTTTTCTAACTTTTTTCTCGGGGCGATTGTGTCATTCTTTAAATGTACTTTTTTTTCATTTTCATACAAATGAACAGGATAATAGGTATGTGCTTGTCTTTGACAATTGTATCCATAAAAATAATCGAAGCCCATTTTTGTTGGAATAGATTGAGTATGAGGGGCTCCCAAACCCCACTTGCCAACCATACCTGTGGCATATCCTTTTTCCTTCAGTAGTTTCGGAAAAAGAATTGTCGATTCAGGAATTGGTCTTTGCCCTTCTAGTGTTGAGTCTTTAATGATAGCTTTGTAATTCCAAACGTCTCCTCTTTCATTCCATTCATCATTTCCTCTTATATACGAGTTTCCTGAGTGCTTACCTGTTAATAGCATATATCGTGCTGGTGCACAAACAGGGGCACTTGTGTAATGCTGAGTGAAAATCATACCGTCTTTGGCAAGGGCGTCAATATTTGGTGTTTCTATCTTTTCCTGACCATAAACACCCAATTCCCCATAACCTAAGTCATCGGCTAAAATGTAAATAATGTTTGGTTTTTGAGTAGTTGCATTTTGATCTGTTTTTTTTTGTTTACATGAATAAAGGCATATCCCAATAGCAACAAAACACAAAAATTGTAAAAAACGGTTCATATATTTATTGTAAATCAAATGGTTATTAATTATAAAAATACTCTTTATCTTGATATTCTCATTGAAAATCTGGGTTTAACTTATTTGGTATCGGAGCTTTTATTTTTGCTCGCCAATCTTCTAATTCTTTATATAAAATTTTTACTCTATTTGGATATTTCTCTACGAGGTTTTTACTTTCAAATAAGTCTTTTTCTAAATTATATAGCTCTATAGCATTATCTTCAAAATAGTGGTGTAACTTCCATTTTCCTTTTCTTATGACACTTCCTGGACGTATTCTAAATAAAGTATCTCTTGCCTGATCTTTTTTTGGATTAACACCCTGTAGGTAAATTGGAAAATGCCAAAACAAAGCTCTTTCTTCTAGTCTTTTGTTTTCTGAAAGTAATGATAATAATGAGACACCGTCCAATTGATAATCTTTATTATCTTTTATTATATCTGTTATCGTTGGAAATATATCTAACCCAGTAATCGGATCATCTATTGTTGAAGGTTTAATCTTTGTTCCCCATTTTACCATAAAAGGAACTCTTATACCTCCCTCGTAATAAGAGCCTTTACCAGCTCTTAGTGGAAATTGAGAAGATACATGAGCAAGCCCACCATTGTCTGATGTAAAGATTATAAGAGTATTTTCATCTAACTTTAAATCCTTTAAAGATTTAAGTAGCCTGCCTACATTCTCATCCATACTCTCTACCATGGCTCCAAACTTGGCATTGTAACGGATATTGCCGTTTACTTTATTTTCATACTTAGCGATTGTATGTATTTTACCTTGAAGCGGCGTATGTACTGTAAAATAAGGCAGATAAAGAAAAAAAGGGCTGGCTTTATTCGTCTCAATAAAGCGAATAGCTTCACTAGTAAGCCTATCTGTTAAATACTCTCCTTCTTCACCATTGGGTAATTTTTCATTTTTATAGGGGCTAAAATAGGACTTGGGGTGTCCTGCATCTGTCCCTCCTATGTTGAAATCAAATCCCTGAGATCTAGGGTCTTCTCCTATATGCCATTTTCCTATTGAGGTTGATACATATCCTCTTTCTTTTAATACTTCTGACAGTGTAATGAATTCATCTGCCAAAACTTTTGTGTTTGGAGTTGGAATTAATTTTCTGTTCTTGGATTTACCTCTTTCTGATGATCCTACAGTATAAATACCGTGCGTTGGTGTATTCTTGCCAGTTAATATAGAAGCTCTGCTTGGAGCGCAATTGGCTGCTGGAGCATAAGCAGTTGTAAATACTGCAGCTTCTTTTGATAATTTATCTAGATTAGGTGTTTCGTATACAGGGTTTCCCATAAAAGCAAGATCGCTCCAACCCAAGTCATCTACTAATATAAACACAATATTTGGTAGGTTTTCATTGTAAGAAGTAGTCGTGCTTTTTGAGGTACAGGCTACAGATAAAACGACGATAGACAACAGAATATATTCATGTTTTTTTAAGATATTCATTTAGCTAAATTTTTATCACTTTTCTTGTTGCTCTAAAGCTGTTTTGCTGTATTGTTTATAAAGATACTAATTTGAAATTCTACCACGACTATGTAGATTTATAAATCGATATTGATAATTTTTTCTTGATTACTTCTGGCCTTTACTTTCTTATATATCTTTTGAAACCCTGTTTCCGGTACTTCTATAAGTACTTTGTAGTGTCCTTTTTCAAACACCTTAGGTTTAAAAGTAGTAGGTATTCTAAGGGCATAAATCAAATTATTGTCTTTGTTATAAATTTTTAATACTGGAAGCTGCCTCCCTTTCACTCTAAATTCCGGTAACCATAGTTTACCTTCTTTTCCGTAATTATCCAATTGATGAATTGTTACTGGCCATCCCGGATACTGACTCTTTCGCATAGTTGGATCAACGAAACGAGGCCAACATTCTGTTTTGATAGTTCGGTTCACCTTATCAAAGGTTACCATACCATATCCATTAGCCCTGTTGTGAATAACCTCGGGTTCTTTGTGTATCTTATGAGGGTTGGCAACAGCATGTACGGTAATTTTATTACCAAAGCCATCTTCGTGGTCTCCTGTATAAGCAGGGTTTTCGTAAGTATGATTAGAAGTATCTACATTTGGCCAAAATCTTCTAGGCCAAATGTTGTTAAGAGCAGGTCCTGCAAAAGCATATCCCGAATCGCCATGATGTTCTATCCCATATTGAGAAAAAGAGCCTAAATGTTGGTCTCCTGCTATATGAAAAGTAAAGGCTTTCCGAATAATACTCACGGCTTTGTCTCTTTTTGTTTTGGGCCATCCATTAGAATCCATATCCACTGTTGGTTTGTCTCCTTTAATGTATTCTCCTTTTTCAGGAATATAAAGAGAAGGAATTACAGCTCCGGTTTTAGCTCCTTCAGGTAGGGTTGCTATTGTAGCAAAATTAGTTTGAGATAATACGGTTTTCATCACGATTCCCTTGCTCCACTTTTCTACCCATTGTTCTAAAAATTCTTCTTGTCTTTTGCCTAACAGATCTGCTTCAAGATGGGCATATTTTTTGATATCAAACTTGTCATTCAATATCCAACCATTGCTTACCTGAGCTTCTTCTGGAAGTATATGCTTTGGGGCTGATTTGAATTTTCTGTCCTCCAAAATGGCAAAGCTAACACCACCATAATCCCAATTGGTGTAATAAACACCAATGTTTTGTTTTACAGGGGTTGAATCATAGGGATCCGGCAAATGGCTTGTTTGTGTAAATTGCACCATGTTTACCCATTCGGCTGGCATCTTGTATCCCCCCGAATCTTGTGCAGAGGCTCCAAATCCATGATTAGTATCGGCTTTTTTACCTTCTTCTCCCCAAACGTTTCCATGATATACATCGTGGTCATCGGGGATGATAGCACAGGGTTTATGCCTGAACAATTCGCGATAAGACCATCCAAACATCATCCACTTACGCAGATAATCAAGGCACATTTTATCAAAATCACCTTTATACAAAGCTCCAAAACCTCCCGTTCCTTCATAGAACTGATCTCCCAAAAACAGAATCACATCGGGATCTAACTTCGTAACATTTTCAACGATGTCTGTGTCTGGAAAGCCATAATGGAAGTTACAACTGAAAACGCCTGCCTTCAATGATTTACTGCCTGTTGGTTCTTTGGCTATGGAACCTTCGTAAATGTATCTGTGAAGGCCATCCTTCAAGGGGATTTCAACAGTTACTCTATACGGTATAGCCTCATTATATTTCCATTCGTCAACAATAAAATTCACGGCTCTACCCGAGTGTGAAAGTGTTGTGGTTTTAAAGGTTTGCCATGTTCCTTCAATATTTAATTGCAAATGGACTTGATGCCCTTTTATAGCTTCAATGGGTGAAAGTTGTGCGGTTAACTTAAGCTTATTTTGATGCAAGGTATATTGTGCAAAATAGATGGGCCCATAAATTTGATTGGTCATCTCCATAGCTTCTTCTGCCTTTATTTTCCAATCAACAAAGGCAATGGAAGGGTTGCTCTTTATCTCTTTTGCATCTGCTAGGTTAGCCAATAAGGCAAAATTGCCTGCCAATTGTTCTGAGGAAATTATAATGTCCGATTGCTGAAAATAATCCTTGTCGCCTAGGTTAATTTCAATCGTTAAGTTGTATTTGTCGATTCCTTCTGGTTTCGCTTTGATATGAAGTGAAAATGAGTTTGGTAGTTGATTAAAACTGGTGTCAAAGATTTTTTCTCCTACGACTAATCTTCCTTTTGGGGTGAGACCTATATCTAGTCCGTTGCCAAATACTGCTGCCGATCTATAATCTTCAAAAGGGCCTTTGGCACCGAAGCGAAAACCAATGCAACCATCATTCAAATGATGGATTTCTCGATTAAGCAATTCAATGTCTACAGAGGCTTCAATATTTGAAGGGTTGGCATTTTTTTGAGTGGTAAGTAGGTGTAAGGTTCTGTTTTTGTCGGTGACATCACAAATTACCTTGCCATTCTTTATGAGCCAATCTTGAAGTCTGTTACCCCAATACTCTGGGCCAACCCACTTCATGTCAGGCCAGATATGCCAATCGCTCGAAAAATCTATGGTTTTTGTTGTCCATATTGCATCAAGGTTTTTTGTAAAGCCATATAGGTCTAACGTTGGTAATAACGAGCCTAATATGGAAGTTTTTATATAGGTTCTTCTATTCATTCTATTATTTTCATCAAACTATAAGATGTATCATTTTTCTACCTTTATATACAGCAGGCATGTAGGTGGTTAATAATCGACCTGTCATATATACTGAGGGTACATTTGTTTTTATTCATTATTCGTTATTTTTTTTACTTCCATCACTAAAAAACTCGGTTAAAGAGAGCTAGAATCACGCGTGCCAGATGAAAGCGAGCAGTGTAAATGAAGTGCCAAAAATCGTTTCATCTGAGTGTTAAAAATAGTAATTCTTTTATATTTTTTCTTCATAGGTTCTCCTTTAAGGTTTATTCTATGTGCAGAGTGTATCAATTTGTACTTGCAAGAAAAAGTCGGACAATATTTTAATAACCACAATTTAACAAATATAAAAACTGATTTTACTTACTTTTAGAAATTCACAGATCCTCTCAATAGGAAACTTCAACTTGTGACATTATATAAATTGATATTTTTCTTGTCTCTTTTAAATAAGATGCTCGCCGCCTTTCTTAATATTTATTTTCTAAAAGAACATCTTGTAATTCTTTCTTAAAGGCTATAATCTTTTATTCTCGGTAGGACAACTTCAAATTCCCTGTTCTGGAACTATATTATTCTTTTAAGAGATTATTAAAATTACCAAATACAGTTAATGCAGATCAAGATGTTATGGCTGAATATAAAAATGGTGTTTTAAAATTAAATCTTCACATTAAAGAAAAGTAAAAACATTTAATTAATAAAAACATGATTAAGAAATGACTTAATTATTTAAACTAATTACTGTTAAAGAATGACAAAATTTTATTTTGGAACCGAACCTAAAATGCAATGAGGAAACTCTTCTATACTTTTTATAAATAGTAAAAATAAAAACCCTCAAAAATTTTTAAGATATCAAGGGTTTTTGCGAAGGAATAGGCTCTGTTGATCTTTATTTTTTATCAGTAAATTAAGGAGTTTCACTTTTTTAAGTTGTCTTGGGGTAACTCATAGGGTAACCACTTTTTTTTTAAGTATCAACTGTTCTAATGTAAATAAGTGAAAACTATCTTAAAAGATAAAAATTATTGTTTAAAAATCCGCAGAAGTAACCAATATTAATCACCTTGTGTGGTAGGTGTTATTTTTTAATTATTAATTTCTTTAATTTTTCTTCCTTCATAATTATTTTTATTACCGAAAAAAGATTTGTTTTTACTTCTCTATATTCTTTTACAAAGTTATTAATTTCAACAATTAAACGACGATGTTCATTTTTATAATCTGCTTCTTCTTTTGGTTGATTTATACCATCAACCATAATCTTTAAATCGTTTTTATGGTTTTTTACATATTTAATGAATAAGTCTGTTTTTGTTTGTAGTTTACTTAATGTATCAATTATTTTTTTACTTTTCTTGAAATACTTTGAATCTATTAGTTGTAATGTATACGACTTGATTAGGTCATCAAAAAATAATTGTTCATCTTTCATGAATTCTAAGTCTGATAACCATTCAATTGAGTTTTTATACATTGTCTCTGCATTTAGCCACTCAACATACTTTGTATTAGTTTGTGTTGTTTTCATGATATTTGTTTAAAAAAGCAGAAAGCAATTTCAATAATTACTTTCTGCTTTTTAAATACTAAGCAATTTTCACTACTTTTTTTGTAGATAACTTTTTGGCTTCAGGTTTCTTTTCTAAGTTTATTTTTAGAATCCCATCTTTATAAGCCGCTTTTACATCTTGATTTAAATCAATTGATTCTGGTAAAGTTGAAGATCTTTTAAAAGATTTGTAGCTAAACTCTTTGCAAGTATAGTTTTCTTCTTCCTCTTCGGTTTTTTCACTTTTTTTCCCTTCAACATTTAGTACATTACCATCTATGGTAACTTCAAAATCCTTTTTATTAAAACCTGGTGCTGCAAATTCAATTTCAAAATTGTTTTTATGCTCCTTCACATTCATTGATGGCATAAGGCTATCATCTTCCATAAAATCACCATTAAAAACATCATCGAATTTAAAAAGGTTTTGAAATTCATCTAGACTAGATGGGAATAATCTGTTTTCCCAAGGAGACATTAATCTACTTCTAAACGGAGATAATAGTCTGTTTCTGTTTCTACGTTTTGCTAGTGTTGTCATGATATATTATTTTAGATTAAACATTAAATTTAATTTGTGATGCCAATTTAATACTGAAAGCAACTTTTTAAAATGATATAAATCAGTTTGATAGATAAAATGATGATGTGTTTTTAACAATGCATTCAAGTTTTATATCCATCTTCTAATGTTGAGGATTTTGCTTTTCAAGAATTTTGCTCACATATTTTATGAATAGAAACTATTATTTGATTGCGCTTTGTAAATAAGGAAGCATTTGTAATTTGAAGTTTGAATATTCTATAAGGAATGTATGGATTTTATTCTCCAATACATCATATTCTTTAATAAAATAATTATCACAAACTAAATCATCACATTCAATTTTTTTGGTAATTTGATTATTATGTGAGTTTATCTCAATTATGAGATTTGCTGTTGAGATTTCATGATCTGCTATAGTTTTTTTAAATCGCTCTAAGTATTCAAATAAATTGATAACATTTGACTTAAAAATTTGAGATTTTAGTAAATGCTTATAAAAAGAATATTCTGGTTTAAACGATTCAAGTGTTGTTTTATATTGAAGCATACTGTACTGTAGCTCTTCAATAGTTTTTTCGTTATTAAAACTTTTATAAATGTTTTGAGTTTCCATAGCTTATATTATTTAAATCATTAATTTTTCAATATCTGTTAATTTAGGTATAGCTACATGCCAATTAAGGGTGTCTTTAATTTTTAACCTAAAAGCATCTAAAGCAGTAGGTTCACCATGAATTAAATATACTTTTTCGGGAATATTTTTAATATTGCTCATCCATTTAAACAAATCGTTTTGATCTGCATGCGCAGATAGACTTTCAATACTTTTTATACTTGCTTTTACAGGATAATATTTACCAAAAAACTTAATCTCATGTGTACCATCCAATAATAGTCTTCCTCGAGTTCCTTCAGCTTGAAAACCAACTAATAACACTGTTGTTGAAGATTTGTCAATAAGCTGTTGTAAATATGTAAGAACTCTTCCTCCAGTTACCATTCCGCTTCCAGCTATAACTATTTTGGGTCTTTTATCATCAATGGTTTCCCAGGTTTCTTTATAAGATTGCACAATATTTACATGATTGCACATGGCATTATAGTCGGAATTAGAAAGTTTATGCCATTTTGGGAAACGCTTAAAAACCTCTAAAACATTATTACCCATTGGACTGTCAATAAAAATTGGAATATTTGGAATTTTATTTTTCTTGTATAGTCTCCAAAGAATATACATAAGTGTTTGCAATCGTTCTACTGCAAAACTTGGAATAATTAAGTTACCTCTTTTAAAAATGGTTTCTCTTATGAGGCCAGCTAATATGTCCTCAACATCTTCATCAGGATGTAACTTGTTTCCATAAGTGCTTTCTATAAATAAAAAATCTGCCCATTCTGGTGTTTTAGGGTCATCTAAGAGATAATCGTTCCATCTTCCAATGTCTCCTGAAAACACAAAACGTTTCCCATTAATGTCCAATTCAATGAATGTAGCACCAATAATATGTCCATTATATTGAAAGCGATATGAAATATGTTCGGATAAAACTATCCATTTATCTTCCATAGCAACTTCAAATAGTTTAATGGTATTTTCTGCTTCTTTTATTGTATAAAAAGGAAGGGCTGGATTATGCTTAGTGAATTTTTCTTTGTTAGCTTTATCTGCCTCTTCTTCTTGTATTTTAGCACTATCTTTTAGTATAATTTCTGCTATAGCAAGTGTTGGTGCTGTGCCAATAATTTTTCCAGTAAAACCTTGTTGCAATAAGCGAGGTAGGTAACCAACATGATCTAAATGACCATGAGTAAGTAACACCACATCAATATTTTGAACATTAACAGGAAGATTGTTCCAGTTAAGCTCTCGCAATTCTTTAAGACCTTGAAACATGCCACAATCTATAAGTATGTTTTTTTCTGAAGTTTCAATAAGGAATTTTGAGCCTGTAACAACTCCAGATGCTCCTAAAAAGTTGACTCTTGTATATTTCTCCATTTTTTAACGGTTCTTAATTGTGCATAATTGTGACATCTCATTCAGGATTCTTTCTTTCCTAACATCAGAAATACCTAAATGATCTAAATAAAAATTATCATTTATTAATTCTCTACATAGCACTACATCTCTACTTAATAAAAATTGCTTTTCTCTATTGGTCAATAATGTTGAAACGGTTATTGGATATAGACCCAATCTATCTATTTTGTCTTTTAAAGCATCTTCTTTTGGATAATCCCAGCTTAAAAGCTTTAAGCCTACACATGTACCATATTGTAAAGCATCTTCTGTAAAACGCGTATTAGTAACCACCCAACCTTCATCTAGATTTGTTTTATGTGGTTTAGAATCCCAATAACCTTTTACATCTTTAAATCGAGCAGCTATATACAATGGGATTTTTACATTGCATTTTTGACCTTGCTCACTATGGAATTTGCATTCCATAATGGTAGTTTCATCATTTTTATGTGCAATTACATCAATTTCGTGAGAGACACATTTACCTAGCAGAGTTTTACCAACTTCTGTTTTATATCCTGAATATTTATAGATAGCAGCTATAAAATTTTCAAAAGGAAATCCAGTTGGACCTAACTCGTAAATGGCCTTTTTGAGTTTATATTTTGATGCTAAATAGCTTTTCTTTTTTTTGAGCAATGCAAATGCTCTATTATAAATTTCTCTAGTGGAAATACCTTGGTACAATTCGTCACGTACTTTATCAATGATTTGGTCTATGGTTTCTTTGTTTGCTCCAGTTCTTTTTAGTGAACTTCTTAGTTTGTCCAACGAAAATTTTACTTTTTCACCAGATGATTTTGTTATATCAAAGTTTTTATTTTCCATAGTTTCTTTTTAAAGAAAACTGCCAAAAAAGGGCTTTGACAGTTTTCTATTAACTAACTAATAAATAGACATGCATTTAATTTAGCTTAAAAAAATCTCTTACCCAGGCTTTTACTTGGTTTTCAGTCATGCTGTCTGCCTTTTTTACTCCTTTTATTTTAGTACTCAAAGGTTTATAGTTTTTATGTAATTCTTCACTAAATTTTTTATAAGTATCTGCAGGACCAAAAATTACTAAAGCATCTATATCTTTAATTTCCGATGCTATAGATTTATAATACTGTTTTAACTGATGTTTTTCACGCTCTAGGAATTTACTGTCTTGTACAACATCTTGAGGTCCACCTTTAAATCGCGTTCCAGAGCCACCATGAGGGCGAAAATGTTCAATATTTGATGTAATAGTATTTAATAGTTCTACACCATTTTCTATAATTACAATGAGTGCTTTATCTTTATCTAACCAAATACCTGTGTTTTTCATTTTCAAATGTTTTTAATTTCTTAAATCGTGCATAACTAAAATTGGTACTTTAGAATGAAATGCTATTCCTTTTACCATGGGATTTGTTAATATACTTCCAAAAAATGTATGCTTTTTATTTATAAATGCTACCATATCGCTATCTCTACTTTCTACAAAAATGTTTACGGCAGATTCTACCGAATAATGTGCTAGTGAATGAAATGTGTATTTAACATCTTCAAAAATCTCTTTGAGCATGTATTTATGCTCTTTTTGGTTTTCATTTAATTCATTTTCTTCAGAAATATGAAGTATTGCTATTGTTGCATCGCATTTTTTTGCAATATTAGTTAAGTAACTTAATTCACGTCTTTTGTAGTGTGTTTTGTAGCTAGTTGGAAATACAATTTCTTTAGGTAAATTATGTTTAGCGTCTTCTGGCACAACAATTACTGGACAATTTCGAACTTTTTCCATTACGTATACAGCAACACTACCAAATACAGTACCTTTGTTGTTTGTTTTGCCTTTAGTTCCCATAATAATCATTTCAATATCTTTTTGTTCTACGATATCCTTTATTGCCTCTATAGGATCATTAAAGATAGAAATGGTTTTAAAATTGTGTTTTGGGTTGCCATGTTCATTTATTATAAGTTTATCTAATGTTTTGGATAAATTATCTTCGGATTCTTGTTCAGCTTCTTCATAAAATTCGCCTCCAGATTCTATATTTAAGATATTTTTTATAAGATTATTTGTTCCAGAAAATGCATTAAGCAAATAGAAATCACATGCTTCATTTTTAAATAGTTGTAAGGCATAGTTAATAGCTAACCATGAGTTATTTGAAAAATCGGTAGGAAGTAAAATTTTACGTTTCATGATTAAATTCTTAATAGATATAAAAATAAGACGTAGTTAATGGAATTGAAATGATATAAATCAGTTTAAGACCTATTTCTTTGAAGGAATTACTAACAAAGGAATATTTAAATGGAATCCTATTTGATTTATAGTTGACTTAAAAAATAAGTTCTCAAAAAATGAATGCTTATTGTTTATCATCACTAATAAATTAATGCGTGCTTTTAGTTGAAAATTGGTAATAGCTTCTGGTACTTTTTGGTTCTTTATATCATGAAAAAGGTGTGCTATTTTTTTCATGCTAATTTCTAATAACGATTTGTTTTTTTCTTGAGCTTTTGATAACCCATTACCAATATATACATGCATAATATTAACTCTTGAAATATACTTTTGTGCAATTTCAACAATAGGTTTTATATGCTCTTCTTGATATTCAATTTCATAATCTGTTGGAAATAGTATTTCGTGAGGTGTTTCAAAAGAAAAATCACTCGGTATTGCCAATACTGGACATTTAGTCCTTTTTATTACATGAATAGTATTAGAGCCAAATAAAACGCCAGTTACTCCACTGGCACCTTTGGTTCCCATTACAATCATATCTATAGCATTGCCTTGGCAAAGTTCATCAATCTCTACGGTAAGTGTATTAAATGACGTTATTTGTGAAAACGTATGCTTTGTGTTGTTAAACTCTGAATTTATTTTTTGTTGTATTTCATCTAATCCATTTTTTGATGCTTCCTTAACAGCATTGATCACTTGATATTGTAAATTACTTGCTTGCATATACTCAAGTTGATATATTATTGGTGTGTATGTGTTTAATAATATAAAGTTGCATTCTTGATCTTTAAATAATTGAAGTGCATATTGTATAGCATTCCAAGAATTATCAGAAAAATCGGTTGGTAAAAGTATTTTTTTCATGGCAATTAAATTTTGAGTTAAAAACTAACAGCGTCTTATGTTTTGTAATACTAAAAATGGAATATCTATGTGTAAACTTATTTTATCTATCGTGGATTGAAATAAGATACTTTCTAAAAATGAATGCCTTGTATTTACCATTACCAACATATCAATCTTATATTCCTTCAGGTATTTATAAATACCATTAGTAATATTTTTGTTTTTAATAGTTTTAAAATGTATACTGTTTTTATACAATGCTTCCTTAATAAAATCTTGATTATCTTCTTGTCGTAACGACAGTTTTTCACTTGTTGAAATGTATAGCATATCTATTACAGCTCTATATGGCGAAGCCATTTCGCATAATAATTTAAGCTCTCTTCGCTTGTAAGGAATCATATAATTGGTAGGAAACAAAATGTGTTTTGGTTGTGTGTATTTATAATTAGCAGGAATTGCTAAAACTGGACATTGCACATATTTTAAAATTTGTAGCGTATGACTGCCAAAGGTTAATCTTCTGTCATTTGTTTTACCACGAGTTCCCATAACGATGATATCTATATTTTCGTCATCAACAATTTTGTTTACTTCGTCCATTAGCATACTCTTAGAGGATATTATATTATAAGTATGCCTTGGATTTGGTGAAATCTCTTTAATTTTTTTTAATGTGTTTTCTAACTGTTTTTGAGATTTATCACTAATAATTTGTGTGACTTTTTCAAGTGTTTCTTGGCTTAATAAAGAAGTATTAGCATAAATTTCGTCTTGATAAGCATGCATTATAAAAAAATCACTTCGTTCATATTTAAATAACTCTAAAGCATATTGTATTGCATTCATTGCATTATCTGAAAAATCTGTAGGGACTAGTATTTTTCTCATGACTTTTCTTTTTTAAGTTACCTAAAAGTATAATATGTAACAGACCTGAACAATGATATATATCAGATCGGATATATTAGCAATCTTCCCTATTACTTTAAATCTAGTAAGGCACTATACTATAGGCTATGTTTAATAAGAAAATTCCAATTAAAAATAATAGCATATAAATAACCTGTACCAGTTTAATATTAATAAACTTTAACCATGAAACGGTTTGTTTGGGAAGAACGAATAGTGACAGTCCTATAAAAAGAGATATCCATCCAATTAAAGTAATTATTAGCTTATAGTTTGGCTCCCATATATTGTGAAATAAGACATTTAATAACCCAACAATAATGGCAACAAAAGATGAAATAATCAGAAATTTCTCGTCTTTTAAATCGTCAAATATTTGTTTTATTCGCTTAGGATTGAAACTTAAAATAAAAAAGAAAATGATAAGGTACCATCCCCAGAATTTTGCTAAAAAAAATGAATTTTCCATGATTTAATTTTGTTGTTCGTGTAATACTAAAAAAGGTATATCGGTATGGTAACTTATTTCTTTAACGGTTGGCGAAAATAAAATTCGCTGAAAGTAGTTTAAGTTTTTTGCTACCATAGCTATCATATCTACGTCTCTGCTTTCTATAAAGCATTGTACAGCGTTTTCTATATGTTTATTTGTTAAAAAATGGAAGCTATAGTTATAACCATTAAAATAATCTTCCAATAGCTCTTTATATTTTTGTTGGTCTCTATTTAAGTTTTCTTTCTTTTTGTTGATATGTAGAACTCTTAAAAAAGAATCAAACTCATCTAAAACCTCAGAAACTGGCTCCAATACTTGGATGTGATATGACAATGCTAAATCTGTTGGGAAAGCTATTTCTTTTATATTTGTATACTTTGCATTTTCAGGGACTACAAGCGTTGTGCAAGGTACTTTAGTGATAACATCACCTGTATTACTACCAACAATAATTTTTTTTAATCCAGAAGCACCTTTTGTTCCCATAACAATCATATCTATTTTTTTTTCTTCTACATGATTTCTAATAGACTCAATAAAAAAATTGTAATCGGTAAGCGTATAAAACTTATGCTTTTTGTTTTGTGGTAATTCTTTTGAAATTCGCTTTAAAAATTGGCGCAATTGCTTTTTTGCAAGCTTGGTTTGCGTTTCCTCTATAGCTTCTGGAGTGGTTATATAAGATGTATCTACTGATGCTAAATTACTTAATCTATTAACATGTAACAGGTAAAAGTGACAAATGGATTTTTCAAAAAAATGGAGTGCATATTGAATAGCGTTCCAAGAGTTATCTGAAAAATCTGTAGGTAATAATATTGATTTCATCGTAATCCCTCTTAAATATTACAAATTTAGATTTAAGAGGTTTTACATAAAATGATATTCGTCATATTGATTGTCTACTAAAAAATATTTTAGTAGGTGTCTTTAAGCTTTTGAAGCTCTAAAATTTTAATATTTCTACCTTCGATAGCGATAAGCCCTTGTTTTTTAAAATCAGACATGGTTCTAATCAAGGTTTCGGTAGCTATACCAGCTACACTTGCTAAATCGCTGCGTGAAATTTTTATAGGATCCTCGGGCTTTCTATTCAGTTTTTCGGCAAATTTTAAAATAGTAGTAGCGGTTTTTTTATTTACTGAACTGTATGCCATTTGTAATAATTCTTCTTTTACGCCAGTAAGATTATTTGTTAATAATTCAATAAGTTCTAAAGTGATTTTATGATTTGTTTCAAGTAAATTTTTAAGATCCTTTTTTAATATACCAACCATTTCAACATCTTTTATAGCTGTTGCCGTTTCTTTATATGGAATGTTATCAGTGAAAGATAAATAGCCAAGTAAATCGTCTTCTTTATATAAAGCTGTTGTAAGTTCTTTACCAAGTTTGTCGAGCTTATAACACTTTACAACACCTTTGGTTATTAAATAAATATAGTTGGAGTGTTCTCCTTCATTATAAATAATGTTATCTTTATTGTACTTAAACTCCTCACCATAATCATTTATATAATTCTTAAAATCATTTAATGTTTTAATTTTGTTTTCATTAGTTTTTATATTGCTTAGATTTTCTTCTTGTTTTTCTTTTAAAATAGCAGTTTTTGCTAAACGGCTTTCAATAGCACTAATTAAATCGTCTTCGCTAAAGGGTTTTGTAATATAATCGTCTGCACCCAAATTCATGCCTTTTCTTATATCTTGGCGTTCAGTCTTTGCAGATAGAAAAATGAACGGTATGTGTTTTGTGTTATTGTTTTTTGCTAATGCATTAAGTACACCATATCCATCGAGTTTTGGCATCAAAATATCACAAATAATTATATCTGGTAAAGCAAGTTTAGCTTTATCGACACCAATTTTTCCATTAGAAGCTGAGATTACTTTATAATTAGAAAGCTCCAATAATTCTACAGTATTTTCTCTTAACACGGTGTCATCTTCAATTAATAATATGGTTTTCATCTGCTTTTATGTTGTTTAAAAATAGGTCAGATGTAATTTATAAAATAAACATCAGTTTGTTATAAGAAATTCTCAATAACATTCATTTTATTGTTCTGCTTTATTAGGTATTTCTATAGTGAAAATAGACCCTTTATTTTCCAAACTTTCAAAATAGATTTCACCTTTCAAATTATTTATGTGATCTTTTGCAATATTTAATCCAATACCTGTGCCTTGAGTTGTTAAAACATTTTCTGCTCTAAAATAGCGATTAAATATATTTTTTTGATCTTTTAAAGGAATTCCAATACCATTGTCTTTTATTTTAAAGATTGTTAATTCTTTGGTTTGCGTAATATCAATATCTATGACAGAATTTTCATGAGAGTACTTTATGGCATTATGTACTAAATTAGATAAAGCTAGTTCAATAATTTTTTCATCTTGGTGTAATAATAAGTCATCAATATTTTGAGGATAATTAATATGTTGTCCTTCTTTTAATAACATATTTGCGTTATAAACAACCTCATTTACAACCTTACTTACTTTAAATGTATTAAATTTATAATTGTATTTCCCTTTATCAATTTTTTCAATAGATAAAAAGTCAGTTAGTATATTGTTTAGATAATGTACTTCATCAGTAATAGTTTTAATGTGCTTGTCACGCTTATCTTGTTGTTCTTCTAATTTATATTTACTGAGTAGCATGGTTGATGTTAATATACCACTTAAAGGTGTTTTAAATTCATGAGACACTAAAGACAAAAACTTTGTTTTTAGCTCATTAAGCTCTTTTTCTGCAGTCAGTGCAGTTTTTAATTCCTCTGTGCGTTTTGCTACAGTTTCTTCTAGTTTTTCAGTATAATTCTTTTGTTCAGTGATATCTAAAATAATGGCAACATAAACATCTCGGTCTCCCAATTTTGATCGTTGCAAATGAACACTAACAGGGTAAGTAGTCCCAGATTTACGCTGATGTATGGTTTCAAATTCTATTTTTTCGACATTATCTTTTTCTAGCATTTTTAGTTCGTTTCTAAACTGGGACTCTGTATATTGGGGTTTAACATCGACAGGTGTCATGTTTTTTAACTCTTCTAAAGTATAGTCTATGTTTTTTTGAGCTCCATAGTTGGCATTTAAAAACTGTAAAGTTTTTGCATCGAAAACATATATTTCATTTAAAGATTCATCAAAAATGGTAGCTAGGTGATTTTTTTCCTCTTCTATAACTTTTTTATCGGTAATATCATTTAGTATTCCAATATAGTTTGTGACAATCCCTTTCTTGTTAATTATAGGAGTTATGCTTAAATCGTTCCAAAAAAGTGTGCCATCTTTTTTATAATTTCTTAATGTTACTTGGCAGCTCTCACCATTTTTAACAGCGTTTTGTAGTTTATTTATGGCTTCCTGTTGTCTGTCATCTTTTTGCAAAAATCTACAATTCTTATGTAGTATTTCTTCCTTAGAATAACCAGTAAGTTTTATAAAAGCAGGATTAAAATATATAATTGGGTTGTCAGGTTTTAAAGCATCTGTTATAACAATTCCATTACTGGCGGATTTTAATGCTTTGTTCTTTAACATGAGCTTTTTTTTGATCTTCTTTTTCTCTGATAGATCATTAATTAAAGCCATTATATATGTTCTATTATATATTTTAAAAGGGTTTAACTCAATTTTGGCAGGAAATCTATTTCCATTTTTCCGAACACCAAAAATTTCCATAGTCTCTTCACGCATTTTACGACGCTTTCCTTCTTTTACAAAACCTTTAAAATGTAAATTATGATTTATATGATACTCTGTTGGAATAAGAATGTTTAACGATTGACCTATTAGATATGTCCTGGGAAAACCAAATATTTTTACTGCATATTTGTTAACTTCAATTATAACTTGGTGCTCATCAACAATAATTACACCTTGAGAAACAGTTTCTAAAAGAATATTAAAAATCTCTTGGTCTTGCTTAAACATTTTTATTAAAAGTTTATTGAATTATAAAGATACTAAAGTTATATGCATCCATATCAATATGTAAGATTAAGTTTTTTGAATTAATTATAGAACTGATTTATATCATAATTAAATTAAAGACAAGTATTTATTTTTATACAGTATAATTTTTTAAAGATGAAAATAGAGAAACAACTAGCACCTAAGTTTTACCAAAACTTAGGTAAGTTATTTTATGCCATTGCAGCAATAGATGGTAATGTAAGAGACGAAGAACTTGACAAATTAAAAGAAATTGTAAAAAAGGAATGGTTAACAAATAATGCTATTGAAGATAGTTTAAAAACAACGGTTGAGCATTCAATTATTAATACTTTTAAGTGGTTACACAACGATAACGAGTATAATGCAGAAGCTTGCTATAACAGCTTCATAACTTTTAAAAGAGAGTATGAATCATTATTTACTAATGACATAAAAACACTTATACTAAAAACAGCTAGAGCTGTGGCAACTTCTTTTTCTAAAGTAAATAAATCAGAACTAATGGTGTTAGCTAAATTAGATATGGAATTAAAAAAGATTAAAACATGAAATATTATTATAACACAATTGTAACTGGAGGCTTTGAAGATATAGAAGTCAAAGTTGTTGAACTGTTAAAAAAGGAAGGGTTTGGTGTACTAACACAAATTGATATACAACAAACTCTAAAAAAGAAACTTAATGTTGATTTCAAGAAATATAAAATATTAGGAGCTTGCAATCCGTCTTTTGCATACAAAGCATTGCTTGCTGAAGACAAAATTGGCACCATGTTACCTTGTAATATTATTATTCAAGAACTTTCGTCAAACACTATTGAAGTTTCAGCTATTAATCCTTTAGTGTCTATGCAAGCAGTAAATAATGTTACATTAAAAGTTGTGGCTCAAGAGGTGAGCTCTAAGCTTGAAAATATTATAAATAGCGTACATAATGAAAACTAATTTTAATAATATCATCAATTCAGAAACACCAGTACTAGTAGATTTTTTTGCGGATTGGTGCGGTCCTTGCAAAATGTTGGCACCTGTATTAAAAGAAGTAAAAGAAGAACTTGGAAATACCATAAAAATAATAAAGATTGATGTTGATAAAAACCAATCATTAGCAGCAAAATATCAAGTGCGTGGTGTACCAACTATGCTATTGTTTAAAAAAGGAAAACAAGTTTGGCGACAGTCTGGTGTACTCCAAAAAAACGAGATTATAAATGTTGTAAAATCATACTAATAAATCATCTCTTTATGAGGAATATCATTTTATAATATTAGGTTCAGCACTATTTTTGAGTTACTAATTATAAAATGATATAATCATGAAAAAAATAATTATGTTTACGCTACTAGTTCTTATTTCTGTTAGTAGCTTTACACAAACTACAGAAAACTTAGACTATATTTCACCTTTTACCGAGGGTATTGCTGCCATCAAAAAAGATAATCAATGGGCATTTATTAATAAAGATGGTGATATTATTGTAAAATTTAGAAATGATTTAGTGACTACTAAATCTCCCGATGGTGATTATCCTATTTTTAAAAATGGAAGGTGTTTAATTGTAAATAAAAAAAATGGGATTTCATATTTTGGATACATAAACACTTTTGGTAAAACAGTTATTGAACCTCGTTTTTTAAATGCTACAAATTTTAAAAATAATACTGCAACAGTATTAGAACTTAAAAAAGAAGAAATTGGTAAAAATATAGCTTTAGATAAAGTTGTTGTATACTATAAATATTATGAAGTGACTATAGATAGAGATGGTAATGTAAAAAACTATCTAACTCAAAAGGGTAACAATGTTGTTTTAGACAAAAAGTTTTTACGTAACCCACCAAAATTTACATCAAAGCAAATTTCAGACAATCTTGTAGCTACTAAAAATGAAAAAGGAAAGTGGACAATAAAAAAAATTATTGAGTAGAATCATTCATAATGAAAGCAAGTTTAAATTTGGGGAGTATTTCTGGGATAAAAATAATAGTACACTGGACATTTTTCTTTTTAATCCTGTGGATAGTTTTTGATGAACTAAAACGAGGAGGTACAGCCAAAAGCATTTTGTTTAATGTAGCTTTTGTCTTAGCTGTTTTTATGTGTGTTGTATTGCATGAACTAGGGCATGCCTTTATGGCCAAACGTTTTGGAGTCAATACAAAAAAAATTACTTTACTTCCTATTGGTGGTATGGCGAGTTTAGATAAAATCCCTGAGTCACCTAAACAAGAACTTATGGTTGTGATTGCTGGGCCTTTGGTTAATGTAGCTATTGCAATTTTAATCTATTTATTTGTGCCTATTCATAAATTGGCAAATATCAATTTAACCGAAAATTTAGAAACATTTAGCAAGCTTACATTACAAAATTTTTTACTTTACTTGTTTATTGTTAATGTAGGACTTGTAATATTTAATATTATTCCAGCATTTCCTATGGATGGAGGGCGTATTTTAAGAGCTTTATTGGCCATGAAAATAGATCGTGTAAGAGCAACACAAATTGCATCGAGCATTGGTCAAGTTTTTGCACTTGCTTTTTTGTTAATTGGGCTGTTGTATAATCCATTCTTGATATTTATAGCGCTTTTTATTTTTTTAGGAGCTTATGGAGAAAATCAAATGGTGTTGCATTTATCCTTGCTTAAAGGGCATACTGTTGAAGATGCTATGATGACAAACATTACGGTATTTAAGCCCGAAGATTCTATTGATATTGTAGTTGATAAAATAATTTCTGGAACAGAAAACAACTTTGTGGTTGTTAAAGATTTGACCATTGTAGGATTGTTGTATCACAAGGACATTATAGACAACTCAAACAAAAATATATTTGTAAAGGATATCATGGATACTAACTTTAAAGAACTTGATGTTAATGATGACCTTAAAGAAGTTTACACCTTGATACAAAGTAAAAGAAAATCGTTTTTTCCTGTTCTGGAAAATGAAAAACTTGTTGGAGCAATAGATAGTATTAATTTAAATGAATATATATTGTTACAATCTAAATTAGTTTATTGAGTATGAAATTAATTCGCATTTTTATTATTTCATTAATTATTTTATCCTGCTCTTTAGAGCAGGATAAAATTCTTCCAGCAGAAACTACTTTAACAGAATCGGTCTATTCATCTGTAACTATTCAACCAGATAGTTTGTATCAAGCTTATGCAATTGTAGCAGGTATTTTAGATGCTAATTTAGTAGATGAAGGCGCATTGGTTTCAAAGGGAGAAACGATTATGCAAATTATTAATAACACGCCAAAGCTTAATTCACAAAACGCAAAGTTTGCACTGAATTTAGCAAAAGAAAATTATAATGGTAGTGCAGCTATTTTAAGTAGCATTGAAGAAGAAATAGCTGCTTCTAAACTAAAATGCAAGAATGATTCCATTAATTATTTTAGGCAAAAAAACCTATGGGACAAGAATATTGGTTCTAAAGCTGAGTTTGATGCAAGAAAGTTAAACTACGATTTAGCGTCAAACAATCTAAAACTATTGAGGAGTAAGTATAACAGGACAAAGAATGAGTTGTTAACTGCTGTAAAACAAGCTCAAAACAACTATCAAACATCATTAATAGCAACCAAGGATTTCGCAGTTAAAAGTAAAATAAATGGTAAAGTTTATGCATTATATAAGGAGCCTGGAGAAATTGTTACAACTATGGAACCTTTAGCGGCAATTGGTAGTGCTACTAATTTTATTATCGAAATGTTGGTAGACGAAGTAGATATTGTACAAATTAGTGAAGAGCAAGATGTTTTAATCAATTTAGATGCTTATTCAGATAAGGTTTTTAATGGGAAAGTATCTAAAATATATCCTCAAAAAGACCAACGAAATCAAACCTTTAAGGTAGAGGCTGTTTTTGAGAATCCTCCAGAAGTCTTATATCCTGGACTTTCAGGTGAGGCCAACATAGTAATTGCTACAAAAAACAAGGTGTTATCGATTCCAAAATCTTACATTATTGATGGAAATAAAGTCAAAACAGATGAAGGATTGGTTACCATCACAACAGGCTTGCAAAACATGGAACTCATAGAAGTGCTTACTGGAATTACCAAAGACACATATATTTATAACCCAAAATAATGGCAAACTGGAGCGTCATACTAAACATTGCCAAAACCCATTTGCTAACAAAGATTAAGCAAACATCTACAGCTGCTCTAGGTGTTACTTTTGGAATTGGTGCTTACATTACTTTAGTATGTTTTATGACTGGATTGAATAGCATGTTAGATGATTTAATATTAAATCAAACGCCACATATTCATGTTTATAATGAGATTGAACCCTCAAAAAAGCAACCTATTTCACTATATGAGAATGTAGAAGGAAGCTTTAATGTCGTGCATTCCATTAAGCCCAAACTAAGTCAAAAAAAAATTCATAATGCTTTGCCAATTATAAAGTATTTGGAAGAGAATCCTAATGTGCGAGGTGCACTTCCTCAAATAAAAACACAAATATTTTATATAGCAGGTTCAATAGAATTGGGAGGTAATCTCACAGGTATTAACGCCATTGATGAAGCTAATCTTTTTAATATGGGAGATTATATTGTAGAAGGTTCTGCCGAAGATTTACAAAATACAGATAATGGTATTTTGCTTGGTATTGGCATAGCAAATAAAATGTCTTTAAAAGTTGGTGATCGTGTACAAATAAGTCCTATAAATGGCGGTATTTTCCCATTAAAAATAGTTGGTTTTTATCAAAGTGGCATAGCCGATTTAGATGCTATTCAAAGTTTTACCAATATTAAAACAGTACAACGTATTTTAGGTGAAGCCAATAATTATATTACCGATATTAATGTGAAGTTGTATGATATTGAACAAGCAATTCCAATGTCAAAAAAAATAGAGCAGCAGTTTAACCTTACTGCTATGGATATTAAAACTGCAAATGCACAATTTGAAACAGGAACAACTATTAGAAACCTTATTACGTATGCTGTTTCTATAACACTACTTATTGTCGCAGGGTTTGGTATTTATAATATACTAAATATGCTTATTTATGAAAAAATGAATGACATTGCTATACTAAAAGCTACAGGTTTTTCGGGTAAGGATGTACAACTTATATTTATGAGTCAAGCAATTATTATTGGTTTTGTTGGAGGTGTTTTAGGGTTGCTTATTGGTTATGGCTTGGTAAGTTTAATAGATACAATTCCGTTTAAAACAGAAGCGTTACCTACTGTAGAAACTTATCCAATAAATATGAATCCTTTGTTTTTTATAATTGGTTTTTCATTTGCCATGCTTTCAACCTTTTTAGCAGGTTATCTACCATCAAAAAAAGCTAAAAAAATCGACCCAGTACGAATAATAAGAGGGCAGTAACATGAGTATTGTATTAGAAGCAAAACATATTAATAAATACTTTAGGAAACCTGTGATGTTTCATGTTTTAAAAGATATTAATTTTGAGATTAAAAAAGGTGAATTTGCTTCAATAATGGGAAAATCAGGTTGTGGGAAATCGACATTACTCTATATTCTCTCTACAATGGATACAGATTATGAAGGAGAACTTTTTTTAAATAACAAACTTATTACTAATCAAAGTAGAGATAATCTTTCTTACATAAGAAATAAAAGTATTGGTTTTGTATTTCAATTTCATTATTTGTTATCGGAGTTTTCAGTGTTGGAAAATGTGATGCTTCCTGCCAAAAAATTAGCCGAAAAATCACATCAAGAAATAGAGTGTGATGCAATAGAGAAGTTAAAAATGCTCAACATTGGTCATCTAGCAAAAAAACGCGCATCGCGAATTTCTGGTGGCGAAAAGCAACGAGTTGCTATAGCTAGAGCACTTATTAATAATCCCTCAATTATAATGGGAGATGAACCTACTGGGAATTTGGATAGTCATAACGCTGAAAATGTATTCAACATATTTGAGCGATTAAGCAACGAGCAAGGTCTTTCACTTTTAGTAGTTACACATGATAAAGATTTTGCGAAAAAGACCGATAGAATCATACAGATGGAAGATGGTAAAATTATAGTTTGAGCAAACCAAAAGCTTTAGATGACTAATGTCATTTTATGATTTTTAAATTAGAACTATATTGTTACTTAAATCATCATTATAATGGCCTTTATAGATTATTATAAAATATTGGAAGTATCCAAAAACGCTAGCGAGAAAGATATAAAAAAGGCTTATCGGAAATTGGCACGTAAGTATCATCCAGATTTAAACCCTAACGACAAGGTTGCCGAAAAAAAATTCAAAGAAATTAACGAAGCCAATGAAGTATTAAGCAACCCTGAAAATAGAAAGAAGTACGACCAATATGGTGAACATTGGCAAAATGCTGAAGCTTATGAGAAAGCAAAACAGCAACAGCAGTATTCTCAACAATATAGTACTCAAGGACACTCTGAACAAGATTTCTCAGATTTTTTTGAGTCTATGTTCGGTGGTAGAGCATCAAGAACACAAGGAAGACAAGCCAAATTTAGAGGACAGGATTTTAATGCCGAATTACAGCTGGATCTTAAAGATGTTTACACTACCCATAAACGCACCTTAACTGTTAGCAATAAAAATATTCGCATTACCATTCCTGCAGGAGTAGAGAATGGTCAAGTCATTAAGATAAAAGGACATGGAGGTAAAGGTATTAATGGAGGTCCAAATGGCGATTTGTACATTCAGTTTTCAATTGTTAATTCAACACAATTTAAAAGAGATGGTGATAATTTATATACCTCGATAGATTTAGATTTGTATAAAGCACTCTTGGGTGGAGAGATTACTGTAAACACTTTTGATGGAAAAGTGAAGTTGACTGTAAAACCAGAAACCCAAAACGGAACAAAAGTAAAACTTAAGGGCAAAGGTTTCCCAGTATATAAAAAACAAGGGCAATTTGGTGACTTATATGTTACTTATAATATTAAAACACCAACAAACCTTTCAGCCAAAGAAAAAGAACTCTTTACAGAATTAGCAAAATTGAGATAATATGGAAACCACAAAATTAATTTCAATACAACAGTTTTGTAAGTATTATAATGTTCCTAAAACATTTATTAATGCTTTGCATGAGTATGAATTGGTTGAAATAATAGTCGCTAATGATGAAAATTATTTAAAAACCGCACAACTCAATGAAGTTGAAAAAATGATGCGATTACACTACGATCTTGATATAAACCTTGAAGGTATTGACGCTATTTATAATTTATTAAAACAAGTGGAGACTTTACAAGATGAAATTGTAACACTAAAGAACAGGTTGGATTTTTACGAAAATTTCAAATGATTTTCAACCATAAAATATAAATAAAAAGGTAAATAACTACCCTTTGAGTATGAAGTATTGAGAGTTAAAAACAGAAACAAATAAGCTAAAAGTTAACTCTTGCGCCTGCTTTTTATTGGAGTTCTCGTTCTCGAATGGTATTCTTTAATGTCGTTGCCATAATAATTTTCAACTCTAACTTGTTTTGTTCGCCTTAGATTAATACCATTAAATCTTGTTGGCAATACATTTACGGTTATCCAAGCACCATTATCAAGATAAATGTACTTACGTAAAGTTAAATCGTAATAAATAGTATAATCTGGAAAGTAAACATATCTAACATTAACAACTCTGTTGGGATAAAACCATGGTGGTGTTGGGTGGCTTGGTCTGGATGAAATAATAACTGGACCACAATTTTCTAGACTTAAAAAAGCACCAAGTAAAAAGACGATACTTATAAATTTTGCTTTTTTCATGGCATATAATTTTCATTGATTATTCGTTTTTCTTCTAGGGATTTAATAATAGCAGTTACATAATTTGTAACAGTAGTATTAATTCGTTTAGGGTCTACAATATCATAGGATGCTACCCAAACTAATGACTTATCGTTATTCTCTTTTAAATTATATAATGAGGTTTCTATATGGTAAATATCATATTTGTTATAATAGCCTTCAACTAGATAAACATCTTGAACCAAATAATAATAAAGACCAAAACGTCTCCAATAATAATCTCTTCGGTAGGTGTCACCACTATAAGATACCTTTTCATCTATACCTTTTACTGCGGAAATTAAAATCGCATCAAATCCTTCATTGGAGATTCTTTTTATTTCGTTTTCAATATCTCCTTCGGTTTGTTTTAAACTGGTAAAAGTAGGTTTAAAGACATCATAACTTTCAACAGCATCAATACCTCTGTTTGTAAATTCTGTTTTTAGTTGTTCTTCAAACATTTTTCGTGCAATCAAATTGCCGGTAAGACCTACAATAAGTACTTTTTTTGGTTGATAATTTGTGTATTCTTTATTAACCCAAGTATCTGTCATTTTTATTGTTGTACAACTTGTGAGCAGCAATACTATTACGATATAGTAAAATGATTTCATGGCTTCAATTTTTTTTATAGCGTAAAATTATTCCATGTGCGTTAGTATAGCAATGATATATATCAGCCACTTTAGTTATTAATAAACACAAATTAGTTTATCAATTGTGGTAACATAAGTTACTTAATGAAGTAACATAGGTTACTGACTCTGCTTCTTTAAGAACTTAATTTTGCATCAAATTAAAAGATAATGAAGCACAATACATACATATTAATCATCATGCTTTTACTAATGACATCGGTAGTAAAGGCACAAAAAACTGTTCCAATTTCTAAAGCAGAGGTTTTAAATAGGGTTTCTAAGGAAAACTTATCAATAAAAATTTCGGAACAGAAATTTTTTCAAGCTAGAGCAGACTATAGACAAACTAATGCTGTTTTTTTACCAAACATTACAGCATCCCATACTGGAATTCTAGCCACAAACCCATTGATGGCTTTTGGTTCTAAATTAAACCAGGAAATTCTAACTCAAAACGATTTCAACCCTAGCTTGTTAAATGACCCTTCTCAAATTGAGAATTATACAACCAAAATTGAGATTCAACAACCGCTAATTAATGTGGATGGCATTTATCAGCGTAAAGCTGCTAAGTCAAAAATGGAGGCTATGTCTTTGCAAACCGAAAGAACTACAGACTATTTAATGTTTGAAGTCGATAAAGCTTATATGCAGCTACAATTGGCCTATAAAGGTGTAGATGTTTTAGAGCTAGCGTTGGAAACAGCTAATGAAAATAAAAAACTAGCTGATAATAGTTATAAGCAAGGTTATTTACAACGTGCCGATGTTTTGTCTGTTGAAGTTAGAGTTACTGAAATTAAAAACCAATTACAAACAGCCAAAAGTAATGTGGAAAACGCATCAAACTATTTATCTTTTTTAATGAATACAAATACGAATGCTATTCTAAAACCAACAGATAGTTTAAAAGTTTCTAATGTTAATCTATATGCTAATAAAAGCATTACCGAAAATCGTTCTGATATTAAAGCAATGCAATTGGCTTTAGATGCTTATAAAGCGATGAATAAAGCTGATAAAATGGCTTTTCTTCCACGACTAAATGCTTTTGGAAGTTATGAGCTTTATGATGACAAAGTCTTCCAAGGTGGTGCAAATGGCTATTTATTTGGTGCACAATTAAGTTGGAATATTTTTGAAGGTTCTAAACGTTTTGGAAAAGCACAAAAGAGCAAAGCAGAATTTGATAAGTCTAAGCTAGAGTATGAACAATATGTATCGCAAAGTAATTTAGAATTAAATAAAGCGAAGCGAATGCTAACCGATGCTGAAAACAGATTGAATTTAACACAATTAGCACTAGAACAATCTAAAGAATCCTTAAGGATTAGAATAGACAGGTTTGAAGAAGGATTAGAAAAAACGTCAGATTTGTTAGCAGTAGAAACGCAGTATGCTCAAAAGCAATTAAAGTATTATCAAACCATTTTCGAATACAATTACGCACAAGCATATTTACAATTTCTAACTAAAGAATAATTATTAAGATGAAAAAATACATATACATATTAGCGGTCACTACAGTATCACTATTAATAGCAAGTTGTGGTAGTGACGACGAGAAAGTTGTAGTGGGTAATACACAACTAATCACAGTAAAAATTAACAATGCATCGGCAAATAATAATAATCCATTTTTAGCTGTTAGCGGTAAAATTCAATCGGTTAATAGTGCCGATTTAAGCACGCGTATGATGGGTTTTGTTTCTAAAATCTATGTAAATGTTGGTGACAAAGTGAATAGAGGACAGTTATTGGTGTCTATTAATAATGCCGATTTACAAGCAAAACGCGCGCAAGTCACTGCAAGTATTACCGAAGCGACAGCTGCATTCAATAATGCCCAAAAAGACTACAACCGCTTTAAAAATTTGTTTGAAAATAATAGTGCATCACAAAAAGAGCTGGACGATGTAACAGCTCATTATGAAATGGCTAAAGCACGTTTGGAAGCTGCTAATCAAATGAAAAATGAAGTAAATGCACAATTTACATATTCAAATATTACCGCACCTTTTAGCGGTGTTATTACTGTAAAAACAGTTAAAACAGGTGATATGGCTAACCCAGGACAACCACTAATTTCTTTAGAATCTCCAGGGAATTTTGAGGTGATTGCAATGGTGCCTGAAACCGAGATTTCTCAAATAAAGAAAAACGTTGAAGTTGATGTTTTGGTTAAATCTATAAACAAAACATTAAAGGGAAAGGTTTCCGAAGTTAGTACATCTGCTAAAAATACAGGTGGACAATATCTAGTAAAAATTGCTTTAGATAAAAGTGATGCCAATATGCTATCAGGCATGTTTGCAACAGTTCAATTTCCAGTCGATAAAAATTCAACTACTGAATTGATTTTAATTCCAACTGAAGCTATAATCACAAAAGGACAGCTTTCTGGTGTGTATACAGTTAGTCAAAGTAATACAGCATTGTTACGTTGGTTACGTTTGGGTAGAACTTATGGAGACCAAGTAGAAGTATTATCTGGCTTATCTGCTAATGAATCATACATTTTATCAGCTGAAGGAAAACTCTATAATGGAGTAAAAGTAACTATTCAATAACTATAATTATGAAAGAAGGTTTAGCAGGAAAAATAGCCAAAAGCTTTATAGGATCTAAGCTTACGGTGCTTTTAATGATCGTATTTATGGTTGTTGGAGTGTATAGTTCGTTTTTGATACCAAGAGAGGAAGAGCCACAAATAGATGTACCAATTGCAGATATTTTTGTTGGTTATCCTGGAGCAAGTCCAACAGAAGTTGAGTCTCGTGTTATAAAACCATTAGAAAAACTTATTTCTAATATTAAAGGCGTAGAGTATGTGTATTCTACGTCTATGAAAGAACAGGGAATGGTGATTGTACAGTTTTATGTGGGCGAAGATATTGAGCGTTCGTTTGTAAAACTCTACAACGAAATAAACAAACACATGGATCAAATGCCACAAGGTGTGACGTTCCCATTGGTAAAAACACGTGCCATTGACGATGTGCCAATGCTTGGATTAACACTTTGGAGTGAAAATTATGACGATTTTCAGCTCAACCAAATGGCACAGGAGCTCACGAGTGAAATTGAAAAGATTAATGATGTAGCAATTACACATAAAATAGGAGGTAGAGACCGTCAATTACGTGTAGTATTGGATAAAGATAAATTGGCAGCCAGTGGGTTGGATTTTTTATCTGTTTCAGAAATGATAAAAGCCAATAACCAGCAATTAAGTTCTGGAAAATTTAATAAAAGCGATACCGAATTTTTAGTAACCACTGGAAAGTTTTTAGAAACAATTACAGATGTTGAGAATTTGGTAGTTGGCGTGCAACAAAATCAGCCAATTTATTTAAAACAAATAGCGACTATTGTAGATGGACCAGAAATACCAAACAAATATGTATCTCTTGGTTTTGGGGCAGCTAGCCAAAAAGCTGATACCTATAAATCGGAATATCCAGCAGTAACTATTTCAGTTGCAAAAAGAAAAGGAGCAGATGCGATGAAAATTTCTGATGTGATCCTTGATAAGGTTGAGCATTTAAAAAAGACGCTTATTCCTGATGATGTACATGTCGAGGTTACTAGAAACTATGGAGAAACAGCTTCACAGAAAGTATCAGAACTGTTAATGCACCTTATAGGAGCTATTATTGCTGTAACGCTTGTAGTAATGCTTGCTATGGGTTGGCGAGGAGGTTTGGTAGTATTTTTATCAGTGCCAATTACGTTTGCCTTAACGCTTTTAAGTTATTACATGCTTGATTATACCCTTAACCGAATTACCTTATTCGCCTTAGTGTTTGTAACTGGTATTGTTGTCGATGACTCTATTATTATTGCCGAAAATATGCACAGGCATTTTAAAATGAAACGTTTGCCATTTAAACAGGCAGCATTGTATGCAATTAATGAGGTTGGAAATCCAACTATTTTAGCAACATTTACAGTTATAGCCTCAGTATTACCAATGGCATTTGTATCTGGTTTAATGGGACCATATATGAGTCCGATGCCGATAGGAGCATCGATAGCCATGTTGTTGTCTTTATTTGTGGCTTTGACCATAACTCCATATTTGGGCTATATCTTCCTTCGTGAAAAAGATAAAAAAGGCAAAGTTAAGAAGGCTAAAAAGCCAATGGAAGAGACATTTATTTTCAAGGTTTATTCAAAATTTGAAACGCCACTAATTGAAAACAAAACCAAGCGTTGGTTGTTTTTAGGGATTACATTCTTATTGTTAATGGGTTCGGTGAGTTTATTTTTTACCAAATCGGTTGCTGTAAAAATGTTGCCTTTCGATAATAAGAATGAATTTCAAGTTGTCATTGACATGCCAGAAGGCACAACTCTCGAGAGAACAGGAGTTGTCACTAAAGAAATAGCACAGTATTTATCAACCAGGCCAGAAGTAGTTAACTATCAAAGTTATGTTGGTACGTCAGCACCAATAACTTTTAATGGATTGGTGAGACATTACGATTTACGTGGAGGAAGTAATATGGCCGATATTCAAGTGAATCTTACTGATAAGCATGATAGAAGTGCACAAAGTCATGATATTGCAAAGTCGATGCGTGATGATATTCAAGCTATTGGAAACAAGTTTAATGCTAATATAAAATTGGTTGAAGTGCCACCAGGACCTCCAGTATTGTCGACTATTGTTGCCGAAGTATATGGGCCAGATTACAGTAAGCAAATTGAAGTAGCTAATGAGATACAAAACATTTTAAAAAACACAGTTGATGTTGTTGATGTAGATTGGATGGTTGAAGATGACCAAGTTGAATATGAATTTGTGATAGATAAGGAAAAAGCAATGCTTTATGGAGTAGCTCCACAACAAATAGCCTATACCATGAATATGGCTTTATCTAACAGAGCTATTACGACATTGTATGATGAAGACGCTGTAAATCAAGTTGGTTTGGTATTAGCTTTAGACGAAAAAGAAAAATCTACTATTACAGATATTTCTCAGCTCAAAGTAAAGTCTCAACAAGGTAATATGGTTCCTATAGCAGACTTGGTAGATATTAAACAAAATACAAGAGCCAAAAGTATTTATAGGAAAAACCAAAAGCGTGTGGTATATGTGTTAGCAGATATGGCAGGTGAATTGGAAAGTCCTGTATATGCCATTTTAGGAATGGAAGATAAGTTAAAAGCTATCGATCTTCCTGAAGGGTATACTATGAATGAATTGTATTTAAATCAACCTAAATTTGAAGACGATTATACCGTAAAATGGGATGGTGAATGGCAAATTACACTTGAGGTATTTAGGGATTTAGGAATTGCCTTTTTGGGAGTTATCATTATCATCTACATCTTAATTGTTGGTTGGTTCCAAAACTTTAAAGCACCTATTGTAATGATGGTTGCTATACCATTATCCTTGGTTGGAATTGTATTAGGTCACTGGGTTATGGGAGCCTTTTTTACAGCAACATCTTTTATTGGTATGATTGCTTTAGCTGGAATCATGGTGAGAAATTCAGTCTTACTAATCGACTTTGTCAATTTGAGATTAGATGAAGGTATCCCATTAAAACAAGCGGTAATTGAAGCAGGAGCAGTAAGAACAACGCCAATCTTGTTAACAGCAGGAACAGTTGTTATTGGAGCATTTGTGATTTTGTTTGATCCAATTTTTCAAGGATTGGCTATTTCATTAATGGGAGGAACCATTGTAAGTACAGTTCTTACGTTGTTGGTTGTGCCATTAGTGTATTATATGATTGAAAAGAAGAATTATAAATAAAACTGCGTCAGTTCGAGTGATTCCGAAAATATTCGAAATTGTATCGAGAACATTACCAATGGCTTCTCGATACAATTTTCTAAAGAAAATCACTAGAAGTGACCATAAAACTAAAAAAACATGAAACTAGTAATAGTAACAGCAGTTGAAGAATTTCAAAACGAGGTTTTGAAGTTGTTTAAAAAAGCAAATATCGAGAGTTTTAGTAGCTCAGATATTGATGGTTATAAAAACATACCTTCTGTATTAAGGACGTCAAGTTGGTTTCCAAGTAAAAAAGGAGGTAACGAATCGAGCATGTTTTTTTCTTTTACAGATGAGAAACATATTGATACGCTATTCGACTTAATAAAAATGCATAATAAAAATCTGGAAACGAATAATCCTATTAAGGCGATTGTTGTTCCTATTGAAAAATTTATATAAACTTAAAAATTAACTAAAATGTTAAATACATATTTTAGAGTAATCGTAGGTACAATGGTGTTATTGAGTGTTGTGCTTTCTGTTTATGTAAACCCAAAATGGATGTGGTTTACTGTATTTATTGGTGTAAACTTAATACAATCGGCATTTACAAAATGGTGTTTGTTAGAAATCATACTTGTGAAATTGGGCGTTAAAAAAGGAGGGGAAGGTTGCGAAATACATTAATAAAAAGTTAAACGTTTAACTGACATTTCTCATTTTTAATACACAATGTTTCATGTATTTTTATGAAAATTAAAAGTGTATGCTCACATTTAAAAACTATAATATAGCTGATTGGTTTTCGTTCTATAGAGTTATAGCAGCGCCTTTTCTTGTGTTATTATTATGGCTAGACGAAAGACAGCTTTTTGCATGGTTTTTATTAATTAGTTACTCAACTGATGCTATTGATGGGTATTTAGCTAGAAAGTTAAAAATAACAAGTCCAAGAGGTTCACAATTGGATTCTTTTGGCGACCAAATAACGCTTGTGGTTGGGTTAATTGGATTACTTGTTTTTGAAAATGAATTCATCAAAAAAAATATCATTTTAATTAGCGTTGCATTTGTACCATACATTATACAAATGATTCTTGCCTATTATAAATATGGCAAGGCTACAGCATATCATACCTACTTTGCGAAATTGTCAGCTATAATACAAAGTGCATTTATTTTATATTCTTTGTTTTTTGCTCCAAATTACGCTTTGTTTTATATCATGATTGTATTCGGACTCATAGAAACTTTTGAAGAGATAACACTTATTTTTATGTATGATAATTGGGCGTCAGATGTAAAAGGTATTTATTGGGCGCTTAGAGATAAGCGTCGTTTGAAAAAGGACAAAAATCAACATGATATTCTCTAATGCGAAGCTACTCATTATTTACTATTTTACTTTTGTGTATTGCAATATTGGTAGTAGATATTTTTGCTTTTTATTGGTTGCAATCCATGACCCAACTTATTGATTCTGTATTTTTTAGAAATACCATCCATATTGCGTTTTGGGTTTTTACTATTGGACTTATTATATCGATAATGGTACTAAAAGTAAGATTAGATGATATAGACCCCAGAAGAAAACAACTGCTCGTATCTTCATTGTATGGGTTAACAATATCTTCATTTATTCCCAAAATAATTTTTGTAATTGTTATTTCAATTTTATTCTTTACAAACTTTGTGTTTTCAGAAAAAGAATCACTCTTAGTTATTCCACTTATAGGTTTATTTTCTGGATTTCTGCCTTTTTTTGTAATTGTCTATGGTATTTTTAAGTCAATTTATAACTTTAAAATCTATCATTTAAAAATTGAATTCAAAGACTTACCTAAAACATTCAATGGTTTAAGAATTGTACATATTTCAGATTTACATTTAGGTAGTTTCAATTATCGATTTCATATTTTAAAGCGTGCTGTAAGCAAGATTAATCATTTAAAACCAGACCTTATTTTCTTTACTGGAGATTTGGTAAATAATTATGCTTGGGAATTACGTGGATGGACTAGAGTATTCAGGAAATTATCAGCAACAATAGGTAAATATGCTGTTTTGGGGAATCATGATTATGGAGATTATAGTGAATGGAATTCCAAAAAAGAAAAGCAAGAAAATTTTAAAGCCATTAAGAATTTTTATAAGGAGAATGATTTTAACATATTGCTTAATCAATCGGATATAATTGAAAAAGACAATGATAAAATAGCAATTATTGGTGTCGAAAACTGGGGTAAACCACCGTTTAAGCAATATGGCGATTTGCAAAAAGCTATTAATAAAGTTGGAGCTATTCCATTTAAAATACTGCTATCTCACGACCCATCACATTGGACAGAAGAAGTGGTTGACAAAACCAACATAGCCTTAACACTATCTGGGCATACTCATGGTATGCAAGCTGCACTTCAATACAAACAGTTGCAGTGGAGCCCCATAAAGTATAAATACAAGCATTGGGCAGGTTTATACAATAGCAAAAACCAATATTTACATGTCAATCGAGGTTTAGGTTGGTTAGGTTTTCCAGGAAGGTTGGGTATGCGACCAGAAATTAGTTTAATAGAGCTAAAGGTCGAGACTGATTAATATCATAGTCTAAGGCGTAAATATTAAATAACTTAGACAAAATGTGAACCATGTATCCTAAAAAGAAAATATTATTACTTGTTTTATTTACGGGAATGCTTTTGTTGCTATTTGGAATTTGGTATAAATATGAATATTCCATGGAAACAGCTAAAGAGTTTCAAGTAAATTTTCCCGATTACAGTCGTAAAATTGTTATTGCTACTCAAGGCAGTGATTTTAAAAATGCGGTTACAAACAAAATTATTAATCATTTTGAGCAGGATTCAATTTTTATAAAAGTTATTGATGTGTCTTCACTCTCAAAAATTAATCCTAAAGATTATAATGCAATTGTATTAATTCATACATGGGAAAACTGGAAACCCCCTGTTGATATTGAAGAATTTATTAATAGAACAACAACTGATAAAAACAAAATTATTCCGTTTACAACTTCTGGACAAGGCTCATATAAAATGGAAGGGGTTAATGCCATTACTGGAGCATCTAAATTAGAAGAAATAGATTCTTTCTCAAAAGCAATTATCGATAAGTTAAAACCATTAATAAAACCCATTCTTTAATACTAAAACGATGATAAAAAACTTAAATATAAAAGAGAGTCTCTTTATCCTTGAAAACAATTATATAGGTCACTTGTCCTACATCTATCAAAACAAACCCTATGTGGTACCAATTACTTATTATTTTGACCAAGTTAATAATGCCATTATTTGTTACTCTGGAGAGGGTCATAAAATAACTGCAATGAGAAAAAACAATGCAGTATCACTTCAAGTTTCAGAAATCTCTACTGTTAACAATTGGAAGTCCGTATTGGTTCATGGTAAGTTTGAGCAGCACTTTGGTAGTGATGCTAAGTCATATCTTCATGTATTCTCATTAGGTGTTAAAGATGTTATTATGGAAAAAGAGCATATTAAACTAGACTATATTAGCGAGTTTTCTAGTAAAATTTATAAAGGAGATAACCCTATCGTGTATTTAATCAAAATAGAAGGCATTACTGGTAAAAAAAGAAGATATTAAAAAACAGAGAATTATGAAAACTATAAAAAACAATAAGTTTTGCCAAAGTTGTGGGATGCCAATACAAAAAGATCCTGAAAAAGGAGGTACAAATGTAGGTGGAACTAAGAATAAAAACTATTGTAGTTACTGTTATCAAGATGGCGATTTTTTATTTAATGGAACAGTAAAAGAAATGCAAGCCTTTTGTAAAGATAAGATGGTAGAGAACGGATCTTCAAAATTTATAGCATGGTTATTTACAAGAGTTATCCCAAGATTGGAACGTTGGAAAAAATAACTATATACTTATGTGTTGGCTAACACATTAATAAGTTTTTTGCATCCACCTTGTTTTATATATTCGGTGTGATCTTTTAAATCTTTGAATTTTTTTCCACAAATATCACTACATAGTATTTTTTTATCAGTTTCTTTATTAAAAGCCTTTAATATTTTTTTAGCCACTTTGTTGTTGAAGAAAGGTGGTTTTTTACTTGTGTTCTCTCGGCACCAATCTAGCATACGTTTCCATATAGTAGTACTTAATGCACCACAAGCATTCCCACTCAAACCAAGACCACCAGCAAATCCCGCAACCATCACAGTTTCTTCATAACTAGCTCCTATTTGTTTCAAAACTTCTGATGTGCAACACAATGGCTTGTCTACTATAACAATATCCGCCGACAGACTTTTAGTTGCTGTTTCAACTGCTTCTGGTGCCCATTGTTCAGCGAGATTAAAGCAAAGACTATTGTTCATCCCTTGAAGTGTGGTTTTAAGCATAAATTTTGTCATACCCAAAATAGTTGTGAGATTATAACCAATTATGTCTTTACAATTTGTAGCTCCAGAGGTTTTTACAAAAGAGGTGATGATGTCTTGTGTCGCATTAACTGCAATGGTAATGGCTTTGTCAAGGTTTTTATGTTTACGGAAAGATTCGGCTCCAATTGCCAAAGCTGTTCCCCAAAGCATCCCACATTGATGGCCTTGATTTAAAATGCCTCCTGCTAATGGATTAAGAGCACGCTCTTCATGCTCCATTGATTGCTCAAATTCACGATTTAATAAATGCGCAAAAGTTCTAGAGCATGTTTGGCATTTTCTAAAAACTTCTTTGGCATCATTCTGGTTTTTTATTGATGCTTTCATTTTATTTAAAATTAAATTCTTTTTTAAGATAATGTTTGTATTAAATATTATAAATGATATATATCATTTTATAAATCATTGATAACGAGTAGATTTAGTGTGCAATTCAAAAACTTAGAACTGATGAAAACATTAATAACTTTATTTGTTACACTCTGTTCAATAGTCTCTTTTGGACAAACAGAGAATGAAGGTGTCATCATTATTGATAAGATACAACAGGATGATACTTATCGCGCTGGAGAATCCATAAAAGTAAATGCTGTGATACAAGGAGACTTGGTCATCGCTGGAGGAAAGCTCATTGTTAATGACAGTATTATTGGAGACTTAACTGCAGCTGGAGGAGAATTATTTCTCAACAGTTATATAGCAGATGACGTTCGTATAGCGGTAGGAAGGACTACAATCGACTCAGAAATAGGTGATGATTTAGTTGTTTTTGGTGGGGAAGTTATCCTCACGGAAAATGCCATAATTCACGGAAACCTAAATTGCTTTGCTGGAAATATTAAAATAAATGGCAAAGTGTTCGGAAAACTTGACATTAAAGGTGGCGATGTCCTAATAAATGGAACTATAAGAGAAGCCTCAAAAATAGTTGGAGAAGATATTACCATTGGGTCAAATGCTAAATTTTATAAGGATGTTGAATATTGGCATAGCGATGGAGAAATAGATTTCAATAATGCGCTTATAAATACTCAAGCGCAATTCAATGAAGATCTTAAAGAAGATGCAACGCAGCTATCTTTAACAACCTTTGGTACGAAGTCGTTGTCATTATGGGTAAAATATATTTTATCTGCTTTTCTAGGAATTCTTGTTTTTCATGCGCTCTTTAAACACGCATTTTCTATAGCTGTTGAAGGCTTAGAAAATAACTGGCTTAAAAGTTTTGGCTTTGGATTGGTTTACCTCATTGGTATTCCATTATTAATTGTCGTAGCGTTATTAATGATTATTGGTATCCCAATTGGGCTCTTCGCAACTGCTATATTTATATTTAGTTTGTTTTTCGGTCATTTTGTTGCTTCAATATTACTTGCCTATTATTTCAAGTATAAAAAGAATAAGAATTGGGGATTTTGGAGTATTACATTGATAGCTTTAGGATTCACCATCTTAATGCGTCTACTTACAACTATACCGTATGTGGGAATAGTTATTTCTGTTGTTATATTGTCAATTACTTATGGTGCATTGACCTTGAAGGTTATACATACAAAAAAGCAACGGGTTGTAAATTAAGATGATGAATAAAGAACATCCAAATATCAGTATTTTAAAGAGGTTCAACCCTGCAAATCCTAATACCTTGGCTGAGGTTTTAGCCGAAGATTTCGTTTGGCATTATATTAATCCGAAACTGACTGAGTTAGAAGGGGATTATTCTGGCCTCACAGGTTTAACGGATTTCTTCCAAAAAATAGCAGATCGTACTAGTGGTTCTTTTAAGGTAAATCCTATATCCATTATCCCTCTTGGAGATGAACTAATCATCACACATGTTAAAGACACCATGGTGCTAGATGGTAGAACAATGAAGGTTGACGCTGTTGTGCTATGGTGTATTATCGATGGTGAGATTAAAGAAGCTTGGGATATTCCTGCTATACATACCTCTAAAGTTATAGAATCATAAAATAGAAACTATGAAAATTATAGAAGTGACACCCAATAATGTGGAACAAGAAACATTGTTCTGTATTAAAGATATAAAAAAGCCTGGTTTTGAAAGTAAGCGTAAATGGTTTGAAAAACGCTATAAAGAAGGTTTGCACTTAAAAATATTAAAGGACAATAGCGATAAAATGCTCGGGTTTATAGAATATATCTCAGCTAATCAAGCATGGAGACCTGTAAATGCTGAAAATTTTATGTTTATACACTGTCTAGTTGTTTATTCTAAAAAAGACAGAGATAAGGGTTATGGTTCTTTACTAATTAATGAGGCCGAAAAAGAGACTAAAAAGCAGCAAATGTCAGGCTTATGTGTTATGACAAGTGATGGCTCATGGATAGCAAATAAAACCATTTTCGAAAAATATGGCTTTGCAGAAGTAGATAGAAGAGGTAGATTCGAATTGTTATCAAAAACATGGGACAAGAATGCCGATATTCCAAAACTTTTCGACTGGACAAAGCAGCAAAAAAAGTATAAAGGTTGGCATTTAGTGTATGCAGATCAATGTCCTTGGCATGAAAAATCTGCCTTTGATTTGTTGAATACCGCAATGGATTATGGTGTCGATTTAAAAGTCACCAAGATAAATTCTGCAAAAGAAGCCAAAAATGCACCTTCAGGTTATGGTGTGTTTAATCTTTTACACGATGGAAAGTTATTAGAAGATCACTATATAAGTGCTACTAGGTTTAAGAATATTCTTAATAAGGAAGTTGAAAATTTATAATCAAGACTGACCAATATCATTTTGTAAATAACCTTCAATTTTTACATTAGTACTATAACCTATAATGTGCTATTATGAAAATTTATCTTAAACTACTGGTTGCGGTATTACTTCTAATATTTTTTACTGTTTTATTTGTATGAAAATTATTTTTGCATTAATAGTGATTATTCATGCACTTATCCATTTATTGGGTTTTGTAAAAGCATTTCAATTAGCAGAAATAACACAATTAACCCAAAACATTTCAAAACCAATTGGAATGCTTTGGTTGTTCGCTACAATAGCTTTTTTGATTTCAATAACCTTGGTTCTACTTAAAAAAGATTGGTGGTTTTTTGTTGCATTAATAGCTGTGATAATCTCTCAAACCCTGATTATCATATATTGGAAAGATGCCAAATTTGGCACGATTGCAAATGCAATTATACTTTTGGTTAGTATTTCAGCTTATGGTAATTATCGATTCAATAAAATGGTTCAAACAGAATCAAAACAAATATTACAAAACATTAAAGTTGAAAATCTTCCTATAGTTTCTAAATCAGCTATTAATCATCTGCCAGAAATTGTTCAAAAATGGATGCTAAATTCTGGTGTTATTGGGAAAGAACAAATGGTTTCGGTTCACTTAAAACAAGTTGGAGAAATGCGAATAAAACCAGATGGTAATTGGATGCCATTTACTGCAACGCAGGATTTTAATGTTAAAAATCCTGCATTTGTTTGGGCGACCAAAGTTAAAGTAATGCCAATAATAAGTATGGTAGGTCGTGATAAACTCTATAATGGAGAAGGAGAGATGCTCATTAAATTAGCCTCTTTAATCCCAGTTGTAAATGAAGGTGAAAACGATAAGATTAACCAAGGAGCTATGATCCGGTTTTTAGCTGAAATATGTTGGTTCCCTTCAGCAGTTATAAATGATAACATTACTTGGGAAAGCATTAATGACACTTCTGCCAAAGCAACATTAACAATTAATGATAAGAGTGTATTAGGCTTATTTACATTTTCAGATGAAGGTAATTTAATGTCATTTGAAGCCCAACGCTATTATGGAGGAAAAAATGATTCTAAACTTGAAAAATGGTACGTTGAAATGCTCTCTTATAAGACTTTTAATGGTATTACAATTCCAAATAAAAGTAGTGTTACTTGGAAATTAAATGAAGGAGATTTTAATTGGCTTCAATTAGAAATCACTAATCTAAAATTCAATCATTCTCTTTTTTAGCTTCTCTTTTTTCTTGACGCTCCAGTTTTCTAAAATAACCTCTAGTTAAAAAGTTATGTTTTAAAGCTTCCATATTCTGGTTAAACTTATCAGTGCCTTCATTGATATTTTTAAGAGTGGTTTTTAGGCTATTTACAAGAGAGGTGTCTTTTAAAATATAATTGTAAGCACCTTCATCACTTGAATTAAAATCTTCTACAGTGGCATTAATGTTCGATAACACGTTTTCAATCTCTATGCTTGATGTTTCTAGGTGACCAACAATATTTTTAAGCTTTTCACCAGTGATGGTATCATTCATTAGCATACCTAACACTGTTTCATCATTTGTTTTAAGTGAAGAAATTATTGTATTTAATTCGTTTATGGTGTTTGTGGCACTTCTACTCGCAAGCTTAAGGTTGGTGACAGATTGTTTTAAATCTTGCGCCATGATTGTATCATTTAAAAGTAATCCAACAGTTCCCTTACCTTTAAGCATTGCTGTGGTGATTTTTAGTAAATCTGAGGTTAGTATAGCTGCGTTTTCTGAACTAACGCTTAAAGTGCTTAAAATGTCATCAGCACCAATCTTACTGTACGACTCAATGGTGTCTCCATTACTAATAATGTCTGAGTGACCGTTTCCAGGGACAATATTTAAAATCATGTTTCCGACCAAACCATCAGACCCAATTGTTGCAATGGCATTTTTTTTTATGTGTGTGATTATTTTTTCGTCTATCGACATTTCTACTTTTATAGTTGAATCGTTAATCATGGTTATGTCTTTAACTGTTCCTATATCAATTCCAGAGTAACGAACATTATTGCCGTTTTGTAAGCCATTCACATTTTGAAAATAAGCACTTATAGTAAAAGTTTTTTTGAACATATTTTGGCGTTGACCTATAAGATATACACCTACTATAAATAGTACAGTTCCAGTAATAACAAATAGGCCTAACCGTAATTTTTGTGAGTTTGTATTTTTCATAGTGTTAGTGTTTAAAAAAGGCTTTAATTTTTGGATCTGTTGAGGCTGATAATTCTGCATAATTGCCAACGGCATAGTCAATGCCATCTATTAATAATATCATTCTGTCTGAAATGACTCTTGCACAATCAACATCATGCGTAATGATAAGTGATGAGGTACCATATTTTTTTTGAATATCTTGCATTAAGATAATAATTTCTTTGGCAGTAATTGGGTCTAAACCGCTTGTAGGTTCGTCGTATAAAATAATTTTTGGTTGTAAAATAAGAGTACGAGCCAAAGCTACGCGACGTTTCATTCCTCCAGATAGTTCAGAAGGCATCAAATCTATAGCACTTGCTAATCCAACATTTTCTAGCGCTTCTAGAACCATTGCCTCGGTATCTATATGTTCACCAAATTTTTTGGTATGACGACGTAAAGGAAATTCTAAATTCTCTCTTACGGTCATAGAATCGTATAAGGCACTCCCTTGAAATAAAAATCCAATATCTGCTCTTAGTATATCCAACGCTTCTTGGTCAAGTTTAGTGATATCGTTATGCATTACCGAAATTGTGCCACTATCGGCTTCCAATAGGCCAACCAGACATTTAATCATCACTGATTTTCCAGAACCAGATTTCCCCATGATTACTAGGCTTTCCCCTTGAAACAGTTGTAAATTGAATCCATTAAGCACATGATTATCACCAAAACTTTTATGCAAATCTTTTAGTTCAAGAACAATATTCCTTTTTGGTATGTTATTATGCTTTGTCATAAATCATAAAAAATATCTGTTACAAAAACGGCGATAAAGTCAATAATAAAGAGCAACAAAGATGTGAAAACCACTGCTGAGTTTGCCGCTTTACCAACACCTTCGGTTCCTTTTTCACAATTATAACCTTTAAAACAACCTACAATACCAATAGCCAACCCAAAAAAGAAAGATTTAATGGTTGCAGGAACAACATCACCAAACTCTAAAGCATCAAACACTTGATTAAAATAGAGCATGAAAGACACATTGCCTTTAACATTCTCAACTAAATAAGAACCAAATATGGCGATGACGTCTCCAATAATCACCAATAATGGGAGCATTAATGTTACTGCTAAAACTCGCGTAACAACCAAATACTTAAATGGATTTGTTCCAGAAACTTCCATCGCATCAATTTGCTCGGTAACACGCATAGAGCCTAATTCAGCACCAATACCAGAACCAATTCTACCAGCACAAACCAATGCAGTTATTATAGGACCTATTTCTCTAACTATAGAAATACTAACCATGGATGGCATCCATGAAACTGCACCAAACTCCATTAAAGTTGGACGTGTTTGTAGTGTTAAAACTAATCCTATTATAAAACCAGTAATACCAACTAGTAACAAGGAACGATTTCCCATACTATAACATTGACGCAATAATTCTTTAAACTCAAAAGGCCTTTTGATGGATTCTCTAAAAAAGCGTGCTGTGAAGAAAGATAATTCTCCAATTTCTATTAAGAAAGAATTTATTTTTGCTTTTATATTGGAGAACTTTATCATTGCTGAAATTACATCATGCTTTATCAAATGTATAAGAAAAGTACAATCAAGAAAATGATATATATCATTGTCTGTTTTAGGTTTTATTTAGACATTTATTATCATTATAAATCTAATAGTCATGAAAAATAAAGAGGACGTTCAATTTGTGGATAAAGTGATTGGAGCACTTAGAAAAACAGCCACCGAGATAGAAGAGTTTAGAGTTCAAACCGCATTGGGGAAAGCTGAAGCTCAAGATAAGTTTGAAGAGGTAAAAAAGAAATTTAATCTATTTGTACATGACAGCGAGTATAAAATAAAAGCTGTTAAAGAAAAAATAGATGAACTTAACACCAAATTTGATGAACTACGTGTACAATTAGCTTTAGGAAAAGCAGAAACCAAAGAAGTTTTTAAAAAGCAAAAAAAGCAATTACTTTTAACATTGCATGATATTGAAGTAAAAATTAAAACTAATAAAACTTTAAATAGAATGTATGCTTTAACTTTAATTGAAATTGAGCAATTTAAAATTCAATTAGAGATTTTAGAACAGAAGTTTAATAAAAATAAAGTCGGAGCCAAAGATACTTTTGAAAAAGGAAAAAAAGACTTTAACTCTTTTATAGATAAGCTTAAAGGAAAATATGCGAAAAAGAAACCAGAAGAAACTAAACTAGAACATTTTCAAAATGAAATTTCTGAAGCGTTTTATCATTTTAAAAATGCGTTTTCCAAATCATAACCATCTAAATTTTAAATTAAAAGAGTTTCCATATTTGGAAGCTTTTTTATTTAAAGCATTATACATTATTATGGAAAATTAATAATCATAATCTCCTTTTCTAATATTACTTATCATACCAAAGCCTAATATTATTGCTAAAGCGAAACTAGCTATACCCAATACAGAAATTCCGTTCCAAAGCGGATTAATTTCAAAAACAATAAATAAAGAAGACCCAATAATAAGTGCTACCATAATGAAAGCTGCAATTAATTGTTTTGTAATTCTCTGCAAAGTATGTACCATTGGATCAATACCTTTATGTGTTAAATCGACCTTAACTTGACCTGTATTAATTTTGCGTATGGCATTCTTTAAATCAGACGGGAATTCTTCCATATAATCTGTCATTTCCAAAATAGAATTTACAACTTTTTTACCCATTTTTACAGGGCTGTATTTTCTAGCTACACTTGTTCTTAAATAAGGTTTTACAATTTCGAACTGTTCTAATTTTGGATCCAGTTTGCTAATAACACCTTCAAGAGTTACTAAAGATCTTGCAAAAAGAAAAAAATAGGTAGGTGCTTTTAAGCCATGAGCAATAATAATATCTTTTAAATCCAACAGTATCGTACTCATTTCATTTTCATGTATTTCTCGAACATAATATTTTTCTACAAACTCATTAATATCAAATTCTAAGTCTCTCATGTTTGTAATTGGAGCATTATTGGATAGTTGTTGTAAAGCTTTAATTATATTTTTTATATTCTTGTTGGTAATAGCAATGAATAATTTACCTAAAATTGAAATATCTCTTGGTAGCATACTCCCCATCATACCAAAATCTAAATAACAAATATGATTGTTAGGAAGCACCAATAGATTACCTGGATGTGGATCGGCATGAAAAAAACCATATTCAAAGATTTGTTTGAAGTAGCTAATAGCAAGTCTTCTAGCAATAACTTTTGTGTCAATATCTTTAGCTATTAGCTGTTCAATTTGATTTATCTTAATTCCAGAAATAAATTCCATCGCTAAAACCTTTGTAGTTGTAAGTGACGGATATACTTTTGGGGCTTCAGCAAATTGGTCTAAAGACGTATCATTTTCAAGATTATTATAAAACCTTTGTATATTAATTGATTCGTTTATAAAATCAATTTCTTTAAGTATGGAGTCTTCAAAGTTTTTAACTAGTCCAATAGGATCAAAACTCTTTAAAGAAGGTATTCTATTTTCTAAAATTCCTGCAATTTTATACATTGCCTTAATGTCGTCTTCAATAATCTCATGAATACCTGTTCGTTGAATTTTTAACGCAACACGTTTACCAGAATGTAATGTCACATTATGCACTTGTGCTATCGATGCAGAGGCAAAAGGTGTTGGTTCGAACCAAGCAAACAGATTTTCTACTTTATCTTTTAGCTCAGTTTCTACAACTTTTTTGGCGACATCTTCAGCCATTGGTGGCACATTATCATGAAGTTTTTCTAATTCCAAGGCTAATTCTAAAGGCACTAAATCTGGCCTGTTGCTTAGAATTTGACCAAACTTTACAAACGTTGGTCCCAATTCTTCACATACCAATCTCATTTTTGCCCATTTGCTATATTGAGTTGCATGCTTCCTAGATGTTTTAGGAATTAATTTTTGTAAAAATGTATATTGTTTGTTTTCCTCTAAATAATCCACCAAATCTTCAAAACCATATTTTATTAGGACTTTAATTATTTGATTATACCTAGAAATGGATCTAAAGTTCTTTCCAATCCCTGCTATGATTCCCATCGTTTTATGCTTCCAATTTATTTAGTCTTGCTTCTAAGAGAGCAACTGTTGCGTCAAGTTTTTCAAGTTTTGCATTTAGAGCCTTAATTTCATCTAAATGTGCTACATTAATTTTTTTGTAAAACTTAATCACTAATTCTTTAATTTTGTCATCTAACTCTTCCTTTAATTCATGAGTTTTTAAAATTATTTTATCTACAAACTCTAATTCATTTCCATTTTCATCCAATTGAGATTCAGACACAATTCTATTGATGTTATCTTTACCTTTTTCTGAAAGCTCACTTATTTTGTCTAAAAATTGAGTGTCTCGTGCCAAATAATAAAGACTAGAACTTAATGTGAGTAACTCTAAAATAGTTTTGGTTTTCATAATTACACATTTAATTTAAACTAGTGATAAAAGTATTAATAAACACCTTTTTTTAATATGATATTAATCATATATAGAAATTTATTAATGCCTTAATTTTAAATATAATTTAGAACAAAACATTAATTAGGATGAAAACGAATTCAATAATAGAAGTAATGACCAAAAATGTGGTTTGTGTCACACCAGAACAACAACTTTTGGATGTAAAACATATTTATGAAAAAGAAAATTTTCACCACCACATTCCAGTTGAGGAGAACGGTAAATTAGTTGGTATGGTTAGCTTAATAGATTTTATGTATAATATTTCTGGAGCTGGAATTAGTGATGATAATATTGTGTATAAAGAACTTAAAGTTAAAGATATAATGACTCAAAACCCTTTTTACTTAACCACAGATGCAACTATTGAAGATGTTGCTAAAGTATTGGAAAGAGGAAATTATCATGCTGTTCCAGTATTGAAAAATAATAACATAGTTGGTATAGTATCGACAGCTGATTTGATTAAGTATTTTCTAAATAAAACATTATAATACTTGCTTGTAACTTTTCTAGAAATAGTTTGTTATCCTGATATTAATCATTTCAAGTTTTTATGTTGAAATTTATCTTTATTCAATAATTAAAACATAAAAAAATGGAAAATATATTCGAAAAAGAACAAGTAATTTCAATGCCAAGAATTGGTGATAATGCACCAGAATTTAAAGCAGTTACAACACAAGGAGAAATAAATTTTCCTAAAGATTTTACTGGAGAATGGGTTATTCTATTTAGTCACCCTGCTGATTTTACACCTGTTTGTACGAGTGAATTTATGACTTTTGCACATCTTGAGGAAAAGTTTGCAAAAGCTAATTGCAAATTAGTAGGGTTGTCTATAGATGGTCTATATAGCCATATTGCTTGGTTAAGAACCATTAAGGAAAAAATTGAATTCAATGGCATGAAAAATATTGAAGTTAAGTTTCCTTTAATTGAAGATATAACCATGAACGTGGCCAAAAAATATGGTATGATTCAACCTGGAGAAAGCGAAACTCAAGCTGTAAGAGCTGTATTTTTTATTGATCCAAAGGGTAAAATTAGAGCCATTATTTACTATCCATTAAGCTTGGGTAGAAATTTTGACGAAATTTATAGAGCATTGATTGCTATGCAAACTTCTGATGAGTTTTCGGTAGCAACTCCTGCTGATTGGAATCCTGGTGATGATGTTATTATTTCTCCAGCTGGTTCATGTGGTGTCGCCGAAGAGCGTATGACCTCTAAGGATGAGTTAAAATGCGAAGATTGGTTTTTCTGTACAAAACCATTAAATAAAGATATGGTTTTGGACAAAATTCTTAAAAAACCCAAACTACTTGCTAAGTGAAAAAATTAGTATTGCTTTTTTATGCTTTTGTAGCTTTGCTGTTAGTAGTATTTGCTAGTTCATGTTTTGAAAACAGTGGGGCAAAAACGCTAACTAAAAAAACAAATAATGTAAACCAAGTTTACCATCAGGATTCTATGGTAAACTTGGTTTTACTCAAAAAAGAAATAACGGTTGAAAATTATTTTCAGTTCTTAGATTCTTTGGTAAACAAATATGACTCATTAACATCCTATAAATTATCTGAGCACCTATTGGTAAGAGCAAATTCTTGGATTATTGATACACTTCAAAGCACAGATTATTATAGAAGAATAGCCCAAGATTCATTTGTTTACAACCAAAAAAAGATGATTGTTTTTGCTAAAGGAGCTACCTTAGTTATTCCTGATTCTATCTTAGCTGAAAAAATTCAGAATTCATTCAATAGCACATTAATAGATGTTAATATCCCAGAGTTTAAACTACGTATCTATGAAGCTAACAACATGCTTTATGACTTTCCAGTAAGGGTAGGTAGAGATGAAAAGGTATATCTTGAAATGTCAGGAAGAATTCAAGATTTAAAAACTAAAACAGGAAAAGGTCGCATTGTTAATCATGTTCGCAATCCACGTTATGTTAATCCTGTAAGCAATCACGAATATTTTGTAACAAAGAGAGATGATGAAAGAGTTACAAAACTTCCTCAAATTCCTTTTATAGAAACCGAAATAAATGGTATTAGAAATGGACAGTTAATTCATCCTACCACAAATGCTGTTACATTAGGTAAAGCTTATTCCAACGGTTGTATTGGTACTAGTGAAGCGGATGCTTGGGTTATTTATTATTATGCACCTTTAGAAACCAAAATAAAAATTAGGTATGACTTAAATGTGGTTAATAAAGAAGGCGACAGCATCCTTTTAAAAGATATTTATAGTAAAAAGAAGAAGTGATTATACTGTTTTGGTTATGTCAGTCAACTCATTTTTAGTTTCTTTACCTTCACTCCAACAGTCTAGATTATATATGGTCGTTTTGGCTATATTTGTCAAAGCCTCTTCAGTTAAAAATGCATGATGTCCAGTGATAATCACATTAGGCATTACATTTAATTTAATTAGTAAATCATCATCAGGAATGTTTTGCGACAAGTCATTAAAGAAAACGCCTTTTTCATTTTCATAAACGTCCATTCCTAAAGCACCAATTTTTCCGCTTTTTAATCCATTGATTATGTGTTCTGTATTGACAACAGAACCTCTTGCAGTATTAATAATAATAACCCCATCTTTCATTTTAAAAATTAAGCTTTCATTAATTAGTTGGTGTGTTTCGCTATTTAATGGAACATGCAACGAAATAATATCTGATTGTCTGCATAAATCTTCTAGTGGAACATAGTGTAAATTATACTGTTCACATAACTCGTTATTTTCATTAATGTCGTAACCAATCAAGTTACAACCAAAACCATGCATTATTTTGGTCATTACCGAACCTATTTTTCCAGTACCAATAATACCAACCGTTTTATTTTTCAAATCGAATCCAACGAGATGATTTAGGTTAAAATTAAAAAGTTTTACACGGCGGTTGGATTCAATGGTTTTTCTATTAAGTGCTAGCAATAAACCCACAGCATGTTCTGCAATTGCATATGGGGAATAGGCAGGTACATTAGCTACTCTAATATTTAACCTAGAAGCTGCCCTTAAATTTACATTATCATAGCCAACAGACCGCAAGGTTATATATTTTACGGCTAAATCACTTAGTTTTTCAATAGTAATAAAACAAGCCTCATCTGCAGAAAATATGGATATCCCTTCATAGCCAACCGCTTTAGAGGCGGTTTTAGAAGATAATGCTTCTTCAATAAAAACAAGTTTATGTTTTTTGTTATTGGCCTTTTTTAAATAAGAAATTTCAAAGTCTCTGGTACTATACACAAGTACTTTCATGAGTAATGTTATTATAATGTGAATTGTATAAAACTATTTAGAAACTCGAAGCTACCAAATGATATTTATCATAATAGGTAAAAATAAACCCTTTAGATATAAAATCTAAAGGGTTTTTGCGGAGAAAGAGGGATTCGAACCCCCGGAGGTGTGACCCTCAACAGTTTTCAAGACTGCCGCATTCGACCACTCTGCCATTTCTCCAAGTGTCTCATCAGGTATTCCCTGAATGCGGATGCAAATATAGAATCCTTTTTTAATTCTATCAAACGTTTTCTAATTTATTTTTATATTCTCAAAAGATGGAAATTCACATTATGGATTCATCAGAATTATCTATGATTCTTTATTGTTATTGCTATAACATATACCTAATTTTGTTTTTATAATTTATAGATTGATTATGAATATAATTGAGAAGCTAGAATGGAGATATGCTACTAAAAAATTTGATAGCAAAACCTTGATTACTAAAGGTCAACTGGATGTTTTGAAAGCAGCTTTTAATTTAACAGCTACTTCTTATGGATTACAACCAATTAAGCTAGTTATTATTAGTGATAAAGAGCTTCAAAAAGAGTTAGTACAATATTCAATGGACCAAGAACAAGTTGCTGAAGCGTCTCATGTGTTAGTATTTTGTACAGAATGCAATATTGACAAAGCATATATTGAAACGTATTTTAAAAGAGTACAACAAATAAGACACACTCCAAATAGTATACTAAATCCTTTTAAAGAGTTTTTAATTGATGATTTTAATAATAGAAGTATTGAAAACATTAAAAATTGGGCAATTAAACAAGCGTACTTAGCAATGGGAAATTTGCTTACTGTTTGCGCAATAGAAGGTATTGATGCATGTCCTATGGAAGGATTTGAACCATCTGCTTATGATGAGCTATTATTATTAAAAGAGAAAGGTTTAGAGTCTGCTCTGGTAATGCCTATTGGTTATAGGGCCGAGGACGATATGTTTGCAAGCTTTAAAAAAGTAAGGAAAGAAATAAAGAATAGTATTATTGAAATATAATAAAAGGGTAACATTTAAGCTACCCATTTTATTATTAGATTATTGGGAAACTACTTTTTTTCCATCAGCTTTAAAATCAGCACCCATTCCAGAAACATACCCTTTAAAAAGCATTTCTTCAAAAGTACCTGTTAAATCAAAATCCATGTCTTGTGTTACAAAAGTTGCTGAAATCTTACTTTCTACAATTTTTATATTGTTAAGGTTTATTAATCCCATATCTGAATTTACAGTTCCTGTATATTCACCCACTTCATTTTTTAAAATTTTCATTATTGCAGATACGTCACCTTGTGGAGTATCAGATATTACTAGACTCCATTCACCAACATAAGGATCTGCTTTAGCTGCACTTTTACTTGTACCGCAACTAGTAATTAGAAATAAAGCTATTAAGCTTAATAATAAATGTGTTTTTTTCATAATGTGTTTGTTTATATTGAAAAATACAAAATTTTAAATTATAATTTGACTTTTATATCAATAGATTCTATTCAATTAAAATCTACTATTTCGTTTTTTAAGTGTTCATTTTAATTGTAATTTTGAATTATTAATTTTTTAATTTAAACATCAAATTATGCCAGGATTTGAATTATTTGGAGATTTGGAAAGGAAAGAAGTAAATGATGTTCTTGATAATGGTGTTTTAATGCGTTATGGTTTTGATGGTATGCGTAATGGTCATTGGAAGGCTAAAGAATTAGAAAAAGAATTAGAAAACCAATTACAAGTTAAGCACGCGCAAATAGTTTCTAGTGGTACAGCAGCGGTTTCTATTGCATTGGCAGCTGCTGGTGTTGGAGCAGGAGATGAGGTGATTATGCCAACATTTACTTTTGTGGCAAGTTTTGAGGCTATAATGATACTTGGAGCAATTCCAATATTGGTAGATATTGACGATACACTAACTTTAGATATTGAAGCTACAAGAAGTGCCATAACTTCAAAAACCAAAGCAATAATGCCAATACATATGTGTGGTAGTATGGCTAATTTAGATGCTTTAAAAGATTTGTGTGACGCTCATGATTTAATATTAATTGAAGATTCATCACAAGCAACAGGTGCGACTTATAAAGGTAAGCCACTTGGTGGTATTGGAGATATTGGGTGTTTATCTTTAGATTTTGTAAAAATTATTACTGCTGGTGAAGGTGGTGCGATATTGACTAATAATGAGAAGTTTTATACAAATGCAGACCATTTTTCTGACCATGGGCATGACCATGTAGGAAATGATAGAGGAGCTGAGTCACATCCATTTTTAGGGTATAATTTTAGAATTTCCGAACTGCATGCAGCTGTTGGGTTGGCTCAATTACGACGCTTAGATGAATTTGTAGCTATTCAAAAGAAAAACTATTCAATCATTAGAAATGCTTTATCAAAAGTTCCAGAAGTAACCTTTAGAACTATTCCAGAAGGAGGGGAAGAGAGTTATTCATTTTTAAGTTTCTTTTTGCCAAATTTGGAATTAGCCAGAAAAGTATCTATAGCTTTTAAAGAACAAGGAATAGACGCTTGTTTCCATTATTATGACAATAATTGGCATTATATTAGAAAATGGGAACATCTTAAAGAGCTAAAAACGTTATATCCTTTATCTAAAGATGTAAAAGATGGGCTTTCTTATCTAAGAGATAAAACCTTTCTACAATCTGACCATTTTATTGGTAGAAATATTTCGTGTTTAATTAAATTATCTTGGAGTGAAGAGGATGTTAAAAGAAGGGCGTTAAAAATGGAAAAAATTATTAGAGAAATCTGTTCTCAATAATTCACATACTCCATAATCTCTAAACCATAACCAATCATACCAACACGCTTTGTTTGTTCGCTATTTGATATTAGACGTAATTTATGAATGTTTAAATCATGAAGAATTTGGGCACCAATACCAAAATCTTTAGAATCCATTTCTATTGCTGGTGCTTTTGCAATCTCTCCTTCTACTTGGGTGGATTTTAAAACAGCTAAGCGTTTTAATAGGTTCATGGATTGACTTTGTTGATTAATAAATACAATAGCACCTTTGCTAGCATCATTTACAACCTTAAACATATCGTCTAGTTTTTTATCGGCATTGTTAGTTAAGGTTCCTAAAATATCATTATTTACTAAGGTAGAATTAATTCTTGTTAATACATGCTCATTAGTACTCCAAGCACCTTTTGTTAATGCAATATGTATTTGACTGTTAGTGGTTTGCTTGTAAGCTCTTAAACGAAAACTTCCAAATCGAGTTTCAATTTGAAAATCCTCTTTCTTTTCAATTAAAGAGTCATGTTCCATTCTATAGGCCACTAAATCTTCAATAGAAACAATTTTAATATCAAATTTTTTAGCAACCTTCATAAGTTGAGGTAACCTAGCCATTGAGCCATCCTCATTCATTATCTCTACAATCACTCCAGCTGGTTTTAAGCCTGCTAAATTTGCTAGATCTATAGCAGCTTCAGTGTGCCCTGTTCTACGCAATACACCGCCTTGTTTTGCCACTAATGGGAAAATATGTCCTGGACGAGCTAGATCAAAAGGTTTTGTGTCTTGATTGATTAATGCGTGAATCGTTTTTGCTCTATCACTAGCTGAAATTCCTGTGGTTACACCATTACCTCTTAAATCTACAGATACTGTAAAAGCAGTCTCCATTGGGTCTGTATTATTATTAACCATCATACCTAAATCAAGCTCTTTACATCTGTTTTCGGTTAATGGTGCACAAATTAAACCTCTTCCATGAGTTGCCATGAAATTAATGGTTTCTGGTGTGATTTTTTCTGCAGCAGCAACGAAATCTCCTTCATTTTCTCTATTCTCATCATCTACAACTATAATAACCTTACCCTGTCGAATGTCGTTTATAGCATCTTCTATGGTATTTAATTGTATTTTCATAGTGTTAGTTGTTGGTTTAGGAGTAATCATATTTAGTGTTTAGGCAAAGATATTGCTTATTTTAAACCTATCTAATTTGTTTTAAATCTTCTGACAATTTATTTTTATAATAATAAAAAATTAAGAAATAAAGTGGGATTCCAATTATCATTAATGCAAAAATATTTATGTTGTTTTTATTCGTACTTAACTTGTAGAAGTTTGATAATGAAATAAATGATCTGAATAAATAAATTAAAAAACCAAGAGAAGTAATTGCTCCAATAGCCATCATTGTTATTCCAATAGTTGGAAACCCATTGTTATTCAACACAGCTCCAATAATATCTAAGAAAAGTGAAATAAAGTAAAGTTTAAAAGAGAGAGCTGAGTTTTCGGTATAATTAATTTTATAGCGTAAAGCATTCTCATAGTTTTCATTTTGTAAATTCCCACCAAAGCGTAGTTCTTCTTCGGTAATTCCTCTGGAATTCAATATTTTAATCGATGAATTTCTATAGCTTACATCCATATCATATTGGCGGTAGTTTTTTACAATATCAATTAATTTTTTATCAGAATAGTTTTTGATGTTTTTATATTCAGATGAATTTTCATTCAGAAACACATTTGGATTTAAATCTTGAACTTTTACTTCTTTGGTTAGAAAGCTTTTTATTGGAATGAGTAAACTATCCAATTCAAACAAAGCTCTATCCTTAGTTGCCCTGTTGGTTAAGTAAATACTCAATGGAAGCATAATCATTGTGGACAACCATGAGGCGAAAACAGGGTCGATACTACTATCTTCTGCACTATTTTTTGCAAAAATTCCAATGAAATGATAGGTAAGGAATAATACAATAGCAATAACAATCGGTAAGCCAATTCCTCCTTTTTTTATAAGAGCACCAAGAGGAGCTCCAATAAAGAATAGTATAATACATGCAATTGCTAATGCAAATTTTTCGTAATATGAAATGATATGTTTGTTGAGGTTTGTGTCATCTCTACCTTGATCATTTAGCTTACCTCTAATCGTTTGTAAGGTAGTATTTACTGAGGATAATGCATAATTAATTAATTGTACTTTTCTTAAATTGCTTTGGTATAATTCAATAATGTCATCTCCATCAAATTCTTGGTTAATATCTTCTTTGCTGATGTCTCTATTTAATGTTGGAGCTGTAGTGCTAGCATATAATTCAAAGGCTAACTTATTATAACTGTTTTTTTTCTTAGTTTTTAAAGAATCTATGGTGTAATCTAGCTCATTAATATTTAGCATAGTATGGCGTGCAGTTACATCTTTATTTTCAAAATCCACATTATCCATTTGTGCTAAATCTATATAAAAGATATTCTTTTCAAAAGTGCTCTTTACAGATGGAAGATTTTTAGTGCGTTTTTGATAGTCTTTTGGTTGCAAATTCTCATTATAATGACCATTATAAAGAATAAGTTCTAGAACATCGGAATCGTTATGACTAATCAACTCACCAGTTTCTGCAATAATCACTGTGTGATTCCCATCATTTTTGTTTTTCTTCTTGTGAACAATAACCTCTTCTAAATACTGACCTCTATCACCGCTTTTATCTTTAACTTTAATATTTATAAGGTCTCCAATTTGATTAAATTGTCCTTTTGCTATAGCCATTGCTGGCTTTTTTTTAGCGATATTTTTTCTAAGGTTATAAAAATTAAATTCTGCAGTTGGAATGACATTGTTTGCAAAGAAAAAAGTAACTATGGAAAGTCCAAAAATGAATACACCTAAACCTCTCATAGCTCTCTGCAGTGATATTCCAGTAGATTTCATTGCTGCAAATTCATAGTTCTCTGCAAAACTTCCAAAAACCATGATTGAAGATAAAAGTATGGTTAGTGGTAATACCAGTACAATAATTCTTGGTGATACATATATTAAAAACTTAGCAATAATGTCTAGTTCTAAGTCCTTACCTGCAAGCTCATTTATATAAAGCCAAACAGATTGTAAAACAAAAATCAGCATGAGAATAATAAATACGCTGAAAAAGGTTTTTAAATATGTAATTAGTATGTATCTATCTAATATTTTCACTGAGAAAATCTAGTCTAATTTGTTGATGTAGTAATCTTTATACTTCTTTTCATCAAAGGTAAACAAGGTTTTCGACAATGGCTCGTTTGTTTTAAAAGAATTAACAGTGATGGTAGTTTTTGTATTATTAGACCCAACTTCAATAAGATTGTAGATATGCTTAGTTTTTACATCTATGCCTAGAAGCACATTTTTTATCTCTGAGTTTGAATCTATAGGAATTAATTTTACATATTGAATTTTTCTTCCATTAACATTTTGTACAATATCCATCTCGTAATCATAGCCTTCTTTATAAAATGATAACATTTTACTTGGAGTAATAGTGCTTTCATCTTCAGTGTTTTCACTAGAAATTGTTACTTCTTCATCTTCAGGACTAATATTATAAAGAGTTTTTCCATCAAAAATTCTTGTAATACCAAAAGCATTTAAAAGGTATTTATCATCTTGAAGCACTACATCACCTCTCATTTCCTGTTTGATGTTTTCTTCAGTATTCACTAATACATATTTAAAATCTATTGAAATGTTATCATAGCTTTTTGCAATAGTATTTACTTCATCTAACAGTTTCTTAGCATCATTGACATTTTGAGAAAATACTAATGTTTGACTAATTAAGATTAATGTAATTAATATATTTTTCATTTTTAATACTTAGTTTTTATTCGTTTTCGTTTGCAAGAAGTTGGTCTAGTGCTACAAGATCTGGAACTAATACTTGTCTTGCTTTACTGCCTTCAAAATGACCAACAACTCCTGCTGCTTCTAATTGATCTATTAACCTTCCAGCTCGATTATAACCTAATTTTAATTTTCGCTGTAATAAAGAGGCTGATCCTTGTTGCGCAGTCACAATAACTTCTGCAGCTTCTCTAAACAGCTTATCTCTATCAGATATATTTATATCAATACTTGTGCCAGTTTCTTCACCAAGAAACTCTGGGAGTAAATGTGCATCAGGATATGCTTTTTGAGAGCCGATAAATTCTGTGATTCGTTCAACTTCTGGTGTATCAACAAAAGCACATTGCAGACGAATCATATCGTTACCTTGCGTATATAGCATATCACCTCTACCAATTAATTGATCTGCTCCTGAGCCATCTAAAATGGTTCTAGAATCTATCTTAGATGTTACTCTAAAAGCAATTCTAGCAGGGAAATTAGCTTTAATAATACCTGTAATAACATTTACAGAAGGACGTTGCGTTGCAATTATTAAATGAATCCCAATTGCACGAGCTAATTGTGCTAAACGAGCAATAGGTGTTTCTACCTCTTTACCAGCTGTCATAATTAAATCGGCAAACTCATCAACTACTAAAACTATATATGGTAAAAATTGATGACCATCATTTGGATTTAGTTTACGTGCTCTAAACTTCTCGTTGTACTCTTTTAGATTTCTACAAAAAGCATTTTTTAAGAGTTCGTAACGGTTATCCATTTCAATACATAAAGAGTTTAGTGTATTAATAACCTTTGTATTATCTGTTATTATCGCTTCTTCGCTATCTGGTAGTTTAGCTAAATAATGGCGCTCTATTTTATTAAAAAGAGTTAATTCAACTTTTTTCGGATCAACCAAAACAAATTTCACTTCAGCGGGATGCTTTTTGTAAAGCAATGATGTAAGAACTGCATTTAAACCAACTGATTTTCCTTGACCTGTAGCTCCTGCCATTAATAAGTGAGGCATTTTGGCTAAATCAACCACAAATGTTTCATTGCTAATAGTTTTACCAAGTGCAATTGGTAATTCCATTTTTGATTTCTGAAATTTTTGTGACGCAATTACCGAATGCATTGACACAATGGTTGCATTTTTATTTGGTACTTCAATACCAATAGTGCCACGACCAGGAATTGGCGCAATAATACGAATACCTAATGCTGAAAGCGATAAAGCAATATCATCCTCTAGGTTTTTAATTTTAGAAATACGTATACCAGCTTCTGGAACAATTTCGTAAAGTGTTACAGTAGGACCAATAGTAGCTTTAATACTTGCTATCCCAATTTTATAATTGTTAAGTGTACTAACAATTCTATTTTTATTTTCTTCTAATTCTTCTTGGTTAATCCTTATGCTCTCAGTGTCATATTTTTTTAGAAGATCTAAAGGAGGGAATTTATAATTTCCTAACTCTAGAGTAGGGTCGAAGCGTCCAAAATCTTCAACCAATTTATCAGCGAGATTATCAGTTTCAGATTTTTCTTCGGTAATTTTTTCGACTTTCATTTCCAGATCTTCTTCTGGTTCGGCTGCTATTTCTACTTCTAATTTCTTTTCAGGCTCAACAACCTTTTCTTTTTTAGCATCAAGAGTTGAGTGATTAGTAATTGTTGGTTCAAGATTTTCTAATGGAATCTCAAAAGCAGACTTTATATCTTCAGCTTCGGCAGATAAGTTATTGTCAACAGGAATAAAATCAGTATTATCAGTTTCATTCCTACCTTTTTTATTAAACTCACTTTTCAGTTCATTTTTTGCTGAACTAAAAAGCTTTCCAAAATGTTGAGGAGTCATCTTAAAACGGATAGCTAAATAGGTAATTAAGCAAAGCAATAATAGAAGAACTGTGCCTATTTTACCAATATAATCTTGTAAAAAATCATTTAATTCGTAGCCAATTGTTCCACCAAGAATAGGGGTCTTACTAGCTAAAAATCCAAATAATATCGAAATCCATATAACACTTAAAGTTCCCCAAAACCAATGACGCCAAAGACGAGATTTATTAATATTGAGTAAGACATAAACACCTGATAAAAATATTAACCCAGAAAATATAAAGGAAGCTGCGCCAAAACCTTTGTAAATAAATAAATCGCTCACCCAAGCTCCAAACTTGCTCATCCAGTTTTTAGCTTCTACTTCACGCGTTGTAAATTGATCTAAAACACTTTGATCTGCTTGCCCAGTAAAAAAGAAAGACAGAAACGCTAAAAATAGGAGAATGCCAAGAATTAAAAGCAAACTACCAAAAACTAATTTTTGTTGATTAGATAATGATAAATTGGGCTTTTTTCTTGTTGGTTTACGCTTTTTTGTGGTTGGTTTTTTCTTTGCCATTAACACTTGCTTACTATGAAACAAAAATACAAATAACTAACGTTTATCCTAACAGTTATAGTATTTAACTAATCTTTGGTAAATATATTATTAAACCAGCAATAACTGCAGCAATAGAAGCAATAAAGACAGCTCCTGCGGCTATATCTTTTATAAACCCTATTTTCTCATGCTTTTCAGGATGAATAAAATCTGCAATGGCCTCTATGGCTGTATTAATACCTTCAATGCTAATTACCAATCCTATTGCAAGAATTTGTATAAGCCATTCGGTAGTCGAAATTTGAAAATAAAATCCAGCAAATGTCATTATTATGCCAATCACTAATTGGACTTTTATACTAGCTTCTGTAGTTATTAATAGATATGCTCCTCGCATGGCGTAGCCAATACTTTTTATTCTTTCTTTAAAAAAAGATGATTTTTTGGACATGTTATATCAGTTGCTTGGTTGATAGGGAAAAAGCCTCTTCATTTGAAGAGGCTTTTTTATTAAATAATTTATTTTAAAGAATCTAAAGCAGCTTTATAATTTGGTTCTTCTGCAACTTCTTGAACTTGTTCTGTATGTATAACTTTTGCGTTTTCGTCAAGAACGATAATAGAGCGCGATAAAAGACCACGAATTGGTCCATCTACATATGTAAGATTATAATTCTTCCCAAAGTTACCGTTTCTAAAATCTGAAAGTATTTCTACATTTTCTAAACCTTCCGCTCCACAAAATCTTGACATAGCAAAAGGAAGATCCATAGAGATACAAAGTACTTTGGTGTTTTCTAATTCACTTGCTTCTTTATTAAATTGTCTTACCGAGGCTGCACATGTTCCAGTATCTATACTGTGAAATATATTCATTATGACCCTTGAGCCCTTGTAATCACTTAATGTTTTATCGGATAGATTTGCTGCTGCTAATTCAAAATCTGGAGCTTTGGTTCCAACCTGTGGTATATCTCCTAGTGTATGAATTGCATTTCCTTTTAAACTTACTTCTGCCATTTTATTTAGATTTAAATTCGTTATAAAAATAGGAATATTTAGCTGGTCAACCTTAACTATAGCTTTTTTTTCTGCAATAAATTTTATCGATTTTAATATAGCATATTAAAATGTTTTCGTGTGGAAAGATGAAGAGTATTCTTTAACTTTATAGAATCAGAATTTAATTTAAAAACTTTAACAATGGAAAACAATAAGATGAGTGGAGACATTAATAATTGTCCCTTCCTTAGTGGAACTCAAAAAAACAGTGCTGGTGGCGGAACTAGTAACCGTGATTGGTGGCCTAATGAATTAAAATTAAATATTTTGCGTCAGCATGCATCTAAGTCTAATCCATTAGGTGATGATTTTGATTATGCTAAAGCATTTAGTAGTGTGAATTTTCCTGAACTAAAGAAAGATGTAGTTGATTTAATGACAGATTCTCAAGATTGGTGGCCAGCAGATTATGGACATTATGGACCATTAATGATTCGTATGGCATGGCATAGTGCTGGAACTTACCGTGTTGGTGATGGCAGGGGAGGAGCAAATACAGGGAATCAGCGCTTCGCTCCTTTGAATAGTTGGCCAGACAATGGAAACTTAGATAAGGCTCGTTTATTATTGTGGCCAGTTAAAAAGAAATATGGTAATAAAATTTCTTGGGCAGATTTAATGATTCTTGCAGGAAACTGCGCATTAGAATCTATGGGCTTTAAAACATTTGGTTTTGCTGGAGGTCGAGTTGATGTTTGGGAGCCAGAACAAGATGTTTATTGGGGCTCAGAAACAGGATGGTTAGATAATGATGATCGATATGATACAAGTGATGGTGATTTGGAAGGACATTTGGGAGCTGTGCACATGGGATTAATTTATGTGAACCCTGAAGGTCCTAACGGAAATCCAGATCCATTGAAATCAGCACATGATATTAAAATCACTTTTGGCCGTATGGCCATGAATGATGAAGAAACAGTCGCTTTAGTAGCTGGAGGTCATACGTTTGGAAAAGCTCATGGTGCTGCAGACCCTGATAAATATGTTGGGGCTGAACCTCATGGTGCGTCAATCGAAGAGATGAGTACAGGTTGGAAAAATTCATTTGGAACAGGAGTATTGAATGATACGATAACCAGTGGTTTAGAAGGCCCATGGACTCCAAATCCTATTAAATGGGATCATGATTATTTTGATGTTCTTTTAAATTATGAATGGGAATTAACCAAAAGCCCTGCGGGAGCACATCAATGGACACCAACTGCTGAGTCACATGCTAGAATGGCACCAAAAGCTGGTGACCCTAATGGGAAGCAAGCTTTGATGATGTCAACAGCAGATATGGCTTTAAAAATGGATCCAACATATTTAGAGATTTCTAAGAAATTCCATAAAGACCATAAAGCTTTTGAAGATGCATTTGCAAGAGCATGGTACAAATTAACTCATAGAGATATGGGCCCAATCGATCGTTATTTAGGCCCTGATGTTCCAAAAGAAGAATTATTGTGGCAAGATCCTGTACCAAAAGTAGATTATACATTAAGCCCTTCAGATATTGAGTCGCTAAAAAAAATGATTTTGTCCTCAAGGTTATCTATTTCAGAATTAGTAAGAATAGCTTGGGCTTCTGCTTCGACGTTTAGAGGTTCTGATATGCGAGGTGGAGCTAATGGTGGGCGCATTCGCTTAGAGCCGCAAAGAAGTTGGGAAGTAAATAATCCTGCAGAATTAGACAAAGTATTAAATGTACTAGAAGGTGTTAAAAATGAATTTAGTGGAACAATTTCTATGGCTGACTTAATTGTTTTAGCTGGTACAGCTGCAATTGAAGAAGCTGCTAGAAATGCTGGATATAATGTTACTGTGCCATTTGCTCAAGGTAGAGGAGATGCAACTCAAGAACAAACAGACTTAGAATCGTTTAGTTATTTAGAACCTATAGCAGATGGATTTAGAAATTACATAAAATTTGATTTACAAGTAGCAGCAGAAGATTTGTTGGTGGATCGTGCGAACCTGCTAACACTTTCTATTCCTGAAATGACAGCTTTGGTTGGTGGTTTACGCGTTTTAGGTGCTAATTATGATGGTTCTAACTATGGAGTGTTTACAAATAAGGTGGGAAGCCTTACAAATGATTTTTTTACTAATATATTGGATTTCACGTATACTTGGAGTGCAACTTCTCAAGATGATAGATTTTTTGAAGGTAAAGAGCGTAGAACTGGTAAGGTAAAATTTACCGCAACTAGAGCAGATTTAATTTTTGGTTCAAATACGGAGTTAAGAGCAGTTTGCGAAGTTTATGGAGCTAACGATGGTCAGGGTAAATTTATAAAAGATTTTATTGCAGCTTGGACAAAAGTGATGAATTTAGATCGTTTTGATTTAAAATAAGAGCCAACAATAGTATGAAATTAAGGGATGAGCAGCATAATCTTATCGCTTTGTAGACAAAGATATATGACTAGAGATATTGATCTTTTTTTTGAATCTATTAGAATAGGTGATAAATATAGACTTGAGGCTTTATTGGGAATTAATCCTGGATTAGTTAATACTCGTGATTCACGTGGTTTTACACCACTTATCTTTGCTACATATTTTGAAAATGAAGAAATCACTAACTTTTTAATTGAGAAGAATGCTGATATTAATGCACAAGACAATTCAGGAAATACAGCTTTAATTGGAGTGTGCTTTAAGGGTAATGCAACTATAGTTAATTTATTAATTAAGAAAGGAGCAGATATTAATGCAACTAACAATAATGGATCCACACCATTAATATTTGCAACACTTTATGATAAAGAGAATATTGTTAACTTATTATTAAATGCAGGCGCAAATAAATCTATTAAAGACTTTGAAGGAAAAACAGCTTATGATTATGCTTTGGAGAAAGAATATTGTCATTTTTTAAAACTCTTAAATAGTTAATAAAAATAATTTCCAACAAAAAAGCCACTTCATTTGAAGTGGCTTTTTGCTTATATAGCTATTCATTAACCTTAGTTAACATGCTTTTCTAAAAATTCAGCAGTCGATTTATGATCTGCTTTCATACCTTCAGAACCTTTACTCCAGTTTGCTGGACAAACCTCACCATTTCCCTCAAAGAATTGTAAAGCATCTACCATACGTAATGCTTCATCAACATTTCTTCCTAATGGTAAATCGTTTACTAGTTGGTGGCGAACGGTTCCTTCTTTGTCTATTAAGAATAAACCTCTGTAAGCGATTAATTCACCTTCAGATTGTAACATATCGTTTTCGTCATAATACGTTTCTCCTGCTAAAACGTCATAGTTTGCAGAAATAGTTTTATTTGTATCTGCAACTAAAGGGTATGTAACGCCTTTAATGCCGCCTTGACCTTTTTCCATTTGTAACCATCCAAAATGCGATTGTTCAGTATCGGTTGAAACACCAACTACAGCAACATTTCGAGATTCAAAGTCTGCTAATCTACTTTGAAATGCATGCAATTCTGTTGGGCATACAAACGTAAAGTCTTTCGGATAAAAGAAAAGAACTACATATTTCTTTCCTAAATATTGATCTAATGAAAAGTTTTCAGCAAACTCACAGCCATTTATTACTGCTTGTGCGTTAAATTTTGGAGCTTTTTGCCCTACTAATACTGCCATTTTTTATTGTTTAAGTTTATTTAAATTTTGATGACAAATATACACAACAGTATATGCTAAAAATGGCTTTGCAATTTAAATTTTTTATGAACCAATAGGTTATTCTGATTTTGAAGTAAGCTGCTTTATTTTAATAGAAAAGCCTGCGAAAATCAAGGTCATAAAAGGGCTTATAATGCTAAAGAATGCATAAGGTATATATGCAGTTGCACCAGCATATCCAAAGAGTACTTTAGAGTGATAAGCACCACAAGTATTCCAAGGGACTAATACTGAGGTTACTGTTCCTGAATCTTCTAATGTTCGACTTAAATTTTCTGGAGCTAAACCTCTATCTTCATAAGCCTTTTTAAACATTTTACCAGGAACTACTAAGGCTAAATATTGATCGGATGCTGTTGCGTTTAATGCTAAGCAACTGGCTACTGTACTAGCGAATAAACCAAAAGTAGTAGTCGCTAAACTTAATAAACCTTGTGTAATTCTTGCTAAGGCACCTATCGCATCCATAACACCACCAAATACCATGGCGCAAACGATTAACCAAATGGTACCAAGCATTCCAGCCATTCCTCCAGCAGTAAATAAATCGTTTAATTCTGCACTTGATGTTTCAACTGCGGTATCTACTGTCATGGCATCCATAATCCCTCTGTAAGCTGATTGAAAAGTTAAATTCTCGGCACCAGCAATTTTTACGACAATATCTGGTTGTGCTATTAGAGCAGCTACACCACCAAAAAGTGCACCTAATAACAAGGCAATAAGTGGAGGTGTTTTTTTTACAATCATAACAATAACTAGAACCGGAACCAAAAACAGCCAAGGACTTATATTAAAAGCGCCACTAATGGCATCCAATTTATCTTGGATTTGTGGTGTACCTGTAATATCTAAATTTAATCCTATAATTATAAAAATTAACAACGTAATTACTATTGTTGGAATGGTTGTTAAGGACATGTATTTAATATGCGAAAATAGTTCACCTCCAGCCATTGCTGGGGCTAAGTTTGTGGTGTCGCTTAAAGGAGACATTTTATCTCCAAAATAAGCGCCTGATAATACAGCACCAGCTGTCATACCCATTGAAATCCCTAGTGTTTCACCAATTCCTACTAGCGCAATACCCACTGTTGCAGAGGTTGTCCATGAACTCCCTGTGGCTATAGAAATAATAGCACAAATAACAACACAAGCAGCTAAAAATATGGTTGGATTTAAAATTTGCAATCCATAATATATCATAGTTGGAATTACCCCACTAATCATCCATGTTCCAGCCAATGCACCAACCATCAATAGTATGAGTAACGCTCCTGTGGTAGATTTAACATTTTCGGCAACCTCTTCAAGCATTTGCTTGTAAGACACCTTATTATAAAAACCAACAATTGCCGCAACAGCAGCACCAAGTAGTAAAACAAATTGGTTACTTCCACTTAGAGCATCATCACCATAAACAAAAATATTATATGCAAGCATACCAACTAAAGCAATCACAGGAATAAGTGCTTCCCAAATATTTAGTTCTACGTTTTCAACTATATGCTCATCTTGTGGTTGTCTTGGTTTAATGTCTTGGCTTTTCATAAAAAGTATTGTTAGTTTTTTTGCATTGTAATGTTACGATTTTGCTAAGAGGTTTCCAAATCGATTTTGTTGTGTACATTTGTTGAATTCTAAATGGATTCACTTACACAAATAGTTTTAGGTGCAGCTTGTGGAGAAGCTACTCTTGGTAAAAAAATAGGTAACAAGGCATTGCTCTTTGGTGCTATTGGCGGAACCATTCCAGATTTAGATGTATTTGTTGGTAGATGGATTTACAATAATGAAATTGATATTATGGCCTTTCATAGAGGCTTTATGCACTCTATATTGTTTACTATTATTGGCGCTTTTGTTTTTGGTTGGTTAGTTTTTAAACTATATAATAAAGGTTGTCGTAAGGACACAATAACTCAAAAAGATTGGATTTGGTTGTTCTTTTTATCATTATTCACACATCCTATTTTAGATAGCTTCACGCCTTATGGGACACAGTTGTTTACGCCTTTTTCAAATTATCGAGTAGCTATAAACAATATTTCGGTTGTTGATCCAATGTATACTGTTCCTTTTCTTATTTGTATGATAGTTTTAATGTTTTTTAAAAGGAATGCTTTTAAACGCAAATTATGGTTGAAGCTAGGTTTAGGAATTAGTTCAGTATATATGTTGTTTACACTTATTAATAAAGTATATATAACGTCTATCTACAAGGAGTCTTTACTAATTGAAGAAGTATCATATTTACGGTTTCAAACGCAACCGTCTATATTTAATAATGTTTTATGGTATGGTGTAGCAGAAACTGAAACAGATTATTATGTAGGTTTTTATTCTTTGTTGGATACGTCTTCAAAAGTTGAGACATGGAATAAATTGCCTAAAAATCATCATTTAGCTTCAACAGAAAACAAAGATATAAAGACCTTAGCTTGGTTTAGTAATGGTTATTATAATCTTATTGAAAAAGAGGACGGTGTTTTAAGGTATAATGATTTACGTTACCCTTCGTTTGATCAAAATGATCCTAACAATGCTATTTTTAGTTTTACGATGAAAAAAGAAGGTGAACGATATAATATTTTACCTTTTGATGGTAAGCCTCCTTCTAGCGAAGATTTTTCTTATTTCTGGAAAAGAATAAAAGGGATTAATTAATTATTTCTTGCATAATTGGTTTAAGACCACTAAAAAAGAATTCGACAGCTATAACCATAACAATAAGTCCCATTAACCTCATCATTACATTAATTCCTGTTTCTCCAAGAATTTTAATAATTCGTGATGAACTATAGAGAATAATATACGTAAGAAGTATTACTATTAATACAGCAAAAATTAGAGCTGCTTTTTTTTCAATAGTATTGGCATCCTCCATCATTACTATGGCATTAGTTAAGGCTCCAGGTCCGCAAATCATTGGAATGGCTAGTGGGGTTACAGAAATATCATTAACATAAGTTTTTATTTCGGTCTCTTTTAGTTTTACTTTTCCTAATCTGGCTTGCAGCATATCCATTCCCATTAAAAAAAATATAACACCTCCAACAATTCTAAAACTATTAACAGAAATACCAAAAAAATTAAATAGAACTTGACCAGAAAATGCGAATAGTATTATTGTTATAAAAGATACAATTGATGCTTTTTTTGCAGTTTTTGTTCTATGACTTTGGTCCAAACCTACAGTCATAGTCATAAAAATTGGCATCGTCCCAAAAGGGTTTATCAATGTGAAAAAGGAAGTAAATGATAATATTCCAAATGCAATGATTTCATTCATTTTGCTGCTATTTATTTTTGAAAAAAATAATCTTCTAACTAAAGGATATTAAGTTTTGTCATACATTCTCGCATCATCTTGTAAGTACGCTCAATATCAGCATCTAAGCCAATAGAAAAACGAATTAAGCCATCACTTAAGCCCATGGCTTCTCGTTCTTTATCTGGAATTTCAGATGATGTTGAACTCCCTGGAGCAGAGAATAAGGTCTTATAAAACCCTAAGCTTACAGCTAGGTACCCAAGATTTTTTTCTTGCATCATTTCCATAAGTTCATTGGCTTTGTTAATAGATCCTACATCAATCGTAAGCATACCTCCAAATCCATATTTGTCAAGCATCATACTCTTAAATAATTCATGTGAAGGATGTGATTTTAGTCCTGGATATACTGTTTTTAGACCATCAGCTTCAAATTTTTCAGCTAAATAGGAAGCGTTAAGGCTATGCTGTTGCATTCTAATGTGTAATGTTCTTAAGTTTTTTAGTACTGAAGCAGAACGTAAACTATCCATAGTAGAGCCTAAAAGCATACACGCACCGTCATTCACGTTTCTCAAATCGTCGATAAATTCTTGAGTTCCGCAAATAACACCTGCAACTGTATCTGATGAACCGTTGATGAATTTTGTTAAGCTATGTACTACAATGTCAGCTCCTAATTTAACTGGAGAAATTGATAAAGGAGAGAAAGTATTATCTATTATTAGTTTTAGATTGTGCCTTTGAGCAATTTCAGCTAAACCTTTTATGTCTGCAACTTCTAGTAGAGGATTACTCACAGATTCGCAGTAAATAACCTTAGTGTTTTTAGTTATTGCAGCTTCAACAATATCTAGTTTTGTGATATCTACAAAAGATGTTTCTATATTGAATCGAGGTGCGAAATTCTTTAAAAAAGCATAGGTTCCTCCATAAATAGTTCTGCTTGATATAACATGATCTCCCGAACCGCAAAGTTGCATAATTACTGGAGTTATAGCACCCATTCCAGACGCAGTTACTGTTGCTGTTTCTGTGCCTTCCATAGCAGCAAGGGCTTCTCCAAGATATAAGTTAGAAGGAGAAGAGTGACGTGAGTATAAATAACACCCATCTGCATTTCCTTCGAACGTGTCGAACATCGTTTTTGCAGAAAGAAAGGTATATGTAGACGAGTCTGAAATTGAAGGGTTTACTCCTCCAAATTCCCCAAAATATTGTAAATCTTGTATATTATTTGCGGGTTTAAAAGGCATAGTTATGATGATTTGGTATTTTATGAGGCTGCGAAATTATTAAATTACAGAATAATAATCAACAAAAACTATGTAGTTTAGAAAATAAATCTGCACTACATCGATAAAATTGAATTATTTTAATTATTTTCATTAATATAGTAGATAATACCGAAAAAAATATTGATTATGAAATTTGATGCTATTGATAACAATCTTTTAGAATTATTGCAAGAGGATAGTAAACAAACAAATAAAGAACTATCTAACAAGTTAATGCTTTCTGTTACAGCAGTTTACGAACGTATTAAAAAGCTTGAAAAAGCTGGAGTAATTAAGAAGTATGTAGCTTTAGTAAATAAAGAAAAAATCAATAAATCTTTTGTTGTGTTTTGTAGTATAAAATTGGTGCAACACACAAAGGACTATGTCGTTAAATTTGAAAGAGAAGTTGCAAAGTTAAATGAGGTTGCAGAATGTTATCATATAAGTGGTGATTATGACTATCTATTAAAAATTCTAGTTGAAAACATGGAGGCTTATAGAGAGTTTATGGTAAAAAAACTTACTACTATAGATCATATTGGTAGTACGCATAGTGCATTTATGATTAATGAGGTTAAATACACCACAGCAATAAACGTATAAATGTATGTCTTCTGCTTTTTATAAGCTTTCAGAATTTTTTATAATTTTTATACTCATTCCAATTGCTTTTACACTTCATTTTAATGCTTGGATTAAGATAAGTATTGGGTTAATTGGCTTTGCGTATATTGTTGTATTGCTTATAAGAATTGAAAAACTTAAGCTAAAAATTATTCCAAATTTGAATTGGAAATCTTTCTTTAAAAGGGTGTTTATTCAATTATTACTAATAGTAATATTAACTAGCTTTTTCGTCTTTTTTACTGAAAAAGAAGCATTATTTAATGTGTTGATTGCTAAACCAAAACTCTGGGCTTTAATTCTTTTTATATATAGTTTGTTTTCAGTGTATCCTCAAGAATTAATTTATCGGACGTTTTTCTTTCAGAGATATAAAGAACTAATTAGTAGTGAAATACTTTTTATATTTATTAATGCTATTGTATTTTCTCTTGGACATATTTTTTTTAGAAATACTCTAGTGTTGGTATTGACATTTTTTGGAGGGCTACTTTTTGCATTAACTTATTCTAAAACTAAATCTACACTTTTAGTCAGTATAGAGCATGCTATTTATGGTTGTTGGTTATTTACTGTTGGTATGGGGAATATGCTTGGGTTTCCTTCATGATTTGTGTGGGAATGGGGCAGTAATTAGCCTCTTCACCTTAAAATGCATGGTGCATTAAAGCAAAATTTAGTCTAAAAATAAAGGAATATTTAAATAGAATAGGAGCTAAGCGAATAAAATAGCTCCACACTATAAAGCTTATACTAGCCTACCTTAGTTAAAAGTTTACCGTTTTTATATTCACCAAGAACAATGACATCTTTCGATTTTTCGTATTCTTTAATGGCAAATTCCATTTGCTTTTCGTTGTCTCTTCTTATTTTTATACCAGTTTTAGATCCTCTGTTTCTTATTTCAATGTAAAATCCGTCTCTTAAATCTAAAGGCTTTGTTGCTGGTCTCCCCATGTTTGTAATGTTTTAAAAAATTTATTGATATTTATTAATAGCGTTGCTTTTTAATAAAAATCATAGTTCCACAATATACAATAACTTTCGTCTTGTAAAATAATTGTTGATAAATATTAATTATTATACTATAGTTTATGCATTCTTCTTCAATAAAGTGTAAATATTTGGTGATAAATTTTAACAAAATTTATTTTAAATCTTGTAAGATTTTTCAATAGTATTATTCTATATTTAACGGCTAATTAAATTTTAATGAAAAGTATCCTTTTAACTTTTTTTCTTTCTACTTTCCCAATGGCTTTAACTGTTGCACAAACAAGTGATTTAGAAAAAGAACTATTAGTCTGGTTTGACTCAAAAAATGATATTACTGAGACAAATTTGGTAAACGGTATTGAAGTTTTTGAAACGATACTTGCGTATAAAGATTCACATAAATATTATACATCTCCTTATTTCGTTGAAGGAAATATAAACTATCTAAATCAAGATTATTATAATGTTTTAATGATGTATAATATTTTTGAAGATAATGTAATTGTAAAATTTAATGAAGGAAAGAGAACATCTATTATTCAGCTTTTAAGTAACGAAGTTAAAAGTTTTAGATTGCATAATACACATTTTGAGAGATTAAAGCTCAAAGGAGAAAGTGGTTTTTTTGAGCTAATAGATGTTTATAGTGCTTTTAAGTTGTATAGAAAACATAGCAAGTATACTATTGCAAAAACAAATACAAGAAGCAACACAGTAAGGCATGAATTTGTTAAAGCAAATGATGTTTTTGTAATTGAATATGGCACAAACTATTCAACTATAGAAACCAAGAAAGATTTATATGATTTGTTTCCAAATATTAAAAGTAAAATAAAAAATTTGTTTAATAAAGATGAAGGGGTGCAATTAGCTTGGAGGAATAAAGAAATGAAACATGTTTTTAAACAGATTGAAAATTTATTACAAAATTAATTCTATGTTTTTTTAGATGAAGAAATTTTTACTTTCCATGTTGTTTTGCTTATTTGTTATTGGAGCTAAAGCTCAATCGACTACTGAAACAATATCTATAACTTATGATAATGAAACCATTGAGGAAGTTTTTAGTCGAATTGAAAAACAAACTTCTTATAGATTTTACTTTCACAGTAAATGGTTAGATAATAAAAGAATTTCCGGAAATTATAACAATAAAACAGTTGCATATATAGTTGAAGAGATTCTTAAAACAACAAATTCTAATTTTTATATTACTGATGATAAAAAAATAATTTTAACAGGTAATATTGTAGTATATAATTCTCTTCCAGAAGGTTTTAATAAAAGAAAGAAGTCTTCAGAAATAAAAACTATAGATGCTACAAGTGATGTTCCTGTTTTTTTTGATGAAAAAAAATCAAATAACTCAACACAAATTGAAACTGTAAGAGTAGGTAGAGCAAATAAGACATCAACTAAAAAAGTGTTTACTTTAAGCGGGAGAGTAATAGATTTTGGGGCAGGTACTACACTTTCAAATGTCAGTTTACGTGTAATTGGCACCAGTACTGGAGTAACAACAAATAGCAATGGTTTTTATAGTTTAGAGCTTCCTTTAGGAGAGCATATTTTGGAGATAACCTCTTTAGGCTTTCAAAAAGTACAGAAAAGACTTCTTATTTATAATGATGGGAATTTAGATTTTGAATTGTTTGAAGATTTAGAAGAATTAGATGAAGTTTTAATAGAAGCCGATGTAGATGAAAACACACGAGGAATTATAACTGGATTAACAAAACTTGATGTTAAAAACATTAAAACTATCCCTTTAGTTCTTGGCGAACGAGATATTTTAAAAGTAGCCACAACTTTACCAGGGATTTCAAAAGCTGGAGAAGGATCTTCTGGTTATAATGTTAGAGGAGGAAAAGAAGACCAAAACTTAATACTATTGGATGGAGCAGTTATTTATAATCCAAGTCATTTTTTCGGACTATTTTCAGCGTTAAATCCGTTTAGTATTGGCGAAGTAAATATTTATAAAGGAAATATTCCAGCGGAGTTTGGAGGTAGATTATCCTCTGTATTTGACTTAAAAACAAAAAAAGCAGATAAATCAAAGATTACTGGTGAGGCATCAGTAGGACCTGTAACTAGTAATGTTTCATTAGAAATACCAATTGTTAAGGAAAAGTCATCATTATTAGTAGGAGCAAGAGGAGCTTATTCGAATTGGGTGTTAAAATTATTAGATGATAAAGAAATCAGCAAAAGTAGTGCGTCATTTTATGATTTTATAGCCAAGTATGATCATGAAATTAATGATAAAAATGATTTAAGCGTTACAGGTTATTTTAGCAAGGATAACTTTAGTATTTCATCAGATTCATTATTTAGTTATAAAAATAGATTGGTTTCACTTAAATGGAATACTGAGATTAATAAGAAAAACACTGGTAGCTTACAACTAACGAACAGTAATTATTCTTTTAATATTGAATATGATGGAGAAGCAGTTAATGACTTTAATTTAGGTTATAACTTAAATGAAACAGAGTTAAAGTTAAAAGTCAAGTATTTATATAATAAGAATTTAAGTTTTGATTATGGCGTATCAGGTAAATTATATAATATCAATCCAGGAGAAAAGAAACCAATGGGAAATACTTCAATAGTAGCAACTACTATTATACCAAAAGAAAAAGCTTTAGAAAGTGCCGCATTTATTTCTACAAAATATAATATAACAGATAATTTAGCAGTAAATGCTGGAATTAGATATGTTAATTATACCTTTTTAGGAGAGATAGCTCAACGAACATATATAAAAGACGAGCCCAAATCTACTACTACAATTAAAGACACATTGTATTATAGTAAAAATGAAGTGGTTAAAACTTATGGTGGACCAGAAGCAAGAGTATCTGCAAGATATTTTATTACACCAGATATTTCTATAAAAGCAAGTTATAGTAATATGTACCAATTTATTCATACATTATCTAATAATACAACTGCTTCTCCAATAGATACATGGAAATTATCGGACTTAAATATTGAACCTCAAAAATCTCAACAATATTCACTAGGCTTATTTACAAATTTTAATGATAATCTATACGAAGTAAGCTTAGAAGGTTATTACAAAAACACTAATAATGTATTAGATTATAAAGTTGGTGCGGAATTATTATTGAATTCAACTTTAGAAACCGAAGTTTTGCAAGGTAAAGGAAAGTCGTATGGTTTAGAACTTCTATTAAAAAAGAGTAAAGGAAACTTAAATGGTTGGATTGGTTATACTTACTCACAGTCACTAATAAAGTTAGATAGTCCTTTTCCTGAAGAGGTTATAAATAAAGGAAGATATTTTCCTGCAAATTTTGATAAGCCACATGACTTTAGTTTAGTATCTAATTTTAAGTTTACTAAGCGATTTAGCGCATCAATGAATTTTGTTTATCAAACTGGTCGTCCAGTTACTTATCCCATAGGAAGTTATTACCAAAATGGACAAGAGATAGTAGTTTATAGTGACCGTAATAAATTTAGAATACCTGACTACTATAGATTAGATTTAAGCTTTAATGTAGAAGGAAACCATAAAACAAACAAATTAGCACATAGTTTTTGGAATATTTCAGTGTATAATGTTTTGGGAAGAAACAATCCTTATTCTGTGTTTTTTGTAACAGAAGATGGTGAGATTAATGCGAAGCAAGCATCTATTTTTTCAATACCTATTCCAACAATTACTTATAACTTAAAATTTTAAATATAAGTTTTATGAAATCATATAAACACTGCTTACAAGCATTAATTATTACAATAACAATCTTTCTTGGTAGTTGTGTAGAGCCTTTTGAATATGAGTCTGAAAACTTTGAAAAGCTTATAATAATTAACGCTGTTATTACAGATGAAAACACAGAACAAATAGTAAGTATTACTAATACGACACCAATTGATGAACACTATGTTTCTCCAGAAAATAATGCACAAGTAATTGTAAAAGATGATTTAGGTAATCAATATATGTTCTCAGAACTTGAACCTGGTAAGTATGTTTCGCAAAACCCATTTGCAGCTATTCAAGGAAGAAATTATTCACTGCATGTAGTAACTAGTAATGGTAGAAAATACCATTCTGATGAGATAAGCCTAGTTTCAGGAAAAAAACCAATAAATATTAATCCAATTCGAAGAGTCAATGATCAAGGCATTATAGGCGTAGATATTTTAGTTAGTAGTTTTGATGAAACTAATAACTCTAAGTATTACAGATATGAATATGAGGAAACATATAAAATTATTGCACCAAACTGGAGTCCTTTTGATATAGTCCCTAGCGGATTTGGCTGTGGTGCACCTTTTACTCTAATACCTAAACAAACAGAGCAAAAGGTTTGTTACAACACAACCTTATCCAATTCTATAATACAAACTAACACTATTAGCTTATCTGAAGATAGAGTCGAGGATTTTAGTGTTAGATTTATTCCAATAACCAATTTAATTATTGCGCATAGGTATAGTATATTGGTAAAACAGTATGTACAATCTAGAAATGCTTATGCCTATTACGAAAAGATAAATAAAAGTATACAAGAAGGTAATATTTTTTCTCAAGTGCAAACAGGTTTTGTTCAAGGGAATATGTTTTCAGAGACTGATTCTAACGAAAATGTAATTGGTTTTTTCGAAGTTTCTTCGGTAGTTACCAATAGAGTGTTCTTTAATTTTGAAGATATTTTTCCTGATGAAGAAAAACCAGAAAAAGAATGTATTTTAATTGCACCACCAATTGCGGAAGAAGGTGAATGTAGTTTATTACCCTTTTTAGAAAATTCACAATATAAATATGTTGAGAATAATAGTCCTCAAGGCGAAGGTGAAGGACCATATACAATAACTCAACCTAATTGTGGAGATTGCACTAGAGAAGGAGCAGCAGAAGTCCCAAGTTTTTGGATAGAATAATAGCATCATGAGATTTAAAAATATAATATTAGTTACTAGTTTTGCCTTTCTTAGTATTTATTTAAGAGCACAAACTAATACAGAATTATCGCAATCTAAAACAGATTTCCCAACCGAAAGTGTTTATATACACTATAATTCAACGATATTATTTTCTGGAGAGACATTATATTATAAGTTTTATAGTCTAAACAATTTTTCAAATAAGCTTTCAAACATTAGTAAAGTAGGTTATATAGAATTAGTAGATAAGGATAAGCAAGTAGTTTTTAAGCATAAAATAAGGCTTAATAGAGGACAGGGTTATGGAGATTTCTTATTGCCAAGCGATGTTCCTACTGGAAATTACAAACTAATTGGATACACATTATGGATGAGTAATAACCAAGAAAATAAGTTTTTTGAAGCCGATTTGAAAATTATAAATCCATATAAAGCAATAAACGAAACAACTATAAAAAATGATTCTTTAAGTACAAAGCTTAAGAATGAATTAATAGCCAATTCAACAAAAAATCTCGAATTAAAACTGCAAAAAAAGATTTATAACGTAAGAGATGAAGTGTTATTTAGTATTATTAACGATAAAAAAATATTTAGTAACATTTCAGTTTCTGTTTATAAAGTAAACGAATTAGAAGCATCCCCTTTAATATCTGCTCAAACTTATAGAAAAAAACAATTAAGTAGTATTGACCACAATACTATTTATCAGGAAAAGATTATTGAATTTCCAGAGATTAGAGGAGAAATTATTAAAGGAACCCTTAAAAGTGACACACAGGATGTTTCCAATAAAAAAATTGCGATTTCTATACCAAGCGGAGGATTAATAAATATTGTAAAAACAGACAGTAAAGGAAAGTTTAGTTTGAATGTGAATCAGCACTACAATAGGAATGAATTATATGCTAAGGTATTTGAAAATGATGATGATGATTACAAGCTAGAAATAGAGCCGTTATTTAAAATAGATTATAAAAAACTAAACTTTAAAGAGTTTGTAATATATGAAAGCGAGGTTAAAAAGGTTTTAGAGAGGAGTATTTTTAATCAAATAGATAATGCCTATTTATTTACTAAAACAGATTCAATATTAGTTCAAGGATCGAATTTGCCATTCTATGATTCCTACGATTTAGAATATGATTTGGATAACTATAATAGGTTTTCAGATATGAAAGAAGTGTTTGTAGAAATAATTAATCAAGCACAAATTTATAAAACACAAAACGACAATTTTCAGTTTTCAATTTTAAACCAAAAAGGATCATTCGATAAAAGCATACCACCTTTACTAGTTATAGATGGGATAATTATTAGAGATCCAAATCTTTTGGTTTATTATAATGCTAAGAGCATAAAAACAATAAAAATAATTAGAAGTAAGTACTATTTGGGATCAGATATTTTTAATGGTGTTATCGTTTTTCAGACCATTAATAATGATTTTAATAGAAAGGTTGTTAATTCAATAGCAAATAAGTTTGAATTGTATGATTTAGAAAAAATTAAGCAATATAAAAACACATCTTACGAAGGAAGTTTACTTATTGAAAACAATAGAATCCCAGACTATAGAAAGCAATTGTACTGGAACCCCAATATAAAACTAACTAATAGTTTAAAAGATATAAGCTTTTTTACGTCTGACAATACTGGTGAATTTGAAATTAGAATAGAAGGGTTTACAGAACAAGGAGATCCAGTTTCTTTATCTTCAACTTTTACAGTTATAGAAGAATAATTCTCTTTGTTATTTTCTTAAATATAAAGACAAAAATCAGCTAGCAATATTTATTGTCATTAATGGATATGTTTGTACTTTTGTATTCGATTTTTAATAGAAAGAAACAAATTTTATGAACTCATACGATGTAGCCATTATTGGTTCTGGTCCTGGAGGTTATGTAGCAGCAATTCGTTGTGCACAACTTGGAATGAAAACTGCAATTATTGAAAAATATTCAACGCTTGGTGGTACTTGTTTAAATGTTGGTTGTATACCAAGTAAAGCCCTTTTAGACTCGTCTCACCACTATGAAGATGCTGTAAAGCATTTTGAGGAACATGGAATAGAAATTCCAGGCGATATAAAAGTGAATTTAGAAAAAATGATTGCACGTAAGCAATCTGTTGTAGATCAAACTACAGGTGGCATTGATTTCTTGATGAAGAAAAACAAAATCGATGTTTACGAAGGCTTAGGAAGTTTTAAGGATGCTACCCATATTACTATTTCTGGAAAAGAAACTACAGAAATTGAGGCTAAAAACACCATCATAGCCACTGGAAGTAAACCATCAAACTTGCCATTTATAAAAATAGATAAAGAACGAGTTATCACTTCAACCGAAGCTTTAAAACTAAAAGAAATCCCTAAGCACATGATTGTGATTGGTGGAGGTGTTATTGGTTTAGAACTTGGTCAAGTGTATAAGCGTTTAGGAGCAGAAGTCTCTGTAGTTGAATATATGGATCGTATTATCCCAACGATGGATTCTGGGTTATCAAGAGAGTTAAATAAAGTGCTTAAAAAACAGAAATTCAAAATTAATGCGTCTCACAAAGTAAAGTCTGTTGAAAGAGTTGGAGATGAAGTAATTGTAAAAGCTGATAATAAAAAAGGAGAAGAAGTAGAGTTTAAAGGAGATTATTGTTTAGTATCAGTAGGTCGTCGTCCTTATACAGATGGTTTAAACGCAGAAGCTGCTGGAGTAAAGCTAAATGATAGAGGACAAGTGGAAGTGAATGACCATTTACAAACAAGCGTTTCAAACATTTATGCAATTGGAGATGTTATTAAAGGCGCAATGCTTGCGCATAAAGCTGAAGAAGAAGGTGTGTTTGTTGCTGAAACTATTGCAGGACAAAAACCGCATATCGATTATAATTTAATTCCAGGCGTGGTTTACACATGGCCAGAAGTTGCGGCTGTTGGTAAAACAGAAGAAGAATTAAAAGATGCTGGAATCAACTATAAAGTTGGTCAATTCCCAATGCGTGCTTTAGGTAGAAGTAGAGCAAGTATGGATTTAGACGGATTTGTAAAAATCCTTGCAGATAAAACGACTGATGAGATTTTAGGCGTACACATGGTTGGTGCTAGAGCTGCTGATATGATTGCTGAGGCAGTTGTTGCTATGGAATATAGAGCTTCTGCAGAAGATGTATCACGTATGTCTCATGCACATCCAACATTTACTGAGGCTATTAAAGAAGCAGCTTTAGCTGCCACAGATGATAGAGCTTTGCATATCTAATGAATTCCCTTAAAAAAAGGAATCCCATCATTAAAAACTAAAATATTTTAAAAGCGAATCTATTATAGGTTCGCTTTTTTATTTCCTTGTTAATAACTTTGATTTTATACTTTTTATAAAGCATTGACTTTCAATATTTAAAATTATAACTTCGCTTATCGTATGATATAGTTCATTGAAACGGAACGATATCTTTACCATTAGCTGCAACCAAAATGAACATCAAAATGAAATTTCTTCTTCCAATACTATTTCCACTTTTATTTACTTCTTGCAACGGACAGAAAAATAAACCTGTTGAAATAAAAGAATCTAAAGTTTATACTAATGCTGACATTATTACTAGTAGTCTATTAGATAAAAATGGAGACTTATGGTTTGGAACATCAACTGAAGGACTTTACAAATATGATGGAGAAAAATTTTCAAACTTTAATGAAAGTAATGGACTATGCACTAACCAAATATGGAGCATCATAGAAGATGATAAAGGAATAATTTGGTTGGCAACTAATAAAGGTTTGTGCAAATACAATAGCAATACGTTTACTCAAATTTCGCTTCCATATATTGACACCAGTAGCGATTGGTATAAAGACATTTACCCAACTATCAACCCAAACCAAGCAAATTCTATAATCCAAGATAAAGACGGGATATTTTGGATTAGCACTTCTGGTGGTGGTGCTTATAAATATGACGGAAATACATTTGAGAATATTTTGGCTGATAAAGGCAGAAAATATGAAGACAGTCTTCATCACAATGTTATACAGAGTGTCATGGAGGACAAAAACGGTAATATTTGGTTTGCTTCTATGAGCAATGGAGGAATAACTCGTTTTGATGGAGAGACATTTAAGGATTTAAAAAGTGAAGATGGATTAAGCGATAATATGGTTCGTAATCTCTTTCAAGACAATGAAGGAAATATTTGGATTGGAACTAATGGTAATAGGAATGGCGGATTGGATAAGTTTGATGGAAAGAACTTCACGAACTTTAATGAAAGTAATGGTTTGTGTAGTAACAATATAGATGTCATTTACCAAACTAAAAGTGGAGTAATGTGGTTTGGAAGTGATAGAAGTGGCGTGTGTTATCTTGAAAATGGAAAATTTATACCAATCCAAGAATTATCCGAAGTCGCAATCCGAACAATTATCGAAGACAAGAATGGGGATTTATGGTTTGGTGGAAGAAAAGGAAACCTATGGAAATATGAAGGAAAGCAACTGACTGATCTAACCCAATTGAAAAATGAATAAAAGGCAACAGCTAACACGGTATATAGCAAATAGGGAGTTCGGTGGTTTACGAAAGTTAGTGCTATTATCAAATACCGCCAAATCGTTGATTTGGCTTTTAAGAATGAATAAATTAAAAACAAAATACAACGCTTTGGCTCTGTGCAAACCTGAAAGTTTATTACTTTCTACTGCCCTACTTGCCATATACTAACCGATAAGCGTAACAAAAATTAATGCTTTTGCTTTACCATTTAAAAATCACCTATTTCAAAATCAGCATCCATCCAACTTTCATTAATTAAAGATTCCATTTTAGTGACATTCTCAGAATCATTAAGACCTTGATAGGCTAATTTTAGTCCATGATGTGCCCAACCATTTTTTGGCAATCTTTTTAAATCATCATTATAGGTTGTAATGGCGTCATTAAATTCACCTGCTTTATTTTGTATAGCTCCTAGATGGTGTCTTACAGAGAAAAACCAATCTGGTGGTTCATTATAGTTGAGTGTATCCTCAATAGCTATAGCTTCTTTTAAAAGTATGATACTAGTTGCATAGTCTTCATCAGAAGCCCATAATTCAGCTTCTAGTACTTTGGAGGCTATTTGTACTAAATCATAAACCGAATTAATATCCCAAATGGTAACCTCTTTTAAGCTTTCATCTTTTGCCAACTCCATTAGTTGTATTAATTCTTTTTTTGCACTTTCCTGATCTCCTTTTCCTAAATGCGCCATTCCCTCGGCATAATGCCTTACAGCTTTCACATATTTTAAATCGTAAGTTTCAAATTGCATATCTAAAATATCATCCCATTTTTTAAATTTTACTGCCACATTATATGGTGTGATGTAATAATGCTGTAAAGTACCCCAACCTGGTTGTTTCATGATTTCTGGATGCACATGTTCAGAGACTTTGTTGGCGCCAATCATTGCCCAATGACTATTACCCTCTAAAGTTGCAGTTGCTGCCATAAAATGATAATTATGTGGATAATACCCTAGAGGATAAGCACCTTGTGCATGGCACAAAGTAACATAAGTGCTATCAGCTTCAACTGCTGCAATATTTGATAGTGTTCCTTTATGATATTCACCAGTTCTAATATACACATGGGAAGGCATGTGTAATAAATGTCCTGAACCAGACACTAAACCATCATCAAACACTTTGGCTGAAATATTTGCCCTTTCTGGAGTACTTGAGGCTTCTGTTGCATGAATGTAGAAGTGATGTGCCCCAGGATGTTTAGGATACTGTTTTATAAGCTTCTCTAATAATGTAGTAATTTCTGGAGTCCATTCTTTAGCATTTCCCTCTTTGTCATATAAATCCCAAGGATGCAAATTCATAATGGATTCTGCATAAAGGGTACTTATTTCTGAGTCATCAGGATAAGTATCATATAACTTTTTCATTGCAGAAGAATAATCTACATCTAGTTGGTAACGATCTTCAGGTGGTTCTTGTGCGTAACGAATTGCCATGGTCTCTATAATAGCTTTTTCTCTATCCGTAGCATTTTTTGAAAGTTTTATGGCCGTTTGAATAGCATCGTAAGCACGCTCATAATTATCATCTTCCATTCCAGCATTATAATTTGGGCCTAAAACATACGCATAACCCCAAAAGGCCATTGCGCAGCTTGGATCTAGTTTAGTTGCATAATAAAAAGAACGAGCAGCTTCAGCATGATTAAACCCATAAGCCAATGTCATTCCTTGGTTAAAATAACGCTGTACTAAACTATCTTTAGTTGTTATTGGGTAGTCTATAGCATCGAGTCCTTCTAACAATGGTGCCTTATTGTCAATTTTGTACCAATCTGCATCAGTAATAGGAGGAACACAATTATATTTCGAAGTTGGTCCTTTAACTATTGCATCTAAATTGGTGTCTTGTTTTTTTTTGCAGCCAATTAGAATAACTAAAAGTGCTATTAAAGGAATAATTTTTCTCATGTAACAGGTTAGTTTTTAGCATAAGCCTTAAAGATACAAATTTGTCATTTAATTTGTTGATAATCACTTTTCAAAAGATATGATTCAACTATATTTGTAGTACAAATTGGTGACTGAAACTTAATTGCTGTGTCCAAACATAGCAAATACCCTAATAATAACATTGAAAGTAGAACAAGATTTTAATAAATTATCTGACGAAGATTTAGTGAAAACTATCGTGTCTTCTAACGATACGTTATTATTTGAAATTCTATATGATCGTTATGCGAAAATGGTGTATAACAAGTGTAGAGGGTTTTCAAGAAGTGATGATGAAGCTGAAGATTTAACCCAAGATATCTTTTTGAAGCTTTTTGTAAAGCTGAGTACTTTTAAAGGAAACTCTAAATTTTCAACGTGGTTATACGCTTTTACTTATAATCATTGTGTGAATTATGTAAATCGTAATACAGCAAAGAAAATTGAAAAACAATCGGTTGATGCTACAAATATTGAAGATTCTGGATATAGTATTGACGATAATGATAATGACATTAATCAACTAAAGGTTGATAAACTGAAAGAAGCACTAGAATTAATCTCTCCAGAAGAGAAAATGATTCTGTTGCTAAAATATCAAGATTACTTAAGCATAAAAGAGCTTACAGGCATCTTAGATATTGGAGAAAGCGCAGTAAAAATGCGTATAAAAAGAGCGAAAGAGAAACTCATTAATGTATATAACGATAATGAAAATGAGCGATAATCCATTTAAATATATAAACACACCTTTAAAAGAAGTTCCTCAGGAACTAAAGTCTAAGGTGATGAAAGACATTGCAATTGCAAAGCTTTTAATGGAATTAGCTAGTTTATTTTCATTAAATGCAGGAAGCGTTATTGAGCGAACCATAAAAGAACGAAAAAAATAATATTACCCTAACAATATTACTAATGGAAAAGCTAGCAGAACTTAAAGACATGGCTATTGAAAACTTCTCAACCACAGGAGTTAGCATTTTAAAAGCACTATTAGTGCTGTTATTTGGATGGCTGTTTATTAAATTATTATTATCTATTCTAAAGCGTGCCTTAAAGGCAATTAAGATTGACAAATTTGGTGAAAAACTAAATGATATTGAGATTATTGAAGGAAAGAAACTTAACGTTAACCTTACCAAAATAATTATATCATTCATTAAATGGTCATTGCTATTGATACTTATTATTATAGTATCTGAAATGATGGGTATGACCATTATTTCGGAAGAGATAGGCAATCTAATTTCTTATTTACCACAATTATTAAGTGCTGCAGCTATTTTCGTAATTGGTTTATTTATTGCCAATTTTGTTAAAAAATCGATTCAATCATTTTTTAAATCGTTTGAGCTCTCAGGATCTAAAATAGTAAGTCAATTAGTATTCTTTATTTTATTAGCTATTATATCAATTACTGCACTAAATCAAGCTGGGATAAATACAGATATTATTACAAGCAATCTTAGCTTAATTTTTGGCGCGTTTCTCGCTGCTTTTGCTTTAGCTATTGGCTTGGGAGCAAGAGAAGTAGTAGCAGATTTACTACGGACTTATTATACTAGACGTACTTATGAAGTTGGACAAAGAATAAAGTTTAACAACGTTGAAGGAGAAATAATTACAATAGATGACATCTCTATGACGTTAAAAACAATAACAGGTAAACTTATTATACCTATTAAAGATATTGTGAATAGTCAAGTTGAAGTTTTAGAATAAAACTTGTGTTATGATAAGTTATTGTTAGGGAAATCTTATTATAGATTCTTGATATTTACAGCCCCTTCTCATTTATTTGAGGAGGGTTTTCTTTAGAATTTTTTTAATAATTCTAAAACATCGCTTTTGTAACTTCTACTAATAGTTAAAGATGTATTTTCAATAACAATTTGTTCATTAGTAAACGAAGAAATTTTATGTAATGCGACTATAAACGACCTGTGAATTCTTATAAATTTATCTTTTGGAAGTTTAACTTCTATAGCACTTATGGTTTCACGAGTCACGATGGTTTCATTCGCTAAATGAATTTTAATATAATCACTATAACTTTCAATATAGATAATTTCATTGAAATCAATTTTAATCATTTGTCTGTCTGAACGCACAAACATAAAATCATTGTTTTCTGCTTCAGTTTCAATTTGCTTTTTTGACCTGCTATACACATCAAAATAAGTGTTAATCGCTTTTAGTAAACGCTCAAACGATACAGGTTTTAATAAATAATCTACAGCTTGCAGTTCAAACCCTTCTACTGCATAATCACGATAGGCAGTAGTAAAAATAATCTTAATCTCTTTATTTATCGATTTGGCAAATGAAATACCAGATATTTCAGGCATATTAATATCTAAGAACACTAAATCTATTTTATGATTTCTAATAGCATTAAATGCTTCCATAGCATTGCTGCAACTAGCAATAACTACAATATTCGCTATTTTTGAAAGATGTGTAGCAATAACTTCTCTTGCGATGGCTTCATCATCTACAATAAGACATGATATGTTTTTTTGCTGCTGCAATTAATTGTGGTTTAATTTTAAGTGAACTTTAAAAAAAGCTACAGTATCATCAATGGTTAAAGTGTATTTGTTCTTATATAGTAAATCCAATCGTTTTTGCATGTTCTGTAAGCCTATACCTTTTTTGGTTAGCTCAGATTTTGAATTTGAATTTTCTATATTGAAATGAATATATTCCTTGCTACAAGATAAATCAATAATTATAGTTAGCACACCATTTTTTAAACTACCATGTTTAAAACTGTTTTCAACAAAAGGAAGTAATAGCATAGGTGCAATTTTTGTGTTCTCTAGAATATTGTTGCAGTTAAAGCGTATATCTAACGTGTTATTGAAACGTAATTTTTCAAGCTCAATATAATCTTTTATATGGTTTATTTCATCAGACAATAATACAAAAGGCTTATCCACTTGATATAGCAAATAGTCGAGTAGATTAGATAGTTTTAATATCATTTCTGGTGTTTCATCTGCCTTTTTCAATGCAAAACCATACATGGTATTTAAGGTGTTAAACAAGAAATGTGGGTGAATCTGCATTTTTAAATAATTCAATTCTTGCTCTTTTAGTTTTAGCTGTGTTTCTAAAATTTTAGTTTCTAGTTTTTTTGTTTTTTCTGCATGCGTTAGGTTTAGCTTTAAAAGTTTAAAAGCACTCACTATAATTACAATTAGGTACACAGCAACCATTACAAAAAATAGATTTCTACTTAGTTGCGACATATTACTGAATTCAAATTCAGATAAATAACCTAAACCAAAAAACACCGAAACCAATAATAAGTAGCCAGAAATGATTAGAGTATAAAAACTATATAGACCAAATAAAAAGTATCTCTTTTTAATTAAATAGTCTGGTATCAACTTATAAATAGATACATATGTAGTTGCTATAGTTATTGGCATTAAAAACAATGAAAACGAAAGAATGTAATTATCATCGTTGTTTTCAAAACCAAAAAAATAGGTAAAAAAGAGGAGTACGCCACACCAAAAAAGAATGTGAAGTAATATTTGAGCAATTTTTTTTAAAATGACTTCTTTGGTAAACATCTAACGTATTATGCTACAATATTACTATAATTATTTTGGCTGCATAAGTTTTGTAGACGAATGACAGCTTTAAAGCCTGTTTTAGCATGATGGTTGTTTCAATGGCTAAATTGGTTATCTGTCGCTTTTCATTTACGGCAATCTTTATTGCTAATATTTTTGCCTTAGAAATAATAGAGTATGCTAAATAAAAAGATGAAAAATAGGTTTATTATTATACTAATAGCTTTATTAACGTATGCTATTTTTTTAATATTTAAGAACCCACAACCATATGGCAAATTAGCAATGCTACCAATTACTTTGCTAGTAATTTTTGGGTTTATTAAAAAAAGAATTCTTCGAAATATTTTAATGTCTATTGCACTAATAGCAATATCGTTAATATTTATTGTTGGCACACGTTCATTATTATCTAATACTACCAATCAAGAATTATTTAATCAAGAAACTCCAGTAAAATTTTCAAAACTAACATTCGAAGAGGCTCTTCTGTTTTCTAAAGAAACTAATAAACCATTATTTATCGATTTCTATACAGTTTGGTGTGGTCCATGTATACAATTTCATAAAGAGGTTTTAACTGACAAAAGTGTTGCAAGTAAAATGAATAAGGCATTTATAAACTTAAAATATAACATTTATGAAGGGGAAGGAAACTTGCTTAGAGAAAAGTATGGAGTTTCTTATGTTCCTCGCTTTGTAATTATTAATGATTTAGGAGAAATAATAGAAGATATCAATACAGATTCTATCCTAACTAAAGAGCGCATGATAAAAATATCTAATAATTATTTAAAATAGAATAAGATGAGGAAAGCACTATTATTACTACTGTTAGTCAGTCAAATAGCATTCGCACAAAATACTAATTACAATCAGTTAGACACCCTTTTAGATTTACTCTATCAAAATGATAAGATTATGGGAAGTATGACCATATTAAAGGATGGTAAAACCGTTTTTGAAAAATCTGTTGGATACCAATATATAAATGATAAAGAAAAAAAGCAATCAACTTCTAAAACGAAGTATAGAATAGGATCAATTACCAAAACATTCACAGCTGTAATGTTTTTTCAATTAATTGATGAAGGTAAGTTGACATTAGATACAAAGCTTTTTGAATATTTCCCTGAAGTAGCTAATGCTGAAAAAATTGAGGTTGCTCATTTATTAAATCATAGCAGTGGATTGTTTAATATAACTGCTGATGAAAATTTTAATGAGCAAGAGCCAACAACACAAGAAAAAATGCTATCGATGATAGCTAAACACGATGTAGATTTTCAACCTGGAGAACGACACGAATACAGTAACACTAATTTCGTCCTATTGGGTTATATCCTTGAAAGAATCGAAAAAAAATCTTATGGACAAGTTTTAAAAGAACGCATTGCTAAACCATTAGGGTTAAAAAACACATATTATGGGAGTGAAATAGATATAACCAATAATGAAAGCCTCTCATATTATTATGAAGATGATAATTCCTTGCATGAAGCTAAACAAGCACATTTAAGTAATCCAGGTGGAGCTGGAGGTATTGTTTCTAATCCATCAGATTTAGTTGTCTTTATAAATGCATTGTTTAACGATAAGCTCATGTCTAAAAATAGCTTTAAAATAATGACTACCATTAATGATGAATATGGTAGTGGAATTTTAAGTGCTAAAAAGGCGGGACTTACTTTGTTTGCACATAATGGAAGGATTGATTTTTTTCAATCTATGTTAGTGTATATTCCTGAGCTAAAAACGGCAATAGCATTAAATGCCAATGCTTTAAATTATGGTATGATGCCAATTATGTTTAATGCCATAAATGCATCTATAGGCAAAGATATTGAAATACCAAGTTTTAAAAGTATAGACTTAACCTCTGAAGAATTAAAAAAATATGTAGGAACTTATGAATGTGAGGAATTACCATTTTCATTGATTTTTAAAACAGATGGCAAAATTTTAAAAGGCGCACCAGAAGGAAGTGATTTGAAAGATTTAAAACCAACCGAAAAAGATGAATTTGCTTTGGAGGCTTTAGGTGTTATTTTAAAATTTGATTTAAGTACAAAATCACTATTGTTTAGTCAATCTGGAGAATCGCAAAAAAAGTGCATTAAGAAAGAGTAATTGATGCTAAACATAATTTAAGTTATTTAAGTTGCTAAATCGGTTATCTGTCGCAATTAGATTTTATAGCTAAAAAAGAAAACTAAGTTTGTTTAACGTTTAATTAAAACCATAACTATGATTACTTTATCTATTACACCAACATCTTTAATTGTTAATCCATTTGCTGACAGGTTTTCGGAGGGAGGACCTTTTATGATGACCTTGATTTTAATTTGCTTATTGCTATCTATTTTCTTTTTAATTAAAGGATTTATGAATGTAAACAAAGACAGTAATAACTCTAAAAAAATGCTCAAACTAGCTATTGATAGTAGCCTTTTAGGATTAGTAATTGGATTTTTCGCTTCTATTTTAGGGCTTATTTCTGCTTTCGATTCTGTTGAAGCAATGGGAAATCCGGATCCATCAGTTTTTGCTGGAGGGTTAAAAGTATCTTTATTGACCGCAACATTTGGGCTATTTACTTTTATTATTGCTAGAATTGGAATACTAATTTTAAAAGGGCTTCACAAGGATTAGAAATTTTTAAACAATAATGAAAAATATGGTAGCTATATCTCGATTTTTAGTAATCCTTGGATTTGTTTTTTTTAATCAAAACATGACCTCTCAGTCCGTAGAGAACAATTCTGTTGAAGTTGAAACAGAAGTTATTGATAGCTTATTTTCAAATATTCTCAATGAATCTCGAGAATATTGGGTAAGACTTCCTGAAAATTATAACCCAAATAGCAAAACTAAATATCCAATCGTCTATTTGTTAGACGGGTTTTCTTTAAAGAACAATTTAGAAACTGTTTACAATAATTATTGGGGACACTACTTACCACACATGATTCTTGTAGGGATTTCTAATAGAACCAACAGAACTAGAGATTTAACTATCTCCAAGATAGAGGAAAGAAGAGGAAGTGCTATGAATCTTGATACTGGAGGAGCTGATAACTTCAGGCAATTTATCGAAAAAGAGCTAATACCATATATTGATAAAACTTACCCAACGACATCGTATAGGACATTAATTGGGCATTCTTATGCAGGTTTATTCGCATTAGATGTGTTAATAAACAATAATCATTTATTTAAAAATTATATCGCTATAGACCCAAGTATTGAATGGGACAATCAAAAGCTTTTAATTCAAGCTAAAGAAAAATTAAAGTCTGAAAGTTTTAAAGGAAAATCACTTTTTGTCTCTCTTGCTGCCGAACAATTACATATGCAAAACGAAGCTGTAACTATGGACAATATTATGGAGGACACTTCTGAGTTTACTTTGTTTGCTCGCTCTATTATCGATTTTTCAAATTTCGCTAGTTCTCAAAAGCAAAATGAATTAAACTTTTCTTGGAAGGTTTATCCAGAAGATCTTCACGGTACAGTACCATTACCAAGTATGAGAGATGGTTTAGTATTTCTGTTTAAATGGTATCAATTTAAATCACCTCAAAAGTATAATAACCCTGAAACTTCAGTTGAGGAATTAAGAGAAATGCTTAAAAACCAAGAAAGAGTTTACTCAAATAATTTTGGCACTCCAACACCTCCAATGATTGAAGAATTATTAAACGCTTATGGTTATATGAATTTACAAATGGCGCAGCCAGAAAAAGCATTGTTATTTTTTAACTTAGCAGTTGAGTATTACCCAAACAGTGCTAATGGATATGATGGGTTAGTCGACTTTTATTTAGAAAAGAAAGACAAAATAAATGCTTTAAAGAATGCTAATAAGGCTTTTGAATTAAATAAAGATGACTATTATAGAAATAGAATAAAATCAATCAAAAAGATGAACTAGTTTAACATAACTAACTATTTTTTTAGCGCCCTTTGGGCGCTTTTTTATTTATAGTTGTTTGATTAAATCTTAAATGCATATATTTGCTAACCGACCAAACGGTCAGTTTGTATTATTATGGATAAAAGAAAACAAATTATAGACGTTGCAACCAAGCTATTCTCTGAAAGAGGATATGAGAATACGCCACTTTCTGCTGTTTGTGAAGTAGCTAATGTTTCCAAAGGACTTATTTTTCATCACTTTAAATCAAAAAATCATTTATTGAGAGAGATATTTTCTAATACCACGAAATTGATAGAAGATATCAATCAATCTAGTAGCTCCAAACAATCTCCTAAAGAAAAGCTCAAGGAAATCATTGAATCTGTATTTAGACAATTAGAAGCAGACAAGCTGTTTTTCCAGTTAAACCTAAATTTAATGTTGCAACCAAGTACAAGAGACGTATTAAATGACTTAATTAAAGAGAGATCTAGCATAATACTTGATTCTACTAAGTTAATATTCAGCGAGATTGATTCAAAAAACGCAGAAGTGTTAAGTTATATGTTCATAGCAGAATTAGATGGAATTGCTCTAAACTATTTATGCATTTTTGAAGACTATCCATTAAGACACATAAAAAAACAAATTCTTGATAAATACACCTAAAATGAATTTTATAAAAACAGATGACTCTAAAACTATAAACGAATTTAGAAAGGCGTTATACAAAACGTTTGTAGCACCATTAGACTCCATGTGGCAAGATTTATACATAGCGTCATCACAAGCATATTTAATTAAAAAAGACAATAAGCATATTGGTTATTGCTGTATTGATAGTAATGCAGCATTATTGCAAGTATTTGTAACAAATGAAAACAGATGTCTAATGCAAACCATCGTTAGAGAATTGATTGATTCAAAACATATATCGTCTGCAAGCTTAAGTGCTATAGAACCAGTATCATTTAATGCTTGTTTATTTCATTCAGCATCAATGAAAACAAATACGTTTTGTTACGAATATTCAAATCGTCCTTTGAATGATAAAAATTCATTAAATGTAGAATTGGTTACTCCAGAATATTCTAATGCAATTAGAAGTTATTATAAGGAGCATGTAGGCTTTGACGATACGTTTGGTTATGTCGATAATTTGGTATCACGAAATGAGTTGTATATGAGTTTAGAAAATGATAAAATTATAGCCACTGGCGAATGTAGATTGAGCGATACGCAATCAAACTACGCCGATGTTGGTGTTTCCGTAAATAAAGAACACAGAAAAAAAGGGTTAGCAACAAAAATGTTGCAACAAATGGCTTTAAAAGCCATTGAGCAAGACAGACACCCAATATGTTCCACAACCATCGATAATGTTGGTTCTCAAAAAGCTATTGAAAGAGCTGGATTTTATTGCTCTAATATTATATTCGATATGAAATTCAATTAAAACGAATTATGACACTTCAAGATTTAGGATATAATGATTCGCTCGAATCTTTTAGAATAGAAAACGGACTTGATACCTTTTTAGTTGGTCGTGTGATTCTCGAACATAAAGAACGTTATGTTGTAAAAACACCTAATGCGGAATTTGATGCCGAACTCATCGGGAATTTAAGATTCACAGCAGAAAGCAGATACGATTTTCCAGCAGTAGGTGATTGGGTAGCTTTTACAGAGTATGATGAAGGCAAAGGGTTAATTCATAAAGTATTTCCTCATCATTCTATTCTCGAAAGACAGGCTGTCGGTAAATCAGGACAGGTACAAATAATTGCAACAAACATTGATTATGGTTTAATTGTACAAGCCGTGGATAGAGATTTTAATTTAAATCGTTTAGAACGCTATTTAACCATTTGCAATGCGGCAAAAGTGAAGCCTATAATTGTGCTAAATAAAACCGATTTGATTAATCAAACGGAATTAAATGCTATTATGAATCGAGTTACAGATAGAATAAAAGACGTAACAACAATTGCAGTAAACAATGAACCTAATGGATATAAAGCGCTAGAAGCTTTTATCAAAAAAGGAAACACCTATTGCTTGTTAGGATCGTCAGGCGTAGGGAAGTCCACCCTGTTAAATGGACTATCTGGTAACGAACTCATGAAAACTGCCGAAATAAGTACTAGCGTCAACAAAGGGAAACATACAACCAGCCATAGAGAGTTAATTGTATTGAAAAATGGAGGTGTTTTAATCGATAACCCTGGAATGAGAGAAGTTGGAATTGCTGATACTACAAGCGGATTAGAAGTCACCTTCGATACTATTTTAGAATATGCACAAAGCTGTAGATTTAAAGATTGCACGCACGAACATGAAAATGGTTGTGCAGTGCAAGAAGCACTAGAAAATGGAGACCTAGATTTAAGTTCTTATACAAATTTTAGAAAAATGGAACGAGAAAAAGAACATTTCGAGTCGGATGCTTTAGAGCGTAAAAAGAAAGACAAAGACTTAGGGAAGTTGATTAAAAAAGTGGTGAGGCAAAAACGAGATTCTAAGTATTGAGTTGTAACAACGTTCCAAATCTCTCGTCGTAAAGGAAACCTAAACATCTAAAATGCAAAATAGTACAACCGAACGCAAAGAAACTTGGAAAACAATCTTTCTTTTCTTAATGATTGTTACAATTATAAGCACACCATTTCATCTTGCAATTGTTAATTTATATCCTTCTCGAATATACGTTGGAGCACTCATGTGGTGTCCAGCAATTGCTGCAATAATTACACTTAAATTAAAAGGACGACCTATTTCTTCCATACATTGGAAATGGGCAGATTGGAAATATATTCGCATGTCTTACTTTATTCCTGCTTTATATGTTTTAATTACCTATATACTCATCTGGATTTTTGGATTAGGAGGATTATCGAATGAAGAGAGCATTATGGAATGGGCTACAGAACTTGGATTAGTTGGAATTGGAACATTAAAACCAGCATTTGCCATAATTATAGGTATTATTTTGCTAGGAACTGTAGGCGTTATAAGGGCAATGGCAACGGTTTTAGGAGAAGAAATAGGGTGGCGAGGTTTTTTAATCTATGAATCAAGAAAGGTGCTTTCTTTTACTGGTGTTTCCTTTTTTGTTGGATTTATCTGGGCCTTCTGGCATTGGCCAATATTATTGTATTACAGTGAAAATGTCACTTTGGAATTTATAACTTTTTTTGTTTTTGTAATTTCGATGTCATTTATTATGACCTACTATACTTTTAAATCTAAAAGTTTATGGCCAGCGGTAATTTTTCACTCAGTAAGTAATGTTTTTGTTCAGAAAATATTCCCTCCAATCACTACAAAAGTTGAAGGCTCAGAACATTGGTTAGGCGAAAACGGAATTATGTTTGCCATTGTAACTTTAGCTTTTGGTATGTATTTTTGGAGAAAAGCAATTAAGGAAAAATTGTAAGCTTAAAGGCATGCTTTATGTTTATAACTTCCTATAATTGCTTGCGCTAAATAGTTGACTTTTTACGTGTTAAAAACTAACTTCGCTTATCGTTTGATATAAAACATTAAAACGTTGTATGTCATAACATTGGGTACAAGGCGGAATCAAACATGGACGAATGCAAAACATATTTAAAAAAAGCCTATCGGTTTTTAACCTTTGATGGATTGTTTAAAACTATTGAAACAAAAAGTTTTAGGTTAACACGAGTTGATAAGTTCAATGATCCATTAGATAATAGTCCGTTAATTACACCTTCAGATTGGATCGAGTATTCTCGAGAAGAGAATAAAGGATTTTTTAGCATTGCAAAAGAACACATTTTTAAAAATGTCTTTAAGAGTAACTACATTTGTTGTTTTAGTAAGCACTACTGCGAAAATGATTCTTATTTAATGTGGTCGCATTATGCCGACTCACATTCTCAAGTTTGCTTTGAAATAGATTTCTCTATTCATAAATATTTAGGAGGACCTTCAGAGGTTAGTTATCCAGATTGCTTAGTAACAGAAAGAGAAAATTTTAAAACTAACAAGGACATTAATGATAGTAAATTAGGACTATTTCTAGTTACAAATAAATTGAATAATTGGTCTTATGAAAGTGAAGTTAGATTGATTGTTGATATTCTTCATCCAAATTTTGATTACCAGAGATTTAAAATAAGTGACAATGCTGATTACATCTTTGCGGATTTTGATTTAAAACTTATTTCAAAAGTAATATTTGGAGTAGAATCAAAATTATTTAATGAACTGAAAACACGATGTTTATTTGAGGGAAATAATTTATACCCAAAATATGAGAAGATGTATATTGATCCGATTGATTTAAAATTAAAAAGTAAAACTTATAAATTCAAATAGCCCAGTACCTAACACTGCATATAATTTATGCTTAAATTTGAACTGAACGATAAAACAAAAATTGTAACAAACTGATTTGCTTTGACCGAAAATCCTAACGGGTTTTCAATCGCACAAATCATATTCAAACCCGATAAGCGCAACTCAAAATGAAACAACTACTTTTTATAATTGCATTTCTTTTTATTCAATCAGTTAGTTACTCACAACATGAAGGCGAAGAACACTATGTGCCAGAAACAAACCCTTTAGTATTAGATAAAATAGAGCAGTGGCAAGATCTTAAATTTGGGCTCTTAATGCATTGGGGAGCCTATAGCCAATGGGGAATTGTAGAGTCTTGGTCTTTATGTCCAGAAGAGTATGGTTGGTGTGAAAGAACCGCAGGTTCAAACCCTAATAATTACAATGTCTATGTTGAAGAATATAGAAATTTAAAGAAAACATTTAACCCTATTAAGTTCAACCCAGAGAAATGGGCAGATGCTGCCAATAAAGCAGGAATGAAGTACGTAATATTCACGACCAAGCATCACGACGGGTTTTCTATGTTTGATTCTAAATACACCGATTATAAAGTCACAGACCCAGAATGTGCATTCTCATCAAATCCAAGAAGTAATATTGCGTTGGAGATATTTGATGCTTTTAGAGCAAAAGACTTTTGGGCTGGAGCGTATTTCTCAAAACCAGATTGGAATTCGCCTTATTATTGGGATCCAAAGTATCCACCAAGAGATAGAAATGTTAATTACGAACCAGAGGCTAATCCTGAAGCATGGAATAAGTTCACAGAGTTTACACATAATCAAATACTAGAATTATTAACGGATTATGGCAAAATTGACATTTTATGGCTAGATGGTGGTTGGGTAGCAAAAACACCAAAATCACAAATCACCAGTTGGTATGACGAACAACTTAAAAATAATGATAATGGTTATTTAAAACATAGAATTGTTAACCAAGACATTAAAATGGACGAGTTGGTTGTGAAAGCACGCGAAAAACAACCAGAATTAATTGTAGTAGACAGAGCTGTATATGGTAAGAATCAAAATTATTTAACACCAGAAAACCGTGTTCCAGATAAAGAATTGCCTTATCCTTGGGAATCGTGTATCATATCTGGAGGAGGATGGTCGCATACAGTAAATGCAAAGTATATGAGTGGGAGAGATGGTGTACAATTACTTGTGGATATTGTGGCTAAGGGTGGTAATTTATTGCTTAATGTAGCACCAACTCCAGAAGGTGAATGGCAAGAAGGTGCGTATAGACTTTTAGAAGATTATGGCAAGTGGATAGACATTAACGGTGAAGGTATTTATAACAGTAAAGTATTGCAGCCTTATAAAGAAGATAATATTTGCATGACACAACAGGATGATGGGACGTCCTATTTTTTCTATATGTGTAAAGAAAATGAAGCTAATATGCCTTCAGAGATTATTGTAAAATCTCATGCTCCAGCAAAAGGTAGCAAAGTGTCATTATTAGGAAGTAATAAATCTTTAAAATATGAACTTCTTGATGAAGGATTTAAAATATTTATCCCAAAGTCATTGCAAAATAGTCCACCTAGTGATTATGTATGGACGATAAAAGTTTCTAAACTGAAATAACTATAAAAAGGTTACTTCCTTTTATTCCGCTTATTATAATTCTTGTTACCTCTGGTTTTATGCTTCTTGTCATTCCTGCCTTTCGTCTGCGCTCAAGATAAACTACAGCAGGAATCTACTTACAAAGAAAAATAGTAATTTTAGTTAAAAACTAAATGCACAAAAATGTTCATCAATATTACTTGTATCTGCTGTCTAATAAATACAATGGCACTTTATACATTGGCGTAACCAATGACTTAGAGCGCAGAATGTTTGAGCATAAAAACAAACTCATTGAAGGTTTCACCAAAAACTACGGCTTAAATCGTTTAGTCTATTTTGAAACATATCAATACATTAAAGATGCAATAAAAAGAGAGAAGAACATGAAGAAATGGAAACGAGAATGGAAAATAAAGTTAATTGAAGAGGATAACCCTAATTGGGGTGATTTGTCTAAAGATTGGCCTTATTTAAAGGATTAGACTTTCTAGAACTCTTGTGGATTCCTGCCTACGCAGGAATGACAATAGGGTTTTTGAAAAAGCGACTATGAGGACGAGAAACTAACTTATTATTTCTTATTCCGCTTATTATAATTCTTGTTACCTCTGGTTTTATGCTTCTTGTCATTCCTACCTTTCGTCTGCGCCCAAGATAAACTACAGCAGGAATCCACTTATTTATTTCTTAGTGTAAAATAAAATTTAACTCTTATTCCGTAACGCAATTTTTTTTTAGTCGTCTTAATTAAATAATCACATATTTTTTATAATATAAAATAATGAAAATAACCTCTTTTTTAAAGTGTCCATTAGTTACTCTTGCCTTATTAGTTTTATTATCTCTACCAACCAATGCACAGACATTAGAGGCCAAAATAGATAGCTTATTATTTGCAAAATATGAATCAATAGCTCCTGGAGCTGCTTTCTTGATTGCAAAAAATGGAAATGTCATCTATCGGAAAGCATTTGGTCAAGCGAATCTTGAATTAAACATTCCTATGAAACCAGAAAACATTTTTGAAATAGGTTCTATGACAAAGCAATTTACTGCTATTGCCATTTTAATGTTAGTAGAACAAGGTGAAATAGAATTGACAGATGAGATAACAAAATTTATCCCTGATTATCCAACAGATAATAAAAAAATAACTGTTCATCATTTATTAACACATACTTCTGGTATAAAAAGCTATACTAGGATGAAAGCTTTAAATGATATTGCAACAAAGGACCTTACACCAATGGAACTCATAGATTTCTTTAAAGATGAGCCGATGGATTTTAATCCAGGAGAAAAGTATAGATATAATAATTCTGGTTATGCCATTTTAGGATATATTATAGAATCTATATCTAAACAAAGCTATGCTAGCTTTATCGAAGAGCACATATTTAAAAAGCTAGATATGACCTCGTCATTATTTGCAAGCCACAGTAAGGTTATAAAAAATAGAGTTTCTGGATATCATAAAAAGGAAGATTATGTAAACACAAGACACATAAGTTTTTCATTACCATATGCTGCTGGTTCTTTAATGTCTAATGTAGACGATATGCTAAAATGGCAAGAAGGTCTTAATGATAATCGATTAGTTAGCAAAAGCACTATTGATAAAGCATTTACAAATTATGAATTAAACAATGGAGACTCTATAAATTATGGATATGGCTGGCATATTAAAGAACTAAACGGAACTCCAAGTAGAGAGCACGGTGGAAGTATATTTGGGTTTAAATCAATGGGTGTATATCTTCCTCTTGAGGATATATATGTTATAGGATTAAATAATTGTGATTGCAATTCACCTACAAAAATCACAAGAGAAATTGCTGGGTTAGTTAATGAGGAATTTGCTAAAAAAGAAAATAATAAAAATTAAAACTGCTTAGTATACGCAATTGATTAATGCGTGTTATGCCTTTGCAAGAATCCACTCTTAATGTAAACATTGTTTTTTACTTAATAATATAGTGTCTTGATTTTCAATGATTAAACTTCTAACTTTGCTTATCGTTTGATATAAGTCATTAAGACAATGTCATATCGTTTAAACAGTCTGCATATAGACAATAATGTTACATTTTCGATTTTCACTCGTCTACATATTAAATTAAAGTCAATAAGAATGTACAATTTATTAAAAAAGCCTCTTTACGCTTCGATTTTGGTAGTCATTATTGTTGCTTCGTCTGTATTTATTAAACTGGAACTTCGTTCATATTTGATAAATTTTCACATAACAGAACAACAAGCTAGATGGATTGGAGACATCATAATTAACTTCTCTCTCTTTGCTCTATTTTTTTATTTAATTAGAAAACTCTCTTTAGAAAAATTGGGTGGAATTAGTAATGAGAAATTAAAAAACAAATTATTACTCTTAATTCCTTTTCTACTTTTAATCCCTATGTCTACTGAATTATTTGATTTAAACTGGTCAGAAACTAATCTACTGAATCTGTTTATTTTATTGCTTTGGTCATTGTCTATAGGTTTCTTTGAAGAGTCTGCATTAAGAGGTTTTTTACAATCTGTATATCTAAATAAATTTTGGAAATCGAGAATGGGAATTATTCTGAGTGTATTTATTACCTCCTTCATTTTTGGTTTACTTCATTTAATAAGTTGGACAGGGAACTTATATTCTGAAATAAACCAAGTAATTATTGCTACCATTCTTGGAGTTTTGTTTGGCGCATTACTTCTAAAAACCAATAAGTTATATCCAATCGCAATTATTCATGCGCTATTTGATTTCTTTTCAGGAATAGACGAATTAAAACCAGCGGATAATTCAGTCAGTAATATTGTTGAAAATAATTCAGTAATTCAAGAGTTTAGCGTGTCTTTTATTCTCATTCCCTTTTTTATTATTGGAATAATTCTTTTGATTAAAATTAAGCTTAACGAATTAAACTTAAGAGACAAACTTAAAGATATATAGCTCATTACAATTTGCTATTTTTCGGTCACAATAGAGAGAATCAGCTATGTTTTTCTACAACTAGTTACACATAAAACCATAGGAGTGGCTCAGATATTCTATCAAAAAAAGAGCTATTTCTTATTTCGTTTATTGTAATTCTTATCACCTCTAGTTTTAGGTTTCTTGTCATTCCTGCGAAGGCAGGAATCCACTCATAAAGAAAAATAGTAATTTTAGTTAAAAATTAAATGCGCAAAAATGTTCATCAATATTACTTGTATCTACTATCTAATAAGTACAATGGCACCTTATATATTGGCGTAACTAATGATTTAGAGCGCAGAACGTTTGAGCATAAAAACAAACTCATTGAAGGTTTTACCAAAAACTACGGCTTAAATCGTTTAGTCTATTTTGAAACATATCAAAACATTAACGATGCAATAAAAAGAGAGAAAAACATGAAGAAATGGAAACGAGAATGGAAAATAAAGTTAATTGAAGAGGACAACCCTAATTGGAGTGATTTGTCTAAAGATTGGGTTTGCTTAAAGAATTAAGCTTTTAGAATTCTTGTGGATTCCTGCCTGCGCAGGAATGACAATAGGGTTTTTGAAAAGCGACTATAAAAACGAGAAACTAACTTATTATTTCTTATTCCGTTTATTGTAATTCTTATCACCTCTAGTTTTAGGTTTCTTGTATTTTTTAGCAATTTTAAACTTATAAGAACCACCTAGATTTTCTTTTGAATTTTTTGCAGATTTCTCATGAAATGCTGGACCAGGAGCATCATCGTCTTTATTACGATTTAAAGGATTGTAACGTTCTTTTAGTTGTGGACGTTCTTCTTCAATAAGCTCTTTAGAAATTTCAACAGCTTCAGGTAATTCTAAAACAGGAATCGTCATTTGCATGAGTTCTTCAATGTTTTCTATAGCATCTTGCTCTTTTTCGGTACTAAATACAAGGGCATGTCCTTCTTTTTCAGCACGACCAGTTCTACCAATACGATGCATATAGTTTTCGGGATATTCAGGAGTATCAAAATTAATAACGTGAGAAATACTATCGATATCTAAACCACGAGCCATCACATCTGTAGCTATTAAAATTCTATTTTCACCTTGTTCAAATTGTGAAATACTACGTAATCTATAATTTTGAGTTTTATTAGAGTGTATGACACAAGATTCACCATAATACGATTCTTCAAGTTGATCAAATAAACGATCTGCCATACGCTTATATGCAACAAATATCAATACTTTACTATATGTGTCTCTATCTTCAAGTAAATGATTTACCAAATTAACTTTGGAGTAAAAATTTGGCACGTTGTATCGTTCTTGCTTAATGTTTTCAAGTGGTGTTCCAGATACTGCAATAGAAATACGATGTGGATTAATAAAAAAATCAGTTATTAGCTCATCCACGTCTTGAGTCATGGTAGCCGAGAACATAATGTTTTGTCTACGCTCAGGAAGAATATCAAAAATATTTAATAATTGATGTCTAAAACCAAGGTCTAGCATTACATCCACTTCATCAATCACTAACTTCTGTATCGATTTTAATTGTAGTGTTCTGCTAACTGCCAAATCATATAGGCGTCCAGGAGTAGCTATTAATATATCCAAGCCTTCTGCTACTGCTTGCTTTTGTGTGTTAATATTTGTGCCTCCATACACACCTAAAATACGAACATTAACATATTTAGCAATCTTTTCAAACTCTTCTACTACTTGAACAACCAATTCACGAGTTGGTACTAATACTAAAACTCTTGGATTATCTTGTTTTGCGAAAGGTAAGTTCTTTAAAATTGGTAAACCATAAGCAAAGGTTTTTCCAGTACCAGTTTGTGCAATACCAACTACATCTTTACCTGAGCCAATCACATTAAACGATTGTTCTTGTATAGGTGTTGGTTTTTCAAAACCAAGATCAGCAATAGCATTATGTAAAGGAGTAGTAAGATTTAGCTCTTGAAATGTCACGTTAAAAAATTTTGCGACAAAGGTAATGGTTTCTCTTAACAACGTCCTTTTAAATTACATTTATCTGTTTACCTTTGCGACTTCATAAATCACTCATTCATTGCGTAAACATAAGTCGGTTTTAATTAAGGATATTTCTAGTTTCAAGGAGAAACTCTTATTATGGAGTCAGCAGTTTGATGATGTGGTTTGGTTAGATTCTAATAATTACCATGAGTTAAACACCGAATACGATGCTGTATTAGCTGTAGATGCAATGACGAGTTTGCAATCAGACTACCATCAGGCTTTTGATAAGTTGCAAGAGTATCAAAACAAGACTAATGATTGGATTTTTGGTTATCTATCGTACGATTTAAAAAATGATATTGAACATTTAGCCTCTAATAATTTTGATGGGCTTGAGTTTCCGGAATTGTATTTCTTTCAGCCTAAGAAATTATTTCTAATTAAAGGAAATAGACTCAATGTGTATTATTTAAATATGATAGCTGAAGAATTTAACGAGGATTTGAAAACAATAAATGCTCAGAAATTTGATACTGAAGCTCATGAAAATGGTGTGAAAATTCATTTGCGAATTCATAAAGATGAGTACTTTAATAAAGTAAATGAGCTTCTTAGCCATATTCATAGAGGTGATATTTATGAAGCTAATTTTTGTCAAGAGTTTTATGCCGAAGACACCGAAATCAATCCAGTTGAAACATATAAAAAGCTTAACAGTATTTCGAGACCACCTTTTGCGACGTTTTTAAAAGTGTACGATAAGTTTTTGTTGTCTGCATCACCAGAGCGCTATATTAAGAAAAAGCATGATTATGTGATGTCTCAGCCAATCAAAGGAACGTCTAAGCGCTCTAAAAATATTGAAGAAGATAGTTTACTTATAGAGCAATTAACAAATGATGAAAAGGAACGTAGTGAGAATATCATGATAGTAGACTTAGTGAGAAATGACTTGTCTAAAACTGCTATAAAGGGTAGCGTACAAGTTGAAGAATTATGTAAAGTATACACCTTCGACCAAGTGCATCAAATGATTTCTACGGTATCTTCAAAATTAAGAGAAGGAATTTCTCCTGTAGACGTTTTAAAAACAACATTCCCAATGGGAAGTATGACAGGAGCGCCTAAAATTTCAGCAATGAAAATTATAGAAGAGCTTGAAGAAACTAAAAGAGGCTTATACTCAGGAGCTGTGGGTTACTTTACTCCAGATGGTGATTTTGATTTTAACGTGATTATTAGAAGCATTTTGTACAATGCCACAAAGCAATACGTATCCTATTCGGTTGGAGGAGCGATTACGGCAAAAAGTGACCCATTAAAAGAATATGAGGAATGCTTAGTGAAAGCAAAAGCGATGCGAGAGGTTTTAGAGCATTAAGGTAGATTCTTTCTAAAACTTTTTTGAACGCTTTCAAAAATTCTTTCAATGCGTTTAATTTCTATGTCTTTTATTTTTGAGATGTCTTCAAAACTAAGTTTGCCAAAAACAAATAAATCAACAACATCAGTTATATTCATTGGCAACCACGTGTAGAACTTACCTAATAGTTTTTTGGTATGTTGTGTAGATATATCTTCTATTTCAAAAGCACTTATGACTGAGGAGTTATTATCATCATATAAAAACAAGTGCTTATGCTTATTGTCTTGCTGATAAGAAATGTCTTCTAAATCTTCGTTCATGACGTAATCCATATCTGCATCAAGTGTAAAATTCTCTTCTAAGCTATCTAATTCTTCTTCTAAAATGGTGTTCGTACTTTGAGTATTTTTATGAAATGCTTCTTTTTTTAATAGTTCATTTAAATCGTTATCCACAATCTTAAAAAGATCAAGTTTAATAGCCATTTCTTCCAAGTCGATGTTGATGCCTTTACTGTAGTATTTTGCAATACCTTCATCAATAATATCATTAGAGGTATACATATTTCTTGGTAAAACTCCTGTGGATTCGGCAATATATAAACGATGCTTTATGTAGGTATGAAGATGCTGAACTGCAGAAAGTACTTTTTTATCGAATTCTGTCTGGGTGCTTTTATCCATTATTTTTTTTATCGTGCTCATTATCTGAAATTTTAATTAATATTTAAAACTAAAAAACAATCATGTTTAATAATATGATAATTATCACATTCAATTTAATATCATCAATGTTGTATATTTGAAACCATGCTAAAAAAATTCCAAAGCCATATAAACGAACAGCTTTATTTTATAAAGAATGCTAAGTTGCTTATTGCAATTTCTGGAGGAGTGGATAGTGTGGTTTTAGCATATGTATGTAAGAAAATGGGTTTGAATATTTCTTTAGCTCATTGTAATTTTAACCTTAGAGATGCTGAAAGTGATGCAGATGAAGATTTTGTGTTGCAGTTAGCTGAAGATTGGGAATTAGAAGTGTTTATTGAAAATTTTGACACAAAAAAATTTGCTACTGATGAGAAAATAAGTATGCAAATGGCTGCCAGAACATTGCGATATTACTGGTTTGAAGAACTAAAAGCACAATTAAAATTCGACTATATTTTAACAGCGCATCATGCTGATGATAATTTTGAAACCTTCTTGATTAATTTATCCAGAGGTACTGGTTTGGATGGTTTGTTGGGGATTCCTCAGGTTAATGGTGTTATTGTGAGACCTTTGTTACCATTTACTAGAGACGATGTAGAAAAATTTGCTAAAGCGTATAAACTGCAATGGAGAGAGGATAGTAGCAATTCATCAACCAAATATTTGCGAAATAAATTGCGTCATGATGTGATTCCTATTTTAAAAGGAATCAATCCGCAGCTATTACAAAACTTCGAGAAGACACAGCAATACTTAAATGATGTCAAATCAATCGTTAATGACAAAGTGGATGAGGTTGCACAAAATATTGTAAGTAAGGCCAAGAACAATGGTGTGGTTTTTAATATCAATGAAATACAACAATTAAATAATCCTAAAGCCTATTTGTATGAATTATTAAATGGCTATGGCTTTACACAATGGCAAGACATACTGGAATTGTTAATTGCGCAATCTGGAAAACAAGTGTTTTCAAACACGCATCGCTTATTGAAAGACAGGGAGTATTTAATATTATCTGAAATTACCGATTTACCTAACGAATCAATTAAAATCACCGATTCTCAAAGCGTTGTTTTAACACCTTTCGGGAAGTTGTCAATTTCTAAAGTATCTAATAAAGAAGAAGCTCAAAAAAATATAGCTTATTTCGATTTGTCTAGCTTAAGCTTTCCTTTAACTCTCAGGAAATGGGAGCAAGGTGATGCTTTTTATCCTTTAGGAATGGCAGGAAAAAAGAAGGTGAGCAAATACTTTAAAGACGAAAAATTTTCTTTATTAGATAAGGAAAATGCATGGTTACTATGTTCAGGTGATGATATTATTTGGATTGTTGGTCATAGAACAGACAACAGATTTAAAGTCACAGACAATACTACGCAAATATTAAAAATAACCATACAATAAAATGCCAATAATAGAATCGGCGTATAAGCCTCCTTTTTTATTTAGAAATGGTTTTGTTTCTACAGTGTATTCAGGACTGGCTAGAAGAGTAAATGGTTTAATTCAAGAACGAGAGCGTATTACGCTTAGTGATAATGATTTTTTAGACTTAGATTGGAGTTATTCTAATACAGAAACTAATAAAGTAATTATTGTTTTACATGGTTTAGAAGGGAACGCTCAAAGGCCTTATATGATGGGAACAGCTAAGCTATTTAACGAGAATGGAGTAGATGCAGTTTGTGTAAATTTTCGTGGTTGTAGTGGCGAGCCAAATTTAAAATATCGTAGTTATCACTCTGGTGCCACTGAAGATTTAGTTGATATTGTTAACCATTTACTTAATAAAAAGCACTACTCCGAAATATATTTTCATGGTATTAGTTTAGGAGCTAATATGGTGTTGAAGTATATTGGTGAGCGTAACAATGTGCCAACTCAAATTAAAGGTGTTGTTACAGTTTCTGTACCATGTGATTTACATGGATCGTGTAAAGAATTACATACTTTTAAGAATACCTTATACCATGACAGATTTAAAAAACATTTGGTAGATAGGTTAAAGATAAAACAAAAGCAATATCCTGATATATTGAGTGTTAAAGAGATTACATCGATTAAAACTTTAATAGATTTTGATGACGTTTATACATCTAAAGCTCATGGGTTTAAGGATGCGCTAGACTATTATACGCAGTGCAGTAGTTTACAATTTCTACCAAATATTAAAATACCTACATTAATTATAAATGCATTGAATGATTCTTTTTTATCTCCTGAATGCTATCCAGTAAAAGAAGCAAAAGCAAATAGTTGTTTACATTTAGAAATGCCAAATCATGGAGGTCATGTTGGTTTTATTCAGTTAAAGAGCTATTACTACAATGAAAAAAGAGCACTTGAGTTTTTTGGGATAAATAAAGACTAATCAAATTACAGAAGTATATAAAAAAGCGAATCCCATAGTGACCATACTATAGGATTCTTTTTTGTGTAATACCTAAACAACTACAAGTAGTCATTTAAGTGGCTGCAAATATAGACTAATAAACGAAGGAAGCACTATACTATTTGTTTAAAAATTCAATTATGTTTTCTGACAATTTTTCTTACATTTAAGCAAACCAATCATGTATGCTTAAAAAAGTATTTGCTAGTGCTGTTTTTGGTGTGGAAGCCTCCACAATTAATTTAGAAACTAATGATTAGGTTAATGTAGATAACTTCTAGTTTTTGACTTTAAATTTTGGTAACTGATAATAATATGATAAATAAAAAAGGACAAGAATCTAAATTTCAATTTTATTTGAATTGGATTAAAGAGCATTTATCACTTTTAGTTTTAATCCCAATTTTATTAGGTGGTATTTGGCAAGTAATAATGTTATGGCAGTTTGGATTATCATATGTTAGATTTTTTTCGATATCGCAATTAGTTTCTGATGGCTTAATTATATTGATGTTTGTGCCATTAATCATCTTATTTAGCTATTTTATATTTTCATATTCGATAGATAAAATCAGGGGTAAAGATAAATTTGAAGTTAAGCTGAAGGATTACTTACCAGCAGTTACTTTACTAATATTTCTAACTTCATATTCTATTCATTATATAACAACAAGGTATGGTTCAAGCTCATTAATTCCACCTTTTCACTCGATAATTGAATTTGCTTTAATATCACTTGGATTATACTTATCAATTCGTTTAAATATATTATTTGAAGTATTCACTGGGAAAAATGAGGTATTATTGAAAGAAGCTAGAAAATTAAATCCACTTTCTAGAATTAAAAATATAACAAATAAGAACACCTTCAAAATCATTGGAAATTTTCTTATGTCATTATCTACTCTTGGCTTCTTTATATTTTATTTTGCGTTTTATTTTGTTGTTACAATAAATACAATTCTTTCTATTAATAACTATTATAAACCAAATGATTTGTATAATATAAAAACAGTAGTGGAAAAAGTAGAAAAAAACTATAATATTAAAAAAGAAGATTTTGAAATAACATATTTTAATGATTCTTATATTTTCATCACTAGTTATAAGTTACCCAAGAAAAAAAGAGATTCTTTAGTACAATTTAAAAAAGTATCAAAAAGTGAAATTTTAATTTTAAAAACAGATGCGTTTTTTAAGGAATTGAATTAAAAACTTTGAATGTTTACAATAATTTTTATTGACAATTTTTCTTACATTTAAGCAAACCAATCATGTATGCTTAAAAAAGTATTTGCGAGTGCTGTTTTTGGAGTGGAAGCCTCTACAATTACCGTAGAAGTTAATGTAGATAAAGGCATAGGGTATCATTTAGTTGGATTACCAGATAATGCTATAAAAGAAAGTAATTATCGTATTGCTGCAGCCTTACAGAATAACGACTATAAAATTCCCGGAAAGAAAATTACCATTAACATGGCACCAGCCGATTTACGTAAAGAGGGTTCTGCATACGATTTAACCTTGGCTATTGGTATTCTTGCGGCTTCCAGCCAGATAAATGCAGAAAGCTTAGAAGATTTCCTAATAATGGGTGAGCTGTCATTAGATGGAAGTTTACAGCCTATAAAAGGCGCTTTGCCAATCGCTGTTAAGGCAAGGGAAGAAGGTTTTAAAGGATTTATATTGCCAAGTCAAAATGCTAAAGAGGCAGCGATTGTAGACAATCTAAAAGTCTATGGTGTTGATAATATCAAGCAAGTCATTAATTTCTTTGATAAAGGAGAAGCACTGGAACAAACAATTATAGATACGCGAGCAGAATTCGCCAAAAACCTAAACTTTCCAGAATTTGATTTTTCGGATGTAAAAGGACAAGAAAGCATTAAGCGTTGTATGGAAATTGCAGCAGCTGGTGGACATAACATAATTTTAATTGGACCACCAGGAGCAGGAAAAACCATGTTGGCAAAACGATTGCCGTCTATTTTACCTCCAATGACTTTACATGAAGCTTTAGAAACAACTAAAATTCATTCGGTGGTTGGTCGTGTTAAAGAACATGCAGGACTTATGGCGCAACGACCTTTTAGGAGTCCACATCATACAATTTCAAATGTCGCTTTGGTTGGAGGAGGTAGTTATCCACAACCAGGAGAAATCTCATTATCACATAACGGCGTGTTGTTTTTAGATGAATTGCCCGAATTTAAGCGTGAGGTTTTAGAAGTAATGCGACAGCCTTTAGAGGATAGGGAAGTGACAATTTCTAGAGCAAAATTCACGGTTACTTATCCAAGTAGTTTTATGTTGGTGGCTAGTATGAATCCTAGTCCTGGAGGATATTTTAATGACCCAGATGCGCCTGTGACAAGTTCACCAGCAGAAATGCAACGTTATTTAAGTAAGATTTCTGGACCCTTATTGGATAGAATAGATATTCATATAGAAGTCACGCCTGTTCCTTTTGAAAAGCTCTCTGAAGAACGTAAAAGTGAATCATCAGTAGATATTAGAAAACGTGTGACTGCAGCTAGAGAGATTCAAACGCAACGTTTTAAAGATTCAGAGAAAGTTCATTACAATGCACAAATGAATACCAAGCAAATTAGAAAGCACTGCAAGTTAGATGATGCGTCTATGGAATTGCTAAAAGTAGCTATGGAGCGCTTAAATTTATCTGCAAGAGCATATGATAGAATATTAAAGGTAGCTCGTACCATAGCTGATTTAGAAGGTGTAGAAAAGATTAATGGGAATCATATTAGTGAAGCTATTCAATACCGAAGTTTAGATAGAGAAGGTTGGTTGGGGTAACTTTTTTACAATACACTGCAACCTTTTGTTTTTTTTTCATCTTATTAATAAACAATAATATGAAAAATAAAATTTCAACCTTAGTTTTACTTGTAATTGTGTGTTTACAACTAGTAAATTGTAATAGTGATAATGATCTCAATTATTTTATAGATCCAGTTAGTGTAATGGTTCCGATAATAAAATCTAAATCTGAAATTAGAAATTCAATTGAGATTACTGCAGCTAAGCAAACTAATTCTGATGGTAAAATATATGTCTATGATGATTTGTTATTTTATATATCACAAAACTCTGGAATTCATATATTTAATAACCAAAACCCAGAAAACCCAGAAAATATAGCATTTATAGAATTAGAAGGAGTGCATGATATTTCAATAAAAAATGATATTCTATATGCTGATAATTTCATGGATTTGGTAGTGTTTGATATAAGTGATTTATCAAGTATACAGCTTGTTAATATAGAAGAAGATATATTGGTGTATTATGCTGTATTTCCTGAAGATGTATCATACTACCAAACTAGTGTATTCCCTATAAATGATGATGAATTCATTGCAGATTATGCTACCGTAGATATGAAGAGAACTGAAGTAGAAAATAATCCCGATATCTATCATTGGGAGAGTTTTGTTTTGTTTTCTGATATGGCAGCTGAGAATAATGTTGGGGTCGGAGGCTCTTATGCTAAATTTCAAATTTTTAATAACGCATTATATACAATAGACGGTTATAAGTTAAATACATTTAATATCACTGATTATAATTCTATTTCTTTAGTATCAGAGACTTGGATGGGAGGCTGGTTTGGTGGTGAGCTAGAAACTACATTTCTTCTAAAAGATTATTTGTTTATTGGAGCAACTAATGGTATGCATATTGTTGGCTTACAAGATGAATTCAATCCAATCTATACATCATCATTTACACATGCTACCGGTTGTGATCCAGTTGTGGTAGAAGAATTCACAGCTTATATTACTGTGAGAGGAGGAAATTCTTGTGGTGCAATTGAGGATCAAATTAATGTGATTGATGTCTCAGATATTAGTATGCCTGTAGAATATTCTACATATTTTTTATCTAATCCTTATGGTTTAGGGGTTAAAGATCAAGTGCTATATGTGTGCAATGACGAAGGCATAAATGTATTTGATGCTCAAAATCCAAATAATTTAGTGTTAGAAAATACTTATAAGTCTAATTCTAAAGATGTCATTCCGTTATCATCTCATTTAATTACTGTGGGAGAAAATGTAATTCATCAATATAATTATGTGGATAATTTTGGATTAGAACTTATTAGTACTATTCAATTTTAAAGAGATAGAGATAGAGTCTCGAAATTTAAAACCTTATCCTTTTTTGAGTTTAAATGTTATTAGTAGTTTAAGCATGGATATTTATAAATTTAATCAATAAACATATAGATTAGGGTCAATTTGGATAAAGAGCTACGAATACTCATACAAAAATGTGTTGAGCATGATAGGGAAGGGCAGCGTGAATTATATACGCTGCTTTCTCCTGTATTGTATGGTATTTGTCTAAAATATATGAAGAGTAAACCTGAAGCTGATGATGTCTTTCAAGATGCCTTTATTATTCTATTTCAAAAAATTAATCAATATAAATTCAATGGAAGTTTTGAAGGATGGACAAAGCGAATTTTCGTTAATAAAGCCATAGAAGTTTTACGAAAGAAACAAGATCGACTATATGTTCCGATTGAAGATTCTAATCTGAGCAGTCATTTTGATGATGAAACGAATGAGTTTGACCTTGTTTTATCTCAAGATAAGTTATTAAAGCATATACAGCAATTACCGGATAATTATAGGATGATATTCAACTTGTATGTTTTTGAAGGTTATAATCATAAAGCTATAGCTAGTAAGTTAAAAATGGCAACTGGAACTTCAAAATCATTATTAAGTAGGGCAAAAAGTATGTTGAGGACAAAAATTTATGAGGAATTAAACAAAAAAGTGTCATGAAGAAGGATCGTATTGAAGAAGTATATGGCGAATTAGAAATGTTCTCTAAAGTGCCGCCAAAGGAATTATGGAATGAAATAGAAACAAGACTTCATCCAAAAAAGAAGAAAAGAAGAGTGTTGTTTCTTTGGGGCTCTGCTGCTGCAGTATTAGTAATGCTACTAGGTTATATGGCTATAAATTTGTTAGAGTTTAATAGTAAACCTATACAGAAAATTACAGATACAGAACTGCCTGAAAATAATGATATAATAAATGAATCAAATGAAAAAAACACTAAAATAGTTAAAGGGGTAAATATTGGTGATACTAATAAAGACTCATTAAACATTGTAACAAGTCAGCAACAATTAACGGATAGAAATGGCGTGTTAGAGAAAAAAGAAGAGAGAAAGAATAGTTTTTACAAAAAAAGCATAAAAGATAAAGAACAGAATCCGAACTATAATGAGAGCTATTCTCAGAATATTTTAAAGAAAAAGATTGATAAAGTTGCTAACGAAGATATTTCCGATTTACAGAGTAAGAATAAAAATGTAACTAACTATGACAAAGAAAAATTGATTGCAAGTAATGATTCTATCTCTAAGATGAAGGATGCTTCTCTGTTAGGTTCATCAGAAAATCTTGTAGCTAAAAATGAGAATACTAGCGATAGTATAAACACGAATGCTCTAGCAAGTTCAAAATGGTTAGTTGAGATTTTAGGCGGATTATCTAATACGGTCTCTAAATCATCTATTCAAGGTACAACTGTAAGCACAACATCCCAAGAGAACTTTGTGTATGCTTTTAAAGTAGGGTATTCAATTTCTGATAGGCTAGTTGTAAAATCTGGCATTGGTAAGAATATACTAGGTCAAGAAATAAATAATATAAAGTATGTGAGTTCAGACACCTCTCCTCTAGTAGGAGATTATCAAAGTATTGTAAACAATCAAACCATAATATTTCTTGTTTCTCAAGAAATAGTTAACGATTTTTCTTCTCATGTAGGGGTTATTAGTGAAGGAACTTTTCAGCAACAATTCGATTATATCCAAGTGCCATTAGAGTTTTCATATAATTTAATAAATGAACAAAAATATAATGTATCATTAGGTGTTGGTGGAAATTTAAACTTTTTAACAAAGAATAAAACTTTTCTAAACAATGAACAAATAGGCGAAAGCTTAGGTGTTAATCACACAATTTTTGGAGCAACTTTAAACTCTAATATTTCATATAAGCTAGCAAAAGAAATGATTCTGTTTTTAGAGCCAAGTTATAATTATTTTGATAAGCCTATAGATAATAATAATAATCAGATTTTTAATAACACCCAGTTAAGAGTCTTGTTTGGATTACGATATAAACTTTAAATAAAAAATGCCTTAATATTTCCATTAAAGTTTATCTTATTATATAATCCTAAAAGGCTCTAGAACAATTACCAATTCAAAAGCTTCACAACATATTTACCTGACTTCAGATTTCGAAGCTTAGATAGAGAAGGTTGGTTAGGGTAAGTCTTTTATGATTTACTCAACGACTTATTAACAAACCCAATGCTCTAAAGAGATTTTTCGTTATTTTTGGGTATATAATTTTAAACACTTTAACATTATGATCAATCTTAAACGAATCGCTTTGATGGCTGTAACATCATTTGGCTTATTGGCTTTTGTGGCTTGTAATTCTGATAAAACATCTGGGGATAAATTAGCAATCGAATTTGAAAAATATACACTTGATAATGGATTGCAAGTGGTATTGCATCACGACAAATCTGATCCAATTGTATCTGTAGCAATACAATATGGAGTAGGTTCTAACAGGGAAAAAACTGGACGTACTGGATTTGCTCACTTATTTGAGCACATGTTGTTCCAAGAATCAGAGAATGTTCCTCAGGACCAATTCTTTAAAAAAATACAGGATGCTGGAGGAACTCTTAATGGAGGAACTTGGAAAGATGGAACCATTTATTACGAAGTAGTTCCAAACAATGCTCTCGAAATGGTAATGTGGCTTGAAAGTGACCGAATGGGTTATTTAATAAACACTGTTACTGAAGCAGCTTTTTATAACCAACAAGAAGTAGTGCAAAATGAGAAAAGACAACGTGTTGACAATAATCCTTATGGACATACCAATTGGGTATTGGACAAAGCAATTTATCCAGAAGGACACCCTTACAATTGGCAAGTAATTGGAGAGTTGGTAGACCTGCAAAGCGCTACAATTGATGATGTAAAGGAATTTTACGACAAATATTATGGACCAAATAATGCAACACTTGTATTGGCTGGAGATTTTGAAACTGAAGAAGCTAAAGCTTTAATAGAAAAATATTTTGGTGAAATTAAGCGTCGTCAAGAAGTTGAACCTTTAAAGCCACAACCAGTAATTTTGGCAGAAACTAAGCGTTTTTATCACGAAGACAACTTTGCAACTGCACCACAATTAAACATTGTTTGGCCAACATTGCAGCAATATACTGATGATGCCTATGCACTAGATTTCTTAGGTCAATTATTGTCTCAAGGAAAAAAAGCACCAATGTATAAAGTACTTGTTGAAGAAAAAGAATTAACATCAAGAGTTGGAGCTTACAATAATTCGCAAGAAATAGCTGGTGAATTCCATATTAGTGTAACAGCAAATTCCGGTAAAAATTTAGCTGAAGTTGAAGAAGCAATTTTTGAGGCATTCAAGAGATTTGAAGAAGAAAGCATAACAGATGGAGACGTTGAACGCCTTAAAGCTAGTGAAGAAACCAATTTTTACAATGGTATAAGCAGTGTTTTAGGTAAGTCCTTTCAGTTGGCGCAATATAATGTATTTGCAGGAGACCCTGGGTTTATTACAGAAGATATAGAGAATATAAAAGCTGTAACTAAAGAAGATGTCATTAGAGTTTACAATACTTACATAAAGGATAAGCCTTTCGTGTTAACTAGTTTTGTACCTAAAGGGCAACTAGAATTGGCTGCTAAAGATTGTGTCATAGCTGCTGTTGTTGAAGAAGAGATTAAAGAGAATGTTGATGTTGAAGTAGCTGAACGTAACAGTGAAGTTATAAAAACACCTTCAAGTTTTGATCGTTCGATAGAGCCTGGACAAGGGCCTTCACCTAAGCTAAATATTCCAGCATCTTGGACTGCTTTATTAGCAAATGAAATGGAAGTATTAGGTATTGAGCAAACAGAGTTGCCTCTTGTTAACTTTAGTTTGGTTATTGATGGTGGCCATTTATTGGATACTTTTGATAAAAATGGAGTGGCTAATTTAATGACCGACATAATGATGGAGGGTACGGCAAATAAAACGCCTCAAGAATTAGAAGAAGCCATTGAGCTTTTAGGAGCTTCAATTAACATGTTTACTGGAAGAGAATCAATTACTGTTTCTGGTAATACTTTGGTGAGAAACTTTGAAAAAACCATGGATTTGGTTGAAGAGATATTGCTTGAACCTCGTTGGGATGAAGAAGAATTGAAACGTATAAAATTAAGTACAATTAATAGTATAAAGCGTTCTGCTGCTAACCCAAATGTGGTTGCAAATAATGTTGCTAACAAATTGCTTTATGGTGAAAAACATATCTTTGCTTATCCAACATCTGGTACTGAAGAGTCCGTGGAGTCTATTGCTATGGATGACTTGAAAACGTTTTATGAAAAGAATTTTTCGCCATCTGTTAGTAAGTTTCACATCGTAGGAAATATCAATAAAGAACAAACTCTAAAAGTATTGACTGATTTGGAAACAAAATGGGCTGCTAAAGAAGTTGTGATTCCTACCTATCCGTTACCTGAAGATAGAGATAAGGCATCTTTATATTTTGTTGATATTCCAAATGCAAAACAATCAGTTATTAATATTGGTTATTTATCCATGGCTCGTACAGATCCTGATTATTTTTCAGCAACAGTTATGAATTACAAATTAGGTGGTTCATTCTCTGGAAATGTAAACTTGATTTTGCGTGAAGAAAAAGGATATACCTATGGAGCGCGTACAGGCTTTAGTGGAACAAAAATACCTGGAACTTTTTCAGCATCTTCAAGTGTAAGAACAAATACAACGTATGAATCTGTTCAAATCTTTAAAGAAGAAATTGAAAAATATAAAAATGGGATTTCTCAAGAAGATTTAGATTTTACAAAAAGCGCATTAATTAAATCAAATGCGCGTCGTTTTGAATCGCAATTCTCATTATTGGGAATGCTTCAAAACATGAGTGCTTATGATTTACCAGCAGATTATATTGCTGATGAAGAGCGCATTATTGGAGCAATGACTTTAGAAGAGCACAAAAGGCTTGCAAATAAACATTTAGATGCTTCTAAGATGGGTTATTTAGTAGTTGGTGATGCAGCTACTCAATTTTATAAATTTAAAGATGCTGGCTTTGATGAAGTCATTCTTTTAGATAAGGATGCTAAAGAAGTTGAAGTGTCGAAAGTTAAAATGTAAATCAATATTTGTATTAATTTCTAAAAAGGTGTGATGCTCATCACACCTTTTTTTGTTTTTCATGTCTTAGGTATTGCTTTCATTTTAATTCTTAAATTAGCAACAAACACTTCTAAAATGATTAAATCTTGGTTTAAGAATATTGGTCCAGGGCCATTGGTAGCTGCTGCTTTTATTGGTCCAGGAACGGTGACCTTATGTACTGTTGCAGGAGTTAATTTTGGCTTTGCTTTGCTTTGGGCTATGGTGTTGTCTGTAGTGGCAACTATAGTACTACAAGAGATGTCGGCGCGTTTGGGGATTATTTCTCAAAAAGGTCTTGCTGAAATTATTAGAACAGAGATAAGGAATCCATTATTTAAAGGGCTGTCTATTGTTTTAATCTTATCAGCCATCGTTATTGGTAATGCAGCGTATGAAGCTGGAAATATTAGCGGAGGTGTTCTAGGGCTTAAAGCTGTTTTGGGTCATCACTCGCTAGATATTGGCTCGTTTTCTTTAAATTATTTTAGTGTTGCCATTGGTTTAGTGGCTTTCGTACTACTGTATATAGGTAATTACAAGATTTTAGAAAAAGCACTTATGTCGTTAGTCATATTAATGAGCATTGCGTTTATTGTGACAGCCATAATAACAAAACCGAATCTAGCAGAGGTGTTTAAAGGTATTTTCACACCTAAATTCCCTGATGATAGCATTCTAATTATTATTGGATTAATAGGAACAACGGTTGTGCCTTATAACCTCTTTCTGCATGCGTCTTTAGTGAAGGAAAAATGGAAAAGTAAGACTGATTTAAAATACGCTCGAAAAGACACTATTGTTGCGGTGGTTTTAGGAGGTATTGTGTCTATGTGTATCATTATTTCAGCAGCAGCTATTCAATCAAGTGAAATTAATAATGCTGCAGACTTAGCAAAAGGCTTAGAGCCACTTTTCGGAAGTTTCTCTAAATATTTTCTTGCAATAGGATTATTTGCAGCGGGTATTACAAGTGCTATCACAGCACCATTGGCAGCAGCTTTTGTGGCTACAGGTTGTTTGGGTTGGTCCACTAAAATGACATCTAGAAAATTTAGAGCTGTATGGGTATTTATATTGCTAGTTGGTGTATTATCGTCTTCGTCTGGAATAAAATCTATAGAAATTATAAAATTTGCTCAAGTTGCTAATGGAATTTTATTACCAGTAATAGCAGGGTTTCTTATTTGGATTATGAATAAGCATTCGGTTTTGGGTGATTATAAAAACACGATAAGACAAAATGTAATAAGTGTAGTTATTCTTGCAATCACTATTTTTCTGGGAACTAAAAGCATATTAAAAGTTTTTGAATTATTATAAATGCATAACATTTCAATAGATATAAACGCTGATATTGGCGAAGGAATTGGTAACGAAGCAGATTTGATGCCATTACTTTCTTCTTGTAACGTTGCTTGTGGTGGACATGCTGGAGATATTGAAACAATGAGAGAGTGTGTTGAATTGGCAAAACAGTATCGTGTAAAAATTGGTGCTCATCCTTCGTTTCCTGATAAAGAGAATTTTGGAAGACAAGCAGTTGATATGCCTTGTGCAGCTCTATATCAAAGTATTAAAAACCAAATTAAGTCTTTGATGGATGTGGTAAGAAATAAACATGCTGCCTTACATCACGTAAAACCTCATGGCGCTTTGTATAATTTAGCTGCGAAAGACAAAACTATCGCTGAAGTTATTGTTGAGGTTATGAAAAGTATTCATTTACCATTAAAGCTTTACGTGCCATACGGCTCTGTTATTTCAGAAGTAGCAATTAAAGAAGGTATTCCAATCACTTATGAGGTGTTTGCTGATAGAAATTATAATGATGACTTATCACTTGTTTCAAGAGCGAATCATAATGCTATGATTCTTGATATAGATGAAATGACTCATCATGTCCAAAATATGGTTTTACATAAAAAAGTAATATCTGTAAACGGAGTAGAGGTGTTTATTGAATCAGAAACAATTTGTATTCATGGTGATAATCCTGAAGCACTAAAATTAGTAAAAAAACTACGACAAAATTTAATAGATTCTGGAGTTGAAATTCAATAATGTTTTGAATGAATTTGAATTAAAATATAAACCTTTTGGAGAGCGATCAATTTTAATTGAATGGCCTCAAATAATATCAGAAAATATTCTTGAAAGTATACTTTCCTATAAGCAGAAATTAGAAAATTATAGATTTAAACAAAAAGTTTATATAAAATCGGCATATAACTCGATACTAATTACTTATGATTGTTCTATAGATGATTTCTATAACAAAACTTTAGAGCTTAAAGGTGTGTTTTTTACAGATTCGAATACTCAAATAAGGAGTTCTAAATTATGGAAAATCCCAGTTTGTTATGACCTTGATTTTGGAATAGATTTAGAAGAGATTTCTAAAAAAAATAATATTAAAATTCCTGAAATTATTCAGCTTCATACAAGCATAATTTATCGTATATATTTTTTGGGATTTCTACCTGGGTTTTTATATTTAGGAGGACTTGATAAAAAGCTTCATTTTTCAAGAAAGATGACACCTAGGTTAAAGGTTGAAAAAGGTTCTGTAGCTATTGGAGGTTCACAAACAGGAATCTATCCAAATGAAAGTCCAGGAGGATGGAATATAATTGGTAGGACTCCAGTCGACTTTTTCAATGTGTATAGTAAAAACCCTTGTTTTGCTAGGGGCGGAGATAAAATTCAATTCATTTCTATTTCAAAATTAGAGTATAGTCAAATTCTCAAAAGTATTGAAGTTGATGATTATATAATTGAAAATAAGGCAATCAATGATTAAAGTATTGCATCCAGGATTTTATACGACCATTCAAGATTTGGGAAGAAAAGACTACCAGCATCTTGGAGTGTCTGTTTCTGGATCTATGGATTTAGAGGCATCAAGAATAGCGAATGCTATTCTAGGAAATGACGAGAAGTGCGCAGCTCTTGAAATAACAATGGTTGGGCCTAAATTAGAGTTTACTTGTGATACTGCTATTTCTATTACAGGAGCAAATTTATCTCCAAATCTTAATGGAATTAAAATAAATAATTACATAGCAATTAATGTAAAGAAAGGTGATATTTTATCTTTTGATAGATTAAATATGGGTTTTCGTTCCTATTTAGCAATTTCTGGTGGGTTTCAAACAGAGTTTGTGCTAAATAGTAGAAGTATGTATAAAGGACTGACATCAACTTTTAAATTACAAAAAGATGATATACTTAAAATTGAAAATCAAACTAGTTCTAGCAATAAATATGCATCTATTAAAGCTAATATAAGTTATTTAGATAATCACATTATTGAAGTTTTTAAAGGACCAGAATTTGAAAACTTAAATGCTATTCAAATTGCTACATTATTTAATAAAGAGTTTACAATTTCAAAAGAAAATAACAGAATGGCTTATCAATTAAATGAATTAGTAGTTAATAATTTTGAAGATATAATAACGTCGTTAGTTTTGCCTGGGACAGTTCAATTAACACCATCTGGTAAATTGATAATTTTAATGCGAGATTGTCAAACAACTGGCGGATATCCTAGAGTTTTACAGCTTTCAGAAGCTTCAATTAATGTATTAGCTCAAAAATTTACTGGAAATAGTATAGTCTTTGATTTGAAAGACTAAACCTACCTGTTTAAAGGTGAGTTTTTTCTTCTTTTTATGATATGTTTTCAATAACTTAGACGTAAAATAGTTTTCTCCTAATAAAAATTGATTATTAGCGTCAATTGACTATTTACTAACATTAAAATTATTTGATTATGGCAAAAATTAATGGATTAATCTCACCTGAGCGAGCAAAAGAATTAAATGATGCATTTACTGAAAGATGCAAACTAATTAGCAAGGATATTGTTAAGCGCCCTGATAATAGGTCTTCATGGTATTCTATTAAAGATATAAAGGCATATTTAAAACATGCTAAAAAACAAGCTAAAGAAAATGGATATAAACTGAACGGTATTCGTGTTTATTGTGGTGCTTACCCAACAACAAAAGAAGGTGTTGGTTATTCTACGTCTTTTATTGTTCCAACTGCAAAAATTGTAGATGGAAAAGATGGAGGAGGAGGTAATGGTGATATTCCAGAAGGGGATGGTTTGAATCATGGACAAGATGGTTGGCCTCCAAATGCTAATTACCCTCAGTAGTAAAGTGTTTTATGAAAGAATTTCTTATTAGTTATTATACACCTATAACTCATTTAGTTGAAATTCTTGCTGCAATTGCTGGAACATTATATTTATATAAAAGTCGGGATTACACATCTCGACTTTTTGTATTTTATTTATGGCTAACCGTTGTTGTTGAAAATCTTGCTTTATATGGACGATTTATGCTTAATAATTATGATAATAGTATATTTATCTTAATCAAGAATAGTCCTTTTTGTACAAATCACTGGTTGTATAATTTTCGATCTGTTGTATTAGTCTTTCTTTTGGGGTATTTTTTCATTGGAATAATTAGTAATTCTAGTTTCAAAAAATATATAAAAGCCTCGGTTTTTTTGTACTTAATGTTTTCAATTGCATACTTTATTTTTTCTAACTCTTTTTTTTACGAAAAAATTCCTTATGGTTTCATGTTTAGAACTTTAATTATTTCATTTTTTGTTTGTTTGTTTTATCTAGATGTAATTAAAAGCGACAAAATTTTAACTTTTTATAAATCAAAATATTTTTATATTGGAACAGCTTTGTTGCTTTGGTCTTTAGCTATTACACCTCTATTTATTTTTCAAAGTTATTATAGCTTTGATAATCCAAATTTTATATACTTGAGACAATTTATTTTGCTTTGTGCTAATATTATTATGTATTTATGTTTTACAATTGTATTTCTTCTTTCATATTTCAAAGTGAAATAATTACTGATCAGCAAATTGCCTTAATGGTATATAGCATTTTGGCAATAGCTCTATTAGTAATGATGTTTATATTGTTTTTTACTACTTTTCAAAAGCGTAAAAATAAATTGCTTTTAGAGAAAGTTCAGCGGGAGCGTGAGTTTGAGGAGGAATTAGTGAAAACGCAATCTGAAATACAAGAACAAACGCTTAAAAATATTGGGCAAGAGCTACATGATAATGTTGGACAATTATTGGCTGTAGCCAATATGCAATTAAGTTTGGTAGCTTCTTTGACAAAAGATACCGTTAAGACTAAAGTTGATGAAACAAAAGAAGTTATTAGTGATGTAATTAGAGAGGTGAGAGGCTTATCAAAAGTATTGAATAGTGAAGCAATATTAAATTTTGGCTTGCAAGAATCAATTCAAAATGAAATTGATAGATTAAATAGATTGAAAAGTATTGATGCTACACTTACCATTGAAGGAGAAGAAAGAGAACTACATAACAAAGATGCGATTATCTTATTTAGAATACTTCAGGAATTTCTTTCAAACACTATTAAATATGCAAAAGCGCAAAACTTTGATGTTAATTTAAAATATTTAGAGGATAGTTTGATTATTATAGCAAAAGAAGATGGTAAAGGGTTTGATGTTGATAAAATTAAAAAAGGTTCTGGTTTAATAAATATGAAAAATAGAGCTATGCTTATTAATACAAAATATACTTTGAAATCTCAACTCAATGAAGGAACAGAACTAGAGCTTATTTACCCAATAACAAAGATTAACCAAACCACTTAAACATTCTTTTTAATAACTTTAGTTTTCCATTGTATGGTGCATAACGAACTGGAGGATCAAACCAAGTACCACGTTTAGAAATAGATTTACGATGTGAAAATGTATCAAAACCATGTTTACCATGATAAGCACCAATGCCACTTGCTCCAACACCTCCAAACGGTAATCTGTGATTTCCAAAGTGTATTAAAGGATCGTTAATTGCTCCTCCACCAAAACTATAAGTTTCTATAATGTGATTGGTAAATTGTTTATTTTTTGAAAACACATAAAGCGATAAAGGCTTATCATAATTATTAATAATTCTACTTATGTCTGAATTATCTTTGTATGCTAAAATTGGTAGTATAGGCCCAAAAATTTCATCTTGCATTAATTTGCTATCTAAACTCGGATTATCGACAATTGTTGGTGCAACATAACATTCTTCAACATTACATTCTCCACCAAAAACTATAGAAGCATCCTCTAACATTTCTTTTAGCCTATTGGTATTTTTCTTGTTTATAATTCTTGGAAAGTCCTTTGATTGTCTTGAGTTTTCACCATAAGCCTTTATGATTTGATCTTTTAAAGCTTCAATTAATCTATCTTTAATAGAACTGTGTGCTATAACATAATCAGGAGAAATACAGGTTTGCCCACCATTAAAAAATTTTCCCCAAACGATGCGTTTAGCTGCTAAGTTTATTTCAACGGTTTCATCAACAATACAAGGGGATTTTCCACCTAATTCTAGCGTGACTGGAGTTAAGAATATCGCAGCAGCTTTGGCTACAATTTTGCCAACAGGAACACTTCCAGTAAAGAAAATATAATCCCATTTTTGTTTCAATAACTCAGTAGAAACAGTAACTCCACCTTTAACTGAGGTTGCATATTCTTCATTAAAGACTTTCTGAATAATATCTGTAACTAATTGCGAGGTATGCGTTGTAAGTTCACTAGGTTTTACAACAACAGTATTTCCAGCAGCAATGGCCATTATCAAAGGTTCAATTGATAAAAGGAAAGGATAATTCCATGGAGCAATCACTAAAACAGCTCCGTAAGGCTCCTTATAAATATAGTCAGTTGCTGGAAAAGTTAACATCGAAGACTTTACGCGCTTTGGTTTAGACCAAGATTTTAAGTTTTTTAAAACTAAATCTAGCTCAGAAATTACCAATCCGTACTCACTCATAAAGGCTTCGAAAGCTGATTTATTAAAGTCTTTTTTTAAAGCGTCATAAACCTCTTGCTCTCTATTAATAACCTCTTTTTTTAATTTTTTGAGAATATTAATTCTATACGAAACATCTTTAGTTTTTTGCGATTTAAAAAAGGCACGTTGCTTTTGAATTACATCAGGTATATTATTCAAGATTCTTTTTTATAAAGGTAGTAATTTAGTTATTACAGGCATCCCAAATCGAATCTAGAGGAGTAGGAGCAATAATTGATATTTGTTCTTTACTTACAGGATGAATAAATTCTATTTTTCTTGAATGTAGATGGATGCTTGCATCTTTATTGCTTCTGTCAAAACCATACTTTAAATCGCCTTTTATTGATGAGCCTATACTAGCTAATTGACATCTAATTTGATGATGCCTTCCTGTTTCCAAGTTTATTTCAAGTAAAAAATAATTATTCAATTGCCTTATAACTTTATAATGAAGAACTGCCTTTTTGCTATCTTTTATTTCATTGTTATAGGCACTTGACTTATTGTTTTTTGGATTTTTTTTAAGCCAATGAATTAACGTGTCATTTTCTTTTTTTGGCTTTTGTTTTACAATTGCCCAATAAGTTTTTTGAATTTCTTTATCAGAAAATAATTTATTTAATCGAGGTAATGCTTTCGAGGTTTTAGCAAATACTACAATACCAGTAGTTGGTCTATCCAAACGATGTGTAACACCTAAATAAACATTTCCAGGTTTATTATACTTAGCTTTAATATACTCTTTAACAACGTCGCTTAAAGGCTTGTCACCAGTTTTGTCACCTTGTACAATATCTCCAGCACGTTTGTTAATAATAATGATGTGGTTATCTTCGTAAAGAATTTGGAGATTAGATTTGTTAGAATGCTTAGATTTTTGGATCACTCGATTCTTGGTATTATATTAATGTGGATTTAAATTTTGAAGTCATTTTAATAATAGATCCTAATGATTTCAATAATACCTCTAACTCTTCTTGTTCAATAAATTTTAAGTCGAAGGCAATTAATAATTGTGTTTCAACTTCATATGCAGAACCTAAGGTAATTTGAAGGAACCGTAAAAAATCTTTATTAGAATGCCTAGAAGAGCCTTCAGCAATATTTGAAGGAATAGAAACAGAAGCACGTCTTAGCTGATTTGTTAATCCAAATTTTTCAGAATCTGGAAATTTAGAAGTTACTTCATAAATAGAAGAACAAAACTCTCTGCTTTTTTTCCAAATTTCTAAACCTTTAAAACGATGCATCTTCCTTTTTTAATCCAATAGTCCAATAATCTAACAATCCAATAATCGATACATCTAATACTGTTCAGAATCTGAAGGAAAATCTACTTTTTTAACATCAGTAACATATTGCGAAATAGCATTCGACATATCTTCATACAAGTTCATATAACGTCTTAAAAAACGCGGATTAAACTCATGCGTCATACCAATCATATCATGAAGCACTAGTACTTGGCCATCAACACCGTTTCCAGCACCAATTCCAATAATTGGAATGCTAACACTATCAGCAACTTGCTTTGCTAGTTTTGCAGGGATTTTTTCTAATACTATCCCAAAACAACCAATGCGCTCTAACATTTTAGCGTCTTCAACTAATTGTAATGCCTCTTCTTCTTCTTTAGCACGGACAGTGTAAGTTCCAAATTTATAAATAGATTGAGGTGTTAAACCTAAATGCCCCATTACTGGAATTCCAGCATTCAATATACGTTTTATAGATTCCTTAATTTCTTTTCCACCTTCAACTTTCACAGCATGACCGCCACTTTCTTTCATGATTCTAATTGCAGAACGCAACGCTTCCTTAGGGTCGCTTTGGTAACTTCCAAAAGGCAAATCAACGACAACGAGTGCACGCTCAATAGCTCGAACTACAGACGATGCATGATAAATCATTTGGTCTAAAGTAATTGGTAAGGTAGTCTCATGACCAGCCATTACATTACTAGCAGAATCACCTACTAGAATAACATCTACTCCAGCACCATCCACAATTTTTGCCATGGTATAATCATACGCCGTAAGCATTGAGATTTTTTCACCATTACTTTTCATGTCAACTAATGACTTTGTAGTAACTCTTTTATATTCTTTTTTTGCTGTTGACATAATTTTATTGATTATAGGCGTAAAAATAGTAAATTAACAGAAAGCTATTTATACTGTTGTGTTTTTCTTTATTTCTTTTTGTACTTTTAATCACAATTAAAATAAATAATATGTTACGAATTTTACTTTTATGTGTGTGCTTACTTACTACAGCTGTGTATGCGCAAAATGAAGAATCTGCCAAGGTTAAAGCAGCTATTGATACTTTTTTTGAAGGCTTCCATAAAGGAGACACAACAATGATGAAAACTGCTATGTATGGAAAATTCATTACGCAAACAGCTTTTAAAGACAAGGATGGAAATGATGTATTGAGAAGTGGTGAGTCTACCGACTTAATTAATGCCATTGCAAATAGACCTTCAACCGATAAGTGGGATGAGCGTTTGTTAGATTATGTTATTAAAGTGGATAATAATATGGCTAATGCTTGGACGCCTTATGAATTTTGGAGAAATGGAAATTTCAGTCATTGTGGTGTTAATTCATTTCAATTGTTTAATGACAATGGACAATGGAAAATTATATACTTAATAGACACAAGACAACGCACAGGATGCAATGAAGGAAAAAATTAGCAATCAGATAAACTAACTCTTACAGCTAAACCACCTTCAGAGGTTTCTTTGTATTTAGTATGCATATCTTTAGCAGTTTCCCACATGGTATTTACCACTTCGTCTAAAGGAACTTTAACATTCTTAGGATCTGTTTCTAGTGCTAACTCAGCAGCATTAATGGCTTTTATAGCTCCCATGGAATTACGTTCTATGCATGGTATTTGAACTAACCCACCAATTGGGTCACAAGTTAGTCCTAAATGATGTTCCATAGCAATTTCAGCTGCAATTAAAACTTGCTCAGGAGAACCTCCTAAAAGTTCACAAAGTGCTCCTGCTGCCATGGCTGCAGAAACACCAATTTCTGCTTGACAACCTCCCATGGCGGCACTGATAGTAGCTCCTTTCTTAAAAATACTGCCAATTTCACCAGCTACTAATAAAAACTGCTTAATATCTTTAAATTCTGCTTCATGGTTTTCAATGACTAAATAGTACATTAAAACAGATGGAATAACACCAGCGCTTCCATTTGTTGGAGCTGTCACTACACGACCTAACGAAGCATTTACTTCATTTACACTTAAAGCAAAGCAGCTAACCCATTTTAGTATTTGTCTAAACTTAACTTCGGTTTTTCTAATGGCTTCAAGCCATTCTTGCGGATTTTCATACGTATATTCACCAATTAATTTATGATGCATATCAAACGCTCGTCTCCTAACATTGAGTCCTCCTGGTAAGCTTCCTTCGGTATGACAGCCAATATACATACATTCTAACATAGTGTTCCATATACGGCTCATTTCGTAGTCAATATCTTCATCACTGCGTAATGATTTCTCATTTTCTAGAACTACTTCAGAAATTGATGCATTCAAATCATTACAATATTTTAATAGTTCAGTTCCTAAAGTAATTGGATACGGGAATGTTTTAAATATTTCTTTGTTCTTTTTAGAGTTCTTTCGCTCCTCTTTTACAACAAAGCCACCACCAATAGAATAGAATGTTGAACTTGATTTTTTGCCATCAATAATTGCCGTGAATTTCATTCCATTAGCATGAAAAGGAAGAAATTTTCGATTATAAATAATATTGGTTTCTGAAGAAAACTCTAGAGACTTCTCGTCATTAAAAACCAAAGTGTTGGTGTTTTTAACTGAAGCAATAATAAGATTAATAGTTTCAGTTGGAATAACTTCTGGGTCTGCACCACTTAAACCTAGTATAATTGCTAAGTCCGTTGCATGTCCTTTTCCAGTTAGAGATAAGGATCCATAAAGATCTACTGAAATCTTTTCAACCTTATCAAATTTATTTGCAGCTTTTAGCTCATTAATCCAGCGTTCGGCAGCTCGCCATGGCCCTAAGGTGTGTGAACTAGATGGTCCAACACCTATTTTTAGCATATCAAAAACAGAAATACATTCCATTAACTCATACCTTTTTAGTGTTTGGACAAATATACACGTTGCACTCTAAAAACTATGATAACTGGATTTAATTTTTTTTGCATAAAAAAAGCCCAAAATTATGTTTTGGACTTTGTGTTTTTATCTATGCGATTTATTATCTAAAATCGAAACTTTGAATGTTATTCACGCCAAGAACTGCATTTATATCAGATACATCTATACCATCAACATTATCAGCTGGCACCACAACTACTCTAAATATTTGATCTTGTGTCCAAACATCATCTAAAGTGTTGAAATTTGTAGTGCCATCTAAAAAGAATCTTACATCATCTTGAGTAAAATCAAAATTATATACTAAGGTGGTACTATCGCCAAGATAAACAGTTTGTGGCATTAATCGCCATATATCTTGACCATTATCTGTGTCCCATAAAATGTAAACTAAAGTAACATCAGAGGGTAATACTTCAAATCCATAAGATTCAACATATTCAAAATTATTAGCCGTATTAAAGTCGACTTCAATTTCAAAAGCTGAAGATGCAATGATTTCACCATCTAATCCATCCAGCCCATCAAATCCAGGAGGTCCTTCTGGGCCTTCACAAGCAGTTAATAATAAGGCAAATACTGAAAATAGAGTTAATATACGTTTCATATAATATAGTTTTGTTTATCATGTAGCAAATCATGTACCAAAAATGACATCTGAATAAAAATAATTATTAAAATGATTCTGCCATCATGTCATATTTTTTGTCATGGCATAATGATTGACTATAAGAAGATGTATTTAAAAATGAAATTCAACACAACAAAGTAAAGAATAAATAAAGTTATGAGTAAAATTATTGGAATTGACTTAGGAACAACAAACTCTTGTGTTTCTGTTATGGAAGGTAACGAACCTGTAGTAATCCCAAATGCAGAAGGAAAGCGTACAACACCATCTGTAATTGCCTTTGTAGAAGGTGGTGAAATTAAGGTTGGTGATCCAGCGAAACGTCAAGCAGTAACAAACCCAACTAAAACAGTTTATTCAATTAAACGTTTTATGGGTAATAAGTATTCTGAGTCTAAAAAAGAAGCAGAGCGTGTACCATATAAAGTGGTAAAAGGGGACAATGATACACCTCGAGTAGATATCGATGGACGTCTATATACACCTCAAGAATTATCGGCTATGATTCTTCAAAAAATGAAGAAAACAGCCGAAGACTATTTAGGAACAACAGTAAGCGAGGCAGTTATTACTGTACCAGCTTATTTTAACGATTCACAACGTCAAGCTACAAAAGAAGCAGGAGAAATTGCAGGATTAAAGGTTCGTAGAATTATTAACGAACCAACAGCTGCAGCTCTAGCTTATGGAATGGATAAAAAAGGAAAAGACCAAAAAATAGTAGTATTTGATTTTGGTGGTGGAACACATGATGTATCTATCCTTGAATTAGGTGATGGTGTATTTGAAGTATTGTCTACCGATGGAGATACACATTTAGGTGGTGACGATGTAGATCAAAAGATTATTAACTGGTTAGCAGATGAATTTAAAGCGGAAGAATCTATGGATTTGAGAGAAGATCCAATGTCTTTGCAACGTTTAAAAGAAGCTGCTGAAAAAGCGAAGATTGAATTATCATCGTCTGCTCAAACAGAAATTAACTTACCATATATTACAGCTACTGCTAGTGGACCAAAACACTTGGTTCGTACCTTAACACGTTCAAAATTCGAGCAATTAATTGACGATTTAGTAAAACGTACTATCGAACCTTGCGCATCTGCATTAAAAGCAGCAGGTTTAAGCAAAAGTGATATTGATGAAGTTATTTTAGTAGGTGGTTCTACACGTATTCCTGCTGTACAAGAGGCTGTTGAGAAATTCTTCGGAAAAGCACCAAGTAAAGGTGTAAACCCTGATGAAGTTGTATCTCTTGGTGCTGGTATCCAAGGTGGTGTATTAACTGGAGATGTTAAAGATGTATTGCTTCTTGATGTAACACCTTTATCGCTTGGTATTGAAACAATGGGTAACGTTATGACGAAGCTTATTGAAGCTAATACAACGATTCCTACTAAGAAGTCGCAAGTATTTTCAACCGCTGCCGATAATCAGCCTTCAGTAGAGATTCATGTACTGCAAGGGGAAAGAGCGATGGCTGCTGATAATAAAACGATTGGACGTTTTCACTTAGATGGAATTCCACCAGCAAGACGTGGTACGCCTCAAATTGAAGTAACATTTGATATTGATGCGAATGGTATTATTAAAGTGTCTGCTACAGATAAAGCAACAAATAAAACACAAGATATTCGTATTGAAGCATCGTCTGGATTAACTGAAGAAGAAATTCAAAAAATGAAAGCTGATGCAGAAGCGAATGCTGAAGCTGATAAAGCAGCAGTAGAAAGTGCTCAAAAATTAAATGAAGCAGATTCTATGATCTTTCAAACTGAAAAGCAATTAGAAGAGTTTGGTGATAAATTATCAGAAGATAAGAAGAAACCAATTGAAGATGCTTTAGAAGAATTGAAGAAAGCCTATGAAACTAAAGATTTAGAAGTTATTACGCCTGCTTTAGATAAAATTAATGAAGCTTGGAAAGTAGCAAGCGAAGAAATGTATAAAGCACAAGCTGAAGCACAACAAGGAGGAGAAGCTCCAGGACCTGATGCTAGTCAAAATGGGCAAGAAGAAGGTAGTGATGTGGAAGACGTAGACTTCGAAGAAGTCAAGTAGCCTGTGCTGAGCCAAGTCGAAGTATAGACTTCGAAGAAGTAAAATAAGTTATTTTAACATTTATATTTAGAAAGACGCAATCAGTAATGGTTGCGTTTTTTTATAGAGTAAAGTATGAATACTTGTAAGAAAAAGTTTATTTTTAGAGCCTAATTGCACTTTAAAATTATGAAGAAAGTTAGTCCACTACTCGTTTTAGTATCTATTATTTCTATCTATTCATGCTCTATAGAAGAAGCTCCGAGTATAAATTCTGAGTATATTTTAGGAACCTGGGTTGGTGAAGACCTAGATTATTCTGGATCTACTGTGACAGAGATTTCAGGGCAAACTGTAACAGCAGATTTCGTTGGAGAAGCATACGATTTGGATTTTACATTAACTTTTTCAGAGAACCCTAAGGAAATATCTACTAGCGGTTCATACAGTGTTGAGTTAACTACAACAATTGAAGGCCAAGTGTCAGTCACAAATGTAGAGAATATTCAATTTTTGAATGATGGGACATGGACAAAATCTGGAGATGAAGTTACTATTATTTATAATGGAAGAACATCAGTTTTTAGAATAATTGAGCTTACGGAAGATTCTTTAATTTTATCTCTTCCGACTGTTGAAGATTTATCACAGGGAGGAGCTATAATTACCACTACAATAGATATGACTATTACGTTTTCTAAATAAAAAGCCTATAAGTTTATAAACGTAATTAGTTATAATTTTTTTCTATTGACTGTATTTAATTTGCTATGCATGCATAATATTTTTATATTTGTTGAAATAAAACTCCAATGGCAGCAAAACTTACAGAACTTCTCCAAATCACCTATCCAGTTATCCAAGCCCCAATGTTTTTGGTTTCTAATACTAGAATGGTGATTGAAGCTATGAAAGGTGGTATTGCTGGTTGTATTCCTGCATTAAATTACAGAACACTAGATGAGTTAAGAGCTGCTATTAAAGAGTTAAAGGAAGCTAAACCTAAAGGAGGTTCATTTGGATTTAACTTAATTGTAAACAAATCTAATGTCAAGTATAAAGGGCAGTTAGAAGTTATATGCGAAGAAGGCTGCGATTTTATTATTACATCTTTAGGTAGCCCAGAAGAAACAATAAAACAAGCCCATAAAGCTGGGATTAAAGTGTTTTGTGACGTAGTAGATTTAAAATTTGCTAAAAAAGTTGAGGATTTAAGCGCAGATGCTATAATCGCAGTAAATAATCAAGCTGGAGGACATAGAGGAGATAAGTCTCCAGAAGAGTTAATTAAGCAGTTAGTTGCAAATTGTAATATTCCTATCATTTCAGCTGGAGGTGTTGGTTGTAAAGCAGATATTGATAAAATGCTGAGCTACGGTGCAGCTGGAGTTTCGGTTGGAAGTCCGTTTATAGCTTCTATTGAAGCTAGCGTTACTGACGAATATAAGCAAGCTTGCGTAGAATATGGTGCGGATGATATAGTAGTCACTGAGCGTATATCTGGAACACCATGTACTGTTATTAATACACCTTATGTGAAAAAAATTGGTACAAAAGCGACGTGGATAGAATCACTTTTAAACAAGAATAGAAAACTCAAAAAGTGGGTTAAAATGATTCGGTTTTCCATTGGAATGAAAGCCACTGAAAAAGCTGCTAAAAAAGTTACATATAAGACTGTTTGGGTTGCTGGGCCAAGTATAGAGTATACAAACGAGATTTTACCAACAAAAAGTATTGTTGAGCGCTTGGTTAAATAATTATTTTAGAGTTTATGGAAATACAAAATATTGATAAACTTCGAGAATTATATGAGAAACCTAAGGGAAGAGCTAAAGTTAAATCACTACCAACTTTAGAGAAACACTCAATTAACTTTATTAGTAAATCTCCTTTTTTAATAATTTCTACTTCAAGTAAACAATATAAAATGGATGCCTCCCCAAGAGGAGGAGCACCAGGGTTTGTAAAAGTAATAGATAACAATACTATTATTATTCCAGATGCTAAAGGGAATAATAGAGTTGATAGTTTATCTAATATCACTGAAACGGGTCAAATAGGTCTTCTATTCTTAATTTCTGGAGTTGATGAAACTTTACGTATTAATGGTAAGGCATTAATTTCTTCAAATAAAGATTACTTAAATTTATTTTCTTCAGAGAGAAAACGCCCAAAAGTATGCCTAGTTGTAACTGTAGAAGAAATGTTTTTGCATTGTGCAAAGGCTTTAATGCGATCTAAATTATGGTCTGAAGAAACAAAAATCAATCGTTCTGAATTACCGTCAATGGGTCAAATGATGAAAGATCAGCTTAATGATGATAAACCAGTAGAATCTCAAGAAGCTATGATTGAGCGTTATCAAAAAGATTTATAATTTAAAAGCATCAATTTAATTGATGCTTTTAAATTATTACTTTATTGGTAGATAAAATTCTGTTTTTAGCTTATTTTCTGCTACACGATCAGGATGACTTATATAGCGTTCTCGTACTGGTTCGTCTCTTAGTTCATAATTGGTATCCATTAACCATTCGTTAAAAATATAGTCATATACTTGCGAAAAGTATTTATACGACCCTTGATATAAAAACACAGCAAATTTCCCTCCGTTAAGTGTTTTAAAACCAACCTCTCCATTTGGTTTGGCATTCTTATGTATTATAAGGCAAGCATCATAACGTAGCTTGTCTTCGTCTGTTACTTTTGGGTCATCATATGGTAAGCCTATGTGTTGAATTCCTTTTGTGAACAATTTTTGAGTTTTTATTTGATTCCACAATATTTTCCACGCTTTACCATAATCTAGTGATTGGTAAGGACCTTGCATACGGTAATAGATGCAGTTTTGGTCTACAAGGTCAATAATTTTAGGCTTTTTAATGTTTAAAGTTGTTTTCATAATGTTCATTGTTTTTATTGTATATAGTTTGTCTTTTCTATAAGCAGATGGTGAAATTCCGAAATAATTTTTGAATGCTTTTGAAAGTGATGAAGTCGCTTCAAAACCAACACTAAAGGCAATTTCTTCAATACTTAATTTTGTGTAACGTATCATTTTTGCGGCAGTTTCAACCTTAACTCTGGTAATGTATGCTCCAATGGATTCACCCAAAAGAGCTCTACTAATTCTATGAAAATGAAATGGTGAAAAATTTGAAATATCAGCTAGAGTTTTTATATCTATTTTAGTATCTAAATTGTCATGGATATATTCTATAACGCGATTTAGATGTTGCTGGTAAATAATTCTATTAGAATCTTTAATTCGCATTCATTTTTAATTTATGTGACAAATGTATACTGAACTTATGGTACTAACTTTTCCAATCTTGCGAAGTTGTAATTTTAAACGTTTGGTAATATTATTTTTTAGATTTCTTTTTACCAGTAAAAATGTTTAAAGTAATACTAGCTGTTAATCCTCCAGCTGTGGTAGCAACAAGTTCACCAGTATCAAATCTGTTTCCCTTTTTGGTACTGTCGTAAATTTCTTTTGTTAATCCTGCTAAAGCAGAAGTGCCTAAACTTATCCAAAAAGCTTTCTTTTTATTTTTTGTTTTAGCGTACACAAATGTATAAGTTGCTCCAGAAATAAGTGCGCCTGTACCAAAATGGAGTTTGTCATCATCTGAGATAAATTGAGCATGACTTACGTTTGTAAATACTAAATAAATAATGAGGGAGACTATTGATGACTTCATTATGCTGTTTATATTTTATGTAATTTATGCTTTTTAATCAGATAAATTTATAATCAATATGTGGGAAGAAAAATTAAAAACTTATGATGCTTTAGTTGCAAAATGTAATCGTTTTGATAGAAAAGGGAAAACAATGCCTTATACATCTGCCAATGGTTACATGTTTTCATTGTTTAACAAAAACTGTGAAATTGGTATTAGATTTTCAAAAGAAGTGCAAGAGAAATACATAAAAGAGTTTAATTCAAGTATTTATAAGTCGTATGGAGCAGTCATGAAAGGTTATGTACTTATACCAGAAACTATGGTTAAGGATTTAGATAAGGTTGCTAAGTATTTAGATGAGAGCTATGATTATGTAATGAGCCTTGAACCTAAATAGTTTTGATGATTTACTTATAAGATTGTAAGAATAGCAAACGATTTTATATATTTAAAGCTGTTATCATATGGAAATAGCTAAAACACTTTACTTTTTTGCAGGAATACAGGGCATTATATTAAGCTTAATTCTTCTTTTCTCAAAAAAGCATGGTAAGACAAAGGCAAATAAGTTTTTAGCTGTATTCCTTTTTTTATTCTCCTTTAATATCTTAAGAAATTATTTTTCTGGCTATCATTTTAACTCAGTAAAGAACTACCCAATTATTTATTTAACTACTTGGAGCTTTGTTAGTTTCTTTGGGCCTTTTTTTTATTTGTATGTAAAGTCTTTAGCTGGTCTTGATATACATTTAAGCAAAACAATTAAAAAACATTTTATCATTCCAATAATATATTTCTTTTTTTTGTTTTATGCAGGTATAAAAGGAATAGTAACAGATGAACAGGCTAGTAAACTCTTTATAGAACGATATATATATTTAGCATTTCAAGTTTTTATTGTTTTTCAACTTTTAGCTTATTTAATCTTGTCATTAAGGATAATTTGGAAATATCATAAAAGGCTACACAATCAATTCTCTAATATTGATAAATTAAAACTGAACTGGTTATTTCAATTCACTCTAGGTTTATTAATTATATATATCCTTTGGATTGCTCTTATGGGAGGAGATCTTCTTATATTCAAGGAAAACATAGCTATTTCTGATTATGTCATTAATTTATTTTGGGCTATTTCCGCTATTTATGTGTATTGGATTGGTTACTATGCTTTACTAAAACCTGAAATTTTTATTAAGCTAAATAGCTCCAGATTAAAGACAAACTCCTCGAATATTCTTTTAAATGACCAAGAGATCAAAGAGTATAAACTTAAACTAATAGAACTTTTAGAAAAAGAAAAGGTTTTTTTAAATGGATCACTTACTGTTAATCAGCTAGCAAAAAAATTAAAAACAAGCTCAAAAATCACTTCGCAAGTAATCAATATCGGGTTTGAAAAGACTTTTTATGATCTTATAAATTATTATAGGATAGAAGAGGTAAAACTCAATTTACTGGATGCTAGTTATGCTAATTATACCTTAGAAGCGATTGCATTAAGTTCAGGTTTTAAATCCTCAACTACTTTTAATAGGTTGTTTAAATCTTATACCAAGCAAACACCTAACCAGTATAGAAACACTCATTTAAAATAGACCATATTTATTGTGCCCAATACCTAGATTGGGCAATACAACCTTTGTTTTTATGCCTTTTCTGGCCATACTTTTGAATCATAATTATTAATCATTTAAAAAATATAATCATGAATTTCAAATACTTACTATTACTATTTGTACTTACTTTTACTGGATGTTCCGCGGACCAAAACGACGATAATATTATTGTTCTTTCGCAAAATCGAGGTGATATTGTTAGTGTTACTAAAATTGGCGCTTATACTCCAGATCAAATTAAACAAGTCATGCAGTCCCAAGGGTATGATATATCTATTTTAGATCATCTTACTTATTCTGTAGAGTTCAACAAAGTTGTTTATTTAACTACCAATCAAAATGGTGATTTGGTTGAAGTATCTGGGACTGTATTGATTCCACAAACTCAGGAAGCATTTCCTCTTTTCAGTATTCAACATGGCGTTGAATTTCACCGTAATAATGTAACTTCAGTTAGAGGTGCAGATATTGGAGAAGGCTTAGTAGGTTTAGTTATGGCTTCTTTAGGGTTTGCCACAACCATACCTGATTATTTAGGTTATGGAGAATCGACAGTTATACATCCCTACATTCATGCTAAATTAACAGCAACCACCACAATAGATTTAATTAGGGCTGCAAAGAAACACCTATCATCGACTAATGTTTCTTTAAATAATCAACTGTTTTTATATGGTTATTCAGAAGGAGGCTATGCAACTCTAGCTACACAAAAGGAAATAGAACAAAACTATTCCGATGAATTTTCTATTACTGCAGCAGCAGCAGCAGCTGGACCGTATGATATACTAGAATCTGTTAAAAGAGAATTTGAAAATAAAGATTATCCTTATATGCCTAATATCGCTTTACTTTTTACAGCATATAATGAATATTATGAATGGAATAAACTTGATGAGATTTTTAATGCTCCTTATGCACAAAAAATGACTTCGCTATTTAGTGGGAATTGGTCAAATCAAGAAATTGAAAACCAACTTCCTTCCTCTTTTGAAGAACTCATGAAGCCTTCGTTTGTTGAAAGTGTTCTTAATGGGAGTGCTACTGATGTTATAAGTGCATTTACAGAAAACACATTGTTGGACTGGACTCCAAGATCTCCAATTCGTTTTTATCATGGAGATGAAGATCAAATTGTTCCTTATCATAATGCGTTAACAGCTTATGAAAACTTAACCTCTGCAGGAGGGGAAGTAGAATTAATTACTCTTAATGGTAAAAATCACGGGAATGCTAATGTATTCTCAATTATTGGTGCTATGGAGTGGTTTTATCAATTAAAACAATAAGGTTTGTTTAAAAGAAGAATCTAATGCTCTTTATTAGATTCTTCTTTATTTGAATTAACTCCTTTAAACTTTTAGTTAATACCAATAATCATGCTTGACAATTTAGATAATCTCATAAAACATTTTAGCGAGCCTTAAGTCTAAGTAATTTTATAATTTGTATATGAAATTGTATGAATTATAAAATATTTGGTTGACTTTCGGAGTTTAAAATGTAACAAGGTAACAGAAAGTAATAATTATAATTGTTATAAATTTCATAGATCTAAAAAGAGATTTTAATATGCTTAGTGTAACAATATGTGTTATATCTTGATTTATGATTTACTATTTTGATGTAGTTAAATATGTGATTCTTAATGAAAATTTTAAATATAGGGGAATATACAGGTGAGATAATACATAGACTTAATGTAGAGGGGAGTATTATTACAAATACACATTATTCAATAAAAGAGAATAATAATGATTGGCATTATCATGAAAATCTGCACATTTGTTATGTTTATGAAGGAGGAAGGGCAGATACATTAAAGGAATCTCAATACACTCAAAAAGGAGGTTCAATATTTTTTTACCATTCTGGTGAAAAGCACCGTTGGACACCCTCAAGTATTATTTCTAAGAGTGCTAATATTGAAGTTAGCAGTAAGTTTTTAGATAAATATGAACGATCGGAGGATGATATTAAGAATGCCTTAAATCAAAATATAGCGGCAAAAACACTAATATTAAAAATGCAACATGAAATGCTTTTGAATGATATTAGTAGCAGTAATTCTGTCCATACATTGTTATTAGAGTTAGTTAATGACTCAAAGAAGATTGAGTTTAGTGCCATGCCAAATTGGGTAATTCGTTTAACTGAGTTGCTACATGAAGATTGGAATGAGCCAACATCCTTATCTTATTTGGCACTTAATGTTGGGGTTCATCCTGTTACAATTTCAAAAAATTTCAGAAAATACTTTTCTTGTACATTAGGTGAGTACCAAAGAAGAATACGTATTGAAAAGAGTATTGAACTAATTAAAAATAGTAATATATCACTATCCGAAATTGCTCATTTATGTGGGTTTGCAGACCAAAGTCATTTTATTAGGAATTTTAAGCAATTAACAGGTTTCTTACCTAAGCATTTTCAAAAGTTTTAATTAGTAGTGGCTAATTTCGTTCTATTTTTTAATGATTGACATGTTTAGCTTTGCCATATAATTATATAATCAAAAAATGGTAAAAGAAAATCTAAGACAGGCATTGTTATTTGTTATAACGCTTTTTATTAGTACTAATTTAATTGCTCAGAAAAAAACTCAAGAAGAGGTTAATCAACAAGAATTAAATGTATTAATAGATTCAATATCTCAGTTAGTTAAAAAGTATTACATAACACTAGAAGATGGTAATAAGATGAGTGAGCTATTACTTTCTAAAAACAAAAACAAAGAATACAACAATTTGATTAAGCCTTATGAGTTAGCCACTCAGTTAACTACGGATTTACAATCAATAAATGGGGATTTACATATGAATGTAAGTTTTACACCACCAAATATTTCTCCAGATATTAAAACTCGCCCACTACGTGTTGATGAAAAAGGAATGTGGAGCAATTACGGGTTTCAAGAAGTTAAAGTATTAGATGGAAATATTGGTTATCTAAAAGTATCTCATTTTACAAAATGGGAACATTTTGATGAAGCCAAAAAGGTTGTTACCAAATCGTTCAATTTTTTAAGCAACACAGATGCCCTTATTATAGATGTTAGAAATAACGGAGGAGGATTTGAAGCAATAGTTGCGTATGTAATTAGTTACTTATTTGATGAAGAACCAATCCATTTGTCAGATTATTATGAAAGGCATAATAATGCAAGGTATGGAATTTGGACTACAAAAGATATCCCTGGCAAAAAAATGCCTAATGTCCCTGTTTATGTTTTAGTAAATGATCGAACTGGTTCAGCTGCAGAATCTTTAGCTTATATGCTCAAACATTTGGATAGAGCAATAATAATAGGAGAAGTGACTAGAGGAGCTGGAAATGGTGCAATGAAGCATAAGTTATCAGAAAGATTTTCGGTTACTATTGCAAGTGAAGAAACTATAAATACTATTACTAAAACAAGTTTCGAGCAAGTTGGTGTAATTCCGAATATAAAATCGTCTAGTGATAATTCATTTTCTGTCGCATATAAGTTAGCTTTAGATTATTTGGCAAAGAATAATTTTAAGAATGTGCATCCATCTAATTATAGTAATATTAAAAACTTTATTCCTCAAGAAAAAGTGTCTAATGATACTGATATAGAATCATATGAAAAGTATGTCGGGACTTATAAAAGTCTTAGTATTGAAATTAAAATATTCCTCAATGGAAAAACTCTTTTTGCTCAGATGAAAGGAAATGGAAGCAAATTTAAATTAATCCCAAATGGCGATAATACTTTTATAGTTGCTGATATTAAAGAACGTGTAGAGTTTGTAATGAATAACAACAATGAGGTTGTGAAACTTATAGGTATTGATTCTCCAATGGATTTAAATAAAGTAAAATAGGGTTATTAGTTTCAATTGTGAAAATTACAATGCAACTAGTATGTTTTTAGTTATTGGCGCTATGAATTAATTTATAAGTAATGCTAGGATGGTCTTAGGCTGTAACAATTCACTAAGATATAAGACCTATAGATAAGTTTAATTAAAAGAAAATCATGATACATAAAGGAGCTATAGTGTTAGGTGTACTAATTGGAGCAGCAGCAGGTGTTTTATTGGCACCAGAAAAAGGAAGTATTACAAGAGACAATCTTAAAAGAGAAGCAAAGGATATAAAAGAGAAATTATCTAAAGATTTTACAGAGGTTAAAGACGATTTATCTAAAACAGCAAAATCTGGTAAGGAAACCTTTAAAAAAGAATTTAAAGTTGTTAAATCTAAAGCAAGTTATAAAACAGAACAAGCCATTACATTTTTAGAAAAACAGTTAGCAATTTTAAAGGAAAAGAATAAATCGTTTCAAGGTACTAGTTAGAATCTTTTAAAAATTGAAACTTTGATCTCAGGCCATTCATCTTTTAAAATGCCATAACAGCATGTACTACGTTTATAACCGTCTTGCATTAACGTGTCTTTACGTAGGATACCCTCGAGTTTTGCATTAAGTTTTTCAACTGCTTTTCGTGAGGCCACGTTGCGCTCATCAATTCTAAATTCTACTTTATCAAATTCAAGTGTTTCAAATGCGTATTGCAGCATTAAAAACTTCATATGGGTATTTAACCCTGTGCCTTGAAATTGCTTCCCTACCCATGTCCAACCAATATGTAGCACCTTATTTTTCCAATTAATAAGCCCAAAACGTGTACTTCCAGCATAAGTTTGAGTTTGTTTATCATAAATAATAAATGGAATAATAGTTTTATGATAATAACCATCTACTGCAACTTGTACGTAGGCTTTTAATTTTTCAGGAGTCGAAATATCGCTTGGCGAATATTGTATTAAGTTGTCTTGACTAGCAATCTCAATGAGATTTTTATAATTGCTTAAATCTAATAGCGAAAGTTTAACTCGCTCGTTTTCTAATGTTGGTGCTTTCATAATAATATCTTATAGTCATTGTGATATCAATTATTTATTATTGATAATGACAATTTGTTTATGTTTTTGTCATTCCTGCGAAGGCAGGAATCCATTTAAAAACGCATATTTAGCTAGTAGATTCCTGCCTTCGCAAGAATGACAGACTAAACTAGTTTGTTAATCAATTCTACATTAACTATATGCTTTCCTTCAAAGGGAATAATAGTTACTCTATTTCCAAACAATTCCAAGGCTCTTTCTTTTTCTAAAATCATTCGGTCTTCGTTCAAGTATTCATCATTAGTACCATAAATAAGTGTTATTTGGGCGTTTAAAAATTCAAAATCGTTTTCAACTAACTCTTTTGGGATTCCTCCAGACATTATTACTAATTGACTACATTGTAATTGTCTTGTCGCTAGATATCGCATTGCAACACTAACGCCTTGCGAATACCCAACGACAATAAGGTTTTTATCTTTCGGAATGTTTTCAACTTCAAAGACTGCATCAAAATAATGCATCACATTGTTAGTTTCTTTTAAGGTGTTCTCTTTGGTAAGCCAACTAGCTCCAACATGTTTAAAAGCAGGTTGTATATAATACTTGCTTTGTGCTTGAGGAGCAATGATATAATTCTCTTTAGGATTTAATTCTTTAAAGTATTTTAAAAAGTATCTACTTAAATAGCCCATACCGTGACAAACAAACCAAACATTTTTTGTTTTAGAAGTAAGCTTATTTAAAGTTGAATACGAGTTAGTAGTTTTATACGATATTTCTTTTTCAACCGAATTCATTTGTGGTGTTGGTTTTGTACATTTACAAATCTAAATCAAATGTATGCATTTTAATAAAGAAGAAGTAATTGCAAGAGCAAATGCTACAAGTAAAAATACTTTAATGGAAACATTAGGGATTGAGATTTGTGATGTTGGTGAAGACTTTCTTGTAGCAAAAATGCCAGTGAACCCTAGAGTACACCAGCCAGCTGGTGTACTACATGGAGGAGCTATAGTAGCTTTAGCCGAAAGCGTTGGAAGTTTTGCAGCGCATATTTTTATTGATACCGACAAGTATTATGTAAGAGGTATAGAGATTGCCGCAAATCATTTTAAAAGTATAGCAGAGGGAACTATTTATGCTAAAGCAATATTTGTTCATAGAGGACGAACTACACAGCACTTTGATATTAAAGTGACTGATGATGATAATCAATTAATTTCGTCTTGTAAATTAACAACAATCACACTTCCAAAATCTAAATAGTTTGATGACCTCAAAGGATTTTTTCGGTTATATTTCAGAGCATTATAGTAAAGGTCTACCATTTGTAGCCTATAGTAAGCCAAATACGTTTGAGATTAAAGCTGTGTTACAAAAAGATAGTACACTCTATAAAATTGAAGATTTTAATGAAACTGGTTTTGTATTTGCACCTTTTGATATTCGAAAAGATGCCATTTTGATGCCATACAGCAAATCTAGAATGCTTTTAACCTTGGAGGACGTTCCTGTTGAAAAAGAAGAAGCGTTGCCATTTGATATTGATAACGACCAATTACATCACGTGCATTTAGTAGAAAAAGGAATAGAGTCAATCCAAAAGGGAAACCTCGAAAAAGTGGTGCTTTCACGAAAGGAAACTTTACAATTAGACAAGCCTTTAGATCCATTAAAAGTTTTTAAAACCCTTTTAAATAATTATAACTCTGCTTTCGTATACTGTTGGTACCATCCTAATGTAGGCCTGTGGTTAGGTGCAACTCCAGAAACATTGTTGAGTATAGAACGTAACAGATTTTCCACTATGGCTTTAGCTGGAACTCAAGATTATTTTGGAACTCTTGAAGTAGATTGGGATTCTAAAGAAATTAATGAGCAAAAATTGGTGTCAGACTACGTTGTGAAAGTATTAAATGGGCACGTTAAAAATATTGAAGCATCAGAAGTTCAAACCGTTAAAGCTGGAAGGTTGTTACATTTACGAACAGATATCACAGGAGAACTGATAGACCATTCTAAAAGTATTCAAAAACTTATTTTAAAATTACATCCAACACCAGCAGTTTGTGGCTTACCAAAAATTGATGCGATGCAGTTTATTCTTGATAATGAACATTACAATCGTGAGTTTTACTCAGGTTTTTTGGGAGAACTAAACAAAGAAACTAAAGTGCAGCCACGTTCAGGGCGTAGAAATATTGAAAATGCTGCCTATGCATTCAATAAACGTTCAACCAATTTGTTTGTTAATTTAAGATGTATGCAACTACAAGATTCTAAGGCTATATTGTATGTTGGAGGAGGCGTTACTAAAAATTCAAATCCTGAAAAAGAATGGCTTGAAACTGTTAATAAAACTAATACGATTAAAAAGGTTATTGTTTCATAAACTTAAGTATTATAAATAACTTTGTGCACTGAATGAAACTACCAAAAATCCCTTTAGCACAAACCATTATTCAGCTATGCAAAGCTAAAAAAGTAAAGCATATTGTTATTTCTCCAGGAAGCCGAAATGCACCACTAACTATTGGTTTTTCTAATCATGAGTATTTTACTTGTTATAGTATTGTTGATGAGCGCTGTGCTGCTTTTTTTGCATTAGGAATTGCACAGCAATTACGAGAACCTGTGGTAGTAGTATGTACTTCAGGGAGTGCTTTATTGAATTATTATCCAGCTGTAGCTGAAGCCTACTATAGTAACATTCCATTAGTAGTAATTTCGGCAGATAGACCAAAACATTTAGTAGGTATTGGTGATGGACAAACCATTAATCAAAAAGGAGTTTACCATAATCATATTTTTTATGAAGCTAATCTTAAAGAAGATATTGTTGCAGATAATAATAGCCCAATAAATGAGCCAACGATTATCAAAACTCTCGAAAATAAAGTAGAACGATTCCTTGAGCTTCAAAAAAATATTGAAGAGTTTAATACTGCTGAAATTAATAAAGCAATTAATTCTTCTATTTTAAACAGAGGACCTGTACATATTAATGTGCCTTTTAATGAGCCGTTATACGATATGGTTGATGAGTTTTCTGTTGCTACTGAAGCTACTTTGCCAAATCCTGTTAGCTATCAAGAAGACCTCTCCAATTATATTGATTCATGGAATAAAGCATCAAAAAAAATGGTACTTGTAGGTGTTAATGCCCCAAATGCTGTTGACAAGAATATTTTGGAGCTTTTAGCCAATGATGATAGTACTATTGTATTTACTGAATCAACATCAAATTTGCATCATGATGAGTTTTTTCCAAGCATTGATAAGATAATTGCGCCTCTTAAGGATGTTGATTTTGAAAAATTACAACCAGAAATATTGTTGACTTTTGGAGGTTTAATAGTGTCAAAAAAAGTAAAAGCTTTCCTTAGAAAATACCAACCAAAGCAACATTGGCATATAGATAATGTAACAGCAAATGATACATTTTTTAGTTTAAGTAAACACTTTGAATATTCTGTAAATCAGTTTTTTAAGCAATTTTTAATTGATTCGAAAAGTATTAAGAGCGCATACAAGCCATATTGGAGTAAGGTGAAATCACATAGGCAAGTTGAGCATGAAAAGTACCTTGAAAATTGTGAGTATTCTGATTTAAAAGTTTTTGAAAAAGTACTACAGTCTCTTCCAAATCATGGAATTGTGCATTCTGGAAATAGTTCAGCTATTAGATATATGCAACTTTTTAATATTAATAAGAGTTTACAAATCTACTGTAATAGAGGAACTAGTGGAATAGATGGTAGTACTAGTACAGCTATTGGCTGTGCTGCAGTTAATGATAAGCAAACTATTTTAATTACTGGCGATTTAAGCTTTTTTTACGATAGTAACGCTTTGTGGAATAATTATGTACCTAATAATTTTAGAATTATTCTTATTAATAATGGAGGAGGAGGTATTTTTAGAATACTTCCTGGGCACAAAAACACAGATAATTTTGATACTTTTTTCGAAACTAAACACAATTTAAATGCAAAACAATTGTGTATGATGTATAATATAACCTATCAAGCATCCGACAGTATTGCTAATCTTGAAAGTAAACTACAAGACTTTTATAATGAAGATAACTCTCCAAAACTGTTAGAAATTTTCACTCCTAGAATGGTTAATGACCAAGTTTTATTAGATTATTTTAAAGCTATTGTATAATTTTTTAGTGACTTTTTTTGTATTTTAGTGTCACATTGGTAGTTAGTAGAATTAATTTAAAAAAATAACGTAATTATGAGTAAAAGAGACGAGCTTATTGCAAAGTACGCAGCAGATTTAAAAGACAAATGTGGTATGAAACCAGACATGGATTTATTAACCAAAGTAACTATTGGTTGTGGGCCATCTATTTATAATGCTGATGCAGCAACGGTATCTGGATCTGATGCATCAGAGTTAGCAACAGTAAAAAACAACTTTTTGATTAAAAAACTGGGCTTAAAGGACGGAGCTGATTTAGATAAAGCTATAGATAAAGTAATGGACACTTATGGACGTTCAAACAGAAATAAATATAGAGCAGTAGTTTACTATATGTTAACAAAACATTTCGGTAAGGAATCTGCTTATTAATAAAAATAATAGCTTATTAAATATGAGCTTAACCATTATTAAAAGTGTCGCGATTAGTTGTGGCGCTTTTTTTATTACTGCTATTAATATCCTTACATTTGCACTATGATAAATATTGGAGAATATAACACATTAACTATACTTAGAGAAAAAGAACCTGGGCTATTTTTAAGCGATGAAGAAGGTGATGAAGTTCTTTTGCCTAATAGATATGTCCCTAAAGAATTTAAAATTTGGGATAAACTTGAAGTTTTTGTATATCTAGATAATGATGAACGATTAGTAGCTGTTACCGACAGACCATATATTACCAAGGGTGATTTTGCTCTTTTGCGTTGCAACGATGTTACTAATCATGGTGCTTTTTTAGATTGGGGAATGGTAAAGGAGTTATTTTGCCCATTCAAAGAACAAGCATTTAAAATGAAAAAAGGTGGTTGGTATTTGGTACATTGTTATTTAGACGAAGAAACTAATAGATTAGTAGCTTCAAGCAAAACAAACCACTTTTTAGATAATAAAGAGTTAACCGTTAACCAATTTGATGAAGTAGATTTAATTGTATCGCATCCTTCAGAAATTGGTATGAATGTGATAGTTAATAAAAAACATCTTGGATTAATATTTAATGATGATATTTTTAAAGATTTAAGTGTTGGTGATAGATTAAAGGGCATTGTTAAAAAAGTCCGTCCCGATAACAAATTAGATATTTCGTTAGGGCAAATTGGTTATAGAAATATAGAGCCTAATGCTGAGTTAATTTTGAGTGAATTGAGTGATAATAGTGGTTATTTAAACCTAACAGATAAATCTTCACCTGAAGATATTAAAGAAGTTTTACAAATGAGCAAAAAGAACTTTAAAAAAGCAGTTGGAACACTATATAAGCAACGACTTATCACTATTGAAGATAAAGGTATAAGGTTAGTTGAAAATTAAAGCTTTATTCTATTTCTTTTTTAATCCAATCTATTGCTGAATCTAAATTATTAAAAAACTTCCCTTTAAACTTTAGAAGTTGTTTTTCTAATTCGAAATTCTTTAAAGAAAGATCTGTATAAGCTACGACTGCATTAGCAACTACAGATTTAAATTTATGAGCAATAGGAATAAGCTCAAAAACATTTACAGAATATGGATACAATCTATGACTAACTATCCCGAAAGGCTTTTCTAAGCCATAGCAATCCATACATAAATCAAAAACTTTTATAAATTCTTTTTCACCCATTACAATTCCTTCATAAATTTCTGTAATCAAAAAATTATCAAAAAAATATAAATTACCAAATTTTGTTTCCACTATAGAAATAGCTTCTTTGCCCAAAGGAGTTTCCTTAATGTTCATTTAAGAGAGATTTTTAAACAGCTACAAGTTAAAAAAAATAAATAATTAAGAGAATGATTTTTAATAAAACCCTTTCGATATATTATGTTTTACTTAGTTTTTTGAATGTTTTTTAACTTTGTTTACTTGTTTTAAAATCCACTCTTTGGCATCTATTAAATTTTCAAACGAAGTTCCTTTAAACTTTAAAAGGCGTTTTTCCAACTCATAACTCCTTAAGGCTAAGTTACTTTTAGTAACCACTACGTTTGCAATACAGTAACCAAATTCATCCATAAGTGATAAAACATCCATTGGATTTATATCGTAAGAATTTACATTAAAATTAATAAAGCCATATGGTTTATTGCTACCATAATGTTTGTTTATTAAATTAATAACTTCAATTAAATCGTACTTATTTATGCTTTTATTATTGTGTATTTGCGAAATAAGGTAATCATCAAAAAAATAAAGGTCTCCTTTTTTTAATTCATACACATAGTTCGCCTTGCTCAAACTGGCGTTTGTGTTTTTCATTGGTTGGTAATAACAATTGACATTCAAATATAAAAAATAATTGTGTACATTTTAAAATATGTATTTTTGCAGCATAAAAAATTGTGAAATGGCTACAATTGAATGGAAAACCGTTAAAGTATACGAGGATATTACTTACAAGAAAAGTAATGGCGTTGCTAGAATTGCTTTTAATAGACCAAACGTGAGAAATGCTTTTCGCCCAAAAACGACTAGTGAGTTATACGATGCTTTTTATGATGCAAACGAAGATGTAAACATTGGAGTAGTATTATTAAGTGCCGAAGGTCCATCAACCAAAGATGGTGTATATTCTTTTTGCTCTGGTGGAGATCAAAAAGCAAGAGGATATCAAGGATATGTTGGTGAAGATGGTTACCATCGTTTAAATATTCTGGAAGTACAGCGATTAATTCGCTTTATGCCTAAGGCTGTTATTGCTGTAGTACCTGGTTGGGCAGTTGGTGGCGGACATAGTTTACACGTTGTTTGCGATTTAACACTAGCGAGTAAAGAGCATGCTATTTTTAAGCAAACGGATGCAGATGTTACAAGTTTTGATGGGGGTTATGGTTCTGCATATTTAGCAAAAATGGTTGGACAGAAAAAAGCGCGTGAAATTTTCTTTTTAGGTAGAAATTATTCTGCACAAGAAGCTTTTGAAATGGGAATGGTAAACGCAGTAATTCCTCATGAAAAATTAGAAGATACAGCGTATGAATGGGCTCAAGAAATTTTAGGAAAATCTCCAACATCTATAAAAATGCTAAAGTTTGCCATGAATCTAACAGATGATGGGATGGTTGGTCAACAAGTATTCGCAGGAGAAGCAACGCGATTAGCATACATGACAGACGAAGCTATAGAAGGAAGAAATGCGTTTTTAGAAAAGCGTAAGCCAAATTTTAATAAAAAATGGATACCGTAATTGTTGACTTAATGGAGAGAATTAAACTATGGATTTCGGCCTTTAGATTGAGAACCTTGCCGCTTTCAGTATCTGGAATTATTATTGGTGCCTGTTTTGCTTATTATAATGGGTTTTTTAATAGTACTATTTTTATTTTAACCCTATTAGCCACAATTAGCTTACAAGTGTTATCTAACTTAGCTAACGATTATGGTGATGGAGTTAAAGGAACAGATAGCGATGATCGCATTGGGCCAGAACGTGCTATACAAAGCGGTAAAATAACTCCAGATGAAATGTTTTCCGCAATTAGAATTAATATTCTTATAGTTATATTATTTGTTTTTTTAATTGTTTATACTTCTTTTGGATCCCAACATTTTTTATATGCAATGCTCTTTTTTGCATTAGGAATTATAAGTGTTTTTGCTGCGATTAAGTATACTATTGGTGATTCAGCTTATGGTTATCGTGGTTTAGGAGATGTTATGGTGTTCATTTTTTTCGGACTTTTAAGTGTAATTGGCACTTATTTTTTATACGCGAAGCAATTAGATCATATGTTATTTTTACCTGCTTGCGCCATTGGTTTATTAAGCACTGGTGTTTTAAACCTTAATAACATGCGCGATATTGAGTCTGATATTTCTGCCAATAAAATTACAGTAGCTGTAAAATTAGGATTAAAAAAAGCTAAAGTATACCACACTATTTTAGTAGTTGGTGCAATTGCTTTGAGTCTATTATTTGGTATTCTATATTACCGCTCAATCACTAATTTTATATTTGTGATAGCTTATATTCCTTTAATCATACATCTAACAGTTGTATTAAAAGCAAAAGAACCTAAATCACTAGACCCTCAATTAAAGGTGTTGGCATTATCTACATTTTTGTTAGCAATCTTGTTAGGAATTGGTCAAATACTTCATATTATTTAAAGAGTTTTTTTTGTATTTTAATTTTAGGCAATCATAATATATTTTATTCATGAAAATCACTTTTTTAGGACACGCAAGTTTACAAATTAGCATAGGAGATGTTTCTATTTTAGTAGATCCATTTATATCAGGAAACCCAAAAGCATCACATATAGATATTGATGCTTTAGAAGCAGATTATATCCTGCTAACGCATGCACACCAAGACCATATTTTAGATGTAGAAGCCATTGCAAAACGTACTGAAGCTGTGATAGTTTCTAATTATGAAATTGTCACACATTATCAAAACAAAGGGTTTGATGGTCACCCAATGAATCATGGAGGTAATTGGGATTTTGAGTTTGGTAGAGTTAAATATGTAAACGCCATTCACACATCGTCTTTTCCTGATGGCAGTTATGGCGGACAACCTGGAGGTTTTGTAATAGAAGGAGAGCATAAAAACATTTATATAGCAGGTGATACAGCATTGACTTACGATATGAAGTTAATCCCATTACAAACTAAATTGGACCTTGCTATTTTTCCTATAGGAGATAATTTTACCATGGGAATAGATGATGCACTTATTGCTGCAGATTTTGTAGAATGCGATAAAATACTGGGTTATCATTTTGATACATTCGGATATATTGAAATAGACCATACTATTGCAAAACGCACTTTTTTTGAAAGTGATAAAGATTTAATGCTTCTGGAAATAGGCGAATCTATAGAGCTCTAAATGAAAGCATCTTACAAAAAGTTTATATTAGATTTCAAGCGACCTAGCGGTACTTCGCGTGGGGTATTAATACAAAAAGAAACATGGTTCATTCTGTTGAAAAGAGATGGAAAAACTGGGATAGGTGAATGTGGTATTTTAAGGGGTTTAAGTATCGATGACAGACCAGATTATGAAGATATTATAAAATGGACTTGTGTAAATATTCATCTTGGGCAAGAAGTGTTGTTAGGGGAGCTTATAGCGTTTCCCTCAATTCAATTTGGATTAGAAACTGCTTTTCGTTCTTTGGAAAGCGAAGATGAATTCGCTTTATTTCCTTCAGCATTTACTAGAGGAGAAGATACTATTCCTATTAATGGTTTGGTATGGATGGGAGACAAGACATTTATGAACCAGCAAATTAAAGATAAGATTCAGCAAGGTTTTAAATGCATTAAGCTAAAAATTGGTGCTATTGATTTTAAAACAGAAGTTGAGTTAATAAAATCTATACGAAAAGAATTTTCAGTAAACGATATTGAACTTCGCGTTGATGCAAACGGTGCTTTTTCACCTGTAGACGCTTTAGAAAAGCTTAAAATGCTTTCACAATTCGAATTACACTCTATTGAACAACCTATAAAGCAAGGTCAGTTTGAAGCTATGGCAAAATTATGCGAAAGCACACCTTTACCAATTGCATTAGATGAGGAATTAATAGGAGTGTTTTCGGTAATAAAGAGAGAAGAATTGCTACAAATTATAAACCCGCAATACATTATTTTAAAACCAAGTTTAGTAGGAGGATTTAAAAGTAGTAAGGAATGGTTGACACTTGCGAAAAAACAAAATATTGGTTGGTGGATTACAAGTGCTTTAGAAAGTAATATTGGTTTAAATGCCATTGCGCAATGGACGTATAGTTTAAACACAAAGATGTACCAAGGCTTAGGTACAGGAAGTTTGTTTACTAATAATTTTGATTCGCCATTAATGGTAAAAAATGGTACATTGCAATACGAACAAAATAGACATTGGAACGTAAACCTATAGAGTATGTATATATCACAAGTTTTTAAAGTAGAGCACGATTGGTGGCGTTATATTATTGGCCTAATGGGAGCAATTATAGGCGTTGGTATTTTTTCAATGCCTCACTTAATTGCTTTAATGATGAAGGTTTTTGATGGGACAGCCGATCAGGCTAAGTTTCAAGATATGAATTATCTTTTAAGTTTGTTTGAATCTAATTTAAACTTGGTGTTTATATTATTACCTTTTGTTGGCGGACTTATTTGTTTACTATTAATAGTGAAATTTTTGCATAAGCAATCTTTTAAAATGCTTACAACATCTAGAAAAAAGATTGATTGGAAACGATTTTGGTTTGCATTTTTGTTTTGGGGAATCATATCATCAGGGATGATACTTCTAGATTATTTCTCAAGTCCAGAGGGTTACGAACTTAACTTTAATCTTGGGAAATTTGTAGTATTATGCATTATTGCTATTTTATTAGTGCCATTACAAACTAGTTTTGAAGAATACTTGTTTAGAGGCTATTTAATGCAAGGGATTGGTGTATTAGTTAAGAATAGATGGTTTCCATTATTATTTACTTCAGTAGTATTTGGTTTACTTCACATTGCTAACCCTGAAATAGAAAAGCTAGGTTATATTTTATTGGTTTACTACATAGGAACTGGTTTGTTTTTAGGGATTATTACATTAATGGACGATGGTTTAGAGTTAGCCTTAGGCTTTCATGCTGCAAATAATCTTTTTACTGCTTTGTTAGTTACTGCAGACTGGACAGCATTTCAAACACATTCCATTTTTAAAGATGTCTCAGACCCAGAAAAGGCTGGATTTATTGATGTGTTTGCACCTGTGTTTATCATATTTCCTATTCTCCTTTTAATATTTGCAAAAGTGTATAAATGGAACAATTGGAAAGAAAAAATATTTGGTACTGTGGTTGAGCCTCCAAAAGAAGATTATAAGGTTTTAGGAGAGGACTTTTAAAGCTTTTTTGTGGTTAGTAAGTAGAATTTAACCTGAGGTGAATATGTAAAATTCTACCGAGGTACTAATATTATTTTTTTGTACGTAAAATTTTATCCATTTTACGACCTCTTGCCAATTCATCAATCAGCTTTTCCATTTGTCTACATTGTTTATACAATTCAAATTCATCCTCTATTTCTTCAATTCGATAACCACAAACGACTCCTTTTATCAAGTGTGTGTTTGGATTTATTTTAGCTTTTTGAAAAAATGTTCTAAAGCTTGCTTTTTCATCAATGAGTGTTTGTAAAGCATTTTGATCAAAACCAGTAAACCATTCAATTACTTGATTGAGCTCTTCTTCTGTTCTACCATTTTTCTTTAATCTATTCAAGTAAAGTGGATAAATGGATGCAAATATCATATTGGCAACCTGCTCATTTTTTTCTGCTGTAACTTTCATATTGATTTATTTAATTGTTACCAACTGGTTTATGTATGATTAATGATGTGTCTAAACACCTAATTTAACAAATAAAAACCGAATAGGAAATCTTTAAGGATTTTCGCAAGTCGGCTAGAATTAGCAATAAATAATATTCGGTGTTAGCAGTTGCCTATTTTAATTCAAATAATTCAATTGTGTAATCAAATAATTCCGTTCCTCCTGATTTTCCGTGTCCTGGAATTATGATTTTTGTTTTTGGATATTTAAATTTGATTTTGCGAACAGTTTCAGACCATTTGCCCGTGTTGGCATCTTCTAAATAACCCTTACTTGCCCCAACTTTTTTAATCAAACATCCACCAAAAATAGCATTGTCCTCTGGGAAATATCCTATGATATTATCTTTGGTATGTCCTTCTCCAAAGTATTCTGCATATACCTTTTTGTTGCCAATGTTTAAAGTTTGTCTATTATCAAATTCTTTAATTGGTTTAGAGAAATTTTGACCATTACTTTTAAGTAGTTCTATAGTTTGACGAGTAGCGTATGTTTGAATATTGTGTTTCTCAAATTCCTCTATTCCACCAATACAATCTTCGTGAAAATGAGTTGGAATAATAGCTATTATTTTGGTTTTAAGTCTATTAGCAACAAAATCTATTAATTCTAATGAACTTTTGTTGTCCGTTGGCGTGTCAAAAACAATTCCTTTATTTTCATTTATAACTAACATTCCATTACAGCCTACTTTTCCATAATCGTCCGTATTTAGATATGAAATATGTTCATAGATATGATTTGATAGTTTTTTAATTATCAAATTTTCGGTTTGATAGATTGTCAAACTATCGACTGAATCTGATTTAGTGTTTTCGGTATTAGCTTTTTGTTTTGATGATGATTCTTTGCACGAAATAAAGGTTGATCCTGAAAGAAGAAAGAGTGCTAATAAAAGTTTTGTCATAAATTTTGTTTTCCTAATTTAGAGTTTGTTTTTTGGTTGCTGCTAGCGGTTTTGCGTATGGTTAGTTGCGTGTTTCAGCAACTAATTTAGCAAATACAAACCGAATAGAAAATCCGTGAGGATTTTTGTAAGTGAGCTTATACTAGCAATGAATTATACACATCTTGTTAGCCACTGGCTTTTTAATTTAATTGCCTCCTAAAACTACAAAATAGAAAATTCTGCGTTGTACCAAATGGTGTTAAGTGGTTTTCGTTTACACACTTTAACTTTTCAAAACCATTTTTTAATTCAGAGGTTAATTCTTGTTCATTGTACTGCTTTATTTCAAGTCCGCTACATTTATTGGGGCCATTTTTAGAAAACGTTCCAATTGTCAAATAGCCATTTACAGATTTTTTTGCTGTTTCCATATATTTTGCAACTTGTTCATTCGTTGTCAAAAAATGAAATGTAGCTCTGTCGTGCCAAATGTCATAAGTTGTATTTGGTTTAAACTCCGTTATATCGCTTACAACCCAACTTATTTTTTTTGCTTTTTCACCTAAACGGCTTTTTGCCTTTTCAAGTGCTTTCGCAGAAATGTCTAAAACTGTTATGTTTTCAAATCCTTCGGCGAGCAGATAATCCACAAGTTTGCTGTCTCCACCACCTATGTCAATTATTTTGGCAGTCTTTTCAAGTCCAAATGAGTGTATAAATTCAAGTGAAGTTTTAGGTATTTCTTGAGTCCAACTTACTTGATTTGGGTTTTTAGTTTCATAAACTGTTTCCCAATGTTTCGTTCTATCTAATTTCATTATTATATCATTTTTTTCAGTGTATGGCTAACGTCCACTGTGTATAGCGTAGTGAGGCGCACCTCACTGAGGAGCCATAATTGCGTCTCATTAGCTATACAGGTCTTAAGTTTACAATCTATTAATTTTAGAGTTTAAAATCAGAAAGAACAAAAGAGAGAAATAAGATTAGTATACACGGTGAAGCCTAGACTTCGACAACATTGGTAATCCTCTCTCTTTTTCTACTAAGATTTCGTTCAGTTCTGTGAGACTATAGATCTCGATTTTAAGTTGTTGAAACGTCAGTAGCCTGTTCTTTCCAAAAATCAGTTCTTATGAATAAATATAAAGAAATTTATGGAGTTGACATTAGTAAAGATGTCTTTGATGTTTACGGTTCATTAAGTGGACATGCTCAGTTTAAAAATGACGAGCAAGGATTCCTAGACTTTTTTAAAAAGTCTATCAAATGATGTTTTGGTAGTCATGGAAGCTACAGGCTATTACCATTATCGATTGTCACAGTTTTTATATAAAAAGGGTGTATCAGTATCCGTAGTAAATCCCTTGTCAGTAAAACGCTTCATCCAGATGAAACTAGCAAAAGTAAAAACAGATAAGAGTGATGCCAAGTCCATTTGTGAGTATGTCACGATGAACGAATTACCAATGTACGCAGCCTTTACAGATGTTCATGCAGAATGCTTACAGCTTTTTAGATTGTTAGACAATTACATAAAACAGCGTACACAGACCAAGAACAAGCTTCATGGGGAAGAGACATTAGGGATTCCATCAAAGTATGCCTATAAGTCATTGCAGCGTGATTTAAAACACTTGGATAAGGAGATTAAAGGAATAGAGTTAATATTACTGGAACTGGTAAAACAAGATCAGCAACAGCAATTAACCTTGCTAAAGAGCATTCCAGGAATGGGCACAAAGACCGCCTTGTTTTTAATCGTTGTAACCGAAGGTTTTAAAAAGTTTGAAGCGCCTCACAGCTTTGCAGTTATGTAGGTATTACACCAACAATACGGGAATCAGGGAGCAGTGTTAGAGGACGCAGTAGGATAAGTAAAGTAGGCAATAAAAAACTCAGGAATTTATTATTTCTATGTGTTTTTTTGGCTTGCAAACATAACAAGGCATGTAGAGCAATGTATGAACGAATTGTAGCAAAGGGGAAGAGTAAAAAGTTAGCACTAATAGCTGTTGCAAATAAGTTACTAAAACAGGCTTTTGCAATTGCAAAAAGCGGATTGCCTTATGATGAAAATTTTGTTTCTAAATTAGTTTAAAACTGCTTGTTTTTTAACTCAGTTCTTTGTTAACAATAGTTGTTTCACTTAACATTAATTAACATACGTTAACTATTAATAATCAAGATACCACTTAAGTTTGCTAAAACAAAAATAATTTACTTATGAAAACAATTTATTCAACTATTTTAATGCTTATTCTCTTTTTCAATATTTCTCATGGTCAAAATGAAATGAAAAATTATGGACATCTTATAAATGATGCTGAAAACTTGTTTAAAAAAAGAGAGTATAAAAAATCCGCAAAAAAATACGAAGAAGCATTTAGTGTTTATGGAGGAAAAGGAGGTATAGACGATAGATATAATTTTGCAAAATCTTATGCTATGTCAGGAGATTATGATAATGCATTCTTTCATTTATTTAAACTTTCAAAAGCTACAGAGCATTATGGCCTGAGCAATATTGGAAAAGTAAAAGATGATGTAGCTTTTAAATCTTTGCATAAAAAAAAGCGTTGGGCTGAACTCTTGAATATTATTAATAAAAATGTAGAAGTGCTTGGAGTTAATTTAGATACTGAATTAGTAACTCTTTTAGATTCTATTTTTGAAGATGATCAAAAATATAGAAAGGCATATATTGATGTAGTAACCCAACAAGGGAGAGAATCTGCTGAATCTAAAAAGATTTTTGACAAAATGAAACTTATAGACTCCGTTAATTTAAGAAAAGTTAAGAAGATTCTAGATAGTAGAGGTTGGTTAGGAGCCGATCTTGTTGGGGACAAAGGTGTAACTACAATGTTTTTGGTGATTCAACATGCAGATTCTCAAACTCAAAGGAAGTATTTACCAATGATAAGAGAAGCGTTTATAAATGGGAAAATACCAGCAAATCGATTAGCATATTTAGAAGACAGAGTTGCTATTGGGCAAGGGAAAAAACAAATATATGGAACCCAAATCGGTAGTGACCCAGAGATAAATGCATCATATGTTCTTCCTTTGATTGATCCAAAAAATGTTGATAAGAGACGTGCGACTATAGGACTTGAAACTTTGCAACAATATCTTTCAAATTTTAATATAACCTGGAATGTTGAAGAATATATTGAAGAGTTACCAAATATCGAAAGGAAATTTAAAAATCAAAGAGAACTAAATCATAAGAATTAATTTATATAACAGATTAACCATTTTTTTAAATTATTGCCAACTGGTTATATAGTAACAAATATATGGATTTATTGGTCTATATTTTGGGATAACAGAGCATCTGTATTGGTTTTTATTCTTTTTTCTTTTTAGTAATTCTATAATTCAAAAACTCTACAAATAAAGAGAATGCAATAGCAAAATATAAGTACCCTTTTGGTATGGCACCAACTTCGTTTCCAAATAACGATGTGTGCGATAAATGTGCAGCTTCGGTGATTAGCATAAAGCCAATTAGTATTAAAAATGCTAAACCTAACATTTGTATACTTGGGTGCGCATCTATAAACTTACGTATTGGATTAGCAAAGCCAATCATAATGATAATAGAAATTACTACAGCAATTACCATGAGTACTAAATTGTAATTATGGTTGGTAGATAAACCGTTGGTCATTCCTACTGCTGTTAAAATAGAATCAATAGAAAAAATAAAGTCAATAATCATTATTTGCACAATGGCCTGCGAAAATGATTTTATTTTTTTTCCTTTCACAACATCCTTGTCGTGTGAAGGAGTTTCTACTTTCTCTCGAATTTCAGAAGTGCTTTTATAAATTAAAAACAAGCCTCCAGTAAATAGAATAATACTTTGCCAACTTAATGCTAGATGTAGCCAATTGTTTTCGAAAATATAAAAGGGCTTGGATAAACCAATTAAAAAAGAAACAAAAAACAGTAATATAACACGTTGCGCCATTGCTAATAGCAATCCAATATTAGTTACTCTACCTCTTTGATTTTCAGGTAGTTTATTAGCTGCTATAGAAATAAACACAATATTATCAATACCTAGAATAATCTCTAAAAAGGTTAGAGTTAACAATGCCATTATAGCATCACTAGTAAGTAGAAAATCTAGCATAGTACTAATTTATTTTTTTAGCAATTCCTTTTTGTTTTGTTGTTTCGCCTACATACGAATACTCAAAAGTGTATGAGGAATCTGTAGTAGATAATATTTTTAAATGAATGTCTTTCTGTTCTGCCATGCTTTTTGGGTTTATGGTTTTAAAAACCACTTCGCAGTCATTAATCCATCTTACATTTGCAGAGTCAGTTTTGTTTTCAAAAGTTTCAATTTGAAGCTTATCTGTTCTTGTAAAAACAGATGTGTAATCAATACTATCAATAGTAATAGTGCTTTCAAACGATCCTGTTTTATAATTTGTACAGTTTCTTTCAATTTGATAGCAACTAGAAAGGAATATAAATAAAATGATTACATAGAAATATTTCATGTGTTATATTTATTGTTTTTCAATTGCCATACTTCGACTTCGTTCAGTAAAGGCTTGTAACATCCATTTAATTTTTTCTTAGATACCAAGATTATAATTATGGATATTTCATAGAAAAGAATTTCTGTACAAATTTAATAAGAATACGTCTAATTCTTATAGTTTTTATATGTACCATCTTTAAAAAAAATAACAATCCTGTCAATATCAGTAGAATTTGAACTAAGAGAATCCAGCAATAAATTTTCTTTATCTATCACATTGCTATTTTCGGGTTTGTTTTCAATATTCTTCGGAAAAGTGCCTTTACCATTTAGCAACCAATACAAATCAACGTCTGGAAAGGAGGAGAGTATTTTCATAACAAAATCTAAACTAGGTTTATTTCTCTCAGATAATATATGAGAAATGCTAGAACGCTGCACACCAATTTTATCTGCAAAAGAAGAGGCAGATAGACTATAATAATCTATAATTTGTTGCAGCCTTATGGTGAAATTTTTAGAGTTTATCATTGTAAACAAAGATATTTAATATATAGCTAAATTTCATTGTTTTTTAGTATATTTTATTAGGTGTATAGTAAAATTCTATTACAATTATTTAAACTTAAATTCTATATAAAATAATTTAATTATCTAATATTGAATAATTTAAATGGTTAATAATAATCTTATTCATTTTTTTAGTTATAATACTGTATAATCGCATACAATTGTAAACAAAAAAGAATGATTTCATTGTTTACATTTGTAAAGTTTAGATTATTTACATTTGCAACTTATAATTACTTATGCTAAATCATTCTTCTTTACATTCAGAATTTGAGCGCTATAAAACGGAGTCTCTTTTTCATAGATATATTACCAATAGACACATTGAGTCAGTATTAAAAAGATTGCCTAAAAGTTTCGAAGTTTCTGTCATTGGACAATCGGTTAATGACTTGCCTATTTATGGTATTAAGCTTGGAAGTGGTGATAAGCGTGTTTTAATGTGGTCACAAATGCATGGAAATGAATCGACAACGACTAAAGCGTGCTTTGATTTGCTGCAATATCTCATGATAAATAAGGGTATATTAAAGTGTTGTACACTTTATGTTATACCTATTTTAAATCCAGATGGAGCAAAAGCTTATACACGTTTAAATGCCAATGGTGTTGACCTTAATAGAGATGCACAAGATTTAACGCAGCCCGAAAGTGTCGTACTAAAGAGTATTTTTGAAAGGTTTAAACCAAATTTTTGCTTCAATTTGCATGGTCAAAGAACTATTTTTAGTGCAGGAAGCACCAATAACTCAGCTACGGTTAGCTTTTTGGCTCCAGCACAAGATCCGGAATGTACTGTTACAGAGAATCGTAAAGTTGCTATGGAATTAATAGCAAGCATGAATAAGATGCTGCAAAACAATATTCCTAATGGTGTTGGTATTTACGATGATGCTTTTAATATTAATTGTGTTGGAGATACATTTCAAAGCCATAATGTGCCTACAGTATTATTTGAAGCAGGTCACTTTAAGGATGATTATGCTAGGGAAGAGGTGAGAAAGTTTATTTTTGGTTCATTATTAGTAGCGTTAGACACGATTAGTATAAATGAACATTTAGGAACTCAGTTTAAGCCTTATTTTGATATTCCACAGAATCAAAAACTGTTTTATGACATTATTATTAGAAATGCTAATGTCTTAATTGATTCAAAAGAAGAAGTTTTAGATATAGCAATTCAGTATGAAGAAGTGTTAATGGGTGAGAAGGTACATTTTATCCCTAGAATTAAAGATTTTGGAGATCTTTCTAAGTATTTTTCGCATAAAGAAATTAACGCAAACAATAAGCGAGTGGTACTAGGAGAAAACAGGGCTTTACGTAGTGAAAGTGTAATTGATTTCATTACCATTGATAATGAATTATTCTCATTAAAAACAACAAATAACTAATAAATAATTCGTTATTTTTATTAAAAATGCATTAGTTTTGATTTTTATTTAACAAAATTGAAAAATGGCTAAATTTAGATTAGACGAAATAGATCATCAAATTCTTGATATGTTAATTGACAACACAAGAATTCCTTTTACAGATATTGCAAAAAAATTATTGATTTCGGCTGGAACTGTTCATGTTAGAGTTAAGAAAATGGAAGATGCTGGAATTATTAAGGGGTCATCTTTAACTTTAGATTATCAAAAACTAGGGTATTCATTTATTGCTTATGTTGGGGTATTTCTTCAAAATACTTCTCAAACAAAGTTTGTTCTAGAACGTATTAACGACATTCCATATATTACAGTTGCACATATAACTACAGGTAAGTTTAATATTTTCTGCAAAATTAGAGCAAAAGATACCACGCATGCAAAAGACGTTATTTTTATGTTAGATGATATCGAAGGGGTTTATAGAACCGAAACGATGATTTCATTGGAGGAAAGTATCAATGACAAGAAGCGTTTAATGCATTCAATATTTAATGATTTATAGTTTTCTATTACTATCATGTCAAAATATTTAAACACAGAAGAATTTAACAGCTACTATAGCACATATATTAATTTAGTAGAACAAGAAGATATAGTAGCTTCACTTCAACAGAATTTAAAAGAGATGTTATCTTTTTACAAGTCTATTCCAGAAGACAAATGGTCGTTTTCTTATGCAAAAGGAAAATGGACCATTAAGGAGATTATGCAACATTTATTAGACACTGAAAGGATTTTTGCTTACAGAGCATTATGTTTTTCACGAAAAGATAATGTTGAGCTTCCAGGGTATGATCAAGACGAATATTTAGAGCATTCTAAAGCTAATTCTAGAAATAAAGAGAGCTTGATTGAAGAATACATATCTATTAGAAACGCAACAATTTCGTTGTTTAAAAGCTTTTTAAAAGAAATGTTTATGCATATTGGTGTTGCAAGCAATAGTCCACTATCGGTAAGAGCTGCTGGGTATATAATTGTTGGCCACGAAAGGCATCATTGCAATGTGATTAAAGAACGCTATCTATAGAATTTAGTTAGATTTATAATAATCGAAAGCCTCTAAAATAAGTGCGTTTTCTACTTTACAATCTATTTTAGATTTTCCAATATCCTCAAGAAGTACAAAATTCACATTTCCATGGGTGTTTTTTTTGTCAAATTTCATGAGCTCAATTATTGCTAAGTAATCATCTTGAGTTAATTCTACAAGTCCGTAAATATTTCTAATTGTAGATTTTATGTTTTGCAGTTTTTTATAAGGAAAGTCAAACTTCTTATGTGAAATATAAGTAGCCAATACCATTCCAATGGCAATTGCTTCACCATGTAGTAATGTTTCTTTTTCATCATTACTTAGGCAGTACGATTCTATTGCATGTCCTAGGGTATGACCATAGTTTAAGGTTTTTCTTAAACCATTTTCATTTGGGTCTTCGGTTACGACGTTCTTTTTTATAATAATAGATTCGTAAATCAATTGGTCTAAATCATCAAGCGTGAATTTTGATAAATCACTCATTTTATGCCAGTAAGCTTCATCTTGAATTAAGCCATGTTTCAGCATTTCTGCTAAGCCAGAACGCATTTCATTTTGGGGTAAGGTTTCAAGAAATTTAGTATCAACTAGTACCATGTCACTACAATTAATAACACCTATTTGGTTTTTTAAAGTACCAAGGTCAACACCAGTTTTTCCACCAATTGACGCATCAACCATAGCTAATAAGGATGTAGGAACATTAATAAAGGCTATTCCTCGTTTAAAACACGAAGCTACAAAACCACCAAGGTCTGTAACAACACCACCACCTAGATTAATTAAAAGTGACTTTCTATCGCCATCTAGATTAGATAAAGCATCCCAAACACCAACACAAGTATCAATCGTTTTATTAACTTCTCCAGCATCTATTTCAATAATTTCGAAGTTTTTTGAAGTATTTAATTGTGCTAAAAAATAACTCAAGCAATGTTCATGCGTATTTGTATCCACTAATACAAATATTTTTGAAAAATTAGATTCGTTAATATAACTATTTAGTTTGTCGTAACAAGTTGAATTAAAATGTATTGCGTACTCTTGGGTTAAGATTGATTCCATGTATGTTTGCCATAAAATTTGACCGTTAAAATAAGTAGAAAATTATTAAAAAAGTATCTTAGTAATAAATATATTTGCTCTAAATGTAATTGTAATTATGTCAAGAACTAGAATTTTTGATAATACCGAAATTGCTTTTCAGTTGAAGAGTGATTCCGAGCTTGAAAGAGCTTATTTTTTGTTTAAAATGATATCTGTTCAACCTTTAGTTAGGATTGGTACAGCAGCTACAAATTTTGCTTTAAAGGCTAATTTGCCTGTAGAAAAGCTAATTAGGTCAACAGTTTTTGACCATTTTTGTGGTGGCGTTAATGAACATGATTGTCAAGAAGTAATCGATAAGATGTTCGATAAAGGCGTATCGTGTGTTTTAGATTATTCGGTTGAAGGTAAAGAAACAGAAGCGCAGTTTGACGCTGTTATGAACAAAACCTGTGAACTCATAGAATTTGCTCATACAAAAGATGCAATGCCAATTGCAGTGTTTAAGCCAACAGGATTGGGGCGATTTCTTCTATACCAAAAAAAGACAGAAGGTATTGACTTAACTCCATCCGAAACGGAAGAGTGGAATAGAGTAGTAGCACGTTATCATAAAATATGCAAGTTAGGAAAAGATAGAGATGTTGAGATTTTAATTGATGCTGAAGAAAGTTGGATGCAAGATGCCGCCGACGATTTACTCGAAGATTTAATGAGGTTATATAATACTGAAAAACCAATTGTTTATAATACGTTACAGCTTTATAGATGGGATAGGTTAGACTATTTAAAATCACTACATGAACGAGCAAAAGAGCAAAATTTTAAACTAGGATTTAAAATAGTGCGTGGTGCTTATATGGAAAAAGAAAGAGAACGTGCAGTAAGCAAAGGATATGATTCTCCTATATGCAGAGATAAAACCACTACTGATGATAATTTTGATAAAACATTAGCCTATATTTTAGAGAATATAGAAGATATCTCCGTATTTATTGGAACACATAATGAAGAGAGTTCGTACCTAGCTATGGACTTAATGGAAAAATACAATATATCGAAAAATGATAATCGTGTTTGGTTTGGACAATTATATGGTATGAGTGACCACATTAGTTACAATTTAGCTAGCCAAGGCTATAACGTGGCTAAATATGTGCCTTTTGGACCCGTAAAAGATGTGATGCCTTATCTGATTAGAAGAGCAGAAGAAAATACGTCAGTTGCTGGACAAACTAACAGAGAGCTTAACTTACTTAAGCAAGAAAGGAAACGAAGAAAACTATAAAAATTTATTTTTAATGATTAGCAACCCATTTACTTCGCAAACTTATGGATCTATATGGACAAAACATTTTTCTAATGACGAGGAGATTAATTCATTTGATGCTGTTAATGGTGTAAAGTTTGTTAAAGATAAGCGCTTCCCTTTTTACGTAAATGTTGGAAAAAACCAAACCAATGGAATGACCTATCAATTGGATAGTACAGCTAGTAATTTTAAAAATAAAACTGTATTAATTCACGATGTTCTAAGTTATTTACAAGAAGAGCAGAATACTAAGAATAGCCGAATCAAGGTTAAAATAATACCTCAATATAAGGGCCTATATGCTAATTTATCTGAAGTTAAGAGCATCGATGAAGTTATGGTTTCTTGCTTTAGTTCAAAAAGCAGAAGCAGGTTTAGAGGTAGAATTAGGCAAATAGAAACTAACTTTAATATTTCACAAAAAGTATATTTTGGAGATATAGATAAAGCTGATTATTTAGAGAAGATGGATGTTCTAAAAAGCTTTATTGTTAGCAGATTTGAACAACGAAACGAACATAATAGTGTAGTGCCTTTATGGGGTTTTTATGTAGATTTAATTTATCCGTTAATATTAGAAAAAAAAGTTGTTTTTAATGTTATTAATGATGGTGAAGTTCCTATTGCAATGTCTATAAACTTTGTTTACGATGATATGGTTGCAATTGCCATTAGATCATTCGATATAAGCCATTATAAATACAATATTGGAAATCTAGAAATCTATAAACTTATTGAATGGTGTATTGACAATAATATTAACATCTTAGATTTCTCTAAGGGTAAAGCAGACTATAAAGATAGATGGTCCGATAAACTATATGCCTTTGAATGTCATGTTATTTACGATTCCAAATCATTGATATCTATTCTAACAGCAAATAGCATTAGCTTTTTATATAGAACAAAACAATACCTTAGAGATAAAAATATTAATTTATGGTATACTAAGGTAAAGTTTAAGATTAAAAAGCTACTAGGAAAATAATTTACGTTTCTTTTTTGGAGACTCACCATAACCGTATCCATAACCTCTTTTATGAATCACACCATTTAGTAGTGTTACCATATTTGGAAGTCTTTTCTCATCATACATAGATTGAGCAACATGTAATTGACGTTTATCTAAATAATTAGCTCTAACAACATAAATTACCATGTCTGCATATTTACTAATTAATAAGGTGTCTGTCACTAATCCCACAGCAGCAGTATCAACTATAATGTAGTCATACTTATTCTTTACAGCATTAAACAAAACATCTAATTTTTCATCCATTAATAATTCAGCTGGATTTGGTGGTATTGTACCAGAACTAATCATGTCTAAATTTTCATCCACATTATTTATAACATCAGTAAAATTAATTTTGTTATCTATAATATAGTTGGTAAGCCCAAGACCAGTTTTATTTTCGACTCCCATATATTTATTTAGCTTTGGCACTCTAATATCTGTTTCAATAATTAGAACTTTTTTATTTGAAAAAGATAACGATCTTGCCAAGTTTAGGGATGTATGCGATTTGCCTTCTTTACTAGTTGTAGATGTTACAAAAATAGTTTTGCCTTTGCTTTTAGTAACATTAGAAAGCATAAAATCAATATTTGTTCTAATTAGCCTAAAAGATTCAGCTTTTGGAGAATAATCGTGTCTGTCAATAAAAATCTGCTTGGTATTTGACTTTGGTACATCTCCAATAAAAGGAATTGATAATTCTTTTATTAAACCAGCTTTATTTCTAATTTTATTATCCAATAAATCCATTAAATAGATAGTCAATAAAGGAATTAATAACCCTAAAACAAAAGTTCCTAAAAACAATATACTTTTCTTTGGCCAAATTGGTAAAGCACTTGCATAAGCATTATCTATTATAATCGCATTTGGTGATGATACACCATGAGATACAGCAGATTCTTCACGTCTTTGCAATAAATATACATATACAGATTCTTTAATACTTTGCTGACGTTGTAAATCACCTAATATTCTCTGCTTTTTTGGTGCAGAAAAGATTTGAGCGGAAATTCTGTTTTCTTCTCTATTTAAATTGTCTAGCTTAATTTGGTTAGTTGATTTTAAATTATTTAAGCTTGCTGAAAAATTTTGCTTTAAATTGGCAATTTGTGCATCTAACCTTTTAACAACAGGATTTTGCTCACTAGAATTTTCCAAACGTTTGTTACGCTCCATTACCAATTCATTATGCTTTTGCATTAAGCTTGTAATAGAATTATCTTGAAAAGACATACTTTCTGGGATTAAATCGCCATTACCATTTTTTTCGCTTATATGTTTTGATACATAATCAATTACTTGTAATTCAGTACTTGTAGCTATTTGCTGATTTTCAATTTCTCTTTCTGTTTGTAAAAAAATGCTTGATTGAGATGATAAATCTGTTAACCTATTATTTTGTTGTGCAGTTTCTGATGATTGGTTAACCTCAGATAGTTCTCGAGACACTATAGCTAATCGGTTATCAATAAAATCGGATGTGGCTTTAACAACCGCATTTTTATTTTCGATAACTACTTTGTTATATTGAGCTACAAGTTCGTTAAGAATATCTATACCTTTTTCTTTTACTGGTTCATCAAGTGTAATATTAATAATACTTGAGTTAACAGCTGTTGTCGTTATTTTTATTTTATCACTATAATGAGATGCAACTTTCTCTTCGGATGCAAATTTCACAGTAACACTTTTACCTACTTTTAATTCTGGTTGATCAAAATTTGGAGTAAAAATGATGTTTCCAAATGGCATGCTTATATTTTCGCCAAAATTTAGTTTTTGATCACTATTCTTAAAAGTGAATTGTGATTTTGATATGATATTAAGAGTTACAGATGTGTCTATAGTTTTTAAGATACTATCATTTTCAAGAAAGTTAACTGTTAATGGAGGGTTCTTATAAATTTCTAATTCTTTAATAGAACCTTGTATGTAGCATTGTATATTTAACCCTAATTCCTCAATAACACTATTTATAATTGAGCGAGAACCAATTACTTGAACTTCATCTAAAACGCTATTTTGGTCTCGTTTAAATAACCCATAGTCATTTAACTGATTGGATTGTTTTGAGATATTTTGCTCATTACTATCAGCGATTTTTATTGTTGCCGAAATTTTAAAAGTATCTGTAGCATATCTTAAATAAAGAAATGTTAATGAAAAACAAATAAGTAAACTTAATAGAAACCATTTCCAATTTGTAAAATATTTTTCTACTTGTTCTCTTAAATTTGAGCTGTTTTTAGATTGAAGTGTCATTGTAAATTACGAAATTATTACTTTATTAAAATGGCTACAATAGTTGCTAACGTTCCAATAGCTGAAATAATTACACCATTATTTTGATTAAAGCTTGATGCTCTAACTCTAGCATTGTTTTGCTCAACATAAATAACATCATTTTGAGTTAAATAATAATTAGGAGAATTAAGCACATTTACCGAAGTTAAATCTACTATTGCAAACTTTTTTTGCCCATCAACTTCTCTTATTAATTTTATGTTATCTCTTTTACCATAAATTGTTAAATCTCCAGCTAAACCTAATACTTGAGCAATTGAGATTTTTTCATCTTGTATTGTATATGTCCCAGGATTTTTTACTTCTCCTAAAACAGTTACAGTAAAATTAGCTAGTCTAATATTAACAATAGGAGGAGTGTCTTTTTTAAAGTAGATGCTAAGCTTATCTTTTAATAGAGTATTTGCCTCGCTTCTCGTTAATCCTGCAAGCTTTAAAGTACCTAATGTTGGAAACTCAATATTTCCTTTGCTGTCTATTAAATAGGTTTGCATTTTTAAAGTTCCTTGAGCATCAATAACGGAGTTGTTGGTAGATACAACATTTAGATTAAATGGCGCTACAGTTTTTGGATCATCAGCAGAAACATTTATAACTAAGAGATCATCTGCCTTAAAACGAAGTTCAAAATTTGAATTTTGATTTTCTATTGCTTCTGATAATGGTTCGTCTTGAAAATATATAATGTCTTGACGTGAACCACAAGAGCTTAGCGTAACTAGAGCTAATAATAGTAATTTATTTACTACGGATGAAAATGTAATTTTTGGTTTCATATTTATTAATTTTTGGCTTTATCTAAAACTTCAAACTTTGAATTGTTTGATATGTATTCTGGTACAATATCTTTTAATTTTGAAACAATTTCAAGGCCTTGACAGCTTAGGTTTGAGCTATTTAATTCTAATATTTTATCTTTAATTTGTTGTATTTCAATTTTTTTACTTTTAGCTATCATAATCTTTTCATGATAGGTTTGCTTAGTGTTTTCACCATCTGCTAAAAGCTCTTCATATATTTTTTCACCAGGTCTTAACCCCACAATTTTTATATTTATGTCCTCAGGATATTTAAGACCAGACAATTTAATCATGTTTACAGCTAAGTCAAATATTTTAACTGATTCTCCCATATCAAACACAAAAATCTCACCACCATTACCCATTGCTGCAGCCTCTAATACTAAAGAGCATGCTTCAGGAATTGTCATAAAAAACCTAGTTATATCTCTATGAGTCACGGTTAGTGGTCCTCCATTGTCTATTTGCTTTTTAAATAATGGAATTACTGAACCATTAGACCCTAGTACATTACCAAATCGTGTTGTAATAAACTTAGTTTTACCTTTTCCTTTAAGACAACTAATATATAATTCTGCAACACGCTTAGTGGCACCCATTACATTTGTTGGGTTTACAGCTTTATCCGTCGATATCATTACAAATTTTTCAACTCCATGCCTTACAGCAAGATTCGAAATATTTATAGTCCCTCCAATGTTTATGCTTACAGCTTCTTGAGGGTTATTTTCCATTAAAGGGACATGTTTGTAGGCAGCAGCATGAAAAATAATTTCTGGTCTATGGTCAGCCATAATTCTATCCATTCTTATAGGACATTTTACGTCTGTAACTATAGTGACATAATTTGTGATTCCTTTTTGAACAAATTCTTGCTGAATATCGTATAATGCAGATTCAGCAATATCGACTAAAATCAATTTTTTAAAATTAAAGTTACATAGGTTTCTAGAAATTTCACTTCCAATTGACCCAGCAGCACCAGAAACAAGGATTACTTTATTATTATACTCTTCAACCAAAACAGGATTTTCAAAGCTAATAGGTTCTCTGCCAAGTAAATCTTCAATGTTTACATCTTTAATTTGTGATGCTTGTAAATCGCCATCTATCCATTGTTGAACAGGAGGTACTATTTTTACTTTTATAGATTTTTCAAGATATACACTTGAAATTTCTAATAAGCGGTGATAACTTATACTTTGAATTGAAATGATAACCTCATTTACATCATGTTTTTGTATAAAATCGTCATCTATTTCCTCTGAGCCATAGACTTTAAGAAGATTTATTTTTTTGCCAATTTTTCTTTCATCATTATCAATAAAACCAATTACTTCAATATTGCTTTTGGTGTCATTTGCAATTGCATCATAGGTTAAATTTCCAGAGTTTCCAGCACCATAAATTAAAACATTTGTTTTAGGCTTAAATCCAGATATGATAGCTTTATAGCTTGCTTTAATAAAAAACTTACTAGAGATTAAAAATAGTATATTAAGGAGTAAGTGTATGTAAATTATTGACCCTGGAATATCACAAGAGATAAAAAAATTGAATTGCCTAGTTAAGAAAGTTTCTATTAGTAAAATAGTAGCAAGAATGTTAACGCCAATTATAATATTTATCACATCCTTCATTCCAATAAACCTAACCACTCCTTTATGAGTGCCAACTATAAGAAAACTTATAATTGCATTTAACGCGACAAAAGGAAGTTCTCCAAGAAACTTACTAAATTCAAAGTCAAACTTAAAATTATATCGAATTAAATAGGCAAGGAAAAATGTAAATAACACAATGCAAACATCAAAAAGTAGCACAAGCCATTTTGACGCATATCTTTGCGAAATATTGTACAATCCATTTTTAAACATAACTCAAAATAGGCATTTTTACATTAACTAGATGTTTTCGACTTTAAATACATTATTTATAGTCGATGTGATATTAATGCTATATAATCAAATTCATTTTTAATAAAGTTCTAGCTTTATTAATAAGGGGTAAATATAAATTATAGCAGTTTAAATTTCTTTAATTATCAATTAAACCAGATAAATGTTCTAAAATTAAAACAGCTAGTAATTTTATTTAAGTAAATATCATGGATTAAAAGGTATTCATCAAATAAAAACGACAAATAACAAATTTTGCCGATTTGAAAAGTTAGATTAACTATCAGTATTTTTTGTAATAAAAAATAGCAGTTAAAATAAAATAGAAATTAAAGAAAAGTCTTTTGTAAAATTAGAAGTATTTATTTTATGTCAAAAAAAGATTTTAACACGTTATAAATTCTTTCTAAATCATTATCAGTTAAATTCGATCCACTTGGCAAACATAAACCTCTTTCAAATAGATTATCTGATACACCATTTATGTATTTTTTACAGTCGCTAAAAATTGGTTGTTGGTGCATTGGTTTCCACAATGGTCGTGTTTCAATATTTTCCTTATCAAATTCCAATCTCAATGCTTCTCTAGTTTTAAAGTTATCTAGCAAAATTGCTGATAACCATCTATTAGAAAAGTGATTTTGAGGCTCACCAAGAAACTCAACAAAGTTTATATTTTTTAATGCATCTACATAAAATTGATAATTTTTTCTTCTTAATTGAACATACTTATCCAACACAGTCATTTGGGCACGTCCTATTCCAGCAACAACGTTAGACATTCTATAATTATAACCAATATGCGAATGCAAATATGCTACAGATTTATCTCTGGCTTGCGTCGCAAGAAATACAGCTTTGTCTTTTATCGCTTTTTTATTTGTTGCTAATGCGCCACCACCAGATGTAGTAATTATTTTATTCCCATTAAATGATAGAATGGATATATCTCCAAAAGTTCCACATTTTCTATTTTTATAACTACTCCCAAATGCTTCGGCACTATCCTCTATAATTGGTATGTCATAATTTTTAGCTATTGCATGGATTTCATCCACTTTATAAGGCATACCATATAAATGAACCGAAATAATTGCTTTTGGTTTTCTTCCTTTTGCAATACAATCTTTAATCGCGATTTCTAATTGAATTGGGCATAAGTTCCAGGTATCTTTTTCACTATCAATAAAAACAGGTTGAGCACCTTGATATACTATTGGGTTAGCTGAAGCCGAAAATGTTTTACTTTGACATAAAACAATATCATCCCTTGAAACGTCAAGAAGTATGAGTCCTAAATGTATTGCAGCTGTGCCTGAGCTTAATGCAGCTACATACGTGTCTTCATTTAAATAATGAGAAATATCTTCTTCAAATCCACTAACATTTGGGCCTAATGGAGCTATCCAATTAGTATCGAAGGCCTCATTAATAAATTTTTGCTCTTTGCCACTCATGTGTGGAGATGAGAGCCATATTTTTGGTTTCATAAGTAGTAGTATCTAATTGTAAATATCAATCTAAATTCATTATCAGTCAAAATAAACAGACAAAAGTTCAATTTATCTTGATAAACTAATATGTTTGGAATTAGGAGAGAGAGGCAATAACTTTATTTGCCATGGATGTCATGGTTTCACTTTTAAATTGATACTTTTCATTTAGCCTTTTGTATTCCTTAAATATATCTTCTAAAACATTAAAATTTTCTTCCATATTCATACCGAAGTTATGAGGGTGCCACCAAAGATGAAAGAGCTCATTACGACTTGCGGCATGTATCATTGCTTTCTTTATCCTTCTTAATCTTAAGGCTTCTAAAAATTTTAGTCTTTTATTATAAGGCCTCAAAAAACGACTCTGAGGAAGATTAATTATACTATTCTTCTTATTTATTGCTTTTAGACTATAAGTGTGTTGCCCTGTAAGATTAATATAGCTATCTAACATTCTTAAAGCCCTAAATATTTGCCAAGAATAGTATGGAGATTCTGGCTTATTTTCTAATTGATAAAGAAATGAACTTTCTGTACCTCTATAGCATTTTATTCCTAGTTTATAGCAAATATCTAAATATTCAGGATTAAACATATTCCTTGGAAAAACAATACTTTCAATAGTTGTATTTAAGTTTTCTGCAATATTTATAGCTGCAGTTATATCCTCCTTAAAATGATTTTTTGTTTGACCAGATTCTGTACAGTAGTAATGCGAAAAAGTATGAGTACCGACCTCATGATTATTATGCTCAATTATTCTTTTTAATATAGAATGGCCAAAATGGTAAGGATCGTCTTTCTCACTATATCCAATATCGTCTAATAGCTCATAAGGGTTTAACTCACTTTTGTTATAATCTGGAGTTAACTCTGGGATATGCTTTATAAGGTCTTCTTTGTTTTTAGCAAATAAAAAACCAACAGTTGCAAATGTTAGTTTAATGCTATATTTATCGCTTAAATCAAGAAGTCTTTCAATAACTCTACGTGTGTTAGCAAGATTTTCTTCGTACTCTTCAACAGTTTTTAAGTCAAAAAAGCCCCAATGCAACTCATAATCTAGTGAAATAACAAAATGTCCATTATCGTTTATCATGTCCTAATTTGCTCTATATAAAGGAAAGTAATTACTATTAGTCGTTGAACTGTTATTCGAGCTCAACTCATCATATACTTCTTGATTAATTACACACTTCCATATTTCAAAAGTTCTAAAGTCTTTTGAAAACGACGATTTAAACTCAAAAAGAGAATCTTCTTTACTGCCTAAGCCTCCACCTAGGTTAAAATATTTAAAGTTTTGTTCCGTTGCTTCAATCCTCATTTCATCCAAAAATAATTTTGAAGGTTTTAGTCTCAAATAATCTGTTCTAGTTCCTGATAGATGAAATTGAACCATGCCATTTGTTTTTACAAACATAGAGCCAGCAATAACTTTTTGAGATTCCAAATCCTCTACTAGCAAAACATCTGTTTTAAAATCGGTCTGCTCTATAAAGTTTAAGAAATATTCAGGCTTAAAAAAGTAGCTATTATCTGCATTAAGGCGATTCATGTTTTCATGATAAATATCTACAAACTCCAAAATATCCTCTTTCGTATTTGCTTTACGAACAGTACAAGTACGGCGTAGTTTGTTTACTTGATTTTTAAGTGATTTTTGATAAACACGACGAGATTCTTCTATGGGTAAAGACACATCTATATTTACAACTTTACCAAGAGATGTTATATTCCCAAAATTTTTTAAGATTGGTTTTTGAGATTCGATATAAGGATGTAATCTTGAAAAAACAGAGACTATATTTTTCGAATTAAAATATGCTTGAATTTCATTTATAAAATTGGTATTATCAAAATCTGAAGTCACATTTTTACTAACTGTGCCACCATAACCGTAAATAGAAGTAAAGTCAAAAAATGGAGTATTCTCTATTGGGCGTAATAGAAGCGGCAATGCAATTAGTACATCATGACTAGTGTAAGTAACTAAAACTGGTGTTTCGGTATTTTCATTTTTTGAAATATGATGATAGTCGAACGTATGATAGAAATCATAAGTATCTACTTGACTTAAAACTGCATTCCAATCTTTCTTTGAAGTAATTTCTTTTACCATTGCCGTAATTAACAGGAAACAATTATACGTTGTTTTTTACCCAAACGTTAATTTTTTCGACCAAGTAACTCATACTATCTATATCATATCTAAAATCGACATGGATGTTTAAAAGGTATTTCCATTTTAGTAATACTTTATTATTTGGCCACAAGTGAGCAGGATAAATATTATTAGATATCATCCAAATTCGAAAAGAGTCAAATACTTGATAATTGTGAAATAGTAATAATAAACCAAAAGGTGTGGTACCCTGTTTTTGAATAATTTTAAAATGCTTTGAAGGTTCTATATGCTGAAGGATGCATTTTAAATTTTCACTTTTAATTGGGTTTGGATCTAAAGTAAAAAAGGTTTTTATTAAATCTATGGTTTCTGTTTGAGGCTTAGTATAATTTTCAGAGAGACTTAAAAGGCTTTCACCTTGCATAAATGATAAAAGATATTCAGGTTTTACTAAACTTCGATTCTTAATAAATTGACTCTTTAATAACATTGACTGTCTAATTATGTTATTTGCATTATCAATTTTGTCGTCTATTATATCTTGGTAGTAGTCAATTTTTTTCTTTGTATTTGGACTCCAAACCACAGTTCCTAATGGAATTGGATACACTTTCCGCAATGAAGCGAAGCTATAATCTGCTTTACTATTTAAACTTTGTTTACTTAACCAACCATGTGTATGATCTTCAATAATAAAAGCTCTATCACTTTCTGGGTAATTAAAAGTTGATAAACCCCAAAAATTATTTAAAATTACAATATCATTTTTTTTAGAAAATGACGTAATGTCGATTGCTTTAGTAAACTCAAAAGGATTGACCTTGTAATACTTAATGTTACTATAATGATGATTTATAAGGTCTGAAATTGTGTAGCAGTAATAGTAAGGTAACCAAATAGTCTCAATGGTATTTGTAGCCTTTATCTTTTCTATGATAGCTAAAAGAGCATTTCTACCAGAATAATAAAATGAATAATTATTTACATCTAGAGGTATTTTGTTTTGCTCTAGTAATTTATACTCTGGATCCTTACTTTTTAATAAGTGAAAATTTGATCCAATTTCTTTATTCAACCTGTGCATTCTTAAAAGGAGCTATAGTTTTATTGATTGCGCCATCTATATCTTTTTTTTGAAGGACCTTAAATATTGTAAGAAATAATATTTTAAGATCGAGCAAAAATGATTGATTATCAACGTACCAGACATCATGTTTAAATTTTTGTCCCCAACTTATTGAGGTTCTACCATTTACTTGTGCCCAACCAGTAATTCCAGGCATTACATCATGTCGTCTTGCTTGTTCCTTATCATATAATGGCAAATATTCTGGATGCAAAGGCCTTGGACCAACAAGGCTCATATCACCTTTAATTACATTAATTAGTTGTGGGATTTCATCAAGAGATGTTTTTCTAATAAAACTTCCAAACTTAGTAACTCGTAAATGGTATGGCAATAAATCACCATTTTTATCACGCTTATCGTTCATGCTTTTAAGCTTAATGATACTAAAAACTCTTCCCTTCTTTCCCGCACGTCTTTGATAAAAAAATGGTTTACCATTATTAGTAAATAATAGAATCACTATTAGAACCAAGAAAATAGGAGAGGAGATGATAAACCCTATAATTGCTGATGAAATATCTAATATTGGTTTTAAAACTTTCGTGTACATAAATTAGTTATTTTCTAGGTTTCTATATTCTTGTAAAAGTGCTTCCCAAATTACTTGACGCTGGTAATTATCACAAATCATTTTTCTTGAAGCATTGGCTAGTTCTTTACATTTATTTGGGTTTTCAACAAGGCTTAGCATTGCTAAATATAGTTCCTTTTCATCTTTTGGTAGAATGATTAAACCATTTACACCCTCTTTAATTATTTCATTACAACCATTTATATCGGTTACTATACTTGGTAATCCCATGGCTCCAGCTTGCATCACAACATTTGGAAATCCTTCTCGATAACTAGGAAATGCTAAAACATTAGATATGGCAAAATACGGACGAACATCTGTTTGCCAACCAACATTGATAATGTTATTGTTGCTTTCGATTTCATTTAAAGTGCTGTCTTGTAATGGGTCTAATTCACTCTCAAAAGTTCCTACTAATAGTAATTTGATATTTTGATGGACTGCAGGTAGTTTTTTGAAAGCACTAATCAATTCATTAATACCTTTATCTGTAACTAAACGACCAACAAAAACAAAAACAATGTCATCTTCAATAATATTTAGTTCTTCTCTTAATGTCGTCTTTGTTTCTTCTGAAATATTTTCAATAGAAAAATGATTGACATCTATACCATTAGAACTCCCATTGGCTATTACTTTTAGCTTACTTGGTTTCGTATAACCATTTTGGATGATAATGTCTTTTAATCCTAATGAATTTGGATAAATTTTTGTTGCGCAAGCATAGGTAATTTTTTCAACAAAGTCGAGCAATCTTCTTTTTGCTCCAGTTGCTTCTAATAATGGTAATCCAGCAATGGTATGCAATCTATTTGGTACACCTGCGAGTTTTGCCGCCATCATGCCCAAGGTTCCAGCTTTTGGCGTATGCGAGTGTACAATAAAAGGTTTCTCTTTTTTTATAATCTTGTATAATTTCCATAAGGAAACTAAATCCTTTATTGGAGAAATGGTGCGAGTCATTTCTACTTCAATCACTCTTATACCTTCATCATTAACTACGTCTTTAATCTCCTCTCCAGGACTAGTAACACCAATGACATCGTAATATTGACTCATGAATTTTGGCTGTCCTTTAAGCAAATTCCTTAAAGAAATAGGTACAGTAGTTATGCGTAATATTTTTTTCATTTGTAAATTAAATTACGCTGTAAGTATTTAAATACCACTTTTGAAAACAGTAATATGTCCAAACTCGCATGGTATTATCTTCTTTACCAGAAAGATGATTTTTTACTAAAGGAATAATAGTGTTAGACTGAAAAATATTTTGTGAGGTCACAAATTTAGGTTCAATATAACTCTCTAATTCTTTTCTAAGAGAAGCACGCAACCAATCACCAACAGGAACTCCAAATCCTTGTTTTGATTTTTCAAGAAAATCAGTTGAAAACTCATCTTTGAAAGCTTCTTTTAGTATATGTTTTTTGCTCCATCCTTTCATTAAATAATCTTCAGGCAAGCTGTTGGTATATTCCCAAATAGACTTATTTAAAAAAGGAGCTCGACACTCTAAAGAGTTGAGCATACTTGTTCTATCTACTTTAACGAGCATATCACCTTCAAGACTTGTATGTCTGTCTATTTCACGAAAATCTGTTATGGTTTTTGGAGCTGTAATTCCAGTATCTTTTTTGTAAGATTCAAAAATAGATGCTTCATGCATATGAGGAAGAAAAAGACTTTCCTTTTCTTTATCTGTAAAAGCTAATGAAATAATATTCCAATAAAACTCACCACTATAGTCAATGGCTTTTAATAAACGATTTATTTTAAATCGTTTACCACGCTTGTCATCACTAGTTTTTAGCAGTTTTGAAGCGATACCTTGAATACCATTGTGAGCAAATTTTGGAACTATAGAAGTGTACCTTCTATTTAACTTACCCATGTAGTGTTTATTATAACCTGCGAAAACTTCGTCGCCACCATCACCAGTTAGAGCTACTTTTACAAATTCTCTAGTTTTATTGGATACTAAATATGTTGGTAATGCAGAAGAGTCTGCAAATGGCTCATCAAAATTTAAAAGAATGTCATCAACATTATGCTCTAAATCTTTTTCATTGATGATGAACTCATGATGATTACTATTAATAAGTTTAGCAACTACTTGAGATTTATCTGTCTCGTCAAATTCAGCTTTTTCGAAACCAATAGAAAAGGTGTCTATTTTTTTATCACTCATTTGCGATAAACATAATGACACAACAGATGAATCCACACCACCAGATAAGAACGTCCCAATTGGAACATCGGAAACAGATCTACTTTCAACACTTTCCCTTACAAGTGCATTAACATTTTTCTTAGCTTCATCAAATGAAATGTGCTTGTTATCAAGCTTATTTACTTGACTAATTTCTTCTATTTTCAAGGTTTTTAATTCCAAATCATATTCAATGTAATGATTAGCCTTTAGCTTGAATACATCTTCATAAATAGTGTAAGGTGCAGGAATATAAGTAAGCCTAAAATATAAATTTAAGCCAGCAGTAGATATTTCTGGCTTAGTAGAAAGTTGTTTTACTAGAGACTTTAATTCGGAAGCGTAAATAAAACTACCGTTTGATTTTGTATAGTATAGTGGCTTTTCTCCAAAAAAATCACGTGCTATATAAACCTTATTTTTTATTTTATCGTGAATACTAAAGGCAAACATCCCATCTAGTTTGCTAAAGCCACTTGGTCCTTCTTGCTCATAAAGTTTCAAAATCACCTCAGTATCACTAGTTGTATTAAACGTGATGCCTTGTGTTTCTAGTTGAGACTTTATTTTTTGGTAATTATAAATTTCACCATTAAAGACAATAGAAATACTATTGTTGGCTGTATGCATTGGTTGCTTCCCAGTTGTTAAATCGATAATTGATAAACGTCGCATAGCCATACCAACAGAAGCAATATCGCCAACATCCGTATACAAACCATCTTCATCAGGCCCTCTATGAAAGATTAAATCATTCATAGTGCCTAATTGTTCTTTTAAACCTTGTTTATCAATTTGAGAAGAATGGATAACGCCATTTATTCCGCACATAAGTAATATATAATTTTAATAAATTTAACTAATTCGCTACTAATCAGTACTTAAAAAATTATTTACTCGGATTTTTTCTTCATGTAAATAAAGAACAAATAAAAGAGTTATCCAAAATAGAGGGATACGTAGTGTCATGTGGACAGCTGCAAATAAAGCAACTGGTAAAATTACCGCTATTGTTTCTCTAGATAATTTTATGGCAAGTAATTTAAATGCACCTAAATACAAGAACAAGCCAATGATGCCATATGAAAATAAGATGCTTGCAAATATTGAATGTAACTCTATAGTCTCATTAAAGCGCTCAAAAGCTCCTTCTCCTGCACCGAAAAGTAAGTATTGTGGATTCTCTCCAATTCTTTGAAAACCTCTAGTGCCAATGCCTTGATTTCCAGAAATTGTATTATTTGAAAACCTGTCCATGTTATACTCTAATGCAGCAAAGTTTTTTAAATCTAGATCAAAATTAAAATCAATTATAATGAATGCAATGACTGATGCAACACCGAAAATAATTAAATTCTTTCTAGATTTTATAATAAAAAATAACCAAAAAATTATGGCACCTCCAAGTGCAGCTCTTGATGCCGATATTAATATAAACAAGGTACAGAGTACTAATAGTATGATTGTATAAGTCGTTTTTTTATGAAGTAAACGAGTTAAAACATAGATAATAGCTAGTAAGCATAATCCCCAAAGTGCTAATTGATTTGGATTGTTAAAAAACAGTTGAGTTCTAACACCTTGAGATTTAATAAACGGAAATAAAAGCGCTTGAACTATAAGCGCAATTGAAAGGGCTTTAAATGTTATTTCTAAAAAAGAAGTGTCTTTAATTCTATTAAAAATAAACAGCATTAGAAAAAAACTGTACAAGTAAAAGACACTATTTTTTAATATTTTTATATCACCTATAATTAGCATCCAAATAGAGTTGACAATAAATGTATATACTACAAATAGAAATAGATACTTAGTATATTTATTGGTATTTATACTTGTAAGAATTGATTTTAAGTTTACAATAATTAAGATAGCCCCAAACAAATCTGCCAATTGCGGATTACCTTCTGGAAGTAAATAAAAAGGATATGCAATTAAATATATGGCCCAGATGTAATGGCTAAACTTCATGAGATTTATTTTTATTTTCTTTAATTACTTTAGTACAAAATGTAAACGAAAGTAATGCTTTTACAGTTAAAGCTGTAATAATTGTAATGGCACCTCCAACATAATTATATGTTGGTATTAATAGTAAACCAGCTACTAGTCCACAAACCGAACCAAATACTATTATTTTTGAGTAGAGCTTATCTTTTTTGTAAATCATTAAACCATTAACTCCAAAAGCAGAAATAATTGAAGCTAAAAATGGTGCTGGACTTAAGTACCTAACTGCTCTTTCTATTTCTAAAGTGGTATCACTCTCACCAAGCCATAATTCTATTAAAAAGTCTGATAGGAAATACATGGAGAAGGACAGAATAACACCCATAATAACAAATATGTATCGCGTAATGTGCATTGCATTTTTGTTTCTATTCAAAAACGGATATAAAACATTAGTCATAATAGTATTAACAACGCCAAAGGCACCAGATACTTTTGTGCCAATTTCCATAACACCAGCAAACCTTTTTGGCCAATGATTTCCTACTAAAAAAATAGAGGTATTATAATAAATGGTAGGTGAGGCCATCGTTAAAAAAGAACTCCAAGCTTCTTTTATTTTTATTTTAACATCTGTAGGTTTTGAGAACTTAAAGACGATATTAAACTTTTTATAAATAAATACTTGAGCAATAAGTCCAGCGATTAAAAACCCCATTGAGTGATAAAGAGATATGTATATGTATTGTGATTCTGTTTTAATAAGTGTAAAGCAAAACAATGCAAACATCGATTTCGAAATAATATTCACAATTGTAATGAACCGCATTTTCTCCATACCAAGAAAAAACCACATTGGAAATAATAACTCACCAAATAGAAGAATAATGAAAAAGCAATAAATAACATAATGTTCACGTAAATCATGCACAGCTAATAACAATACAGCAAGAATAGCAATAGAACCAAGAAATAAATAAAATTGAGCAGTTAATGTATCATTGTAAACTTTGCCTAGTTCTTTTTTATCATCTCTTATTAATGCAATATCTCTAACAGCAGATAAATCAAATCCAAATTGAATGATATTTTGAAAGTAAAAAATTAGTGAAAATGCAAAGGCATATACACCATAATTCTCTTCAGATACCACATTAAATAAATAAGGTATAATAATTAGAGGTATCACCGAATCTATTGCCTTAAAAAGGAAATAAGAGATGAAATTTTCTATTAATGAAAAATGCTTTTTTAAGTCCAAACTCAATTTTTAGGGAGGATAAAATAACGCATTTTTGCTTTAAAAACGATTAGCAAATTATTTTTTCTTAATTAAAAAATCCAAATCTTATTTTTCATCGTACATAACTCTAAACAGTGTTGAGAGTAAAAATACCGACAAAAGACACAATAATATCTATCAACTAATATTATTAGTAAGTATAAACCTACTTTAAAGATGTAATTTATCGATTAAATTAGCGAAAGCTATTTAACCTTTAATTATTTGTCTATGTTTACCACAACAGCCCCAAATTGTTAAAAGATGAAATTTATTAGCTCTGTAAAAACAGTAATTGTTTTAGTGCTTACCGTTTACTATTTTCAAAATAGCTTAAGCGCGCAAAATTATGATTTAGATACAAGTTTAAATAATTATGGAGTTCCACCAGCGTTAAATAAACCAAATTATTTGCAATCAGTTACTGATCCATTATTTGATACCAAAATAACGAGAATTACTGGCGATGTAGGAACTAGTATTCCAAATGTTGGTGGTACATGGCAGAACATAGCAAGACACGGTTACTCTGCAAGACAACCTTGGAATGCAGATGAGTCACTTTTATATCTTGATAGACATTTAGGAGGTCCTAGTTTATTTTTAGATGGAGAAACTTATGAAGTAATTAAAGAAGCAAATTTGCCTAGTGGTAATGAACATAGATGGCATTCTACAAACCCTGATTTATTTTTAATACTTAGAGATGATGGTATTTATTCTTGGAGTTATTCAACTGAAGCACTAACAAAATTAATAAGTATAGATGGTTATTCTAATACGTCATTAGGATATACAGGAAATTACTCTATGGATGGAAATGTACTTGCTATGTTTGCAACAAGAAATTCTGACGGAAAGGCAGTTGCATTTGGAGTTAATATATCTAGCCAAATTAAATTCCCAGACGTGGATTTAACAGGATGGAATGATATTGATTATACAACAACATCACCGTTAGGGACTTATATAGTAGTTAATGGGACTTATAGTGGTAATAATGATGTTACCAAAATATATGTGATGGCTACAAGTAATCAAACTGGACCATTATGGAGTAATTATGGTAGACCAAGTCATTATGATGTAACCTTATTTGAAGGAGTAGAGTACGTTATAGGTAATTCTAAATCTAATCCAGATGATGGTAGAATTATTAGACGTAGAATGTTAGATGGGGAAGTTACAGTATTAACTCAAGGCGGATATGGTAGTCATGGTTCGGCAAGGTCAATTCAAAGACAGGGTTGGGTTTTTACACAAATGTCTAATTCATCAAGTTGGGGTCCTTATTATGATGAAATTGTAGGTGTTAGTTCAAGTGGAGATAGAGTAGAAAGGATAGTAAGCATAAGAGGTAGTTGGGGTGATTATGAAAATCAGCCTCATGCAGTTCCATCACCATCAGGAAGTAGAGTATTATATGCTAGTGATTGGAATAATAATGCACCACCTGTTCAAACTTTTATTGCTGATTTTAGACATAAATTATTAGATGGAGGAGGTTCTAATAGTGTAAATGCAGGGACAGATAAAGATATTTGTGATGGTGATACTACAACTTTAACAGCAACAGGAGCTCAAAGTTACTTATGGAATACTGGAGAAACTACAGCAAGTATTACAGTAACACTTTATGATACGACAACCTTTACAGTAACCGGAACAGATGCAAATGGAGATACTAGTACTGACAGTGTTACTGTAAATGTAAATTCTATTCCTGTAGCAAATGCTGGTGTAGATGTGGAAATATGTGATGGCGAAGAAACGACACTCTCTGCTTCTGGTGGAGGCTCTTATTTATGGAGTAATGGAGCGACTACACAAAATATTACTATAAGTCCAAGTAGCACTACAAATTATTCCGTCATTGTAACCCAGAATAACTGTTCCAGTACCGACGAGGTCACTGTGACAGTAAAGCCCAGGCAATCGATAAACGCTGGTAATGACGTGGACATCTATCTTGGCGAAAGCACTACTCTAACTGTTGTTGGAGTGGGTGACATACTATGGAGTACAGGAGAAACTACATCGAGTATTACAGTAACTCCAATCATAACAACAACCTATAGCGTTGAGGCTACCGAAGCTAATGGCTGTACAGCTTACGATGAAGTTAAAGTTACTGTAGTTGGTACTGTAGAGCCGAACGCTGGTACAGATAAAACTATTTGTGATGGGGAAAGAGCTACTTTAACAGCCTCTGGAGGTGAAACGTATTTATGGAGTACAGGAGAGACTACAGCAACAATAACTGTAAATCCCAATATTACGACAACATATACAGTAGAAGTTTCTAATGCTATTTCAACTGGAACAGATGAAGTGGTCGTTTATGTAAATGAAATACCAGATGTTGATGCAGGAAATGATAAAACAATAAATCTTGGTGAATATGTGACATTGTCAGCCACTGGAGCAGATACTTACTTATGGAGTAATGGTGCTACGCAGCCCAATATTGCTGTTAGCCCACAACAAACAACGGATTATTACGTGACAGGATATACAAATAATTGTTCTGATGTTGCCCAAGTAAGGGTAACGGTAGAAAATGCAGTGAATGCTAATGCAGGTAAAGACCAAATAATTTGCAATGGAGATGAAGCAACATTAACTGCTTCAGGAGGTGATGAATATTTATGGAGTACAGGAGAAACTACTAGAATAATACAAGTATCTCCAACTACAGATACAGTTTATACTGTAATTGTTTCAACACAATTTGCATCAGCTAGTGATGATGTACAAGTATCTGTGATTGAATGTGATGGAGATGAAGAAGAATCGGATCCTAACTACAAATTTGATATATTTCCAAACCCTACAAGCAACGGAACATTAAAAATCTATTTAGGAGGTTTAAGTAGTAATTCGAACATATATATACATGATGCTATTGGAAAACTAATTCATTTCGAAACTATCAATGACAATAATGGATTGATTTTTCAGAAGCAAATAGATATTTCTCGATTCAATACAGGATTATATTTTGTGACGCTTGAAGAACTAGAACAAAGCACCACAAAAAAGATCATCTTTAATTAAATTGAGATTTTTTAGTTCGTAAAACACTCAACATATTAGTAGTATTGTTGAGTGTTTTTATTTTATACGTATATTTTTTAAGGTAGCTAAACTGTCACAATTCTCTATAGTAAGAAGAATCTCAATATCATCTATATCTTCCTCAACAACATATACTTTACATGAATCTAATGAAGTGTTACTTAAAGAAAAATTAACATTCCCTTTTTTTAAAACTGTATAGATTATTGATGTGTCTAGAGCTTTACTATCCATGTATGTTAAAGCCTCATCAGAATATTTTAAAGGCTTTATACCAATATTCTTCAAAACTCTTGCATTAGGACTATAACTACAGGATGTTTTTTTTCCACTTAAAAAAAACGCTAATAAAATAAGACCGATTGAGAAACCACCTAAGTAGTAACCAACTCGCTGAATAAGTTTCATAGATTTACTTAAAAAATTAGAAGATTGGCATCACTATAATCTAGATCAAACCAATCTGCAACAGATTTATTTGTCAAAATTCCGTGGTAAAAGTACAAACCATTTTTTAATCCACGATCAAAACGAAGAGCATTTTCTATACCACCATCATCTGCTATTTTTAAAAGATAAGGTGTAAAAATATTACTAATTGATACTGAGGCAGTTCGTGAATACCTTGCAGGAATATTTGGCACACAATAATGAATAACACCGTGTTTAATAAATGTAGGTTTATCATGTCTTGTAATTTCGCTGGTTTCAAAACAACCTCCCATATCTATACTAACATCAATAATTACTGCGCCAGTTTTCATGCTTTCTACCATAGTTTCGCTTACCAAAATCGGGGCTCTGTTTTTTCCTCGTACAGCGCCAATAGCAACATCGCAACGCTTTAATGCTTTTAATAAGTTTTTTGGTTGCATGGTAGATGTGTATAATGCTCTGCCTATGTTACTTTGAAGCGTTCGTAATTTTGAAATAGAATTATCAAAAACTTTGACGTTAGCTCCTAATCCAATGGCAGATCTTACAGCAAACTCACCAACAGTTCCTGCACCAATAATAACAACTTCGGTAGGAGGAACTCCACTTATATTTCCAAACAATAAACCATTTCCGTTATTGACATTTGAGAGCAGTTCTGAAGCTATAAGCACAGAAGCTGTACCTGCTATTTCACTTAACTGACTTACGGCAGGATATGCACCATCTTCGTCTCTAATAAACTCAAAACCAATAGCTGTAATTCTTTTTTTTGCTAAAGCTTCAAAATATGTTTTGTTTTGTGTTTTAAGTTGTAATGCAGAAATAAGTATGGTTTGCGGATTTATAAGTTTAATCTCATCAAGAGTTGGTGGTTCAACTTTTAACAAAATAGGACAAGAAAATACTTTGGAGGTGTCTTTTGTTATTTCTGCTCCAGCCTCACTGTAGGTTTTGTCTTGAAAATTTGCACCCTCTCCAGCGCCAGACTCTAATAACACACGATGTCCATTATTTACTAATGCCGAAACAGCATCTGGTGTTAAGCACACTCTTTTTTCTTGAAAAGATGTTTCTTTTGGTATCCCAATAAATAGTTTGCCTTTTCCTTTTAAGACTTCTAATGTTTCTTCCTGAGGAAGTAATTGCTCTTTAGTAAAAGGAGAGAGAGATTTGCTCATAGTTTGGTTATTGGAAAACCAAATTACAAATAAATTTTATAACTATAATTTATAGTTTATTATTATGTTAGAAATAATCCGAAAGTTTCCCCCAAAAGCCTTTACCACCAACCTTAAATTCCTCTTCCAGTTCTTCAAGGGACTTATCAGCATCATTTATTTTATTAAACATTCTAGCTCTAATCAGGTAAATAGAAGGAATTACTATTGCCATTACTGGTAATAAATATAAAACATTGTTTTCTTCTGAAAACTTTATATCATCATTAAAAGCTTCAATAATTTGATATACATACATGATCATAGGAACCAAAAGAGCATGGTACCACCAATGTCTATTTGTAAAAAACCAAACAATTAAAAGAGATAGAGGTATTATTTTTCCCATTATTGTCCATGCCATAACATTTGCGCTTTCATACCACCCGCTTTCATAAGTAAACAAAAAAGTGTCCCAGATTTTTACATCAGGAACACTTTCATATAAATTGAAAATAAAAGGTGTTGAAGCAATAAATGTTGCAACTAAACTACCTAATAAAAGACTTTTCTTGTCTTTAGTTGACGCCCCTAGGCGTTTTGATCTTTGATTTGTCGATTTTTGTTGTGAATTGCTCATTTAAATCTAATAAATTAGTTGCTTGCGCAGTAAACAATACACCTCCGAAAATAGCAATAGCTATTAAATACTTTTTAGTTTTCATAATTTCAAGGGATTTAATTAATTAATTAATACTGCAAAGATAAAATACATTAGCTCTTTAAAATGTTAATTAAATGTTAAAATCCTTTGTTTACGGGGCTTACGAGCTACGGAAAAACCGTAATACCGTGATACTTGTTTGGGGCGTATGTGCTATTTTTTAATATTTTTTTTTAATTTATTTATTTAATCTATCCAAAAACACCTAATTCTAGCGTTCGGGAACCGTCTTTATTGATTTTTATGTAAGAAACATCTGCTTCTAACGGCAAAATTCCTTCTATTTTTTCAGGCCATTCTATAAAATTCCAATGTCCTGAATAAAAATAATCTTCAATACCAATGTCAAGCACTTCGGTTTCGCTTTCTATTCTATAGAAATCGAAATGATATACTTTGTCATTAGTAACTTCATATTCATTTACTATTGAAAATGTTGGACTAGAGACTTCATCTAATCCTCCAAGAGCTTTTACAAGAGCTTTTATCAGCGTTGTTTTACCCGATCCCATATCTCCGTAAAACAAAATAGTTTTATGAGTAACGTTATCTAGTAATTCTTGAGCTATATTATCAATAGATTGTATGTCAAATATCTTTTTCAATTGCAATTTTTATGCAATTATAGTGCTAATATAATAAAAAAACAACATAAATTGGTATTTCATCGATGTTTTTTGCTTTTTGTGGATTTTTTAACGTGGATTTAGTACTGCAAATGGAATGATTACTTCTTCTAGTGAGACACCGCCATGTTGATATGTATTTCTATAATAGCTTACATAATGATTGTAGTTATTTGGGTAAGCAAAAAATAAATCTCCTTTTGCAAAAATGTAAGAACTGCTCATTGATAGGCTCGGTAAGTGTATGTCTTTTGGGTTTGTAGCTGCATAGACTTCTTTATCTTCATAGGTAAGGCTGCGTCCAGTTTTATAGCGCAAGTTTAAGCTAGTGTCTCTATCTCCAATGACTTTAGAAGGATTTTTAACATTGATAGTGCCATGGTCTGTAGTGATTATTAATTTAAAACCCAATTGTTGTGCTTGTTGAATAATTTCAATTAGAGGAGAGTTTTTAAACCAACTTACTGTTAACGATCTATAAGCTTTATCGTTAGATGCTAATTCCTTAACAACTTCCATTTCGGTTTTGGAGTGCGATAGCATATCTACGAAATTATAAACAACAACAGTTAAATCGTTATCCTTTTTTGATTTAAAATTATCAACTAGTTTTTTTCCTGACTTTAAATTAGTGATTTTTGAGTATTCACATTTTAAATGACTTAATCCCAAACGTTTTAATTGCGCTTGAAGAAATTCATTTTCAAACATGTTCTTACCACCTTCATCAGTATCGTTCTTCCAGTAGTTTGGATGCATGCGTTCCATGTCACTAGGCATTAGTCCAGAAAATATAGCATTACGTGCATACTGCGTAGCAGTTGGAAGTATGCTATAATATGGAGATTCATACTCTTTCTTATAATATGTTTGGATGATAGGCTCAAAAGCTTTCCATTGGTCGTATCTTAAATTGTCTATTACGATGAATAAAGTAGGTTGCTCCTTGCTTAATTCTGGCACAACTTTTTCTCTAAATAAATTATGCGACATTGTAGGTGCGTCAGAGTTTCCAAACCAGTTTTTATAATTTTTATCGATAAATTTTCCAAACTGTGCGTTGGCTTCACTTTTTTGTGATTCCAATATTTCAAACATTGCAGGGTCATCAATATTTTCTAGCTCCATTTCCCAATAAATAAGCTTTTGGTATAATGCAGACCATTCTTCAAACGTATTTACCATAGATAAATCCATAGCAATTTTTCTAAACTCCTGTTGGTAGCTAGATGTTGTTTTTTCTGAAACTAAACGTGTGTGATCTAAATTCTTCTTTAAGCTAAGAAGTATTTGGTTTGGATTAACTGGTTTAATTAAATAATCGGCAATCTTACTTCCAATAGCTTCTTCCATGATGTATTCTTCTTCACTCTTAGTAATCATGACTACCGGAATATTAGCTCGTTTCTCTTTAATTTCTGCAAGTGTTTCTAAACCTGTAAGTCCAGGCATGTTTTCATCTAGAAAAACGATATCGAAATTCTTGTCTTCAATAATTTCGATAGCTTCTGTACCACTTTGACAAGTAGTGACATTGTAGTTTTTCTTTTCTAAGAATAATATGTGTGGCTTAAGTAAATCTATTTCATCATCAACCCAAAGGATGTTTATGTTGCTCATATAATTATATTTGTATAACTTTTAATTAAAACAAGTTTGAACACAAAGAACAAACTCAAGATATTTAACGACCCAATTTACGGATTTATTACTATTCCCAACTCTTTAATTTTCGATCTTATTGAGCATAAATATTTTCAGCGCTTACGCCGAATTACTCAAATGGGATTATCGTATTTGGTTTATCCAGGGGCACACCACACACGTTTTCATCATGCGTTAGGAAGTATGCATTTAATGCAGAAGGCCATTAGAATACTTAGGTTTAAGGGAGTTACAATTTCTAATGATGAAGAAAACGCTTTATTAATTGCTATTCTTTTGCATGATATTGGTCATGGTCCATTTAGTCATGCTATGGAGCATAGTATTGTTAATGGGATTTCGCATGAGGAAATTTCGGTGCTTTTTATGGAAAAATTGAATAAAGAATTTAACGGAAGTTTAACGCTTGCCATAAAAATATTCAAAGGCGAACACTCAAGAAAGTTCTTATACCAGCTAGTTTCTAGTCAATTAGATATGGATAGAGCCGATTATTTAAAACGAGATAGTTTTTATACTGGAGTAGCGGAAGGTAACGTAAACAGTGAACGGTTAATTACTATGTTAAATGTTGTAGATGATAATTTAGTAGTTGAAGAAAAAGGTATTTATAGCATTGAAAAATTCTTGACAGCAAGACGATTAATGTATTGGCAAGTGTATTTGCATAAAACTGGATTGGTTGCCGAACAATTATTGATTAGGGTTTTAAAACGAGCAAATGAGCTAACTAAGACTGGTGTAAATTTATCTGCAAGTAAAGCATTATTGTATTTTTTGAATAATGATATTAATAAAAACTCTTTTACTATTGAAAGCCTAGAAGTATTCTCTAAATTAGATGACTATGATATTATTTCTGCATTAAAAGAATGGCAAGCACACGAAGATTTTGTACTTAGCAACTTATGTGAAATGATTATTAATAGAGAATTATTGAAAATAAAAATAAAGAATAAAAGGATTAAAGAAGAAAACTTGAATAAGCATATAGACAGTCTTAAAAAAACTTATAATATAAGTTCTGTTGAAGCCGAATATTTTGTGTTTAAAGGTGAAATATCAAATCAGGCGTATCAACGGGATTCTCAGCAAATAAGCATCCTCTATAAATCAGGTAAAGTGGTTGAAGTTGCTAAGGCATCAGATTATTTAAACTTAAAAGCTTTAGCCAAACCAGTAACAAAGTATTATATATGTTATCCAAAGAGTAAACTTTAGGACATTTTTTATACTTTTGCGACAATGAAATGAGCATTTACAAAATGAATGTTCAGAATTTTTAATGCGATAACGAAGTGATTGTACACGTTTTCAATTTTTAAATTTTTTCATTTTAATTAATTGAAAATTATAACGCGTGAAATTTACCGCATCACAAATAGCAGGCATATTAGAAGGTGAAATTGTTGGAAACCCTGATATAGAAGTTTCTAAGCTTGCAAAAATTGAAGAAGGTTCTGCTGGGGCTTTAACCTTTTTGGCAAACCCAAAATACACCCAGTTTATTTATGACACTAAAGCCTCTGTAACGATTGTAAACAAAGACTTTGAGCCTGAAACCAAAATCACTACAACCTTGATTAAGGTAGAAGATGCTTATAAAGCGTTTTCAAAATTGCTAGAATATTACAATCAGGTAAAAATGAATAAGTTTGGGATAGAACAACCTAGTTTTATCTCAGATTCAGCAAAATATGGAGATGCTATTTATGTAGGAGCTTTTTCATATATAGGTGATAACGTTGTAATTGGAGATAATGTTAAAATTTTTCCTGGATGCTATGTTGGAGACAATGTTACAATTGGTGATAATGTTATTTTGTTTGCTGGAGCCAAGGTTTACTCTGAAACAGTTATTGGTAATCACTGTGTAATTAATTCAGGAGCAATTATCGGAGCAGATGGATTTGGTTTTACACCAAACGAAAAAGGAGAGTATAGTAAAGTGCCCCAAACAGGAAATGTAATATTGGAAGATTATGTAGATATTGGAGCCGCTACAACTATAGATAGAGCCACTTTGGGATCTACAGTTATTAGAAAAGGAGTGAAGCTAGATAACCAAATACAAATAGCGCATAATGTAGAAATAGGTGAAAATACTGTAATAGCTGCGCAAACTGGTATTGCTGGATCAACAAAAATTGGTAAAAATTGCCAAATTGGTGGTCAAGTTGGTATCGTTGGACATATTACTATTGGTAATAATGTAAAAGTTCAGGCGCAATCTGGAATTGGAAGAAATGTTAAAGATAACGAAGTCTTGCAAGGTTCTCCTGCACTTACTTATGGCGACTATAACAAATCTTATGTGCACTTTAAGAATTTACCAAAAATTGTAAAAGGAATAAACGATTTAGAAAAAAAAATAAATGACAGTAATTAGTACAGAAATTAAGCAAAAAACTATAGCTAAAGAAGTTTCGCTTACTGGAGTTGGTCTACATACTGGAAAAAATGTGACGTTAACTTTTAAACCAGCCGAAGCTAACGAAGGCTATACATTTAAGCGAATTGATTTAGAAGGTAGTCCAGTAATTAAAGCCGATGCAACTTATGTAACAAATACGCAAAGAGGTACTTGCTTAGAAAAAAATGGAGTAACCATTCAAACTTGTGAGCATGTATTAGCTGCATTGGTTGGTTTGCAAATTGATAATGTAATTATTGAACTTAATGCTTCAGAGCCTCCAATAATGGATGGTTCATCTAAATTTTTTGTTGAAGCTCTTGAAACTGCAGGAGCAGTTGAGCAAGATGCTTATATTGAAGAATATGTTGTAAAAGAAGTCATCTCATATATAGATGAAGAATCTGGTAGTGAAATAACTGTGATTCCAGCACCTACTTATCAAGTAACTACAATGGTGGATTTTGGAACTAAAGTTCTTGGAACTCAAAATGCGACATTGCAGAATATTTCTAACTTCAAAAAAGATATTTCCGATTCTAGAACATTTAGTTTTTTACATGAAATAGAAATGTTATTAGAACATGGACTGATAAAAGGAGGAGACTTGAATAATGCGATTGTATATGTTGATAAAGAATTATCGACAGATACTATGGAGCGTTTAAAAGAAGCCTTTGGGAAAGACAATATTTCAGTGAAACCCAATGGAATACTTGACAATTTAACATTGCATCATCCTAATGAAGCTGCGAGGCATAAACTATTAGATGTTATTGGTGATTTAGCTTTAATTGGTACTAGAATACGAGGTAAGGTAATAGCTAACAAGCCAGGGCACTTTGTAAATACGCAGTTTGCAAAGAAAATGTCAAAAATTATTAAGATTGAAAAAAGGAATAATGTTCCTGATATTGATCTTAATCAAGAACCACTAATGGATGTTAATCAAATAATGAATATGTTGCCACACAGGCAGCCATTTTTATTACTTGATAAAGTATTCGAATTATCAAAATCTCATGTCATAGGCACAAAAAATGTTACTATGAATGAAGGGTTCTTTGCTGGACATTTTCCTGGAGCACCTGTAATGCCTGGAGTATTGATAGTTGAAGCTATGGCGCAAACAGGAGGCATTCTTGTATTAAGTACAGTACCAGACCCTGAGAATTACTTGACATTTTTCATGAAAATGGATAATGTCAAGTTTAAACAAAAAGTTGTCCCTGGAGATACGCTTATTTTTAAATGCTCGTTGATAACACCAATTAGAAGAGGAATTTGCCACATGCAAGGATATGCTTATGCAAACGGAAAACTTTGCGCTGAAGCTGAATTAATGGCTCAAATCACTAAAGTTAAATAATTATGAATCAACCACTTGCATACGTGCATCCTGGAGCAAAAATAGCAAAAAATGTTGTTATTGAACCCTTTACTACTATTCATAATAATGTTGTGATTGGAGAAGGGACTTGGATTGGGTCTAATGTAACTATTATGGAAGGTGCTCGAATTGGGAAAAACTGCAGTATTTTTCCAGGAGCAGTAATTTCTGCAGTCCCTCAAGATTTAAAATATGACGACGAAGATACTACTGTAGAGATTGGAGATAATGTAACCATTAGAGAGTGTGTTACAATAAATAGAGGTACTACAGATAAAATGAAAACAGTTATTGGTAATAATTGCCTTATAATGGCATATTGCCACATCGCTCATGATTGTATTGTTGGTAATAATTGTATTTTTTCAAATAACAGTACTTTAGCAGGCCATATCACTGTTGGTGATTATGTAGTTTTAGCAGGAATGACAGCTGTTCATCAGTTTTGCTCCATAGGTAATCACGCTTTTGTAACTGGGGGATCTTTGGTTAGAAAAGATGTTCCACCATTTGTTAAGGCAGCTAGAGAGCCTTTATCTTATGTAGGAATTAATTCAGTTGGATTACGTCGTCGTGGTTTTTCTGCTGATAAGATTAGAGAAATTCAAAATATATACCGCATATTATATCAACAAAGTTATAATAACACCCAAGCTTCAGAAATTATTGAAGCAGAAATGGAAGCAACTCCTGAACGTGATGAAATTCTACAATTTATAAAGAACTCACATCGTGGAATTATGAAAGGATATTTTAAATCAAATTAATTTTAAAAAAATAATAGAAAAATATAGTTTCAATTGTTGAGATAAACGTAAAAGTTTAGTAAAACGATTAAACGATTAAACAATTCAACAATATTATGGCAAGTACTTCAGATATTAGAAACGGATTATGTATTAAATACAATCACGATATATATAAAATTATAGAATTTTTACACGTTAAACCTGGGAAAGGACCTGCGTTTGTTAGAACAAAACTTAAAAGTGTTACTACTGGAAAGGTTTTAGACAATACGTTTTCTGCTGGTCATAAAATAGATGATGTAAGAGTCGAGACACATAAATTTCAATTTTTGTATCATGATGGTGAATTTTATCACTTTATGAACGAGGCAGATTACACCCAAATTAGATTGTTGGAAGCTGCTTTAGATCGTCCAGAGCTTATGAAAGAAGGTGAAGTAGTAACTATTCTCATTAACACTGAAGACAACATGCCACTATCTGTAGAAATGCCTGCAAGTGTGATATTAGAAGTAACCGCGACTGAACCTGGTATTAAAGGAAATACAGCAACAAACGCTACTAAACCTGCTACAGTTGAAACAGGAGCAACTGTTAATGTACCTTTATTTATTAATGAAGGAGATAAAATTAAGATAGAAACAGATAAAGGGACTTATAAAGAACGTATTAAGGAGTAAGTTCTTATCCAGATGAAATTCCCAAAGAAATATAACCTTAAAGAAATTGCTGCAATTATTGGCACTAAATATGTTGGTGCAGATGATTTTCCAGTTTTAGGTATGAACGAAATTCATGTCGTCACACCTGGAGACATTGTATTTGTAGATCATCCCAAATATTATGATAAGGCGCTACAGTCGGCAGCAACTATTGTATTAATCAATAAAGATGTACCATGTCCAGAAGGAAAAGCTCTTTTAATATCTGATGATCCTTTTAGAGACTTTAACAAATTAACGCAACATTTCAAACCGTTTCAATCATCCAATAGTTCTATTGCAAAAAGTGCAAGTGTAGGTGAGAATACAATTATTCAACCAAATTGCTTTATTGGTAACAATGTAGTTATTGGTAAAAATTGTATTATACATTCTAATGTTAGTATTTACGATGATATAATTATTGGAAACAATGTAACTATTCATTCAGGAACAGTTTTAGGAGCCAATGCCTTTTATTACAAAAACAGACCCGATGGTTATGATAGGTTATTGTCTGGAGGAAGTATTATTATTGAAGATTTTGTTGATATTGGAGCAGCTTGTACTATAGATCGAGGCGTAACTGCCGATACAAGGATAGGGAAGGGTTCTAAACTTGATAATCAAATACAAATTGGACATGACACAGTTATTGGTAAAAAATGCTTAATAGCTTCTCAAACAGGCATTGCTGGTTGTGTTATTGTAGAAGATAATGTGACTATTTGGGGTCAAGTTGGAGTGAAAAGTGGAATTGTTATAGCAAAAGGAACTGTTTTATATGCGCAATCTGGATTAGGACATTCTACAGATGAGAATAAGAAATATTTTGGTTCTCCAGCATCTGAAGCTAGGGAGAAATTTAAAGAAATGGCTTATATTAGAAAGATCCCTGAGATTCTCGAAAAACTTAAAAATAAGTAAGTTTTATTTGATTTTAATTTTGTTAAAATTAAAGCCCAAAAGGCTTTAAAATATAGATTCAAAAAATTACTTTTGCCACGTCTTATATTAAATTAATAAACAAAAGCACAAATGAGCGTATTAGTAAATAAAGATTCAAAAATTATTGTTCAAGGATTTACAGGAAGTGAAGGAACTTTTCACGCTTCGCAAATGATTGAATATGGAACAAATGTTGTTGGAGGTGTTACACCTGGAAAAGGTGGTCAAACCCATTTGGACAAGCCTGTATTTAATACTGTAGAGGAAGCTGTAAAAGAAGTTCAAGCCGATACAACAATTATTTTTGTTCCTCCAGCTTTTGCAGCCGATGCCATTATGGAAGCTGCAGATGCAGGTATTAAAGTTATTATTACGATTACTGAAGGAATTCCAGTTGCTGACATGATAAAAGCATCTGATTATATAAAGAATAGAGATTGTCGCTTAGTTGGCCCTAATTGTCCAGGAGTTATTACTCCAGAAGAAGCAAAAGTAGGAATTATGCCTGGGTTTGTTTTCAAAAAAGGAAATGTAGGTATAGTTTCTAAATCTGGAACTTTGACTTATGAAGCTGCAGACCAAGTTGTAAAACAAGGTTTAGGTATTACAACAGCTATAGGTATTGGTGGAGACCCTATTATTGGAACAACTACTAAAGAAGCTGTTGAGATGTTAATTAACGACCCAGAAACTGAATGTGTGGTTATGATAGGGGAAATAGGAGGACAATTAGAAGGTGACGCTGCGCAATGGTATAAAGAAAGCGGTAGTAAAAAGCCTGTTGTTGGTTTTATTGCTGGAGAAACTGCACCTGTAGGACGTACAATGGGTCATGCTGGAGCAATAGTAGGAGGAAGTGATGATACAGCGCAAGCTAAAAAACGCATTATGAGAGACTGTGGAATACATGTGGTTGATTCTCCTGCTGAAATAGGTAAAAAAGTAGCCGAAGTAATGGCTTAAACGTTATATAAGAGCTTTATTGTTCTGTTAAAAACCTCACAAGATTTTGTGAGGTTTTTTTATTTCATGCAACTTGTAATTACTATATTTGAATAACTATAAACCATTAATTATACCATGAAATTATTAGAAGGTAAAACAGCAATTATTACTGGAGCAAGTAGAGGAATAGGGAGAGGAATTGCACAAGTATTTGCAGAACAAGGTGCTAATGTAGCATTTACATATAGTTCATCAGTTGAAGCTGCACACGAATTAGAAAAGGAATTAAATGCATTAGGAGTAAAGGCTAAAGGATATAAAAGTAATGCAGCTAGTTTTAATGAATCTCAAGAATTGGCTGATGAAGTTCTTAAAGAATTTGGAAGCATTGATATTTTGGTTAATAACGCAGGAATTACCAAAGACAATTTACTAATGAGAATGGGTGAGGAAGATTTTGATAAAGTAATAGAAGTCAACCTAAAATCTGTATTCAATATGACGAAAGCGGTACAGCGTACCATGCTAAAACAGCGTAAAGGATCAATCATAAATATGAGTTCTGTAGTTGGTGTAAAAGGTAATGCAGGTCAAACTAATTATGCTGCTTCCAAAGCTGGAATTATTGGATTCTCTAAGTCAGTCGCATTAGAATTAGGCTCTAGAAACATTAGAAGTAATGTGATAGCTCCTGGATTTATAGAAACCGAAATGACAGCTAAATTAGACGAAGAAACCGTCAACGGTTGGCGTGCAGCAATTCCTTTAAAGCGTGGAGGAACTCCTGAAGATATTGCTAATGCTTGTGTGTTTTTAGCGAGTGATTTATCAGCTTATGTCACAGGGCAAACACTAAATGTTGATGGAGGAATGCTTACTTAATTTATTGTAGAACCATGAAAGATCTTTTATACACTATTGCTCTATTTTTTGCAGTATCTATAACCATTAGTGCCCAAAGTGATTGGTTAGATTTTAAATCAGTTGAATTTGCTTTTATTGCTAAGTTTCCCGATGAACCAAAAAAAACAGTTCAGGAAGTTCCAACAGCAATTGGAAATATAGATATGCATATGTTTATGTATCAACCAACAGATAATGATGATAATATTATCTATAGTGTTATTAAATCGGATTATCCTAAAGAACAATTTACAGATGCTGATGACGAATATAACAATGATGTACTAGATGGTGCTGTAAATGGAGCAGTAACGAATGTTAATGGTCAACTCATATTTGACAACAAGATTAATTTAAATAACTACCCTGGTAGAAATGTTAAAATTGAAATTGATACTGCATTTATTTATATAAACACCTATTTAGTAGAAAACATTATGTATATAACTCAAGTGATCTGCTTGAAAAATAATGATGAAAATAAAGATATAAAACGTTTTATGGAATCTTTTGATATTATAAAAGTAAAGAATGATTAATTGTCTGGAAGCACAATAATATATATAATCTTAGCTGGTATTGCAGCGCTTTTATTAGCGCTGTTTCAGTATATATATAAATCTAAAAAGCGAAAATTAAATCCTGTATTTTCATTTTTAAGGTTTATTACAATTTTTAGCATATTACTGCTAATAATTAACCCAAAGTTTGAGAAAGTTATATTATTTAATGAAAAGCCTAATTTAGTTATTGTTGTTGATGATTCCGAATCTGTTAAACATTTAGAACAAGATAAAAATGTAAATGATTTGCTAACTTTAATTAAGAGTAACAAAGAGTTAAATGACAAGTTTAATCTTGATGTCTATAGTTTTGGTTCAGAATTTCAAAAATTAGATTCATTAAGCTTTAATCAATCACAAACAAATTATACCTCTGTATTTAGTAATTTACAGCAAATCTATAAGCAGTCTAATTCGCCAACAGTATTAATTACAGATGGGAATCAAACGCTAGGTAGGGATTTTGAGTTTTCTTCAAAGCAGTATAAACAACCTATATTTCCTATAATCTTAGGTGATACTATAACATATTCCGATTTAAAGATTCAACAACTCAACGTTAATAAATACGCATATTTAAAAAATAAATTTCCAGTTGAAGTTATCGCTGTTTACAATGGGAATACTCCAGTAAGCTCTACATTTACTATCAAAAAAGGCAACACAACAGTATATTCAACTAATTTACAGTTTTCAAAAGCAAATAATTCACAAACATTAGACATTACTTTACCCTCTAACATGGTTGGTATTAATAGCTATGTAGCATCTTTATCTCCGTTGTCTACCGAAAAGAACATTGTAAATAATTATAAACCTTTTGCACTGGAAGTTATCGACCAAAAAACAAATGTAGCTATTGTCACTACTATATCTCATCCTGATATTGGAGGTTTAAAAAAAGCCATTGAAAGTAACGAGCAACGTAGTGTTTCTATAGTCTCTCCATCAGATTATGCAAATAATAAGGATGATTACCAAATGGTCATTCTATATCAACCTAATAGTAAGTTTCAATCAGTTTTTGAATCGTTGGATGCTGATGGAAAGAATAGATTTATCATTACTGGAATAAATACCGATTGGGTCTTTTTAAATAGTATTCAGAATGTTTTCCAACAAAAAATAACAGCTCAAGAGGAAAGTTTTCAAGCCATTTATAATGATAATTTTAATACTTTTTTACCTGGAGATTTGGTTTTTGATAATTTACCGCCATTAGAATCTGAATTTGGAAATGTTGAATTTAATATTCCTGTTGAAACATTATTATTCAAGAGTATAAATAGCAATATGATTGAAGAACCTCTAATGGCAACTTACGAAAATGTTGGTCAAAGAGGGGTGCTACTTTTTGGTGAAGGTATTTGGAGATGGCGTTCACAGAGTTATTTAGATAATAATTCTTTTAATCAGTTTGATGATTTTATTGGAAAAATAGTACAATATGTAGCTTCTAATAAACAACGAAATAGACTTAATGTTAACTACGAATCGTTTTATAACGGTAGTGATAACATTAAAATCACAGCACAATTTTTTAATAAAAATTACGAGTTTGATGCTGCTGCATCCTTAGAAATGGTAATTAAAAATATAGAAACCGATATTGCAACGGTCATTCCATTTACCTTGCAGCAAAACAATTATGAGGTAAACCTAGACAATTTTCCTCCAGGCGATTACGATTTTACAGTAAGAGCTAATAGAGGTGAAGTAGCTTTTTCTGGACGTACTAGAATATTGGATTACAATGTTGAAAAGCAATTTCTAAACGCTAATGTTTCTAAGCTTGAGCGCATTGCAAATAACAGTAATGGAACTAGCTATTTTATTGTAGACACTTCTTTGTTGATAGATAATTTAACAAACGATTCAAGATTTGTAACCATCCAAAAAAGCAATAAAAATGTTGTACCTTTGATAGACTTTAAATACCTCTTAGGACTTATTGTTTTAAGTCTAGGTATAGAGTGGTTTTTAAGGAAATATAACGGACTTATTTAATAATATTAACAATAAAATAAAATGGAAAAATTACCAAAGATTGGTTTGCCAATCATTATCGGACTTATTGTCCTTATCATCTTTCTTGCAAAATCAGCTGTAACTATAGATTCTGGTGAAGCTGGAGTCTTGTTTAAGACCTTTGGAGAAGGTGTTGTTGTAGATGAGCCACCAATGGGCGAAGGATTTCATATTGTAGCACCTTGGAATAAAGTATTTGTTTATGAAGTTCGTCAACAAGAACTATTTGAAAAAATGAAAGTGCTTTCTTCAAACGGATTAGAAATACAAATTGATGCCTCAGCGTGGTATGAACCTGTTTACAATGACTTAGGAAATTTGCATCAATCTCTTGGCCAAGGTTATTTACAACGAGTTATACAGCCAGCAATTCGTAGTGCTGCACGTAGTGTTGTTGGTCGTTATACTCCAGAACAACTATATTCTAGCAAGCGTGATGCAATTCAAGATGAAATTTATGAAGAAACTAAGAAAATTCTTGAAAAACAATATGTTCAATTAAATGAAGTATTAGTTAGAGACGTGACTTTACCAAATACGATTAAAGATGCCATCGAGCGTAAATTAAAGCAAGAACAAGAATCTTTAGAGTATGAATTTAGATTAGTTACTGCTGCAAAAGAAGCTGAGAAAGTAATTATTGAAGCTCAAGGTAAGGCAGATGCAAACCGAATTTTAAGTGCATCATTAACTGATAAAATCCTTCAAGACAAAGGTATTGAAGCTACTATTAAGTTAGCAGAATCACCAAATAGTAAGGTAATTGTTATTGGCTCTGGAGATAGTGGAATGCCAATAATTTTAGGGAATAATTAAGCCTAATTTAAATTTTACAATGATAAACTTGGAATTCTAATTTTTTATTCTGAATCTTTGTAAAGATAAAAAAACAAAATGAATTTTATTCAATTACATCATCATCATTTTCATATCTCCACTCAAGCGAGCTGAAAATGCATTGAATAAAACCAAGATATTTTTAAAACCGTTTGAGTAAATCAAGCGGTTTTTGTTTTATTACACTTTCCTAAAAGATTTACTCAAACACATAGAAAACAAAAAATGAGTAAATTAAAAATTGCAGTACAAAAATCAGGAAGACTTAACGAAGACTCTATGAGGCTTCTAAAGGATATAGGAATATCTATTGATAATGGTAAAGATCAATTAAAAGCTTCGGCACAAAATTTCCCTTTGGAAGTCTTTTATTTGCGCAATGGTGATATACCTCAGTATTTAAGAGATGGTGTAGTAGATGTAGCGATAATTGGTGAAAACGTACTAATCGAAAAAGGGAATGACATTGAGTATGTAGAAAAACTTGGGTTTTCAAAATGCCGTGTAAGTGTTGCTATTCCTAAGAGTGCAAATTATAAGGGCATTCAGGATTTAGGAGGAAAACAAATAGCAACCTCATATCCAAATACAGTAAATCAATTTTTAAAAAAGAATAGTATTAATGCTGGATTACACATCATTAATGGATCTGTTGAAATAGCACCAAGTATTGGTCTTGCAGATGCTATTGTAGACATTGTATCGAGTGGAAGTACGCTATTTAAAAATAATTTAAAAGAGGAAGAAGTTATTCTTAAATCTGAAGCAGTCTTAGCTGTTTCCCCTAAAATTTCTGATGAAAACAAAAAGATTTTAAATAAAATTCAATTCAGAATTCAAGCTGTTTTAAAAGGGAGAGATTCTAAGTATGTACTATTAAATGCACCAAATGATAAACTCCAAGATATTATAAAGATGCTTCCCGGAATGAAAAGCCCAACAGTGTTACCACTTGCTGAAGAAGGTTGGAGTTCCGTTCACACAGTAATAAACAAAAATCAATTCTGGGAAATTATTGATGAGTTAAAGTTAAAAGGTGCTCAAGGCATTTTAGTTTGTCCAATCGAAAAAATGGTAATATAGTTATGACGGTAATAGAAAATCCAAAAAGAAATACGTGGTCTTCAGTGCTTCAAAGACCAACGCAAACAGTGGAAGATATTGAGGCAACTGTTACTCAGATATTTCAAGACGTGCAACAACATGGTGATTTTGCAATATCAAAGTATACATCCATTTTTGATGGTGTTGAATTAGATGATTTTATAGTTTCTGAAGATGAAATTATTAAAGCTTCAAATCAAATTTCAAATAAATTAAAGAATGCAATTCAAAAAGCTAAAAAAAACATTGAAACATTTCATAGAGTACAAAAAACTTCAAAAGTAGAAGTTGAAACAACAAAAGGAGTCCTATGCTGGCAAGAAAAAAAGCCGATTGAGAAAATAGGATTGTACATTCCTGGAGGAACAGCACCTTTATTTTCAACAGTGTTAATGCTAGTAGTTCCTGCAAAAATTGCAGGGTGCAAAGAAATTGTATTATGTTCACCACCTAACAAAGAGGGAAAAATCGCGAATGAGATTTTATATGCCGCAGAATTATGTGGTTGTACAAAAATCATTAAAGTCGGTGGTATTCAAGCTATTGCTGGATTAACCTTTGGAACAGAAACCATCCCTAAAGTGTATAAAATTTTCGGACCAGGAAATCAGTTTGTAACGGTAGCAAAACAACTGTCAACTAAGTACGGAATAGCTATTGATATGCCTGCAGGACCAAGTGAATTATTAGTTGTTGCGGATGATTCAGCTAATGCATCTTATGTCGCTTCAGATTTATTAAGTCAAGCAGAGCATGGAACAGATAGTCAGGTGATTTTAGTGTCAACGTCAAAAGATTTGATAAAAGATGTTGAACTTGAAGTTTATAGCCAATTAGCTAAGCTTCCAAGAAGGGATATTGCGAAAAAAGCCATTGAGAATTCAAAACTAATTTATGTTGAAAATGATACAATAGCTATAGATTTAATAAATGAATATGGTCCAGAACATTTCATTATTTGCTCTAAAAATCAAGATTTATTTATAAATGGTATTAACAATGCAGGGTCTGTGTTTATAGGTAATTATACACCAGAAAGTGCTGGCGATTATGCTTCAGGAACAAATCATACTTTGCCTACAAACGGATTCTCAAAAGCGTATTCAGGAGTAAATTTGGATAGTTTCACAAAGAGTATCACATTTCAAAAAATTTCTAAAGAAGGATTATTAAATATTGGAGAGACTATTGAGTTAATGGCTGAAGCTGAAGGCTTACAAGCTCATAAAAATGCAGTATCAATTAGGTTAAAAGATTTGAAACCATGAACATTCAAGATTTAATAAGAGATAATGTTAAAGCATTGCAACCATACTCATCTGCACGCGATGAGTATAAAAATGCTACAGAGGACATGGTTTTCTTGGATGCCAACGAAAACCCATTTAGCAATGGTGTCAACCGTTATCCAGACCCTCAACAAAATAGTGTAAAGGATATTTTAGCACAACAAATGGGAATAGAAAAAGAACAAATTTTATTAGGTAATGGTAGCGATGAAGTTTTAGATCTAATTTTTCGAGCGTTTTGCAATCCTAATGTAGATAATATTATCACTTTGCCACCAACGTATGGCATGTATGAAGTTTTAGCAAATATCAATGCCATTAAAGTTGTTAAAGTTGATTTATCTGAATCATTTCAACCGAAAGTTAATGACATTTTAGAATCAACAAATTCATCAACAAAGATTCTATTTTTATGCTCTCCTAATAATCCAACAGGAAATAGCTTTACAACTGAAGAGGTTGAAAAACTGTTAACATCGTTCAAGGGAATTGTGGTAATAGATGAAGCGTATATAGACTTTTCCAAACAAAAAAGTTGGCTTCACAGATTAGAAGAGTTTCCTAACTTAATAGTTACCCAAACACTATCGAAAGCTTATGGAATGGCAGGGATTAGACTTGGTATTTGCTATGCATCAAAAGAAATTATTACAGTATTAAATAAGATAAAGCCACCATATAATGTTAATGAACTTACACAACAAAAAGCATTAGAGCGAATATCTAATCCAAAGGAAGTTTCACGTGAAATTCAAAAGATTATAAAGCAACGAGAATGGCTTAATTCAAAATTAAAAGAAATATCATTTGTAGAAACTATTTATCCATCTGAAGCTAACTTCATTTTGGTAAAAGTAGACGAAGCAAACAAAAGGTATTCTGAATTAATTGAAAGAGGAATTGTTATAAGAAATAGAACCAATCAAACAGGATGCAATAATTGTTTGCGTTTTACAGTAGGTTCGCAAATTGAAAATATAAAACTAATTACTGCACTTAAAACATTACAATGAAACGCGTATTATTTATAGATAGAGACGGAACTTTAATAAAAGAGCCAGCTGATGAACAAATTGATGCTTTTGATAAACTTATTTTTTATCCTAAAGTGTTTCAATACATGAACAAAATTTGCAAAGAATTGGATTTTGAAATTGTTATGATTACCAATCAAGATGGATTAGGAACAGAGGTTTATCCAGAAAACACCTTTTGGCCAGTTCACGATTTTGTAATGCAATCATTTAAAAATGAAGGTGTTGCTTTTGAAGAACAATTTATTGACAAAACGTTCGCTAAAGATAATGCACCAACACGAAAGCCTAATACAGGTTTATTGACAAAATATTTTTCCAAGGATTACGATTTAGAAAATTCATTTGTCATTGGAGATCGTTTAACTGATGTTGAATTAGCAAAAAACCTTAATGCAAAAGGTATTTATATTAATGACAACACCAATTTAGGTACAGAAGAAATTACAGTGAAGCGTGAAGAATTGGATAGTTATATTGCTCTTGAAACCAATGATTGGGAGGAAATATACAAGTTTCTTAAAATTAAAGAACGAACAGGAAGTATTACTAGAAATACAAATGAAACCAAAATAGGTATCACTTTAAACCTTGATGGGACTGGAAAAAGTAATATTGATACAGGATTAGCTTTTTTTGACCATATGCTAGACCAAATTGCACGCCATGGTCAAATAGATTTAGATATAAAAGTTGACGGCGATTTAGAAGTTGATGAGCACCATACTATTGAAGATACTGCTATCGCTTTAGGGGAATTGTTTAATGAAGTTTTGGGAAATAAACTAGGGATAGAGCGTTATGGATTCTGTTTGCCAATGGATGATTGTTTAGCGCAAGTAGCTATTGATTTTGGAGGTAGAAATTGGTTAGTTTGGGAAGCTGATTTTAAACGTGAAATGATTGGAAAAATGCCAACCGAAATGTTTTTACATTTCTTTAAATCGTTTACTGACGGCGCAAAATGTAATTTAAACATAAAGGCAGAAGGCACCAACGAGCATCACAAGATTGAAGCAATTTTCAAGGCATTTGCTAAAGCTATTAAAATGGCTGTAAAACGCGATTTAGAAAAAATGATTTTACCATCAACAAAAGGGATGTTATAATGAGTATTGTAATTATAGATTATGGAGCAGGAAACATCAAAAGCATTCAATTTGCTTTTAATCGCTTAGGTTACAATGCTATTTTGTCAAGTGATGCAGCTATTATTAAAACAGCAGACAAAGTCATTTTCCCAGGAGTTGGTGAAGCTAGTAACGCAATGTCTAAGCTAAAAGAAACAGGATTAAATAAAGTCATTCCACTGCTTAAGCAACCAGTTTTAGGCATTTGTTTAGGCATGCAATTAATGTGCAATCATTCCGAAGAAAATGATACCAAAGGATTGGGTATTTTTAATGTGGATGTTAGAAAGTTTACTAATACTGTTAAAGTACCCCAAATGGGATGGAATACTATTTCAAATTTGAAATCAGATTTATTTGAAGGTATTAATGAAGGTGAGTATATGTATTTGGTGCATAGTTACTATGTTGAACAATGTAAAGAAGCTATAGCAACTACTAATTATGAAATTGATTATGCTTCAGCATTACAACATGAAAACTTCTATGGTGTACAATTTCACCCTGAGAAGAGTAGTGTGATTGGCGAGCGAATTTTAAAGAATTTTTTAAACTTATAATATGCGAATAATTCCAGCAATAGATATCATAGAAGGAAAATGTGTTAGGCTCACCAAAGGTGATTATAATACTAAAAAAGTGTACAATGAAAATCCAGTAGAAGTTGCAAAGATGTTTGAAAATTCAGGGATTGAATTTCTGCATGTAGTTGACTTAGATGGTGCAAAAGCAAGTCATATAGTTAATCACAAGGTGTTAGAACAAATTGCAACTAAAACTAACTTAAAAATTGATTTTGGAGGAGGGTTAAAATCTAATGAGGATTTAAAAATTGCTTTTGAATCTGGTGCAAATCAAATAACAGGAGGAAGTATTGCAGTTAAAAATCCAGATATGTTTGAATCATGGATTAGTACATATAATTCAGAAAAAATTATCCTAGGAGCAGATTGCAACAACGAAAAAATTGCAGTTTCAGGTTGGCAAGAAGAAAGTGATTTAGAAGTTATTCCATTTATAAAAAAATATCAATCTAAAGGTATTAAGTATGTAATCTGTACAGATATTTCTAAAGATGGTATGCTAGAAGGACCTTCATTCGATTTATACAATCGTATTTTATCACAAACGGATGATACTTTAAAACTTATAGCATCAGGCGGAATTTCATCTTTTTATGAATTACCTAAGCTTGTAGAATTAGGTTGTGAAGGCGTCATTATTGGTAAAGCGATTTATGAAAATAGAATTAGTTTAAAACAGTTAGAACAATTCATATTAAACAACCAAATATGCTAGCAAAACGAATTATACCATGCTTAGACATTAAAAACGGAAGAACCGTTAAAGGTGTTAACTTTGTTGACCTCGTTGATGCTGGCGATCCAGTTGAACTCGCAAAACAATATGCTATTGCTGGAGCAGATGAGTTGGTGTTTTTAGATATTTCAGCAACTTTAGAAGGTAGAGCAACAACTTTAGACATGGTTTTACATGTAGCAGAACACGTAAATATTCCGTTTACAGTTGGAGGAGGAATTTCATCTATTGAAGATGTGGATGCGCTTTTAAAACATGGTGCAGACAAAATATCCATAAACTCTTCAGCTGTTAAACGACCAAAATTAATTAATGAGTTATCAAACAAATTTGGAAGTCAATGTATTGTGGTTGCTATTGATGCTAAGCTAATTAATAATGAATGGTTTGTTCATTTAGCTGGTGGAACAATTCCAACAGAGATAAAGTTGTTTGATTGGGCAAAAGAGGTAGAAAAACGTGGAGCAGGAGAAATACTGTTTACATCAATGAATCACGATGGTACAAAAAATGGATTTGCTAATGAAGCATTATCAAAATTATCATCTTTAGTAAACATACCAATTATAGCTTCTGGAGGAGCAGGAACAAAGCAACATTTTGTAGATACCTTTGTTGAAGGAAAATCAGATGCAGCTTTAGCAGCTAGCGTGTTTCACTTTGGTGAAATTTCTATTAAAGAATTAAAAGAAGAATTAAGAAATAATAATATAGAAGTAAGATTATAGTTGTCATTCCTGCGAAGGCAGGAATCCACTATAACAATATTAAATAAATAGATTCCTGCCTTCGCAGGAATGACAAATGATATGAATATAAAATACAACTCAGAAGGACTAGTTCCAGCAATCGTTCAAGATGCAGAAACCAAGACTGTATTAATGTTAGGGTATATGAATACTGAAGCATTATCGCAAACTTTAAAAACAAAAAAAGTAACTTTTTATAGTCGGAGCAAGCAACGTCTTTGGATGAAAGGAGAAGAGAGCGGTAATGTTTTAAATCTTGTAGATATAAAAAATGATTGCGATAACGACACACTTTTAGTAAAAGTAAATCCGCAAGGACCAACGTGTCACAAAGGCACAGATACATGTTGGAAAGAGAGTAATATTCAAAAGTTCGGATTCATATCTAAGCTTGAAAATATTATTACAGACAGAAAAGAAAACGCAACTGAAGATAATAGTTATGTGGCATCGTTATTTACAAAAGGTATTAACAAAATTGCCCAAAAAGTAGGAGAGGAGGCGGTTGAAGTCGTTATTGAAGCCAAAGACAGTAATGATAATTTGTTTTTAAATGAAAGTGCTGATTTACTGTTTCACTATTTAATACTCTTACAAGCCAAAGGATTTAAGCTTAATGATGTTGTAGAAGAACTAAAAGGACGCGAAAAATAACTCTAGATTTACCACCATACAAAAAATAGTTTTTCTATGTCACCCGAAGGATGTTTTACCCAAACCATAGGTGAAAATTCACGTATAAAATAGATGTTTATTTCATGCTCAAAAACATTAAAGTTAACCCAGTTTACATTTGGGTGTGGTACTATTAGCCAATCTTTTTTTGTTGGTATGTAAAATTTGTAAGTTGTAAACTGCTCTATTTCGTATTTATAGATGTAAAAACCGCTAATACATTCTTGATTTAAAGTTTCCAGTTGCATTTCTTTTTTTGAGTATGGAACAAATAATTGAGCTTTAAAATATACTTGTTGTTCAATTTCTAATGCATTTAAATCAAGGGTTTTTAAATAGGATTGGCATTCCTTAGAGTAGAGCAGTGGTAACTGTTTTTGCCTCAATTTGTTTAGTTTTTCTACTAAAGTATCTTTTCTATTTGGCCCTATAAAATGTTCTATTTCAGTATTACCAACTGAAACATCGTACAAATAAAACTTATAAATAACCTCTAAATGTAATGGCTTTTTATCTTTAACAAGTAGGCAATCTATTTCGCCTAATGTTACATTATCTCTTTTAATTTGTATGTTTTCTGCAAGCAAATGTGTAGTTTTTTCTTGCTGTAATTGAAAAGAAACAAAGCGCTCAATATATTTCCCTAGACGCAATTTCGTGTCAATTTGTGAATTTATTTGTAGAGACTTTTGGGGAATACTAAACTGATGCAAATTATAAATAGCACTATTCTCCCACAAACTAGGTGTCTGTAAAAAACCATCAAAATGCTGTTGTATTTGTTTTGTAGTTAGTGTCATTGTTAATTCGAAAATACAAATCTATTTCCTAATTCTTTTGTACATTGAATTTTTTAAAAAACAGTTTTTTCGAATGTTTATTAATAAGTATTTCTATCTCATAAAATTCCAGTATTTAGGCTACCGATTTCATGGTTGGCAAAAACAACCTAAGGTTAAAACTATTCATTTAATGATTGATAGAACGTTTAAGTACATTCTTGAAGATAAATATTTTAAAACCTTAGCTGCGGGACGTACCGATGCTATGGTGTCGGCCAACGAAGCTGCTTTTGAATTGTTTTTGCATCATAAAATTGATGATGAAATCGAGTTTCTTAAACTGTTCAATTATAATTTACCTCAAGACATACGTGCTTTGTCAATAACAGAGGTCGATGAAGATTTTAATATTATTCAAAGCTCAAAAACAAAGGAGTATATATATTTATTCACTTATGGTGAAAAAGGCCATCCATTTTGTGCTTCCATAATGACAACCATTTTAGATGACTTAGATATTGAACTTATGAAAAAAGGTGCGACTTTATTTCAAGGTAAGCACAACTTTAAAACCTATTGCTATAAGGCTACAAATGAAGGTGTATATAATAGAACTCTAAATATATGTGAGCTTACAGAAAACACGTTATATACTGCTAGTTTTTTTCCTAAAAACACATATACTTTAAGAGTTGTTGGTAAAGGTTTTGGAAGAAATCAAATACGATTAATGATGGGAGCACTAATCAAGTTAGGTCGTGGGGAAATAACATTGGATTATATTCGAGAAAGTTTGCAACCCAATAGTACTGAAGTGATGGATTATATTGCTCCAGCTTCTGGATTAATTCTTAACAGAATAGAATTTGAATAGTGTTTGGCTTTTTTGTAATTTCAACAAAAACTAAATAGCATGAACGAAACAATACCAAGAGAAGTATTTGATTTTTTTAAACGTTTAGATAAAAATAATAATCGTGATTGGTTTAATGAGAATAAACCAGAATTCAAAGAATTGGAAAAAGAAGTTAAACAGTTTTATAATCAATTATTTGAACGTATAAATACTCATGACGAGGTTGATAAATTAAAAATATTTAGAATTTATCGAGACGTACGTTTTTCAAAAGACAAAACACCCTATAAAACGCATTTTGGAGGAAGTGTTCATCGTAAAAAACCAGAACTAAGAGGTGGTTACTATTTACATATTGAGCCTAACAACGAAAGCTTTATTGCAACGGGTTTTTGGGAGCCACATAAAGATGATTTATTTCGAATTAGAAAAGAGTTTGAAATGGATGCTTCAGAAATGAGAAAAATAATGAGTAATAAGAAGTTCAAATCTGTTTGGGGAGATTTAGTTGGCGATGAATTGAAAACGGCACCTAAAGGATTTGATAAGGAACATGAAAACATCGACCTTATTAAAAAGAAAATGTACATTTTTACACGAAAATTTACTGATAAAGAGGTAACATCAAAAGATTTTCTGGATACCGTTGATGACTCGTTTAAAGCCATAAGACCGTTTTTTAATTATATGAGTGATGTACTCACAACCAATCTTAATGGTGAGTCATTGATTTAAACAGCGGTTAGTGTTGTAGTATCTGAGATTACCTGAACGTTATCAATTAAACGTTCTTTAACAATGTTCATCATTCGTTTATTCAAAGCTGATGAATTTTTAATATATAATTTGTATTCTTCAACCGTAAATAAGCCTATAATCATCCCTTTAAGGCTATTTCTAAATTTCATGTCTTTATGAATGGCATTGCCAATATAATCTATGCGTTTGTCTACAGATAAGTCATAAAATACATTTTTATGCTTGGCTACATAGTTTTTAAAAACTTCAACAAATAAACTATTTTGAAGTTGAATAATTGGACGCAATACTAGGTTTTGAAAGCGCTCGTCGGTAGACATCCCATCATTGATTGTAGTTGTCATAAAATCAGGGCGAATACGTTTTAGGTCAAGGTCTCTATCAATCATAAGGCAAATATTTTTATTAAAAATATAGAATCTTTGCAGCACAATAAATCCATACGCTTATTATTGTTAACCATGTTATTAACATAAAAAAGCCAATTTATAATAAATCGGCTTGTAAAGGTTGAATTAAATGATAAATTCTATTCTTGAAGAAATTCTTGAAATGTCTTAAATTTAATATTTTTAGCTTTCTTTTCCAGTTTTGCTAAATCTGATTTTGCTTTATTGAAACGAGTTTCAATAATTTTTAAATTTTCTAATTCGTTATTAGATGGTTTATCATAACTAGTTGCAATTTTACTGTATAAGTTAGCCATTTTTTCACGTAACTCAGGTTCTGCTGTACCAACATAATTATCCCCAGTGGTCACAACCATTGTTTTCTTTAAACTATTTAAGGATGATTTTACTTTACTCTTTACTGAAGCGGATTCTAGCATAGTATCTAATTTATAAACCAAATATGCCAACTCTTGAGTCATATCATATAGCTTCATTGTTGTGTCATGCTTTAACTTTCGATCAATATTAGATAATCCAGTTCTTTTATCATAAATAATTTCAAAGGTATGTTCAAAGGTTTCTTTGCCTTTAGTAATTACTGCCATATACTTGCCAGCTGGAACTCTAGGTGAGGTAAAGCCACCAAAACTAAAAGTTTTACCCTTTGCAATTTTTGGATTTTTAATATTTCCTGGCCAATTTACAATATTAATTCCTTTAGATTTTCCAGGTGTTAATGTAGAAATTACATTTCCGTCCATGTCCTTTATTTCCATAATCATCTTCCCAAACGTATGTCGTTTTGGAAGTAAATATTTAATCTTTGGAGATGTAGATGCATTTTGACCTACAAATTGTGTTTCAGCACCAAAGCTTCCTGCAAATCCACTTTCATCAGATAGAACCGCAGGTTCACTATTAAAGAAGTGAATTTTTTTTGATAAGATTTTTGAGGTAATTTCTCGCAGTGGCGAAATATCATCAATAATAATGACACCACGACCATGAGTTCCCATAACAATATCATTAGTTCTTTTTTGCAAGTCAATAAAATGAACAGCAACTGAAGGCATATTTTTTGTAAACTTGCTCCATGACTTTCCACTATCTACAGTGATATATAATCCAAACTCTGTTCCTAAAAAGAGTAAGTTTTCATTTATATAATCTTCCTGAATGTTTCTAGTGGTTCCAACAACGTCATCCGAAATAATGTTAGTCCAAGTTTTTCCGAAATCCGTTGTTTTATATGTATAAGGATTCATATCACCCATTGTGTGCCCATCAAAAACTGCATAAGCAGTCCCTTTTCCATGAACACTTGCTTCAATATGATAAGTCCACGTGTTTTTTGGCAAACCTTGAATATTTTCAATTGTATTTGTCCAAGTCTTTCCACCATCTTGAGTCACTTGTACATTACCATCATCTGTTCCAACCCAAATAACATTTTCATCTAAAGGAGATTCAGCAATGGTGAAAATGGTTGTATGATTTTCGGCTCCTGAATTATCCATAGATAAACCACCAGAATCTGCCTGTTGTTGTTTTGTAGGATCGTTAGTAGTTAAATCGGGAGAGATAATTGTCCAAGTATCTCCCATATCTTCAGATTTATGTAAGAACTGGCTTCCCATGTAAAAACGATTTGGTTGATGTGCACTTATTGCCATTGGTGCATTCCAATTATACCTGAGTTTTGCATGACCTTCTTGTGCCAATGGCTGAATAGTTTTAACCAATTTTCTATCAACATCATAACGCCAAACATTTTCAGCACCTTGCATTTCAGAATAAATAATATTTTTGGTTGGATGTTTTAGCACCCTAAAGCCATCACCACCACCAATAGAATTCCAATCTCCTGCATTTATACCTCCGCTAGAAGAGGAAGGACCATACCAAGAACCATTGTCTTGAAGACCCCCATAAACATTGTAAGGCTCTGCATCATCAACACTAACTTGATAGAATTGAGATAATGGCAAATTTTCAACAATTTCCATAGTGGTTCCACCATTCCATGAACGATACACACCACCATCAGTTCCTGCATAGATTCTATCAGAATCGTTAATGTCAAAAATAATATCGTGAATATCACTATGCATATTACCTAATGACTTAAATGTTTTTCCACCATCTCTAGAAATAGAACCCGTTAAACCACCTTTAACAACTACATCAGGATTTCTTGGGTCAACAGTTATTCGTGAAAAATAGAAAGGCCTTACTGTAATACCAAAATCATTATTAAGTTGTTTCCAGCTTTCTCCAGCGTCATCACTTCTATATAATCCTTTACGCTCTGGTTGTTCTGCCTCAATAACTGTATAAAGAATATTAGAATTAGAAGGTGCAACAGCAATAGCTAAACGACCCAGTTGTCCTTTAGGGAAACCGTTATGAATTTTATTCCAAGTTTTACCAGCATCTGTGGATTTATATAAAGCACTGTTTTCCCCTCCTGATTCAAATGACCATCCTGTTCGTCTAAATTCCCACATAGAAACATAAAGCGTTGATGAATTATTAGGATCTATGGTCATGTCTGCTGCTCCAGTTTTTTCATTTACATAAAGAATTTTCTCCCAAGTCTCTCCAGCATCTAATGATTTATAAACACCTCGTTCATCACTATCTGACCACAAAGCACCTAATACGGCAACATAAACTTCATTTGAGTTTTTTGGGTTAACTATAATGTTAGCAATACGCTCTGATTTTTCAAAACCAAGTTTCTTCCAATTGGTTCCACCATCAGTAGATTTGTACAATCCATCTCCATAGGATACACTATTTCGTGTCCAAGTCTCTCCAGTTCCCACATAAACAACATTATCTGGATTATTTGGGTCAACTGCAACAGCTCCTATAGATTGACAATAGTCATCAAAAATGGGGTTGAAGGTTGTTCCGGCATCATTTGATTTCCAAACACCACCACCTGCGGTTCCTGCATAAATAATTCTAGGATTTGTTGGATGTGCTTCCATATCATTAATTCGTCCACTCATAAGAGCAGGACCAATATGTCGTGCACGTAAATCACCGAATAAATCTTTGATATCAATAGAGCTGTCTTCTTGAGCTTGCAGTTGCCAAGACATTAATGCAACACCCAAAACAAGGATTAATAGTTTTTTCATGTGTTAATATTTATTGTAGTTATATAAATAAAAAACCTCAATAGAAACTATTGAGGTTTTTAATAAATTTTAGTTTTTCTTATCTTCAGTTACAGCTTCTTCTGGAAACTTGAAAGCATCATCATCAATTGTTGGGTTTAACTCGATTTTATCAATAGTTATTCCCTGTCCAGCTTGGTCTTTAATCCCTTGGGTTAATGAAAAAGGGAAATATAAACCATCTACTTCTTGATAGTCACTCATTTTAATTTCTGAAATCATTCCTTTTTGAGGACCCATTCTTACTTCGGTATGCACAACCAGAGGGACAAAGTTTTCAGCGTCAAAATAATATATACTCGAATTTTCTTCTTCTTTCCCTTCAACTATCAATGGTTTCTTTGTTAACTTCAATTTAAATGTTTCAGTACCATCTAAATTTTCTTTACCTAATAATTCTAATGTATAACCTTTTTCTTTATAGTTTAAAAATGCATCAGGAAAGTCCATAGCTTGAATTTTCATATTATCTGTGGTCTCTTTATCACTTTTTTCAGCTTTTTGAGTCATGAAATTATCACTCCATAATACTTCGCCATCAAATACTCCCTGCTTAATTTCTTTGCCTTGAAAGTTAATAACTGTCATTTGTTTCCCACTTTTAAGTTGAGTAATAGCCAAAGGAATTTCCATTCCGCCTTGATTTACCTTTGCACTCATAGTTATACCTTCTAATTTTTTCCAATTTTCTAGTCCACCTGTGTTTTCGTAGTAACTTGCTATAATTTCGTCTGCAGTTTGTGCACTTACTTGTGAAAAAGTAATTACTAATAAAGCAACCAATAATAATTTAATAGTTTTCATGTGTCTTTGTTTAATTTTTTTAATTGTCACATATTGAACTCATATAAAAGCACAAAAAATAAAAAGCTTTTTAAATATGAATGATAAATGTTTTAATTTTATTGTTATATGTTTTTGATTTTCAACATCACTTCCAAAATTCAAGTGGAAGCATCTATTGATAAGAAAATATAATTCTTAGTTGTTGGTATTCAAATTTACTAAAATGTTACAGTTTCATTCTCGTTTTTTATAACAAAAAAACAAGTGTTTTTGATATTGAACTTTATTCTTTTGGCATTTTAAATATGCTATCATCAACTTCACCATTAAATGAAACTGATTTAAAAATCATTTCTAAGCCAACTTGTCCACTAAACTTGTCAATTCTAGTAAATGGCAAATATAGTCCATCTACTTCTTGATAGTCACTAAATATTGATTGAGCAGTTGTTCCTTTTGCTGGGCCAGACATTACTTTGTATTCCATTGCTATAGGTACGGAGTTGTCAATATCAAAAAAATAATACTCAACATTATCTTCTTTCTTTCCATCGGACATTTGAGGAGTTTTTGTTAATTTAATTTTATAACATTCGGTACCTTCCCAACTTTCTTTTCCAAGGAGCTCAATAGCATACCCTTTCTCTTTATAATCCATAAAGGCATCAGGTAAGTTGTCCTTTGCATTTATTTTATAATTATACGATTCTTCAGAATCCCAAGCTTCTGCTTTTTGAGTTTGAAAATTCATTGCCCACGCTGTTTCTCCATCAAAAGCTTCTACGATAAATGATTGACCCTGAATATCTACGTTAATTACACCTCTACCATCCTTTAAGTATGTTGCAACAAAAGGATAGTCAACACCTTGCTGTTTGCCAATACCTTTTACTTCCATAGAGTTAATTTTTGACCAAGCATCATTCCCTCCTATATTTTCTATGTAAGTGTCTACAATTTCTTGTGCAGTTTGCGTATATGCAAAGGGAGTAATACAAAAGGTAAGCATTACAAATAGTTTTAAAGTTTTCATTTTTATAGTTTTAAGATTGATTTTTATTTGACTCACAATTTACAAAATTGTTACATTAGTAGTATCTTTTAAAAATATAGAACTATGAAATTTGGAAGTGTAGATAACCCAGAGATTATTGACTTTACTTTACCTCCAGACCATCCTGATACTAAGCGAGTATTAAATAAGCACAAGAAAGATTCTAACTTTAGTTTATTTGTAGGATGTGCTAAATGGAATAAAGCAGATTTAAAAGGGTTTTATCCAAGAGGCACCAAAGACGAATTGGAGTATTATTCTACCCAGTTTAATTCCATAGAACTTAATGCAACATTTTATAGAATATTTCCTGCTGATACATTTTCAAAATGGTACGATAAAACACCAGAAGGGTTTAAGTTTTTTCCAAAATTAAACCAAGAAATTAGTCATTGGAAACGATTAAACGATGAAGTAAAGCCAGTAGTTGAAAATTATTTATATAACGCCTCCAACCTAAAGGAAAAATTAGGCACTATCTTTTTACAAATGCACACAAATTTTGCGCCAAAAGAGTTTGAACGTGTTATTAATTTTGCAGAAAGTTGGCCAAAAGAAGTTCCTTTAGCTATAGAGTTTAGACATACCAATTGGTATAATGATAAAGCAGTTGCTGAAGACTTATATCAACTTTTGGAAGAAAACAATATATCCAATATCATAGTAGATACAGCTGGACGACGTGATTTAATGCACATGCGCTTAACAAATAATAATGCATTTATAAGATATGTTGGTGCCAACCACCAAAGTGATTATAACAGATTAAATGATTGGGTAGAACGCATTGCTATTTGGAAAAATGAAGGCATTGGAGAAGTAGACTTTTTTGTACATCAAAATATTGAAAAAGCTTCACCTTTATTGTCTGCCCATTTTATTAAAAATGCTAATAAAACGTTAGGCACAAATCTTACCATTCCATTAATGGAAAAAAATACAGATACCTTATTTTAAATTAATAATTTGGAATATTTAGCTTTAAAATAGCATCACATTTTGCAATGTCAATGTTATTTAATCTTTTCTCATCATTTTATAAAACTAAGTGAGTAAAAACTAATCGAATTATTATCTTTGAAATAAAATAATTACCATTCTATTTACTATGCAAAAACAACTCATTGAATGCGTACCAAATATTAGTGAAGGACGCGATTTAGATAAAATACATGCTATTGCTAATATTGTTGAAACTGTTGAAGGTGTTAAACTTTTAGATGTAGATCCTGGAGCTGCCACTAACCGAACAGTAATCACCTTTGTTGGTGAACCCGAGCAAGTTATTAAAGCTGCTTTTATTCTCATTAAAAAGGCATCAGAACTTATCGATATGAGTAAGCATAGTGGTGAGCATCCTCGTTTTGGAGCAACAGATGTGTGTCCTCTGGTACCAATTTCTGGAATTACTTTAGAGGAAACAGCTGCATATGCTCAAAAACTTGGAAAACGTGTAGGAGAGGAGTTAGATATTCCAGTGTATTTGTATGAAAAAGCTGCAAAAGAAGAAAAACGTGTCAATCTAGCAAATTGTAGAGCAGGTGAGTACGAGGGCTTACCAAAAAAATTATCGGATCCAAATTGGAAACCAGACTATGGACCAGCTGAATTTAACAAAAAAGTAGCTTCAACTGGAGCAACAGCAGTTTCGGCAAGAGATTTTTTAGTAGCTTATAATGTAAACCTCAATACAACATCAACACGTCGTGCTAATGCCATTGCTTTTGATATTCGTGAAGCTGGTCGTGTGAAGCGAGAAGGAAACCCTATAACTGGTAAAAAAGTATTGGATGCTAATGGAGAACCTGAACGTATTCCTGGAAAACTAAAAGCTGTAAAAGGAATTGGTTGGTTTATTGAAGAATATGGTATAGCTCAAATATCTTACAATCTTACTAATATAAGCATCACATCTATGCATAAAGCATTTGATGAAACTTGTAAGGTAGCTGAGGAAAGAGGCTTGCGTGTTACTGGGTCTGAACTTATTGGTTTAATTCCTTTAAAAGCTATGTTAGACGCTGGCGATTTCTTTTTGAAGAAGCAAGAACGATCTTTAGGTATTTCTGAAGCTGAAAAAATTAAAATAGCAGTAAAGTCTTTAGGATTGGATGATTTAAAACCTTTTAATCCTAATGAAAAAATTATTGAGTATGTTTTAAAGAGTAAAGATGAAAAGCAACTCATTGATCTTACTTTAACTGATTTTGCTGATGAAACTGCTGGAGAATCTATGGCTCCAGGAGGAGGTTCAATTTCTGCATATGTTGGAACACTAGGAGTGTCTTTAGGTACTATGGTTGCAAATTTATCTGCACACAAACCAGGTTGGGATGAACGCTGGGAAGAATTTTCAAAATGGGCAGAAAAAGGACAAACTTATAAAAATAAATTACTGGCTTTGGTTGATGAAGACACCAATGCATTTAATAAAATTATTGAAGGTTTTAGAATGCCTAAGGCAACTGATGAAGAAAAGAAGGCAAGAGCAGCAGCAGTAGAATCTGCAACTATTTATGCTACAGAAGTACCTCTACTCGTTATGGAAACAGCTTGTGATTCGATGGAAGTAATGATGGCAATGGCAAAAGGTGGTTTGCAAAATTCGCTATCTGATGCTGGAGTAGGAGCTTTGTGCGCAAGAACTGCGGTTTATGGCGCTTACTTCAATGTTCGTATTAATGCAAAAGATATTAAGAATAGAGAGACTGCTGAAAAATTACTAGCTAAAGCTAAAGCTATATTTGATAAGTCTATAGCAATGGAAAATGAAATGATTGCTTATATAAATGAAAAGATATAATGAGATTTCATACACGTAATTGGGTAAAACCACAGGATTTGAATCCAAATGGTACTTTATTTGGTGGACGTTTATTAGAATGGATTGATGAGGAATCTGCCTTATATACAGTTATTCAGCTTGAAAATCCAAAAATAGTTACTAAATATATTTCGGAAATCAATTTTATGAGCTCCGCCAAACAAGGAGATATTATAGAGTTAGGAATAGAGGTCACTAAATTTGGGAAAACTTCTATAACGCTTAAGTGTGAAGCTAGAAACAAAATGACCAGAGAAACCATTTTAACCGTTGATAATATTATCATGGTTAACCTTGATGAGCATGGTAAACCTACACCTCATGGTAAAACAAAAGTAGAGTTTGTAAAAGACAGATTAAAATAACTAAATGTTATTCAGATACATTTACAATAGTATCCAACTCGTAAATTTCTAGATCAAAATAAGTAACTGCTGAGAGTGCATGATCAAAAATATCTGACATGATGTATTCATAATTTTCCCAACGCTTATCACTACTAAAACAATAAATCTCTAAAGGGAGTCCTTGTGGTGTTGGAGCTAATTGCCTAACCATAATAAACATATCTTTGTTAATAGCTGAATGGTTCTCAATATAAGATTGTAAATACTTTCTAAAAACACCAAGATTAGTAAGATTTCTACCATTTATC